>NZ_NPBI01000040.1:0-147358 GCF_002272715.1 Paenibacillus sp. 7516
TCTTGTTAGAAAGAGCGATTAATCATTAATTTGATTAATCGCTCTTTTTGTATATTTGAAAATTAAGCAGCTGATTGCAGATCCAATGCATCGAAGGCGATGTATTGTAAGATATGATAAAATAATAGAAAAAAGCAAAGTGGTGGCGTTCATTATATGAAGCTCATACTTGGTCTTAAACAACAAATTGAATCCATTATCGGTACTAGCTTGGACGAATACGAGATTACCGTAGAAGAATGGAATCAATCTGCAATGCAATTAATCGATTGGGAACAGAATCAAAGCGGTCTACTTGAGATGGAAGCTCCCGAGGAAGGACAACCTGATCAGGAGTTAGCTTCTGGCGCGATAGCGAGTGTGAAAAGTTTAAATACAGAGGAACGTATCTACTTTAAAGTTAAGTTAAAAGAGAATGAAGGTACTTTAGTATGTTGGGGTTGCTCTGCTGGTTCCATAACAATGGAAACAAGGCGCTTAATTGAATTGCTGATTACTAACAGTGCAGACAGATTAACTGAAGAACTGCCAGTGATATATGAGAATAATCGAGAACAGGAATTTGCTGAATTGGGGAAGTGGCTACGGCAGAAGATAGAGCATCCCGCGGAGCAGGAATCCATTCCGGAGCAATTTTCATTTCGGGATGAGATGTATTCTGAAAAGATCCCGTTTCTGCTGCAATGTGAGACACCAGACGCCCATCGTATTCGTTCAAAGGAATTGAACAAGTTGCTGGGGAGTTATTTTGGTGAGGACATTATGCTGATTCCTCTGGGAGAGCAGGACTGGCTTTTTCTGAGCGATGAGCAGATTGTAACAGGTGAGGCGGAAGAGGATACTCTCGAAGCAAAAAAGGATTTACTAAATGCTTTTTGTTTGGGGTTATATGAGTTGGTGGCAAGTGAATGGGCAGGTGTGTTTCATCTATCTGCGTCTATGCCGTGTATTCCGGTGCATGAGTTATCGACAATTACAGGTCTGCTTGAAGAGAGTATTCATTTGGGAAGAGCATTTCACGTGGCTCAGCATATTCACTTACCATGGGAACTGCATCTTGAGCGATTGGTGGCGAGTATTCCTGAACAGCAGCGTCTTCGTTTTATCAAGGAGACGGGTAAGGATACGGTGATCTTTGAGGATAGTGAGACACTTGCAACACTGGAGACCTATTTTAGTCTGGACTGTAATGTCAGTGAGACAGCAAAGCGCCTTTTCATCCATCGCAATACGCTTATATACCGTCTGGACAAGATCAAACAGGAGATTGGTTACGATGTAAGAAGCTTTGAAAGTGCTGTTCTGGTGCGGCTTTTGCTCCTTATGTACAAAGTGACGAAAAAGCTCTGATATTTTTGTGCAGTTTGCGAATAGTCAAACATCACATGGATGGGTTAATATAAAACTACAAAATGTATTCGATTACAAAATGATCTCTGAGGAGGCAACAATCATGGCTGGTGTACGTTTAGAGCATATTTTCAAAAAATACCCGGGTTCTGATAAAGCAACAGTAGTTGATATTAACCTGGACATCAAAGATAAAGAATTCTTGGTACTGGTTGGACCGTCCGGTTGTGGTAAATCAACAACACTGCGTATGATCGCAGGCCTTGAGGAAATTTCTGAAGGTAAACTCTATATCGGTGACCGTGTCGTTAATGATGTTGCTCCTAAAGACCGCGATATCGCGATGGTATTCCAATCCTATGCCTTGTATCCGCATATGAGCGTATATCAAAACATGGCGTTTGGTTTGAAACTGCGTAAAGTGAAAAAAGACGAGATCGACAAACGTGTTCGTGAAGCAGCTAAAATCCTGGATATCGAGCATTTGCTTGAGCGTAAACCTAAGGCATTGTCCGGTGGTCAACGTCAGCGTGTCGCTCTGGGACGTGCGATTGTCCGTGATCCACAAGTCTTCTTGATGGATGAGCCTCTTTCCAACTTGGATGCGAAACTTCGTGGTCAGATGCGTGCGGAAATCACAAAGCTTGCTAAACGTTTGGAAACAACAGTTATCTACGTAACGCATGACCAGATCGAAGCCATGACAATGGGTGATCGGATCGTCGTTATGAAAGATGGTATCATTCAACAAGCAGCTTCTCCTGAAGAGCTGTACAACCACCCGGCTAACCTGTTCGTAGCAGGTTTCATCGGTTCCCCGACAATGAACTTTATCTCGGGTAAACTGGCTGAGCAAGGTGCTAACCTGCACTTCGTAGCTCCAGGCGTGGACGTTGAAATCCCGCAAGGTAAAGCACAAGTGCTGAAATCAAGAGGATACATTGGCAAGGAAGTTATTCTGGGTGTTCGTCCAGAAGACATCCACGAAGAGCCAGTATTCTTGGAAGCATCCCCGAACTCTGTCTTCTCTACACATGTAGACGTTACAGAGAACCTGGGTCACGAAATGCTCCTCTACTTGAGCGGTGTGGGTAACGATACGACAATCGCACGTGTAGATGGACGTTCCAATACTCGTGATGGTTCCACAGTTAAAATGGCAATTGACATGAACAAGGTTCATATCTTTGACAAAGAGACTGAAGTGAACGTTCTCCTTCAAGACTAATCATACTGGGATTCCTCGGATCCGATGGAACATCAGTTAACGCAATCATACATTGTATTCAGAGCCCCTTCCGTAGTTGCTGGAAGGGGCTTTTTTGATTCATGGGTGGCCGCGGCCCGCGATTGCATTCAACACTGAATTCATTTAAGATTATTTGAAGGCTGGTTTTGTTTTGTAGAAGTCTGTAACCTGAAACAAACGAAATGAATGCGCTAATAATGGAATGGAATTGACGCAAAAATGCTGATGTACATAGAGAGGCAGCGAATGCTGAAAGGAAGAGACAAATGGCGAAAAAAGTGAAAGTATCTGAATTGGTACAGCAGTTCCAGCTTGAGGTCGTTTCCGGATCTCAAGGTTTGAAGAGAGTAATTACTGTAGATGACTTGAACCGTCCTGGCCTCGAAATGGCCGGTTATTTTGAATACCATCCACAAGAACGGGTACAGCTGCTTGGGAGAACAGAGCTGGCCTTTTTTGCAATGTTACCTGAAGCAGAACGTCGTGACCGGATGCAGCGCTTATGCACGGAGGAAACACCGTGTATCTTGGTGACTCGCGGACTGGAAGTACCACAGGAACTTATCGAGATCAGTGAGGAGCAGAATCTGGCCGTGCTTCGCAGCAACATGGCAACAACGATTCTGTCCAGCCGTATTACCGGATTCCTGGAGCGTAAGCTTGCGCCAACAGCAACAATTCATGGCGTACTGTGTGATGTGAACGGAGTTGGTATGCTGATTACTGGCAGCAGTGGTATTGGTAAGAGTGAAACGGCACTTGAATTGGTGAAGCGTGGACACCGCCTGATTGCCGATGATGCCGTTGAAATCCGTCAAACATCAGACTTCCAGCTGCACGGAACCGCACCAGAGCTTATCCGTCACCTGCTTGAGATTCGTGGAGTCGGGATCATCAACGTAATGACATTGTTTGGTGCAGGAGCTGTTCGTAACAATAAACGAATTACCCTGGTAGTGCGTCTTGAGGCTTGGCAGCAGGACAAACAATATGATCGCCTCGGTCTGGATGAGGAAACAACACGAATCATCGATACGGATGTACCGCTGGTAACCATTCCTGTTCGTCCGGGACGAAACTTGGCTGTCATTATTGAAGTAGCTGCGATGAACTATCGTCTCAAGCAAATGGGACTTAACGCTGCGCTGCAATTTACGAACAAGCTGACAGCAACGATCTCGGAAGACATGGAAGACATGGACTAGGATAGTAGAAATATTTATTAGAAATGTAGGAACATGAGCTATACGTATTTAAAATAAAGACCAAGACTGGCCTGCTCTACTTCTTACGGAATTTGGAGCAGGTCCCATTTGGTCATGCATACAGATGAGTGAATTTATAGGAGTGTGAATGAATGGATACATTATTACTGTTGAACCCCATTGCGTTCTCCATTGGAGCGTTAAAGGTTCACTGGTATGGGCTTATTCTCGGTACAGCAGCACTCGTAGGTCTGCTGCTGGTTATCCGGGAGGGCAAGCGGTACAACATACCGCAGGAAGTATTTATGGATATGGTCCTGCTGGGTGTACCTTCTGCCATTATCGGAGCACGTATATACTACGTAGCTTTTCGATGGGATGATTATAAGGATAATTTCTGGGATGTCTTCAAGATATGGAATGGTGGTATCGCCATATATGGTGCGCTGATTGGCGCAATCATTTGTGCTGTCATTTTCTTCCGGCGTAAAGGGTACAATTTTTGGCGCATGGCTGACATTTGTGCACCTGGACTCATTGTTGGTCAGATGATTGGACGCTGGGGGAACTTTGTAAACCAGGAAGCCTACGGTGGACCTGTGGAAGAGTCCTTTTTACGGGACAAGCTGCATTTGCCAGACTTTATCGTCAATCAGATGAATGTGGAAGGCATATTCCACCACCCTGCATTTTTGTATGAGTCGTTATGGAGCCTTGTTGGCTTGGTTCTGTTGTTAGTTCTTCGTCGGCAGAAGTTTCTGCGTGCTGGTGAGTTGTTCATGTCCTACTTTATCTGGTACTCCATCGGTCGTTTCTTCATTGAAGCTCTGCGTACAGACAGTCTGGGCTTCCAGGCGCCACAATGGCTTGCTTCGCTCGTCAACGGTCTATGGTCTCCAATGACTGCACTGGGCTTCGAACAGGGTTATCTGGATCCAGCCTACGGGAACGTAAGAATTTCGCAATTGCTCGCCATTGGCATCATTATTGCAGCTATCATATTTATCGTATTGAGAAGAGTAACAGGAAGAGCCGATGCACGTTATAGTGATCCAATTGTATCTTCCAAGGTCTCATCTGAACCAACGGATGATATGCCGCAAGCAGGCCCGGTTGCCAGCAAAGAGAGTAAGGCAAGCCCAAGCCCCGCTAAAGAGGAGACGAAGCAAGCTGAGGATAAAAAGGAGTAATGCAGCATGATTGAAACGGTACTATTTGATCTCGACGGAACGATTATTGATACAAATGAGCTGATTATCAGCTCATTCCTGCATGTCATGGAAGGATGGGAGCATTCTGCTCCGTGGACACGTGAACAGATTATCCCGCACATGGGAGGCACACTGGAGCAGCAGATGCGTACCTTCTCCGGACAGGAGGAGGTGGCCGAGTATGTCAAAGGATACCGTGCATATAACGATATCCATCATGAAGCGATGGTAAAACCTTTTCCGCATGTGAATGAGGTTGTTGAGGCTCTGCACCAAGCGGGTATTGTAATGGGAGTAGTGACGACCAAGATTCGCCCATCTACGCTTAAAGTGCTGGAACGTTTCGACCTAATGAAATATATGAAATCCATTGTAACGGTAACCGATGTAACTCATCCGAAACCTCATGCTGAACCTGTACTTAAAGCGATGGAGGAGCTGGGTGCAGATCCGGCCAAAACGCTGATGGTTGGGGATAGCCCCGTCGATATCCAATCCGCTCAAAATGCAGGTGCACTTGCGGCAGGCGTTGCATGGTCTCTTAAGGGAGAGGCAGTGCTGAGTGAATATGGCCCGGATTATATACTGCATGACATGAAGGACTTGCTTACGCTGACCCGTATTGAAACGGGACGTTCATGAGAAAAGTTACCCGCTATCCGGTAGAGGGCCACAATGCACTCTGGCATATCTACAAGACGGTAAGTCCGTGGAAGGGTGTTCGCAACTTTATATGGATTCAGTTGTCACGGTACTGCCCGATTCTTCCGGTGAAGAACTGGATCTATCGCCATATGCTCGGTATGAAGGTGGGTAAACATACAGCGTTTGGACTGATGGTTATGGTGGATGTGTTCTTCCCCGAGAAGATCACCGTCGGCGAAAATTCAGTCATCGGTTATAACACCACGATTCTCGCGCATGAGTATCTCATTAAAGAGTACAGATTGGGAGAAGTCATTATCGGTGAAAATGTGCTAATCGGTGCCAACACGACAATTCTCCCGGGGGTAACCATCGGGGATGGAGCAGTGGTCGCTGCAGGAGCGGTCGTTCATAAGGATGTAGCCCCAGGAGCTTTTGTCGGGGGCAATCCTCTTCGTGAACTATCGCGCAAGGTGGATTCCAGTGAAGTGGAGCTTCACGTGAAAATGGATGAGCGCATCCATTAGGATAGGGTATCAAAAGGTATAGCAGAGGAAACTCCATCTAAGTTATGAGGAGTCATCCAAAATTACATGATATACAGAGGCACACGGCAATTGTGCTTCTGATGAGATAAGCTGCTGATGGCAGCTTTTTTCGTATACAGATGTTGCTGAGAGGACTTGTTTGAACAGAAATAAATGATAAGGCAGAGCCGGTAAGCTAGAGGACTGTATTGTTGACGATGAGGAGTCATTCATGTTATCATATCCCATATCCTTTAGTTTGTTAGCACTTTACCATATGAAAGCATTATGGAGTAGTAAAAACGTATCATCAATCAAGAACAGATCAAGAGTGCATCAAGAAGGCTGCCCGGCAGCATCTGAACACAGTCCCTTATTTAAGGGTAATAGAAGATGGAATCGGGATTTACGATACATAAATCCTACTTAAGATAAAGCTAAAGCCCATAAACCAAACTACTGACTCGGGGTGAATGATACCAATGTCCAAACCAAAAGGCTTCGAAAAACCGACAGGTTTTCGTGACTATACACCGCTTGTGGTTAACAAGCTGAGAACCATTGAACGGAACGTACTGGAATGTATGGAACGCTGGGGTTACCGCCAGATTATAACGCCAACGATTGAATATTACGATACGGTGGGAGTGGCGAGTTCGACCTCGGATCGAAAACTGTTCAAACTGCTGAATAATCGGGGAACTACACTTGTACTGAGATCAGATCTGACGGCACCCATTGCGCGAGTAGTATCTTCTCTATTAAAAGATGAACCGCTCCCGCTGCGTCTGTCCTATCATGCGAATGTGTTTCGTTCCATTGAAGAAGAAGCCGGACGTGAGGCGGAATTCTTCCAGACAGGTGTAGAACTGGTTGGCGATGATTCACCAGAGGCAGATGCTGAAGTGGTTGCACTTGCGATTGCCTCGCTGCAGGCAGCAGGGGTGTCTTCTTTTAAAATAGCGATGGGACATATGGGTTTTCTAAACGGCCTACTGGAGGAAGTCATTCCAGGGCAGACGGCACAACAGGCCGCACTCAAAGAAGGATTGCTCGGACGCGACTATGTTGGATATCGCCAGTCGATCGAGGAGCTCAATCTGGAACCCAAACCGAAAGAACAATTGGAAGCCATTCTGCGGTTGCGTGGAGGCAAAGAAGTATGTGCACATGCAGCAGAACTTAGCTCCAGTGCTGAAGCAGCGCAATCGATCGCTCATCTGTGTGCTGTCTTTGAAGTGCTGGAAGCCTACGGTGTATCGGAACATGTACTGATTGACCTGACAATGATCGGAGACTTCTCCTATTATACAGGCATGACCTTCGAAGGGTATGCGGCAGAACTCGGATCACCGGTGTGCAGCGGGGGACGATATGACAATCTGCTGCAGCAGTTTGGTCGCTCGCTTCCGGCGACGGGATTTGCGCTGAAAACGAACCGGATCATCGATGGAGTGCACGGCATTACGATGGAAGAGAACAAGCCAGTGCTTATCCAGTATGACAAGGCACGCCGAGCTGAAGCACTAGCGGAAGCGGCCCGTTTACGGAGCGACGGACAAAACGTGGTGACTAGCCTTTTATCGGATCATGAAGTAACAGAACCAGCAGCGGAAGTGGTTGCATCATCCGGTGGTAGCTCAGTGCGTTCGGCAAGGGACGTCTACGATCAGGTTATCACCTATCAAGCTGAACAAGGAGGACGCTGAGATGTCGGATATTTTGAAGGTAGCCATGCCCAAGGGCCGGATCTATAAAAAAGCTTCGAAGCTCTTCCGTGAAGCGGGCCTCGATATTCCTGTTGATGTAGATGACACACGAAAATTGGTCATTGAAGTACCCGAAGCAGGAATGGAGTTCATCATGGCGAAGCCTGTAGATGTGCCAACGTATGTGGAATACGGTGTAGCGGATATCGGAATTGTCGGTAAGGACGTACTGCTTGAGGAAAATCGGGATGTCTACGAACTGCTGAATCTGGGGATTGCACAGTGCCGCATGTCGGTCATCGGTCTGCCGGATTGGACACCGGGTATCCAGCAGCGTGTGGCAACGAAATACCCAAGAATTGCCTCTCAATATTTTCGCGAACAGGGGCAGCAGGTGGAAGTTATCAAGTTGAACGGCTCCATCGAACTTGCACCTCTGATCGGGCTGGCTGACCGGATTGTGGATCTGGTGGAGACAGGACAGACACTGCGTGAGAACGGATTGGTTGAGATGACAGGTATTCTGGATATCACGAGCCGCCTTATCGCCAACCGGGTGAGTTATCGGATGAAAAATGGACGGATTCAGGCATTATGTGATGCATTGCAGCAGGTCATTCCAGCGCCTAATGAATTTTCGGCAGGAAGCCTTCAAGGATAAAAGATCGGGCAAGAAGGGTTAGAGGAATGGATGAACACTTATGGCTGACAGGAAATATAGGGCCAGGGAGGTAGAAGGCATGAAAATTGTACCTGCACGGGAATTTGATCTGAAGCGTGAAGTGGATTATGGTACACCTGAGCAAAATGAAACGGTCCGGCGCATTGTCAATGACATCCGCCGGGAAGGGGATGCGGCCCTGCTGCGCTATACGGAGGAGCTGGACCGCACGAAACTGACTGCTGCGGCCCTGCGCGTTCCACAGGAAGAGCTTCAGGCGGCCTACGCTGCTGTAGAGCCTTCCTTCGTGACGGCGATTCGGCAAGCCGCCGCCAATATTAGAGCGTTTCACGTGAAACAGAAACGTAACTCGTGGATGGATTGGCAGCCGGACGGCAGTCTGCTGGGCCAGGTCATCCGGCCGCTGAAGCGGGTCGGGGTGTATGTGCCTGGCGGCAAAGCAGCGTATCCTTCGTCGGTGCTGATGAATGTCATTCCGGCACAGGTTGCAGGTGTGCCGGAGATTGTTATGGTGACGCCGCCGGCAACCAACGGCGGAGAGGGTATTGACCCGTACATTCTCGTAGCTGCCGCGGAAGCAGGCGTGAACGAGATGTACCGGGTTGGCGGCGCGCAGGCCATCGCCGCCCTGGCTTACGGCACGGAGAGCATTGCACCGGTCGACAAGATCTGTGGACCGGGAAATATCTACGTGGCGCTCGCGAAGCGAGAGGTTTACGGCGCGGTCGATATCGACAGCATTGCCGGGCCGAGTGAGATTGTGGTGCTCGCCGATGAAACGGCGAACCCGGTGTATGTCGCCGCGGATTTATTGTCGCAGGCGGAACATGACGAGATGGCATCGGCCATTCTCGTCACGACCTCGGCCGTGCTGGCGGAAGCCGTGCAGGCCGAAGTGCAGCGCCAGCTTGAGGCGCTGCCGCGGAAGGCGATCGCCGCTGCTTCGGTGGAGCAGTATGGCGCGATTATTGTGGTCGATTCCATGAATGAAGGCATCGATGTGGTGAACCGGCTTGCACCAGAGCATCTGGAAATTCTGGTGCAGGAGCCGATGGCTTATGCCGGCCGGATCGAAAATGCCGGCGCGATCTTCCTCGGCCCGTACAGCTCGGAGCCGGTAGGAGATTATTTTGCGGGACCGAATCATATCATTCCGACCAATGGAACTGCACGATTCAGTTCTCCGGTAGATGTGGATGACTTTATTAAGAAATCAAGTTTGATCTACTATAGCAAGGAAGCGCTGCTTCAAAACGGAGCGGCTATCATAGAACTGGCCCGCCATGAAGGGCTTGAAGGGCATGCCCGTGCAATCGCTGTACGGTTAGAACAGGAAGGGAAGGCGGAATCGGACAATGGATAAGCAAAATAACGGAGTAGAGCTTGAAACTACAGGTGCTGTGCGCCAGGCAGAGGTTGACCGCAAGACGAATGAAACCAATATTCAATTGGCATTTGCCGTAGATGGTACAGGGCAATCAACGATTGAGACAGACGTTCCTTTCCTGAACCATATGCTCGATCTGTTCACGAAGCACGGACAATTCGATCTGAATGTGCAGGCGCGTGGCGACATTGATATTGATGACCATCACACGGTTGAGGATATCGGAATCTGTCTGGGGCAGACCCTTCGCGAGGCACTCGGAGACAAACGGGGCATCAAGCGTTATGCGAGTGTATTTGTACCGATGGATGAGGCGCTTGCTCAGGTTGTCATTGATGTCAGCAACAGACCTCACTTCGAGTATCGTGCGGAGTATCCATCCCAGCAAGTGGGCAGCTTCTCGACAGAACTGGTGCATGAATTTCTGTGGAAACTGGCGCTGGAGGCGCGGATTACGCTGCACGTCATTGTTCACTACGGCCAGAACACACATCACATGATTGAGGCAATATTTAAGGCATTGGGACGCGCACTGGATGAAGCTACGATGATCGATCCACGTGTAACGGGCGTGCCTTCCACGAAGGGAGTGCTGTAGACGATGGCGATTGCAATTGTCGATTACGGTATGGGGAACCTGCACAGCGTCGGCAAAGCGGTCGAACGTCTTGGCTATGAAGCGCTGGTGACAGGTGACAGGGAAACGATTTTACAGGCAGACGGGGTCATCCTGCCCGGCGTAGGTGCATTTGGTGATGCCATGGAGCACCTGCGGGAGAGTGGATTGGACGCTGTTGTGAAAGAAGCGGCAGCTGGAACAAAACCGCTGCTTGGGATCTGTCTGGGCATGCAGCTGCTATTCAGCTCCAGTGAGGAACATGGGGAGCACACCGGATTGGATATCCTGCCAGGGAAAGTGGTGCGTTTTGCAGCAGGAGAACTGAAGGTACCTCATATGGGCTGGAATCGTCTGGAGTTCCTTCATCCGGAAAATCCTCTCTTTGATGGGCTTGAAGCCGGACATGTTTATTTCGTTCATTCCTATCACGCACGTACCGAAGTGGAAAGTGATCTGCTGGCAGTAACGGATTACGGACACCCGGTGACAGCCATTGTGGGAAGAGGAAGCAACTTCGGCATGCAGTTCCACCCGGAGAAGAGCGGTGAACTGGGCATGAAGCTGCTCGGAAACTTCCTGGCGTTGACAGGCAAGTCTAATCAGGGGTAAATCGGATTTCCCGGCAGGAGAACCGTTAGGTTGAA
This sequence comes from Paenibacillus sp. 7516, assembly GCF_002272715.1. Classification (NCBI taxonomy): domain Bacteria; kingdom Bacillati; phylum Bacillota; class Bacilli; order Caryophanales; family Paenibacillaceae; genus Paenibacillus; species Paenibacillus sp. 7516. Next base: position 11,229 of record NZ_NPBI01000040.1, read on the forward strand.
GCTATGCAGGATAGGCAGCCCCTATCCTACTTTTAATAAGCAGTCATACTCATATAGATGGATAAACCAATAAAGAACAAATCAGGAGGCCTTGTATGTCATCTTTTATCATATATCCGGCAATTGATATCCGGGACGGCAAATGTGTAAGACTGGTGCAGGGGGATTACAATCAGGAGACGGTATATAATGATGACCCTGTACAGGTTGCCCTTTCCTGGGAGAAGCAAGGTGGTACATACGTTCATCTAGTCGATCTGGATGGTGCAAAGGCGGGTCACCCCGTAAATGACGAACTCATTGGTCGCATTGCATCCGCAGTGAACGTGCCTGTTCAGGTAGGCGGGGGACTCCGCACCGTAGCTGATGTAGAACGCTTGCTGGGTCTTGGTGTAAGCCGGCTCATTATCGGAACAGCAGCAATTGAAGATCGGGCATTTACCGAAGAAGTGTTGGGACGTTATGGAGATAAAGTGGCAATAGGTATCGATGCCCGAAACGGTTATGTGGCTACTCGTGGCTGGCTGGAAACATCTGAGGTGCAAGCTGAAGTACTGGCGAAAGAACTCGCGGCATTCGGTGCCGAGACGTTTATCTTCACCGACATTTCTCGTGATGGAATGATGCAGGGGCCAAATGTAGAAGCCATTGTATCTCTCGCCAAAGCGAGCGGACGTAATGTTATCGCTTCCGGAGGTGTCAGTGTGATGGATGATCTGCTTCGCCTGAGCCGTCATGCGGATGATGGAATCGGAGGAGCAATTGTTGGTAAGGCGCTGTATACCGGCAGTATCGATCTGTCCGAAGCAGTGCGCGCAGTCAACAAGTAAAGGAACTGGGTAGAGAGGAAGAGGAGTATGCTGGCAAAAAGAATTATCCCCTGTCTGGACGTTAAGGATGGCCGGGTTGTCAAAGGCGTTAACTTCGTGAATCTCCGCGATGCGGGTGATCCGGTCGAGCTGGCGGCATTGTATGACCGTGAAGGTGCAGACGAACTGGTATTTCTCGATATTTCAGCTTCTGTAGAAGGTCGCGAAACGATGGAAGAAGTGGTACGGCAGACCGCTGGAGAAATCGCCATCCCCTTTACTGTTGGTGGTGGCATCTCCAAAGTTGAAGACATGAAGCGAATACTGCGTGCGGGTGCAGACAAAATCGCAGTCAACACGGCTGCTGTGCTGAATCCCCAGCTGATTGCCGACGGTGCTCGCCGCTTCGGTTCCCAGTGTATTGTAGTGGCCGTAGACGCCAAGTACAATGAAGCTTGGGGAGAGTGGGAGGTCTACACTCATGGAGGACGGAAACCTTCAGGAATCAAGGCGCTGGAATGGGTGAAACAGGCTGAGGAACTGGGAGCCGGCGAAATTCTGCTAACCAGCATGGATGCGGATGGAACCAAAGATGGATTCGACCTGAAGCTGACTGCTGCTGTATCCGAATCCGTACGAGTTCCTGTCATTGCTTCAGGCGGTGCGGGTAAGGAATCTCATTTCTATGACGTGTTTACTGCTGGCAAAGCAGATGCAGGACTTGCTGCAACGATATTTCATTATAAAGAGATCGCTGTACCGGCGTTAAAACAACATTTGAGAGAACAAGGGGTGGAGATCCGTGAGTAATGTAAGTAATGAAATCAGGGAGCGCTTATCCCTGGAGCAGGTTGTAGAGCATATCCGCTGGAGTGATGGTCTGGTACCTGCGATCGTGCAGGATGCCGAGACACGCCAAGTGTTAATGATGGCATATATGAACCGGGAATCATTGAAGTTGTCGCTGGAATCGGGAGAAACCTGGTTCTGGTCGCGTTCACGCCAAGAGCTGTGGCACAAAGGTGCTACGTCCGGGAACGTACAGACGATTACCTCACTGAAGTACGATTGTGATGGGGATACGCTGCTGGTAGAGGTTAAACCAAACGGTCCTGCTTGCCATACCGGTGAAGTGACCTGTTTCCATAATGAAATCGTGGGGCTGCCTCGGAAATCTACAGAACAATCCGGAAATAAGACAAACGCAGACTCTTCGGGATCAAGAGCAGAAGGCCGCTTTGACGTACTTGCTGAACTTGAATCCGTCATTGCTGAACGTGAAGTGGAACGTCCGGAAGGTGCATATACCACGTATCTATTCGATAAGGGCGTTGATAAAATATTGAAAAAAATCGGTGAAGAAGCGTCCGAAACGATCATCGCCGCCAAAAATAAAGATAATGATGAGCTTCGACTTGAGGTCAGTGATCTGATGTATCATCTGCTCGTTCTATTGCAAGAGCGCAAACTGCCGCTGGACGACATTATGGCTGAGCTGAGCCGCCGTCATGAACGGCCACGCCGCGATTAGGGGGTGCTCTAATGCGTATTGATTATCACACTCACCATGAGCGCTGCGGTCATGCTGTCGGCAAGCTTGAGGCTTATGTACAGCGAGGCGTGGAGATTGGACTGTCCCAGATTGGACTATCTGATCACATGCCTTTGCTGCATGTAGATCCAGCGAATTATTATCCCGAAATGGCCATGCCCATGGATGAGCTGCCTCGCTATGTGGAAGAATGCTTCTCGCTGAAAGAGCGGTACCGCGGTCAGATCGAGGTGCGTGTTGGCCTTGAAGGGGATTACATCGAAGGATGGGAGTCCGAAATCCGGTCAATCATTGAACGTTATCCTTGGGATTACATCATCGGTTCAGTTCATTTCCTTGGGGAATGGGATATCACCGACTTCCGTCAGACCCATCACTGGGAAGGCAAAGATATTTTAGAGGTATACCGTCAGTATTATGATGCTGTAAGTAAAGCTGCTGCTACAGGCATGTACGATATTATGGGGCACACTGACGTTATTAAGCGTTTTGGCTTCAATCCCTCACCGGAGCAGACGGAAGAGCGTATTGCACTGGAGAATGCTGCTCTGCAAGCTATTGCGAAGAGTGGCTGTGCTATGGAGCTTAATGCATCAGGCTTGTCGAAGCCTTGTGCTGAGATGTTCCCTAGTCGCCGGATGTTAACAGAAGCCATTAAGCTGGGTATCCCGCTGACCCTTGGTTCTGATGCCCACGCCCCACTTAAACTGGGTGAACATTTGCCTGAAGCCGAGCAACTTCTGCAGGAGCTGGGTTGTACGGAGGTGGCTGTTTTTGAAAGCCGCCGCCGCTCTTTCGTTCCTTTAAATGTATAAGGCAGTGGGGTATAATGAGGTTAGGAAATAACCTTGTTCAATAAGGGATTATATAGGGAATCTAACCCTCGGGAGGGGCATTATGCAACATTCGTTACGTATTTTTTCCGGTTCATCGAACCCCAAGCTGGCAGAACAGGTATGTGACAAGCTGGGTGTACAGTTGGGCAAAATTAAGCTGTCCCGGTTCAAGAGCGGAGAAATATACGTTCATTACGAAGAAACCATCCGTAACTGTGATGTGTTTCTGATCCAGTCACTGTCTCATCCGATTAACGAGCTGTTTGTCGAACTGCTCGTGATGATTGATGCAGCCAAACGGGCTTCTGCCCGCACAGTGAACATTATCGTTCCCTATTACGGATATGCCCGTCAGGAGCGCAAGTCTGCACCACGTGAGCCGATCTCGGCTAAAATGGTGGCAGATGTCCTGACGACAGCCGGTGCAAACCGGGTAGTGACAATTGATTTGCATGCAGCAGCGATCCAGGGCTTCTTCAATATTCCTGTCGATCATATGACATCGCTTGATCTGATAAGCGAGTACCTGCTCAGCAAAGGCATTGAAAATCCGGTGGTCGTATCCCCGGATGCAGGACGGGCATCCATGGCGGAGAAGCTGGCCAATCGGTTGGACTCACCTTTTGCCATTATGATCAAAAAGCGGCCGAGCCACAATGAATCCATCATTACACATGTGATTGGAGATGTGGAAGGACGCACGCCGATTATCATTGAGGATCTGATTGATACAGGGACGACGATTTTGAATGTTGTGGAAGGGTTGAAGGAGCGCGGATCCGAAAATGTGTATGTGTGTGCGACACACGGTCTATTCTCGGGTAATGCGCTAACCAAGCTTAATCATCCATCCATAGCCGAAGTGGTTGTCACAGATTCGATTGCGCTGCCTGATGACCATCCGGAGTGCTTCAAAGTCCTGCCTGTTGCGCCAATGCTGGCACGAGCCGTTCGCATTATTGTGGATGGCGGCTCCATGGCGACATTGTTTAGAGATTCCGGAATCTAAAGTGTTCATGAGATTTGCTGTTCCGTGTTTGAGTAGTTAGCTGCTCGGCACGGTTTTTTGTTTTTTTATCTGAATATGATATGAACGGCTTGATGCTATAATTCCCTGCTTGGCTGCTCTGAAGCTTGTGCTATAATAACATCAAATTGCATCTATCGGCTTATTTGGAGTTACCCGAAAAAAACGCCACAACTAGAGCAAGAACGAATGAAAATGTGATAAATAGGAGAACCACAGCTGATGTACATTAGCTCAGTGGAGTGAGGAGTGGGGTCTATTGTCCCGTACTTGGTATTATCGGTTACTCTTTTCGTATTTCCCTATTTTTTTTCTTACCGTGACCATACTCATTTTTATTGCTTTTGTGTTCATTAACGATATCTCCAGAGAAGAAACGAGAAAAGCGGACCGTATATCCGCCAGTTATCTGGTAGATAACCTCGATCGTACTATTCGTGATATTGAACTGTCGGTGACGGAGGCCGTACAGAGTGAGCAGGCGTATAAGCTCTACTTCAATAATCCAGGTCAGGCAAGTAAGGAAACGGTCTATACGATTGCGCAGAGTTTGCGTGAACTGACGAATTCCTCTTCATGGATTCAATCGATTTATTTATATGACAAGAAAAATGATAGCGCTTTAACTTCAAGCGGAGCCCGGGAAATAGAAGGCTTTGCAGATCAGAACTGGATTGATCAAATCATGTCGGGTTCCCTTGCTCCCGGGTGGCAGCCCCTTCGAGTATATGATGTGGAGTCGGTTCAGCGTACCCCAATCCGGGTGCTCACGGTTAATAAGGACATGCCTCTGCCCTTTGGTACCGATGGTGTATTGGTTATTAACATCAAGATGAGCAGTATTGAGCAGAGCATCGACAGCATGGTGAATGGACAACTTTCCTTCATGACTGTTACCGATCAGAAGGGTCAGGTTGTATATAATGCCCACTCAGACAGTGAAGGCGCTCATGGGGGACAACCATTAAATACACTTCATCTCGAGAGGCTTGGTTGGACGCTCCATAGTGGTATTAAGGCAGGCAATCTCTTTGGCTGGGTATCGGTCATTTCTTATGTATGGGTGTTTATTGCTGCCCTGACCGTTGTCTGTGCCATCATTTATATTGTTTATATTACTCGCCGCAATTATAAGCCTATTCAGATTATCATGAATCGAATTGAGGCCCATCAAATCAGAGCATCGGAGCAATCAGGGTCAAGTGTGGACGAAATGAAGCTGATTGACGGCGTGCTGGAAAATCTGATTAATCACATGATGGATTATGATGAGAAAAGCCGGGAAAATGCGCTGCTGCAGCGGAGCAAGCTATTCAACGATCTATTGCATGGCGAGAATCTGGATCGTGCCACTGAACGATTAAAGGAGCTATCACCGTTAACGGATACGGATCAGTCATCACACTTCACGGTTGTACTGGGAGAAATCAATCGATATGAGAAGGGGTTCCAGGAACGATACACGCGAGGTGAGCAGAACACGCTAAAATTTGCTCTGATGAACGTCTTGCAGGAGCTCACTCGTAACACGGCAATGCAATGCTGGATGGAGTGGGTGAGTGCGGACCGAATTGCGATCCTGTTCCAGTCTCTGGAACCAAGTGAAGATATGACTGACCGAATCTGTGCAGTTGCAGAAGAGTTCAGGTCTTGGGTGGAACAGAATCTCCGTATCTCACTTAGCTTCGGAATCGGGCCGATTGCCAGGGGCGTAGAAGCGATCCGTGACTCATATACAGCAGCAGAAGCCGTAATGCAGCGCAAGCTCCTGATGAATGGAGATGTGGTTCTGGCCGGGGCTGGTGAAACCTCTCAACAGTTGCTGGAAACCTACACCTACTTGCAGATGATGGCCGATTTTGTGAAGCGATTCCGAATGTCGAGCGGCCAGTGGCGTGACCTGCTTGAGGAGATTTTTACTGCCTTTGAGCACAACATGCTGCCTGATGATGATATTCTCTCTCTTCTAGAGGCCATGCTGCAGATGCTTCGCCGCGAAGTGGCCATGATGTCAGAGGAGCTACAGGAGAAATTATCCGAAGAGAACTTGAATAAGTGGTTAAAATCGATGCAGGAAGCGAAGACGCTTGAGGATGTTAAATCCATGCTGTTTGATGATCTGACCGAACTGTTCCGAACCTATGTATCGGTGACCGAAACCAAGAGTTACAGAGCACTGGTCAATGAGATGAAAACATACATTGAAGAACAGTTTGCGAATCCGGATCTTTCGCTGAAGCATCTGAGTGATCGATTCCAGGTTTCGGGCAAGCATGCAAGTTATTTATTCAAAACAGAGTTTAACATGAAATTTGTGGATTTCCTGACCGAGCTGCGGATGAAGGAAGTTGAACGACTTCTGGTCCATACCGATCTTTCGTTGCAGGACATTGCTCTGAAAGTCGGGTATGCCAACGGAATTACCCTTGGACGTGTGTTCAAACGGGTAACAGGGATCACACCAGGTGATTATCGCCGTTTGAAGCGTGAGCATCCCGCGGACAATCATGAAGGGAAAGAGTTCAGCGGCTGACTACATCAGACATGTACAGGGCGGAATTCGTGCAGGCGCTCTCCGTCAGGAGGGCATCATGCACGAATTCGCCCTATTGCTGTTGGAGCATAACGATCCCACTGACAGAGGGGCAGGTTATTGTGTGATAAACACACATGATTCCGGTTTATTGCCCTCTTGCGAATATAGGCAGTGTATGAAAATGGTTTATTGAGTTTTGAAAAGCAGGTCGGTTGGGCGGTAACAACAATGTGCAGCATAGATGGAATACAGGGGCGAGGATCGATGAAAATGGTCAGTGTACGAAAATCGTCGCTCGCATAAACCATTATCCTTATGTAAGCGTTTACGAAACGAGTTTGTTGCCAATGTCAGGAGTGATGTGGAATACTCTGGGCAGGATTTAACCATTCACACAAGGGCAAAGGAGATGACACAAATGACAGGAAAAGCAACCAAAGGGAGTCTAAAGAAATGGGTAGGACTTGCGCTTACGATGGTAATGGGAGTTTCCTTGCTGGCCGGCTGTTCATCCGCATCGGAACAAGGCGGAGCAGAGGGCAATGCGTCAGGTAATGGCGAGCGTGTCACCTTGAAAGTGGAAGTGTTTGATCGTGGTAACAGTCCTTCACCTTACACCATTACGAACAACTACTTATCGAAACTGGTGCAGGAAAAATTCGGTGACCCGAATAACATTGATGTTCAATTCGTACCAATTCAGCGCTCGGAAGAAGTGACGAAGCTGAATGTTCTCATGGCCAGCAATACCGATGTTCCCGATATTGTTTTTGTATACGACTCAAGTGTGTTCTACCGCTACGCCCAGCAGGGCGGGCTGACCGATGTTGGTGAACTGCTGGATCAGTATGGACCGAACCTGAAGAAGTTCCTGGGCGAGGATACATTAAAGTTTGGACAGCTGGAAGGCCAGCAGTTCGCTATACCGGGTAAACGTGCGATTACAGGAAGATACAGCTCGTACATTCGTCAGGACTGGCTGGATAAACTGGGATTACCATTGCCTACAACGACCGATGAGCTGTACACCACGTTGAAGGCGTTTAAAGAGAAGGACCCTGGTCAGCTTGGCAGCAAAAACATTCCGATGGGAATGGCACTGGCTCCGGCTCAATTTGAAACATTGATCTACTCCTTTATCAAGCCGGTTAGTGGTGATCTGACATACGCTCAGCGTTTTGAGCTGCCTCTGCATGAGGGTTTCAAGGATGCCATGAAGTTCATGAACAAGCTGTACAACGAGGGCTTAATCAGCAAGGACTTCAGTCTGGATGAAGATAAAACCCAACTGGCCAAGGACGTGCAGAACGGCAACATCGGCTACTGGTCTGAAGATGTGGATGCCATCTTCTACGCGGATGGAACGCTGGACAATCTGCGCAAAAACGTAGAGGGAAGCAACCTGGTTCCAGTCGATGCTTATACCAATGCGAATGTAGACAACAAACATATTAAATCCCGATATGGCTCCAACGGCATGTACATTATGATTCCTAAAAGCAGCAAACGCGCTGTCGAAGCCATTAAATATTTGGACTGGATGGCTTCAGACAATAACCTGTCGGATATCCTCAATGGGGTTGAAAGTGAGAACTATGAACTGGTTGATGGACTTCCCGTTGTGAAAGAGGATGCTACGCAGGAAGCCAAGGATCGTCTTTTCAATGCAGGGGATATGGCCATCATTTCGAACGGCAAAAATGTGGGTGACCAGGCCATGAATGAAAAAGCTTGGGTCTTGGGATTCCCGCAGAACAATCAGGAGATGTTGAAGCAGTCCATTGATATTGCCAATACGGATACCGTAGGGCCTATTATCTTCGATAAGCCAATTGAAGCAGAAATGAAATATGGTACAGCACTCAAAGATAAGCTCAATGTCATTATCGTGAAAACAGCAATGGCGAAACCGGAAGAATTCGAAGCGGTATACGAACGGGAAATGAATGATTACATGTCACTCGGCGGTGAAGCACTGAAGAAAGAACTTGAACAGGCCGTTCAGGAGCTTGCTGCCAAATAAGAAAAACGATCCTCGCAAGTGGTATAGAGCTTACTGGAGAGAGCAGATAAACTTTGAAGAGACCTGTGCCGTCACCTGAAGGCGGCACAGTTTATCTTTACGGATTGGAGGAGACAGACATGACCCCCTACTTGAAGAGGTATTGGCAATTGTACGCGTTGATTTCCCTGCCCCTTATTTACTTCGTGATTTTTCGTTACGGACCGATGTATGGCGTACAGATCGCATTTAAGGATTTTAACCTGTTTCAGGGTATTGGTGGCAGCGAGTGGATTGGCTTTGATGCTTTCCGCGAGGTATTTGGGATGCGGGACTTCTACACCACTCTGCGAAATACCTTTATGCTCAACTTTCTGGATCTGATTGTATCTTTCCCTGCTCCAATTATCCTGGCAATCATGCTCTATGAAATTCGGTTTAAATGGTTTAAAAAGCTGTCGCAGACCATCCTGTATATCCCTCACTTCATTTCATGGGTGATTATCGGGGGGATCGTATACCAGCTGTTTGGCAACCAATCAGGTATGGTAAACGGTGTGCTGGAGAGTATGGGGCTGAACCCCATCCCATTTCTGACGGAGAAGAATCCGTGGCTTGTAACCTACCTGTTTACCGGTGTCTGGCAAAGTGCCGGGTGGGGAACCATCCTGTATCTGGCTGCACTGACGGGTGTGAACAAGGAATTGTTTGAAGCGGCTGAGATCGACGGAGCAACGCGTCTCAAAAAGATCTGGCATATTACTTTGCCGAGCATCAAGCCGACCATTGTAACCCTGCTTATTCTGAATCTGGGGCACATGGTCACGATTGGATTCGATCGTCCTTACATTATCGGGAACACAGCGGTGCGCGAATATTCAGATGTTCTAAGCACCTTCGTATACCGGATGGGTTTGGAATCCGGGCAGTATACACTGGCAACGGTAGTCGGACTGTTCCAGGCCGTCGTGGGTCTTATTTTCGTGCTGGGCTCCAACTACATTTCGAAAAAGGTAACTGGTGAAGGGATTTTGTAGAGGAAAAGAACGTACGCGAGCCTGTTATGCTGTAGACCATCAGTAAAGGAGTTGTGCGCATATGAGTGACCGCACCTCAAATCGGATTTTTGATATCATTAATATCTCCTTTGTAACCCTGTTTGTCGTGTTCTGTCTGGCTCCTTTTCTGCACACGATTGCCATATCGTTTAGTTCCAACCGGGCGATAACATCGGGAGAAGTGACGCTGTTTCCGAAGGAGTTTAATTGGGATGCATACGTCAAGGTGTTTTCTGACCATTCCATGCTCTACTCACTTGGTTACACTGCGCTTTTGACGATTGCGACTACGGTATTATGCATGCTGTTTACTGTTGCTGCAGCGTACCCGTTGACCAAGAAGAAACTAAAGGGCCGCAAGCTCTTCATGTATGTCATCATCATTACGATGTTCTTCAGTGGCGGAATCATTCCGGAATACTTGCTGATTCGTGATCTGCATTTGCTGAATTCGGTCTGGGCATTGATATTGCCTGGCTTGGTCAGCCCGTTTAACCTGATTCTCCTGATCTCCTTCTTCAATGGCATCCCGGAAAGTCTGGAAGAGTCAGCTGAGATCGATGGAAGCTCACATGTTCATACCTTGTTGAAAATCATTCTTCCACTCTCGCTGCCAGTAATGGCCACCTTGTCTCTCTTCTATGCGGTGGGACGCTGGAACGGATTCCAGGATTCTCTGATGTACATTAATGATCCACAGCTGTATCCGCTGCAGCTCAAGCTGTTCCAAATGGTACAGAACAATATGGTGAGTGAACTGACACAGATGGAGGGTGCAAACCGGGCACCGCTCACGCCAGAAAGTCTGAAGGCTGCCACTGTTATATTTGCTACCGTTCCCATCCTGCTTGTCTATCCTTGGCTGCAGAAATATTTCGTTAGTGGTGCCATGCTTGGGGCCGTAAAAGGTTGATTTGAAGCCATATCCATTATATGTGGGAAAGGTTGCAACAGAGAAAGGAAGAGTGAGCTTGTATGCAGCAAAATGACAAGGGTGAGTATTCGTTCTCCACATGCTGGAACATTAAGCGTCACCAGGTGGGGGAGGCCATGATCCAAGAAATTCGCGAGCTTGGCTTCCGCCGTGTTGAACTTAACTACAACGTGACGAAGGAAATGCTGACGTCCATTGAGCCTATGATTGAGCGCGGAGAGATTGGTGTTTCCAGTGTGCATAACACATTTCCCCATGTGCCGGACCCGGATTATGGTACAGATTCGGTACTGCTCGGATTCCAGGACGAAACGAAACGTCAAAAGGCCATCCAGCTGCTTGTCGGTTCTGCAGAATATGCCCATCGTTACGGGGCTGAGGCTGTTGTTGTACACCCGGGAGAGGTACCTATCCCGGAGAGTGTCAGCAAGGAGCTTGCACAGCTGTATCACGACGAGGGGAAAGATTCAACTAAGTATCGCAGCAAATGGGAGGAATTTGTGGAACGGCGGCAGGCACTGAGCACCGGCTATGTCCAACAGATTATCCGCAGCCTGGATGAAGTCTGCAATCAGGCAGCAGCCAAAGGTCTCCATGTCCGGTTCGGCATTGAAACCCGCTCCAGACCACAGCAGATCCCTACGCTGGCAGAAGCCAAGACAATTATTGAGGCTCTACAAGGGGCTCCAGTTGGCATCTGGTATGATACCGGGCATGCCATCATGATGGATCGCCTTGGGCTCTACGACAGCGTGGGTGAGATGCAAGGGCTGATGGATGATATCGTAGGCGTTCATATTCATGAGACGCTTGGCCTTTCGGATCACTGGTGTCCGTATGTGCACAGTCAAGATATGCATTTCTATGATGCATACCTCCCCATGATCGGCCGGGCAAAGGTCAAGGTCTATGAACTGAAATCAGCTTGTACACCGGATGAAATTCACGAGAGTCATGCACTGCTTATGAAGAAGATGGATAAGGCAAGGGAGGGACGATGATGTTGGAAACAGACCGCGCGCTGTATGAGTGCGCTGCGGCTGTTTCTTTGGCAATCCAGCCCAGCCACGCGCAACTACTCAGTTTGGAGGGAATAGTACATGTACAAGCAACTGGTGGATAGCAATGACAAGGCGGTGGAGAGAGGGTTATCCCGGCAGGTGCTTGATCCGAATAGCCGATACTACGGTGGAACAATCGATCCCTACACAGGTATCGCTTGGGTCAATCATACAACCGGAACCCCTACGGATATGTGTTACTGGGGGGCAGCGCTTGTCAATCCAGACTCACTCTACTATCGAAATGAAGAGCTGTTAAAGCGTCTTCTGCTGGCAACGGAGTTTGTGCTCCGTAACCAGCATGAGGACGGCTCTATATCTCCGGGGTGGACCAACTATCACTCACCGCCAGACACGGCATTTGTCGTGGTGGGGTATGCTCAGTTGTACCAGCTGCTTCAACAGCAGGATTGGGAGAAGCTGCAGCCTGTGCTGGACAACATGCGGTTATTTTTGGAACGAACTGTACCCGTCATGCTTACAGGAGGTTGCCATACGCCGAACCATCGCTGGGTGTTATGCGCGGCTCTTGGTTTCCTGCATCAGCTGTTTGACCTGGAAGAGGCAGTGAAGCGTGCAGAGCAGTGGCTGGCGGAAGGAATGGATATAACTCCAGATGGGGAGTGGACAGAACGCAGCAACGGAATCTATAACGCGGTTAGCGACATTATGCTGATCCATGCGGCTCGCTTGTTGAATCGTCCTGAACTGCTTGAGCCCGTTAGACTTAATCTGCGCATGATGGTGTATCTGGTACATCCGACAGGTGAGATTGTCACGGATTACTCAGGTCGTCAGGATCTGGGCAGTATGCATGACTTGTCCCCTTATTACCTGCCATATGCCATTCTTGCCCGGATGGACCATGATCCGCTCTTGGCCAACATGGCGAAATGGGCAGGCGATTCACTAACAGACCCTGGCGTCTGTTCGGTCAATTCGCTCATTCGGTTATTGCTGGAGCCGGAGCTGCAGAAAATATATGAGGTGGAAGACGAACTCCCTAAGCAGTATGAGATCATGTTGAATGAACACTTTGCGCGTGAGGGTTATTTACAACAAATGACGTCAGCAGGACATTATGGACGTATCTCTCATAGCCGGATGCATACGGACTTTGGCGCGCCTGTTGCCCGTATAAGGGATCATGCGACAAGCATAACCATAATGACGGAAGTGCCGTCCTTTTTTGCTCTTCGTCATGGTTCCGTACGTCTGCTGGCCGTGCAGCTGGCCTCCTACTTCAATCCCGGCTATGTGCCGATGCAGCAGATGGACCGATTGCCCGCAGGATATCGTCTGAGGGGTGAGCAGAAGAAAGGCTATTATGCTCCTATTCCTGCAAATCAGCTGCCCGAGACTGTGAAAACTTCCACCAGCCCATGGTATGTGCTACCTCATCAGATTCGAGAACTTACCCATGAACAGACGTTCCGCACACGGGCGGAGGTTGTACCAACGGAGAGTGGTTGGAAGCTGGAACTGTCAGGTGACGAGCCAGAGGAGATTATGATGCAGTTGTCCTTCGTATTTGGAGATGAAGGGGAGCTGTCATCTGGCGAGCTGCTCGAGACGAATGGCGGGCATTATCTGTGGAAGGGTGGAACACTCCGCTATTCTTGTGGAGAAGACTGGATCGAGCTGACTGGAGGCGAGATGGGTCATCTGGCAGCAACTGTACGCGAGGCGAAGTTACCGGACCAATGCAAGGTTGTGCTGGTAAACTTCATGACACCTTTCAAAAAGACGATAGATATTACACTGTCACCGACGATGGCAGCGAGGTTGTAAATGGAGAGGATCTCCATTTTCAAAAGAAAATCCCTATGATATCCAGATGGCATTTCACCCTTCAAGGAGGATGGAATGGCATCTTTTTTATGTGCAATTTTTGCATAAAGCTCTTGAAACTACATGTTGAGAAGACCGCCGCCAGATGTGGTATACTGGAGAGTATGAATGAAAGCAAAGAGGAGGTGCCTTGGAAGATGAAGGGCAAGCTAGTGCGGGCAGAAGGACCCCTTGCCAATATTATACCGATTCACTTGGATGCTTCTTTCTTTTTCGAGAGAGCTGTCCGCTCGCTGGACCGTAATCATGTTGACAAGGCATTAAAATATTTTCGTAAAGCTGTTGAATATGAACCGGAAAATCCGGTGAACCATTGCAATATGGCGGGTATATTATCTGAGAAGGGAGATTACGAAGCTTCCAATGCCGTTCTGGCGCATGTGCTGGAGGTGGTTGATCCGTCCATGACGGAATGCTACTTCTATATGGCCAACAATTATGCGAATATGGACCGGTTTGAGGAAGCGGAGCAGGCACTTGTTACGTATTTGGAGGAGGACCCGCAGGGGCAGTTCATGACGGAAGCCGAAGAGATGATGGAGCTTCTGTATTATGAGCTGGATCGCCCGGCCAAGCTGAACCGGATCAAATCCCGTAAAGGTGTGGTTGAGCACGATCAGGCAAGAGAGCTACTGGAAGAGGGGAAATTTGCTCAGGCAGCTGAACTTCTGGAGGGCATGTCACCCGACTACCCTGACTATTTGGCGGCTCGGAACAATCTCGCGCTGGCCTATTACTATATGGGATTGTTCCCCAAGGCGAAAGAGACGATCGCCGAAGTGCTGGAGCAGGAGCCGGGAAATCTGCATGCCTTGTGTAATCTGGCGATCTTCCACCAGAACGAGAATCGGGCAGACCAAGTGCTATTATTAATCAAAAAACTGCGTGTCATCATGCCTTTCCAAAAGGAGCAGGTGTATAAATTGGCTACCACGATGGGGATTCTTGGGCAGCATGACTCCGCCTATACCCATTTCCGCCGACTCTTGAAGGATGAAGAGACCGCAGCCGATCCGGCGCTTGCTCATTACGCGGCTGTGGCAGCGTACAATACGGAACGTTACGACGTTGCAGAGCGCCTGTGGCGCCATGTGTCCAAGCTTGATCCAGGCTCGGAGGTTTCCAAGTTCTATCTGTCTGGCCTTGATGCAGTTCGGCAGGGGGAGCTTGAGCCGGAGAAGCTCAGCTATCACTACCATCTTCCGTTTGACGAGCAATTCAGACAATGGGAGAACTATGGTAACGGTATACCGGAAGAGATGAAGAATGATCCGCTCATCCGTTCATCGTTCTTCTGGGCGCTGCGCCATGGAGATCGTGCAACCAAGCTTCAGGTCATTCATGCCTTGGCCATGATCGGTGATTATGAGGTGCAGCAAGCCCTGCAATCCTTCGTACAAGAGCCTGATGAAGATCAGGATCTGGTTGCTGTGGCTGAATCTGTGCTGAGCGGACTCCAAATGAAAGAGCAGAATCATGGCAATAACCATGATCAACAACCGGTATCCGGGATAACAGACCATCTTCTTCCTAAAATGCAATCAAGCACAGTGCAAGCCAAGTCGGAAACGACTTCGCACTGGCAAGCCGTTGTGGAGCGTGCTCTGCAGATGACAGAAGCGAAAGCGGAGCTGCAGCAGGAGATGGAACGGATCTGGACCGATTATGTATCCAGAGTGCATCCGGATGGCCCGGGGCTCAAGCAAATTGAAGGCTGGGCTGCAGGGCTGGAATATCTCGCGGCCAAAATCCACAGTCGTCCCGTTACCTATCAGAGTATAGCGGAACGGTACGGCATATCGGCTTCCACCGTTAGCAAATACGCACGGCAAATTGTTCGGGTGTGCGGAAGCATCCCGCCGACTGTGTAGTATACTCCGGGTTACATGTACATTTTCTTGTTGGCCGTATAGATGAGCAACATTATGCGCTTGGAGACAGTTTGAGAAAGATCGGAATTTCATGAAGGATACAATTGCCTGCAAAACGGGTAAACTTAACGAATAGGCTTCGTCATATCACTCTAGAAGTTTTCCAGTCAACACACTCTCAACCTTATCAAGGAGGCTGTATCTATATGTCTAAATACAGAACGATTGTGATCGGAACCGGACCTGCAGGTTTGACGGCAGCGATATATCTGGCTCGTGCCAACCTGAACCCTTTGGTCATAGAAGGTCTGCAACCTGGAGGCCAGCTGACAACCACGACAGAGGTTGAAAACTTTCCAGGATTCCCGCAGGGCATTATGGGGCCGGAATTAATGGATAACATGCGGAAGCAAGCAGAGCGTTTTGGAGCGGAATTCAAGAATGGCTGGGTAGAGGAAGTTGACTTCAGCAAGCCGCCATTCAAGGTGAAAGTCGGAGGCATTGGTGAGCTTGAGGCGGAGTCGATTATTATCTCTACCGGTGCTTCTGCCCGCTATCTCGGCATTCCGGGCGAGCAGGAGAATGTGGGGCGCGGCGTAAGTACGTGCGCGACATGCGATGGGTTCTTTTTCCGTGGCAAGAAAATCATTGTTGTGGGTGGCGGCGATTCCGCGATGGAGGAAGCCAGCTTCCTGACCCGTTTCGCAACAGACGTGACACTCGTTCACCGCCGGGACGAATTGCGGGCATCGAAGATCATGCAGGACCGGGCGCGCAGCAATGAGAAGGTGAAATGGGCCCTGAATCGGACACCGCTTGAAGTTGTGCCAGAGGCACTTGGTGTCAAAGGACTAAAGGTGCGCAATAACGAGACAGGTCAAGAGGAGCTGCTCGAAGCAGATGGCGTATTTGTAGCGATTGGTCACACGCCTAACACGGGCTTCCTGGGTAACCAGATTGCTCTGGATGACCACGGGTATGTTGTGGTGAAGCCAGGAACCACCGAAACGAACATTCCGGGTGTATTCGCCTGCGGTGACGTTCAGGATACGAAATATCGTCAAGCCATCACGGCTGCAGGCTCAGGCTGTATGGCGGCCATGGACTGTGAGAAGTACCTTGAAGGCAGTATTATCCACGATTGGAGCGAAACGCTGGATAAGTAAGCATGACCAGGGTAGTACGCTGCATAAACTATAAATAAGAGACAACGGGAAGTCTCATCACGTGAGAGAAGCCGGGAGGCTTCTCTTTTTTTGAAACCAAATGGACATGAGATCGTATACATAATGGGCATATTAGCTGCGAGGTGAAGATTTTGGGGGAAATGATTAAAGAGTGGTTAAAAAATGCAACAGTCAGACGCTTTTTGATTCTGCTGTTGTTTTGTTTGGTCCTGTTCAGCATGGGGAGTATGCTGCACATGATCTTGCTGCTATTTCTAGTGACGTATGTCATGAATCGGTTGCAGCAGTTTATTACGGGGAAATTAAATCGGCTATTTCCGATTAATTATAAAGTCGTCGTCATACTGCTCTATCTGATCGTAATTGCAGCTATTGTGCTGGGTATATCCAGATATTCACCGAGAATTGTCAATCAGGTTATTCAGTTAACCAATGAGATTATGACATTCTTCGATACCGCCGAAGGGGATAATCTGGCAGCCAAAGTGGCCAGCTTCCTTCAATCATACGACATCAAGAACTATGCGAACGATGCATTGAAGTATATTTTCGCTCTGAGCAAATGGCTCGAGTTTATTCTGCTGGTCATCATACTCAGTCTGTTCTTCCTGCTGCAGAAGCAGGAGATCGTCAAGTTCACATCCAAGTTCAAAACGAGCAAGATCGGTTGGTTCTACAATGAAGTGGCTTATCTTGGGGACAAATTTGTATCGTCTTTTGGTAAAGTGATTGAAGCGCAGCTGCTGATCGCCGTATTCAATACGGCTCTGACCATCCTGGGTCTATGGATACTCGGATTCCCGTATCTATTTGCTCTGACAATTCTCGTTTTCCTGCTGAGCCTTGTACCGGTAGCGGGCGTTATTATATCATTGGTGCCTCTGTGTTTGATCGGCTACCAAATGGGCGGGATACAGCTGAGCATTATCGTTATCGTCATGATTGTCATCATTCATGCATTGGAAACGTATTTCCTTAATCCAAAACTGATGGCACATAAGACAAAGCTGCCGATGTTTTACACGTTTATCGTACTGATTCTGTCACAGCACTTCCTGGGAATCTGGGGCCTCATTATCGGTATTCCAATCTTTGTCTTCCTGCTCGATATCCTGGATGTCAACAAAATGGAGAAGACCGAAGAACCAGTACGTGTGGAAACCAAGCTATAACGATCGGGTCGATGACTTGTACTAGTGAGGATTATACGGTTGAAAAAAGTTAAAACGCCTCCCGTAAGGGGAGGCGTTTTTGTTTTACGCATGGGCCAGAGGCCACATCTTTATATATGTACTTCACCCGTGGTCGCGTCACTGGATGGCGCATATCCGATTTACAACCAGCCTTTCTCCTCAGCCATACTGACCGCTTCCATCCGATTTTTCGCCCCAAGCTTGTTAAAGGCTTCGGACAGGTAATTACGCACGGTACCGTACGAAAGATGGAGTGAGGTGGCAATATGATTGGCGTTCATGCCGGTTGCCGCCAGTTTAAGCACTTCTTTCTCCCGTTCCGTTAAGGGATTAGCTTCCTTGGCTGCACCAAAGACCAGTTCGGGGGACACTTCCCGTCCACCATTCATGACACGGCGAATGGCTTCCGCCAAACGGTCACTTGGCTCGTCTTTCAGCAGATAACCTTGCACACCGGCCTGAATGGCTCGTTCCAGAAAGCCCGGCCGGGCAAAGGTCGTAAGGATGATAATGCGGCAGGTCAGGCCAAGCTGTTGTATACGTTCTGCGACCTCAAGACCCGTCATGACAGGCATTTCAATATCCATTAAGCATAGGTCAGGTTGAAGAGAAGAGATCTGCTGAATTGCTTCTTCTCCGTTACCTGCTTCACCGATGACTTCAAAGTCTTCCTCGAGATCAAGCAGTGACGCAAGTGCACCGCGCAGCATGCGCTGATCTTCGGCTATCATGATTCGAATCATTATTACACTCCTCCTTGGGGTTCACTGGCAATCAGCGGAAAGGAAAAGACAAGACTGGTTCCTCCTGCATCGGATGTAATCCGTAGAGAACCATCAATCAGTCCCAGGCGTTCGGACATGCCCTTCAGTCCGTTGCCTGGACGTTCGGTAGAAGTCATGCCATGACCATTATCCCTTACCGTGATCTGAACGCCATCGTGTGTTCGTTCCAGATGGATCAGACTCTGAGAGGCGCCACTATGTTTCACAACATTGGTTACGGCTTCAAGCATGCAGAGACTGGCCATGTTCTGGGTCAGGTCCGGCACATCGCCATACGGCCCCAGATCACCTGTTATTTGAAGCACAATGTCAGCACTCTTCAGCATCTCTTGGGCGTCGGCTAGCGCTTCAGCTATGCTGATCGCCCGCATGTCAGAGACAAGCTGCCTTACTTCGCGCAGTGCTGCTCGAGAGGTACGTTCGATCTCACGCGCTTCCTGTATGGCACGTTCGGGGTTTTTGGTGATCAATTTGGTGACGAGCTCGCTCTTGAGCGTGATCAAAGAGAGTGTATGTCCCATCGTATCATGCAGATCGCGGGCGATACGCATACGCTCTTCGCGTTTGATTAACTCCTTGATATGCTGGTTGGCCTCATCCAGCTTGGCTTCCAGCTGCTGACGATCCAGCATCGTTCTGATTCCATAAGGAGATACCAGCATAATCAGGTAAAACGGAGTAAAGAACAGGAGTTGCTCCGCAGTAAATTCCTTAATGTTAATAGCAATGGGGATGGTCTGGACGATGGCAAAAAGCAATAGAAAACGCCGGAACATCCGTCGATCCGTATACCATCCGATAAAGTTGGCCGAGAAAAAGCCCAGAAAGAACATGTTCGGACCAATCACAAGACTCAGTACCAGTACGGCAGCCATCTGCAGACCAAGACAGTAGGAGAATGCGGAGGTTCCAGACGTCATATACAGCTGTCGGTAGGTCAGGATAAATACAATGAATACCGTGACACCGATGTACAAACTCAGTCCATGAGCATTCCATAAATTATAAATCGGCATGGCAAGATAGATCATCCAGATGTATGGATATATCCCGTACCGCTTAGGGAAAAGCTCAAAACGCTGAAGCATGTAGAAGATTAAGCCTCCTTTTGTTTGCTGCGGATATAGGTGGATATTAACATAAATACCACCAAGTATGCTGCCAATAGCAGGATATCCCGCAGCTCAGGTACACCACCGGTTACAATAATCCAGGCTCCATTGCCGAAACTGTAGGAAGGCAGCCATTGACCGATTTGTGCCAGCCAGCTCGGCATGACGTCCAGCGGCATCCACATCCCCCCAAGCAAAGCGAGCGAAAGATACAGGGCGTTGCTGAGCCCGGTTGCGGTATCGACGCGGCGGAAGGTGCCAATACACGTACCCAGGGCGAGAAAGGGCAGGGAACCAGCCAAAATCCACAGAGCGGAGCCAATCCACTCGGAGGCCGATAGGGACACACCATTAATCAGATAGCCTGCTGCAAAGATGATGACAATGGAACACAGATGCATGGCTGTCTGACCGATCATTTTGCCGCCAAAATAAATGGAGTCCGGGAGAGGAGTGACGCGCAGATAGGTGACCCAGCCGTGTACTCTCTCCTGAACGAGTCGGATCCCTAGGGTCATAATGGATGAACCCATAATGCTAAAGCAGGTCATGGACATGAGGTAGTGTGCATTCCACTCCTTCGCATCTACTGTACCTGTGGTAAATATGCGGGTGTAGAGAACATAGAAGATCACAGGCATCAGCAGTGACCAAAATACAAAGTAGACATTGCGGGACATGCGGAGCATTTCTACGCGAGATTGGGCAAACAGCATGGACATATCAGTGTTCCTCCTTCATGGTTTCGAGCAGGGTTGCATAAGCATCGTCCAGTTGTCCGGTTTCAATACGGATTTCCCTAACAGGCAGCTGGCGCGTAATGATGACACGAATCAGAGCGTCTGTATCCTGTGTATGAAGAATACAGCGGTCTTTGCGATACTCGATCCGTTCAACTCCAGGCAGATCTTCAATCTGTGTATGGATGTCCGGTAGTGCTGCATCGGGAGTTACAAGTCCGTTATCCAGCTGGCCACCTGGCAGCGAGAAGGAAAGCGTCCGTTTGGCGATTCCGCTTTTGATACGATCAGGCGTACCGTCCGCAATGATTGAGCCTCCGGCGAACAGGATAATCCGGTCGGCTGCTTCATCCGCTTCCTGCAGGTAATGTGTCGTGAAGAGTATCGTTTTGCCGTGCTGGGCAAGCTGGCGAATCTGCTTCCAGAAGTATCTTCGGGTCTCGGAGTCCAGGCCAACCGTAGGCTCATCGAAGAAGAGCACGTCCGGGTCACCTGCCATGGCAAGAGCGAAGTTCAGACTGCGCTTCTGACCACCTGACAGCTTCTCGGCCCTTCTGTTCAGATCCTCAGGCTTTAGACCTGTCAAAGCTTCGATTTTGTCCGCATCCAGCGGGGTAGGGTAGTAGCTGCGCACCATACGAATGATTTCCCGAACCGTAAGGCCGTCCATGACACTCACGTCCTGTAGCATGACACCGATGCGCTCACGGACTTGTCTATGGCCTGGCGGCATTCCCAGGACGGTCACCTCTCCTGAGGAGGGGGTGGACAGGCCAAGCATCATGTTCAAGGTGGTTGTTTTGCCTGCGCCGTTTGGGCCAAGGATGGCAACGATTGAGCCGCGGTTAATCTTCAGGGAAATAGGGTTGACGGCCAGCTTGCTGCCGAATCGTTTGCTGACTTGTTCAAGCTGTATGATGGTTGAATTGGTATTCATCTGTATTCACGTCCCTTGTCTGTTCTCTAAGATATTTCCATCTTACCGAACGAACTGTGACGGGATTAGTAAGAGTTGTCATGACTTTCAGGTGACAACTGTCATCTTTTACGCATGGAACGAGTGATCATGAAATATCATGAGTTGAGGCTTCCCTTTCTAGTAGGGAAGCGTGAAAGCTTGCGTTTTGGTAGAAGAGAGGAGAGGTTGTATACGTATACATGATATGGATGTGATGGGGTTCACAATCGCGGCGAAGCGTTCTGTATCAATGGTCTTATCGTCTTGACCCAGGCGTATCCTTCAATTATAGTTGGTACGTAGGATTAAACTATTTTAGATAGATAAAGGTGGCTTGCGGCATGTCTGAGAAAATCTACGTTGGGGTCGATCTCGGCGGAACAGCAATCAAGGTCGGTATATGCAATGAACAAGGTCAGCTTATGCATACGTATGAAGGGCCGACAGAAGTGGATAAGGGCGTAGATACGGTCATCGCCAACATCGAGAAGTATGTCCGTCATATCGTGGCAGAATCGCCATATAGCTGGGAACAGCTTGAAGGTGTAGGGGCTGGGGTAGCCGGGTTCACGAATGTACGCGAGGGTATTATCGTTCTCGCTCCTAACATTGGATTTCGGAATGTAGCCATTCGTTCGATTCTGGAAGAGCGTCTGGGCAAGCCAGTTAAAATAGATAACGATGCTAACGTTGCTGCACTGGGTGAGGCTTGGGCAGGTGCCGGCAAGGGCGTGGATAATTGCGTATGTTACACGCTGGGCACAGGTGTTGGCGGAGGCTTGATACTTAACGGTAAAATCTATCAGGGATTTTCCGGCATGGCGGGAGAACTGGGTCATGTCAGTGTTGTGCCTGATCTGGAAGCCATTCAGTGTGGTTGTGGTAAAATGGGATGTGTGGAAACTGTATCGTCCGCAACGGGCATTATTCGTATGGCTAAGGATGCGGTAGAACGCGGCGATCATACGTCACTTGCGCTTGTGGACAAAATTGCAGCCAAGGAAGTATTCGATGCAGCCAAAGCTGGAGATGAAGTAGCTCTGCGCATCGTAAATCGTGCTGCATTCTATCTGGGTAAATCCATGGCGGCTGTTGCTGCAGTCATGAATCCGGAAATGTTCATTATCGGGGGCGGTGTATCCAAAGCCGGTAATATCCTGTTTGACGAAGTACGTGCTGTATTTGCGAAACTGACACCTGAACCGCTGCAGGAGGGTGTTCAAATCCTGGAAGCAACTCTGGGCAACGATGCGGGAATTGTTGGCGCGGCAGGACTTCTCTTGCGTTCTTAGTAACCTCGGAACCATATGATTAGGCAGCAATATGATAAGGAGGGGACATTTATGCTTGAAGGTGAAGTTTCACCGGGCACAGGCGCCACGCTCATTATCATTACGGGCATGTCCGGAGCAGGCAAAACGATTGCGGTACAGAGCCTGGAAGATCTCGGCTTTTTCTGCGTGGATAATCTGCCACCGGTGTTGATTCCGAAATTTGCGGAACTGATTGAACAATCGAACGGCAAGATCGGTAAGGTAGCCCTCGTGATTGACCTGCGGGGACGGGAATTCTTTACGGCTTTGTCCGAGTCTTTGAACTATATAAAAGATCATTTTACCATTCATTGCGAAATTTTATTCCTGGATGCTACTGATTCCGTCCTTGTACAGCGCTACAAGGAGAGCAGACGCAGACATCCGCTGGCTCCTGAGGGCATGCCGCTTGACGGCATCCGTCTGGAGCGCAAGATGCTGGAGGAGCTCAAGAATTCGGCTACCCAGGTGCTGAACACAAGTACGATGAAGCCGGCGCAGCTAAAAGAACGGATTATTTCACGCTTTTCTCATTTGGAAAGTCATATGCTGTCGGTGAATATCACGTCGTTTGGATTTAAATATGGCATTCCAATCGATGCGGATCTGGTGTTTGATGTTCGTTTCCTGCCAAATCCGCATTATATTGATCATTTGCGTCCGAATACGGGGCAGAATAGTGATGTGTATGAATATGTCATGAAATGGCCTGAAACACAGTCGTTTTTGACCAAACTGCTCGATATGCTGCACTTCCTGATTCCGCAGTACCGGAAGGAAGGCAAAAGTCAGGTGATTATCGGGATTGGATGTACTGGCGGCAAGCATCGTTCGGTAGCCATATCCGAATATTTGGGCAAAATGTTGGGAAGCAGCGAAACTGAAGCTGTTACCGTGAGCCATCGCGACGCTGACCGTGATCGTCATTGAAGAGGGTGAAGGGATGAAAGAAGCCGGACCACGAAGAGAACGTCCGAGAATTGTTGTAATGGGCGGCGGAACCGGGTTATCCGTGATGCTGCGCGGTTTGAAAGAGAAGCCGCTGGACATCACGGCCATCGTCACGGTTGCAGATGACGGTGGAAGTTCAGGCATCCTGCGCAACGAACTGCAAATGCCGCCTCCGGGCGACATTCGTAACGTGCTTACGGCGCTGGCTGATGTTGAGCCATTGCTATCGGATATGCTAAAATATCGTTTTAATACAGGCGCGGGGCTTGCAGGCCACAGCCTGGGTAATTTGATTTTGGCTGCAATGACGGATATTTCAGGCGACTTCGTAACCGCAGTGCGGGAACTTAGCCGCGTGTTTGCCGTTCGCGGTGAGGTTTTGCCGGCAGCCGGGCAGGCGGTTGTGCTGCATGCGGAGATGGAGGATGGCTCAATTGTTACAGGCGAGTCCAAAATCCCTGAAGCAGGCGGACGCATCAAACGCGTTTTCCTTGAACCGGATCACGTGGAGCCGTTGCCAGAGGCTGTGGAAGCTATTCGACAAGCAGATGCCATCCTGATTGGGCCAGGCAGCTTGTATACGAGCATTCTGCCTAACTTATTAGTTCCCAAACTGGCAGAGGCTGTTGTCGAGGCAGAGGCCGTGAAGATGTTTATATGCAATGTGATGACACAGCCTGGAGAGACGGATAACTATACGGTGAGTGACCACCTCAAGGCGGTTCATGAGCACGTGGGGCATCAGCTCTTTGACTATGTTATTGTTAATAATGGTGAAATTCCGCTGCAGGTACAGAATAGGTATGCGGAAAAAGGAGCCAAACCGGTTGTTTTGGATATGGATGTACTAAAAAGTTCAGGCTATCAGGTGGTTGCGGATACACTCGTTCTGTTTAGAACTTATCTGCGTCATGATGCCGATAAGCTTAGTCACCACATCTATCAGCTGGTCCAAAATTGGATGTTACGGAAGAGGTGAAGTCCCATGTCGTTTGCAGCACAGACCAAAAAAGAATTAACCATGATTGAGAGTGAACCGTGCTGCGAAAAGGCGGAACTTTCAGCCCTCATCCGTATGCTAGGTGCGGTGCAGTTATCGAATAAAAAAGTTATCTTGGATATTTCGACGGAGAATGCCGCGATCGCAAGACGGGCATACTCTCTGCTTAAAAAGCATTTTCAAGTGCATACGGAATTGCTTGTCCGCAAAAAAATGCGGCTGAAAAAGAACAATGTATATATTGTTCGTATTCCGTCCATGGTACAGGAGATATTAAAGGATCTGTACATTGTATCGGAAGGCTTTTTGTTTACTCCAGGAATTAATCAGGAGCTGTTACGGAAAAACTGTTGTAAACGGGCTTATCTACGCGGCGCGTTTATGGCGGGTGGCTCGGTCAACAACCCTGAAGGATCCTCATATCACCTGGAGATCGCATCCATGTATGAAGAGCACTGTCAGGCCCTCGTGGACCTGGCCAATGAATTTCATCTCAACGCCCGGTGTATAGAACGCAAAAAAGGATTCATCCTATACATTAAGGAAGGCGAGAAAATTATTGAGCTGCTCAGCATCATTGGTGCGCATCAAGCCTTGTTCAAGTTTGAGGATGTACGGATTATGCGGGATATGCGTAATTCCGTTAACCGGATCGTCAACTGTGAGACAGCTAATCTGAACAAGACGATCGGAGCTGCAGTGAGACAGATCGACAATATCAAGCTGCTGCAAAAGGAAGTCGGTTTGGAGTCTTTGCCTGAGAAGCTGCGTGAGGTTGCAGAGGTCAGACTGGCGCATCCTGACATTAACCTGAAGGAAGTTGGCGAGCTGTTAAAAGGTACCGTCAGCAAATCGGGTGTCAACCATCGGCTTCGCAAGATTGACGAGTTGGCTGAGAAAGTGCGGAATGAACGTCACGGTTAACGGATGTGGACCTGGTTAAATAATCAGAAATGTGCTGGTTTTTTTTCTTCTAGTGTCCTGCGCGGGTTAATGGTATAATGTTATAAATATAATTGTGTATTTAATGTCTAGATTTCTAATAGGGGGTAAGTTTCCATGACAAAGCACCCGGTAGTTGTCCGTTTGAAAACGGGTCTCCATGCCAGACCTGCGGCACTGTTCGTTCAAGAAGCGAATAAGTACTCATCTGAAGTGTTCGTCGAGAAGGACGACAAAAAAGTTAATGCAAAAAGTATCATGGGGATCATGAGCCTTGCAATCAGTACTGGTACAGAAATCCAAATTAGTGCTGAAGGCGCGGACGCCGAACAGGCTGTAAACGCTTTAGTGAGTTTGGTGAGCAAGGAAGAACTTGAAAACCAATAAGATATGATTAACATGACATGAAGAAGTCCCGCAAGGGGCTTTTTTGCGTTATAGGGATAATCAAGTGCAACATTTTGGAAAACACCTCCGTCTGTTAGGGTATCAAACGGCTTTGAGATTGAGATCTTAAATATAAGGAGGCTATGCGTAATGGGTAAACAATGGATGAAACCGCTAGGTGCGGTATTGGTGGCAGGAACATTGCTCGTTGGTGGTACAGCGTGGGTGGCACCGGGGAATTATGCCTATGCTGCAGAAGTACAAGGGGTACAGCAAAATGTGATTAATGTAGTGGGCAAAGGCGAGATTCAGGTAAAGCCGGACATCGCTTATCTATCGATCGGTGTGAATAGCACGGCTGAGACAGCAGCCTCCGCCCAGAAGGCAAATGCCGCAAAAATTCAAAAGGTATCCAACCTGCTGAAGAATACGTGGAAAATCAGTGCAGACGACATTCAGACCAGTCAGTTCTATGTACAGCCAAACTATACGTATACTGATAAAGAAGGTCAGCAAATTAAAGGCTATACCGCTCATCATACGCTGACGATTACGTACCGGGAGATGGACAAGATTGGTGAACTGTTGGATGCTGCTTCGCAGGCAGGTGCCAATAATATCGAGAATGTACGCTTTACGGTAGAAAATCCGGAAAACTTTGAAGCACAAGTGATCGAGAAGGCAGTAGCTAATGCAGAGGTGAAAGCAGGAGCGATTGCCAAGGCGGTTAAACGTCAATTGGGTGCTGTGTTGTCTGTAACTCAAGGTGATGCCAATGTACCTGTGTTCTATGCAACAGAAAGTTCGATGGTCAAGGATATGGCACAGTCTGCTGCGGGTACAGAAATTGAAACAGGTCAGGTAAAAGTGAGCACGACGCTCAACATTACGTATGAAATGAAATAAACATAGAAGAAGATATGAAGAGACTGTGTCCATCGGGCAGGGTCTCTTTTGTTATTAAGAGGAGCTTTAATGAAGTTAGGCATCAACCACCTTGCTTCAACGAGAATAATGATGATGATTTGATGTCTTTTTTGTATATTTGTTCGTAACAAAACCTTTACCAAATGGATTTGGATTGAACAACATTGTAACTGGTGCTGTAAACCTTTCCTCAATTGGGTTAATTATAATAAAGAGGTGAGCGTATGAGATATGCGATCAGGATACATACGCAATGAACCCTAGGCAAATTCGAGAGGAGTTATATATATGACATCATGGAAAAAGTGGACAAGTGCATTACTCGCGGCAGGAATCATTGTAGGTAGTGGGGCGGTATGGCAGGATAACTCCGTGCAAGCAGCTTCGGTTACTTCTAAAGTTACGGCATCCACAGATGTTACATTGAAGACTGCAGGCAAAACGTTGACACAAAAGGGACTTTTACAAGGTGGATCCACGTGGGTATCCCTCACTGCAGTTAAGGATGTGGCTGGTGGTACATTAACCTATAACGCAAAAACAAAAGAGTACACACTGACTGCAGCGAATAACACGATGAAAATCAGCCTGGCCGATGGTGAACCATCGCTAAGAGTAAATAATTATTATCCCAACGTTGAGGCGAAACTGATCAAGGGACGCCTGTACATTCCTTTTTCGGCGATGAGAGATTATTTGGGTGTTCAAGGCAGCTGGGATGGTAAAACCAAAACACTGGCGCTGAGCAAAGTGAAGCAAAATAGCGTGAAAGTGAAATCGGCAACCGTGAAAGTGGACATCAAAAATGCTGAGGTAGATATTCAATATCCACAGGTGAGTGGACTTGCTAGCGATGAAGCCGAAGCGGCAATCAACAAAGTGCTGAAAGACGAAGTGGATACATTTGTAGCTGCTTTCAAGAAGCAAACGGCAGAATACGGAACGGCAGCAGCCAACCGTCCATATGCATTCGAGAGCACCTATGTGGTGACGTACAACGAAAACGGCGTGCTGGGATTGGTTACTCAGCGTTATGAGGATTATGCCGGGGCCCACGGGATGACCACACGAACAGGTCACACCTTTGCGCTTGATACAGGTAAAGAGCTGAGTCTTGATGATGTGCTGCAAAACAACAAGACGATGCGCGATACACTTGGCAAAAAAGTTGGTGAACAGCTTAAAGCTCGCGGTGGTTACCTGGACGGCTATAAAGGGCTGAACAAGGATCAGGACTTCTATGTAACGCCTACAGGCGTAGTTGTGTTCTTCCAACTGTATGAGTACACTGCTTATGCAGAAGGTTTCCCGGAATTCCCGTTTACGTACAAAGAGTTACTCCCTAAAGGTACACAGCCATTCAGTGGAATTGCAGCAGAGTAATTATTCGATATCATTCTTAAAAAAGAGCGCCCCTCGTCATGTTCATGACAAGGGGCGCTTCTTCGTAGTATGAACAGGTCAATCAGATTGGCCTGTTCATATCCAATATACAGTTACCTCGGCTTATACGCCTTGGGAGCCAACGTTTGCGATGACTTTATCAATGATACCGTAATCGGCAGCTTCAGCAGCACTCATGAAGTAGTCACGGTCTGTATCTTTCTCGATGCGCTCCAGTGGTTGACCTGTGCGCTCAGCGATGATGCGGTTCAAGGTATCACGCATTTTCAGAATGCGGCGGGCACG
This sequence comes from Paenibacillus sp. 7516, assembly GCF_002272715.1. Classification (NCBI taxonomy): domain Bacteria; kingdom Bacillati; phylum Bacillota; class Bacilli; order Caryophanales; family Paenibacillaceae; genus Paenibacillus; species Paenibacillus sp. 7516. Next base: position 39,950 of record NZ_NPBI01000040.1, read on the forward strand.
GATTTCGATATCCGAAGCCTGACCTTGTGCGCCGCCCAGCGGCTGGTGAATCATGATCTCACTGTTAGGCAGTGCAAAACGTTTACCTTTTGCACCTGCATTGAGCAAGAATGCACCCATGGAAGCAGCCATACCTACACAGATAGTAGATACATCAGGTTTGATAAATTGCATTGTATCGTAAATGGCCATACCGGCTGTAATGGATCCGCCTGGGCTGTTGATGTATAGATGAATGTCTTTCTCCGGATCTTCCGCAGCGAGGAACAACATCTGTGCCATGATGGCATTCGCAACAACGTCATTTACATCGCTGCCTAGAAAGATAATACGATCCTTCAGCAATCTGGAATAGATGTCATAGGCGCGCTCACCGCGGTTGCTCTGTTCAACGACCATAGGAATATAACTCACGTGAAAAACCTCCTCGGAAATGTACATGGAATAGTGTATCTATTTAAACTGTTACCGTATTACCCACATCATAAACAATTTCAAACAAAAAGTCAAAGAAAGTCAAACTAACTTTGAAAAAAAAGAAACCTTTACGGTTCCATTGGTTAAAAGGGTTATGAGTTGCTAATCAAGAATGGCGCGCCCGCCAAGAATCGAACTTGGATCTCAGGCTTCGGAGGCCTACGTCATATCCATTGGACCACGGGCGCACGTTGATGTGACAGCAATAATGATTATAGCTCATGGAATCCTGAATTGCAAGAGATATGATCAAGCTTATGGTTTGGAATGACCTGAAATTGATCATGATGATGAAGAATGGATAAAGAGAGCATTTAAGTAAATGCTAAGAGAAGTTTTGGACAGGTTGCATGAAGCACGATCCTGGAGTCAATAGAAGCGATATATAGATGAGAAATTAGGTTTTCTTCTATATATGGTATGAATGCGGCTGCACTTTCCTGTGGAAGTCGGAGATTGTGAAAATATGCGCGTACAATGGCCCGAAACGTTGTGAAATAAGGCTTTTGAAACACTTGCATGTCGCGTCAGTTTTAGGTAGAATAGACGTGGGACTTAAAAAGTTAACCCGGGACATTTTAGGGCCATGAAAGAGAGCTTGGAACGAGAAGCTTGCGGGAGTGGAAAGCATGCGAACGATTTTAGAAGTGCAAAAGCAGCTTCTGCCTGATCTCATGGATGTCTTGAAGAAGAGGTATACGATTCTGCACCAGATCATGTTATCGGATGTGATCGGGAGAAGGACGTTAGCCAATTCCATGCAGATGACCGAGCGGGTTCTGAGGGCTGAGACCGATTTGTTAAAGGCTCAGGGACTTATTGAAATTGACAGTGCAGGGATGAAGATCAGTGAGGCAGGGCATGATCTGCTGCAGCAGTTAGAGCCAGTAGCCAAAGAGCTGTTCGGATTATCCGAGCTGGAAGAACGCATCAAGCAAGCCTACGGTCTGCAAAAGGTAGTTGTCGTTCCCGGCGATTCGGACATTTCTCCATTTGCCAAACGGGAACTGGGTAAGGCTGGAGCAAAGGCTCTTAGTCAGGTAATGAATGATAACGACGTTGTTGCCGTTACAGGCGGATCAACAACGGCAGAAGTAGCAGAGCAGCTGACTCCGCCAACATCGCTTAAAGGTGTCTGGTTCGTACCGGCACGCGGCGGATTGGGAGAAAGCCTCGAAATTCAGGCCAATACGATTGCATCGACAATGGCAAAACGGGTAGGAGCACAATACAAACTCCTGCATGTACCGGATTTGCTTAGTGATCATGCCTATGAATCATTAATTCAGGACCCTAGCGTTCAGGAGATTCTTCAGCTGATCCGACAATCACGCATCGTAATTCACGGAATCGGTGATGCCGTGGAGATGGCGCGAAGACGCAAACTTGCAGCGGAGATCATTGAAGAGCTTCAGGAGCAAGGAGCCGTATCTGAATCCTTCGGTTATTATTTTAACGATCAGGGTGAAGTGGTACACACCATGCTAACTCTGGGCATGCGACTTCAGGATATTGAACGGACCGATGTCGTGATTGGAATTGCGGGCGGCAAAAGTAAAGCGGCTGCCATTCATTCCGTACTGCGATTCGGGCAGGAAGATATTCTGATTATTGATGAGGCAGCTGCCGAAGTCATCGTTGCCGAAATGGAATAAAGATTTTCTTTTACCACAACTCTTGTTGTCTTGACGGACTTCACCGTCTGTCTTGAATATATAGCTTCATAAAAAAATTAAATCAAAACTTGGGAGGAACTTACTCATGATTAAAGTAGGTATTAACGGTTTTGGACGTATTGGTCGCTTGGCATTCCGCCGTATTCAAAATGTAGAGGGCATTGAAGTAGTAGCAATCAACGACTTGACTGACGCTAAAATGCTGGCTCATTTGCTTAAATATGATACAACTCAAGGTCGCTTCGATGGCGATGTTGAAGTACACGACGGCTTCTTCAAAGTGAACGGCAAAGAAGTTAAAGTACTGGCTAACCGTAACCCAGAAGAACTTCCTTGGGGCGACCTGGGCGTAGACATCGTTCTGGAATGTACTGGATTCTTCACAACGAAAGAAGCAGCTGAGAAGCACCTTAAAGGCGGCGCTAAAAAAGTTGTTATCTCCGCACCAGCTACTGGCGACATGAAAACCATCGTTTACAACGTAAACCATGAAATCCTCGACGGTACTGAAACTGTAATCTCCGGCGCATCTTGCACAACAAACTGCCTGGCTCCTATGGCAAAAACACTGCAAGACAAATTCGGAATCGTTCAAGGCTTGATGACTACAATTCACGCTTACACTGGCGACCAAAACACATTGGATGCTCCACACCCTAAAGGTGACTTCCGTCGTGCTCGCGCAGCAGCTGAAAACATCATCCCTAACACAACTGGTGCTGCTAAAGCAATCGGTTTGGTTATCCCTGAACTGCAAGGTAAACTCGACGGTGCAGCTCAACGTGTACCAGTAGCTACTGGTTCCCTGACTGAGCTCGTAACTGTTCTTGGACAAAAAGTAACTGCTGATGAAGTTAACGCAGCAATGAAAGAAGCTTCCGATCCACAAACTTTCGGATACACTGAAGACGAAATCGTATCTTCCGATATCCAAGGTATCACTTTCGGTTCCCTGTTTGATGCAACTCAAACTAAAGTTCTGACTGTGGGCGACCAACAACTGGTTAAAACTGTAGCTTGGTATGACAACGAAATGTCCTACACAGCTCAATTGGTTCGCACTTTGGAGCACTTTGCAAAAATGATTAAGTAATATCTGCAATAACATAGAGCGGAAACAGATGCTATTGTTTCCGCTCTTTATCTATCAACATTTTGCAAATTTCTCAAAAACACCAGGGTTGACAGGGGGTTTGGGCTCCTGATCGGTCCACCAAATACATGGGTGCGGAGGAAATACAGATGAACAAAAAAAGTGTACGCGATATCGAATTGACAGGAAAACGGGCTTTTGTCCGTGTAGATTTCAATGTGCCGCTCGAAGATGGTAAAATTACAGATGACAAACGTATTCGTGCAACACTGCCAACGATCAACTTCTTGATCGAAAAAGGTGCGAAAGTCATTCTTGCGAGCCACATGGGTCGTCCAAATGGCGAAGTTGTGGAATCCTTGCGTTTGACTCCAGCAGCTGAGCGTCTGTCCGAACTGCTTGGTAAAAAAGTGGTTAAAGCTGACGATTCCATCGGTGAAACTGTTAAAGCGCAAGTTGCTGAACTGAACAACGGTGACGTCTTGTTGCTTGAAAACGTTCGTTTCCATGCAGGCGAAGAGAAAAACGATCCAGAACTGGCAAAACAATTTGCTGAACTGGCTGACGTTTTCGTTAACGATGCTTTCGGAGCGGCTCACAGAGCACATGCTTCAACAGAAGGTATCGCTCACTTGCTGCCAGCAGTATCCGGTCTTTTGATGGAGAAAGAACTTGAAGTGCTCGGCAAAGCCATTTCCAACCCTGAGCGTCCGTTCACTGCAATCATTGGCGGATCCAAAGTTAAGGACAAAATCGATGTAATCGACAACCTGCTTAACATTGCAGACAACGTAATCATCGGTGGAGGATTGTCCTACACATTCATGAAGGCTCAAGGCCACGAAGTAGGCCAATCCCTGTTGGATGAGTCCAAACTGGATGTAGCTCTGGGCTTCATCGAAAAAGCAAAAAAACTGGGTAAAAACTTCTATCTGCCAGTAGATATCGTCATTTCTGATGATTTCAGCGCTAACGCAAACACAAAAGTGGTTGAAGTTGGCGACATTCCTGCAGATTGGGAAGGTATCGACATCGGTCCTAAAACACGTGAGATCTATGCTGACGTTGTTAAAAACTCCAAACTTGTAGTATGGAACGGACCAATGGGCGTATTCGAAATCGAGCCTTTCTCCCACGGTACTCGTGCAGTGGCGGAAGCTTGTGCAACAACGGATGCTTACACAGTAATTGGTGGTGGCGACTCCGCAGCAGCAGCTGAGAAGTTCAAACTGGCTGATAAAATGGACCACATCTCCACAGGTGGCGGTGCATCGCTGGAATTCATGGAAGGCAAGGTGCTTCCAGGCGTAGTTGCATTGAACGACAAGTAAGTTTTAAGCTATAGCATGAAGGAGTTGAAAACCATGAGAACACCGATTATCGCAGGTAACTGGAAAATGTTCAAAACGGTTTCCGAATCCAATGACTTCATTCAGGAAGTTAAAGGAAAAGCGGAAGTTGAAGGCGTGGAGACTGTAATCTGTGCACCGTTTACGAATCTGCCTACATTGGTAGAGGCTGTGAAAGGCACAAACATCAAAATTGGTGCTCAAAATCTTCACTTTGAAGACAACGGTGCATTCACTGGTGAAATCAGCGGCGTAATGCTGAAAGATCTGGGCGTGGATTATGTAATCATTGGTCACTCGGAGCGCCGTCAATATTTTGCGGAAACCGATGAGACTGTTAATAAAAAGCTGCATGCAGCATTCCGTCACGGATTGACTCCAATCTTCTGTCTTGGTGAGACACTTGAAGAGCGCGAAGCGAACCAAACAAAAGACGTATGCAAAGTGCAAACGGAAGCTGCTTTTGCAGGTTTGTCTGCAGATCAAGCGGCACAAGTGGTTATCGCTTATGAACCAATCTGGGCGATTGGTACAGGTAAATCCTCCACATCCCAAGATGCGAATGAAGTTATTGCTTACATCCGTAGCCTGGTGAAGGATCTGTACGACGAGAAGGTTGCAAGTGCAGTTCGTATTCAATACGGCGGCAGTGTTAAACCAGAGAACGTAACAGAATACCTCGGACAAAGCGACATCGACGGCGCGCTTGTTGGCGGTGCCAGCTTGCAGCCGGCTTCGTTCATCGCGCTTGTTGAGGGGGCGAAGTAATGACAGCTCCAAAACCTGTAGCACTGATCATCATGGATGGCTTTGGTCTTCGTAACACGGTGGAAGGCAACGCAGTAGCGCAAGCCAAAAAGCCGAACTACGATCGCTTTATGAGCCAATTCCCACACACCACTCTCACTGCTTGCGGTGAAGCTGTAGGTTTGCCAGAAGGGCAAATGGGGAACTCCGAGGTAGGTCACCTGAACATTGGTGCCGGCCGGATCGTATACCAGGATTTGACCCGTATCTCCAAATCGATTCGTGACGGAGAGTTCTTCGACAACGAAACACTTGTCAAAGCTGTGCGCGAAGCGAAACAAAACGGTAAAAAGCTTCACCTTTACGGATTGTTGTCTGATGGCGGCGTACATAGTCACATCGACCACCTGTTTGCCATGCTGGATCTGGCCAAAAAAGAAGAAATGAATGACGTTTATATTCATGCCTTCCTGGATGGTCGTGACGTTATGCCGGATAGCGGTAAAGACTTCATGAAGAAACTGATCGCCAAAATTGAGGAAGTCGGTGTAGGACAAATCGCAACGGTTCAAGGTCGCTACTACGCGATGGACCGTGACAAACGTTGGGAACGTGTTGAGAAATCATATCGTGCCATCGTTTATGGTGATGGACCAAAATACAACGATCCACTCAGAGCGGTTGAAGAATCGTATGAGAAGTCCGTATTTGACGAATTCGTTGAGCCAACGGTTATTGTTAAAGCGGATGGTGAGCCGGTAGGCTTGGTAGAAAGCGGCGATTCCGTAATCTTCCTGAACTTCCGTCCTGACCGTGCGATTCAGCTGTCGCAAGTATTCACGAACAAGGATTTCCGTGGTTTCGACCGCGGTCCGAAATTCCCAGAAGGCTTGCACTTTGTCTGCCTGACATTGTTCAGTGAAACCGTTGAAGGTTATGTGGCATACTCGCCTAAAAACCTCGACAATACACTGGGTGAAGTTCTGGTTCAGAACAACAAGAAACAGCTGCGTATTGCTGAAACTGAGAAATACCCGCACGTTACCTTCTTCTTCAGCGGTGGTCGTGACGTTGAGCTTCCGGGCGAAACTCGCGTGCTGATCAACTCGCCAAAAGTTGCAACGTACGATCTGCAACCGGAGATGAGCGCTTATGAAGTAGCTGACGCATGTGTACGTGAGATCGAAGCGGACAAACATGATGCGATCATCCTGAACTTCGCCAACCCGGATATGGTTGGACACTCCGGCATGCTGGAGCCTACCATTAAGGCGGTTGAAGTGACAGATGAGTGCATGGGACGTGTTGTTGATGCAGTGCTTGCCAAAGGCGGCGTTGTACTCATCACTGCTGACCATGGTAACGCGGATATGGTATTCGATGAGCAAGGACGTCCGTTCACTGCTCATACAACGAACCCGGTTCCATTTATCGTTACAGACCCTAACGTAACCTTGCGTGAAGGTGGAATCCTGGCCGATATCGCGCCAACGATTCTGGACCTGATGCAATTGCCTAAACCGGAAGAAATGACAGGTACTTCTGTCATCGCTACCCGTAAATAATTCGTTTAAATAGGTTGTTGAATAAGACAAAGTGGAACCTGGAACGAAGCAAGCAGAACCAATCTGAAGAAGCAACGCGTTCGCCTTTATCACATGATTCTAACTTATGAAGATAAGTTCAAAGGAATCAGGGGATAACAGCGATCGGAAGATGGTACTGCATGCGGAGTGGTCTGGTGAAACTCAATTATTCTGAACGTATTAAAAATAAATTCAAATTAAAAGGAGATTATCACTCATGACTATTATTTCTGACGTGTACGCTCGCGAAGTCCTCGACTCCCGCGGTAACCCTACAGTTGAAGTTGAAGTATACCTGGAGTCCGGCGCAATCGGACGCGCAATCGTTCCATCTGGTGCATCCACTGGTGCCCACGAAGCTGTTGAGCTTCGCGATGGTGACAAATCCCGCTACCTGGGTAAAGGCGTTCTGCAAGCTGTTAAGAACGTAAACGAAACAATCGCTCCAGAAGTAATCGGTATGGACGCTTTGGATCAACTGGGTATCGACAAAATGATGATCGCTTTGGATGGTACGCCAAACAAAGGTAAACTGGGTGCTAACGCAATCCTGGCTGTATCCATGGCTGTAGCTCGCGCAGCTGCTGACGCTCTGGACCTGCCACTGTATGTTTACCTGGGCGGATTCAACGCTAAAGCACTGCCAGTACCAATGATGAACATCATCAACGGTGGTGAGCATGCTGACAACAACATCGACGTTCAAGAGTTCATGGTTCTTCCTGTTGGAGCACCAACATTCAAAGAAGCTCTTCGCGTAGGCGCAGAAATCTTCCACAACCTGAAATCCGTACTGAGCTCCAAAGGCCTGAACACAGCTGTAGGTGACGAAGGTGGTTTCGCACCGAACCTTGGTTCGAACGAAGAAGCAATCACTACAATCATCGAAGCGATTGAAAAAGCAGGATACAAACCAGGTGTTGACGTATTCCTGGGTATGGACGTAGCTTCCACTGAGTTCTACAAAGATGGTAAATACACACTTGCTGGCGAAGGTAAATCTTACACTTCCGCTGAGTATGTTGACCTTCTGGCTTCATGGGTTGAGAAATACCCAATCATCACAATCGAAGACGGTATGTCCGAAGACGACTGGGATGGCTGGAAATTGCTCACTGAAAAACTGGGAGACAAAGTACAACTCGTTGGTGACGACTTGTTCGTAACGAACACTGAGCGTCTGGAAAAAGGTATCAACGAAGGTATTGGTAACTCCATCCTGATCAAAGTTAACCAAATCGGTACGCTGACTGAAACATTCGATGCAATCGAAATGGCTAAACGCGCAGGATACACAGCTGTAATCTCCCACCGTTCCGGTGAGTCCGAAGACAGCACAATCGCTGACATCGCGGTTGCAACAAATGCAGGACAAATCAAAACAGGTGCACCTTCCCGTACAGACCGTATCGCGAAGTACAACCAATTGCTCCGCATCGAGGATCAACTGGGCGAACTGGCTCAATACAATGGTCTTAAAGGATTCTACAACCTTAAAAAATAAGCTGTGTTCACAGCTTCTAGGGCAAGCCGGGTAACCGGCTTGTCTTTTTCATTTCTTCATAATATAGACAGTATCATGGATAAGGTTGTAGATTGGGAATAGCTGTGGTACAATTAAAGTAACTGTTTTTATGGTGAGATGTTATGCCCACATGGGTAGGAGGTGGAAAGAATGGATATTGCTTTGAAATTGCTGCTCGTTGTTTTCTCGATCGGTCTAATCACTGTAGTATTGCTGCAGCACGGGAAAAGCGCTGGTTTGGCGGGTGCCATCTCCGGTGGTGCGGAACATCTTTTCGGTAAAACGAAAGCGCGCGGATTGGATCTTTTCCTGCAACGTGCAACCGTTGTACTGGGTGCAGGATTTATGATCTTGGCTATCATTGTTACAGTCATTTCTAAATAAGGAATCTGCTGTAATGATTGGTAGATCAAGCATATATGAATGAACGACCTAAGATGATGAACCTTCGTTTCGAGAAGAAACGGAGGTTTTTTAATACATTGGCGCATGTCCAAAGTTTCCCAACAGCATTTTTTTAACCCATGTAATCTTCGGTTCCCCACTTCCATTTCGTTTTTCTTCCCGTTACTTAGCCCAGTTGCTTACTTAGTGGTTCAATACGAACGACTTTGCTCCAGACATTTCATCTTTATTTCATCTTTGAACGTAGTTCTTTAAGGAATTTGTTATCCTAAAATCCAATGAAAACGTGTACCCATGACGTGAAGTGCTGCATTCAGCTGAGGTTTGGATTATTTTGCGGGGTACGGATGCGGTGGATTGAATTCGTGTATACTAGGGTATGAGATAGTGAGGGCATGTGTTACGTGGCATGAAAATTGCAAAAATTCAGATACATAAAGACAGGATACAAACCAGATTACACTTTTACGTTTCCCGAGGTGAATATTAATGATAACAGAACAACAATTGCTCGACTTCATGCGGGAAACCGCTTATAAACCGATGACCTATCAGGAGCTGGAACAGCACTTCGAGATTGAAGATGCAGCTGATTTCAAAGCCTTTTTGATCATGCTGAATACACTGGAGGAATCCGGTAAAATTCTGCTTACCCGTAACAACAGGTACGGCATGCCTGAACGCATGAACCTGGTTCGCGGAAGGCTGCAGGCACATGCGAAGGGATTTGCTTTTCTCATCCCTGAGGATAAAGAGCATCCGGATGTCTACATCCATGCCAATGATATGAAGAGTGCGATGAACGGGGACACGGTGCTTGTTAAAGTGACGTCTCAGGGTCCATCCAACGGACGTTTGGAAGGCGAGATCGTACGCATTGTTACCCGTGCAGTTACCCAAGTGGTCGGTGTGTTCCAAAACCATGAGGTATACGGCTTCGTCATTCCGGACGATAAGCGGATTAACCGTGATATTTTCATTCCGCGTACGAATTCTGCCGGGGCTGTAGATGGACAAAAAGTCGTCGCCAAAATCGTGAGCTACCCGGAAGGTCGCGCTGCCGCAGAAGGCGAGATTATAGAGATTCTTGGACATAAGGATGATCCAGGCATTGATATATTGTCCGTCATTCGCAAGCATCAGCTGCCGGAAGCATTCCCGGATGAAGTGGTGGAAGAAGCAGAACAAGCTCCCGAATCCATTACGGATGAAGAGATCGTGCAGCAGGGCCGCCGTGATTTGCGTGGATTAAACATCGTAACCATCGATGGAGAAGACGCCAAGGATCTGGACGATGCTGTCAATGTGGAGAAGCTGCCGAACGGGAACTACCGTCTGGGTGTCCATATTGCGGATGTCGGTTATTATGTACGCGAGAACTCCAAACTGGATCAGGAAGCATACAATCGTGGTTGCAGCGTGTACTTGGTAGACCGTGTTATTCCGATGCTGCCGCATCGTCTCTCGAACGGGATCTGTAGCTTGAATCCGCAGGTGGATCGCCTTACGCTGTCTTGTGAAATGGAATTCAACGACCAGATGAAGGTTGTGAACCACGACATCTTCACGAGTGTGATCAAAACCAAAGAGCGTATGACGTATGCGAACGTTCGTAAAATTCTTGAAGGCGAAGAGCCGGAATTGCTGGAGCGCTACAAGGATCTGGTGGATGACTTCCATCTGATGAAAGAAATTGCCCTTAAGCTTCGCGCGATGCGTATGCGCCGGGGTGCGGTTGACTTTGATTTTGAAGAATCCAAAATCATTGTGAACGAAGAAGGCAAACCAGTCGATATCGTGAAACGCGAGCGTTCCATTGCAGAGCAAATCATTGAAGAATTCATGCTGGCGGCCAATGAGACCGTGGCAGAACACTTCCACTGGTTGAAGGTTCCGTTTATCTACCGTGTGCATGAAGATCCCGATCAGGAAAAATTGCAAAACTTCCTCGCTTTTGCAGCGAACTTCGGACACCATGTAAAAGGACGCGGTAACGCGATCCACCCACGTGCACTTCAATCCCTGCTCGAGGATATCAATGGAACGAAGGAACAGACGGTGATCAGTACGATGATGCTGCGTTCCATGAAGCAGGCGAAGTATGATGCGGAAATGTCGGGGCACTTTGGCCTCGCGGCTGAGTTCTACAGTCACTTCACATCACCGATTCGTCGTTATCCCGATCTGGTTATTCACCGTGTCATTCGGGAAGTGATTGAGAACAAGGGTGCGCTGCCGGAGAATCGTCAGGAATACCTGGCGTCACGCATGTCCGATATTGCGCAGCAATCATCTGAGCGTGAACGTGTGGCGGTTGAAGCCGAGCGGGATACAGAGAAAATGAAGAAAGCTGAGTACATGCTCGATAAGGTCGGCGAAGAATTCGAAGGCATGATTAGCAGTGTAACCAGCTTCGGCATGTTCATTGAACTCGAGAATACGGTAGAAGGCTTGATCCGACTGAGTGCACTGACGGACGACTATTACCACTTTGACGATCAGCATATGGCTCTCATTGGTGAACGGACCTCGAAAGTGTTCCGTATCGGAGATGAGGTGAAGATTCGTGTTGCTCGCGTGAGCATGGAAGAATACACGATTGACTTTGAAATGGTGGATATGAAGCCACGCAGTGAACGGCCAGGTGGTTTTGGTGGCGGCAACCGAGGCGGCAGAGGCGGACGTCCTGCTGGCGGTGGTGGCCGGAGTGGCGCCAAAGGCGGTTCTGGTGGATTCAGTGGCTCACGTGGAGGCAAAGGTGGCGGCAGCCGCGGTGGAAGAGCACCGGAAGAGAGCAGCAAGGGTGGACGTGGCAGCTTCAGTGGAAAAGGTGGTGGCAAACCGAAAGGTGAACGCCGCACGGGAGATGCAAGTGCACCAGCTGCTGCTCGCGGTAAAGGCACAGGAGCAGTTAGCTTTGGTTTTGGATCGGGTAAAGGTGGATACAGCTCTGCGCCGTCCAGTCAGGACAGCGGCACTGGCGGCCAAGGGACTGATCTGAACAGCGGTAAAGGCCGTGGCGAAGGCAGCTTCAAATCCGGCAAGGGCGGCGGTAAAGGTGGCGGTGGACGCAAAAAGACGTCACCTAGCGGTATCTTTATCGGCGAAGCAGCTACACCTGGAGGTACACAAGAAGGCGGAGCTCCGCGCCGTAAACGGAAAAAGAACAAAGGTGCTTCCGCGAATGGAACAGCCGCTTTTGTACGGAAGAAGAAAAAGTAATATCGTTTCGCACAGCATGAAATGTGTGTAATGAGAAGGGGCAGCATATGCTGCCTCTTTCTTGATTTTAACAGCGGTCCTTGCTACAATTAAGGTCTGGCATAGGGTACCTGGGCATCATCGGGTGCGCGGCTATAGAGCATGGTACCGGCTTATTTTACGGAGAAGGAGTGAGGACATGGGCAAGAATGATGGACAGAGTAAAGTGCTTGCACAGAATAAAAAGGCTTCCCATGACTACTTCATTGAAGATACGTATGAAGCGGGCATGGTGCTTACCGGAACGGAGATCAAATCTCTTCGTAACGGCCGTGCGAATATTGGCGATGCGTTTGCCACGATTCGTAACGGTGAAATTCACATTCATAATATGCATATTAGTCCTTTTGAACAAGGGAACCGACATAATCCGCTTGATCCAACACGTACACGCAAGCTGCTGCTGCACAAGTCTCAGATTAACAAGCTGCTTGGGTTGTCGAAGCAGGAAGGATACAGTATTGTGCCGCTGAAGATTTATGTGCGTAATGGATATGCGAAATTGCTGCTTGGCCTGGGTAAAGGTAAGAAGCAGTATGATAAACGTGAGTCTGCTGCGAAGCGGGATGCACAGCGTGATATTCAACGGGCACTGCGTGAGAAGCAGAAGATCGCCCGCTGATTGGAATTGCTTCAGCTTCGCAGGATGCGTCATAAGTTAATTTTAGATGCGAGGTAAATGAGGATCTCAAGTTTGGCCCAGAACTGGGCGGAGCTTGGGATTTTTATTTTACGTGGTGCTGCTGTTAGAACGTTTGGGGAGCATAAAGGATTTAATCTGTAAGTACAGTATGGCTAAGTTAAAGATACATTGGTTTAGGTGGCTGCGATATGACGCAGATGTGGTATCTAAAGTAGCTGCTCTCTGCGTAGCCAGTACAAATTGTGGGTAAAATAAAGGAGGTACAGTTGTTCGCAATCTCATGCTGGCAAACTTTACTTCGACCGAGGGACGCGGTATAATATGTAGACGATTGAGCCTCAGATGGTGCATTGGTTAATCTTGCACAGATGTTCAGCCTGCTGGTATGACTTCCAGTAATCTGTACTATATCTGCATTCGGTCCTGTGATATGATTATTCATGTAGCAGACAGGAATGCCGAGTTTGAAAGAGCATCTTTTTACCTTGGAGGAAAAAGATGTGCAGCACCTTTGCTCCGTATTCACGGATTAATCCTGGAGCCCTTCTTATATGAGGGGGCGTTTATGGATTCGACGGGGATAGTTCGAGCATGGGTAGCGGGTAGTGGGGACGCGTCCGCTTCATCAACGCTAAAGCCTATTAAACGGCAAACAACAAAACAACTACGCTTTCGCAGCTTAATAACCTGTGAGCGTGCTCTCGCTCTGTATCGCCCATGTACCGGGATGAGGGCTCAACTTTAGTGGGATACGCTGTCACATCTCCGCCTGGGGTGTGCTGAAGAAGACAATCAGGCTGACCCAACGTATAGCCGGTTACGGGGCGATACTCGGGTGACATCAAAACTGTGACTACACCCGTAGAAGCTTATGTGTCGTTATCTTCGGACAGGGGTTCGACTCCCCTCGCCTCCATTAGAGCAAGAAAAACAAAGGCCATCAACCAGTTTCATAGGTTGATGGCCTTTGTTTTTCTTAGATATAAAGATATATCTATTTAGTGATAATATATAAAATGATTGGAGAATAGACTTATATAGAACATTTGCTCTTATTTCATAGATTATATCGAAATACAGTGGTAAAATAAAAGTGAAATTTAATTATGGAGGTGAGCCAGACTTGCTTACTAGTGCACTTAAAACAAATAAATCCACGTTCACTTTTCTTGAATTTTTTGCGGGAAGTGGATTAGTCACATATGCCTTGAAAAATCATTTTAAAGCAGTCTGGGCTAATGATATAGATGAAAAAAAAGCGACTATATATACTGCAAACCATGGTAATAAATACTTTCAATTAGGTGATATAAGTAATATTCAAGGTAACGACTTACCAGAAGTAGACTTAGCTTGGGCAAGTTTTCCTTGCCAAGATCTATCACTTGCAGGTCTTTCAGCAGGTATAAATGGTCAGCGAAGCGGAATGGTTTGGGAGTGGTTAAGAGTACTAGATGAAATGTCCGATAAGCCTTCTTTATTAGTGGCTGAGAACGTTGAAGGGCTTATTTCATCTAACAAAGGTGATCATTATCGTGTTTTACATGAAGCTTTGCGTATTCGCGGCTATAAAGTGGGAGCTATAATGCTCGATGCGGCTCGATGGGTACCTCAATCAAGACCAAGAATTTTTGTTATAGCTTTAAAAAGAGAGATTATGATCCCTGATGAATTGGTAAGTGAAGAACCAACTTGGTTGCATACTAAAGCAATAGCTAAAGTGGGAGTAACTCTTGAAGATTGGGTATGGTGGAACATGCCTGTACCCCCATCAAGAAAGAGTTCATTATCAGATATTATTGAGTGGGAAGCCCCTTGTGACCATAATCAAATTTCTGAGCGTAATATTTCTTTGATTAATGATCGCCATTTGGATAAGTTCCTTACTGGAGAAGTAGTAGTTGCTCCAGGGTATAAAAGAACTCGAAATGGTAAGCAAGTGCTGGAGTTGAGGTTTGACGGAATTGCTGGATGCCTTAGAACACCAGGAGGCGGAAGCAGTAGACAATATCTGGTTATAAACCATAATGGCAAAGTTCAAACAAGATTACTTACTGTCAGAGAAACTGCTCGATTAATGGGGGCTCCTGAGACCTATAAACTTCCTGGTACTTATAATGATGGTTATAAAGCAATGGGGGATGCAGTCTCGGCTCCTGTAGCAAAATATTTAGCCAAACATTTACTTGTTAAACTTGCAATAGTTGCTTCAAATTACGCGTTAGAAGGAGCATATAATAATGTCAGAGGAACTCTCAAACCGATTATTTGATTTTAGAGAGACCAACAAACTAACAACCAAGGGGAAATTAGCTGCAATTTTAATTACTACCCGAAATGCTAAAGAAAATGGATTACCTCTTGATTTCTCTACCATGAGGACGGAAAACAAGGGGCAAATTAAAGGTTTAAGTAAATCTAATGTTCAGAAAATACTGAAGGACTATGGAATCAATAGAGTGTTGGCAGAAGAGGCAGGTAGGACTAGCCGTGGGAGCATAGGCTATATCGAGAGCTATGTAGATTTTCTGAATTCTACTTATCAAGAAGGTATATTAGATATCAAATATACAGAAAATTGGTGGGTAGAACGTATTAAAGATTTTTTTTCAGGCCAACCTTTTGTTTTGAAATATGACACAAGTAAGTCTCTTAGAACTATGGTGAGAGACTTACTTGATCAGGCTGTAAAAAGACAAAAGGACAATCCTGGAACAATGTATGAAGGGGCTGTTCTTCAACATCTAATAGGAGCTAAACTTTCATTAGTTCTGTCAGATGAGGTGGTTACGAGACACGGATTCTCTGTAGCAGATGCTGGAAGTGGGAGGAGCGGAGACTTTGCTATTGATGAA
This sequence comes from Paenibacillus sp. 7516, assembly GCF_002272715.1. Taxonomy (NCBI): domain Bacteria; kingdom Bacillati; phylum Bacillota; class Bacilli; order Caryophanales; family Paenibacillaceae; genus Paenibacillus; species Paenibacillus sp. 7516. Next base: position 55,567 of record NZ_NPBI01000040.1, read on the forward strand.
GTTATTTTTCATGTTACCACAGCTCCCAGTGAAGCATTGCTGAGAAAATGTCTTCGCAATCTTGAGGCTGGGAATAGACCGATCATTGTAACAACTCATGAAAGCATAGCTGGAGCTGAGAGTCTTTCCAAAATTCAAGGTATGGAAGGGCGCATAGATATTCTTGAAGCAGAGCAGTTTATTGCTACGAATTTATACGAATTGAGTAAATTTTTGACATCTGAAAGAAAGCTTACAATTGAGCGGCTTGTTGAAAAATATAACGAAATAATTGATGAAGCTGAGACCGACCCGAGTCTCAAAATATTAATTGGTTGAAAGTAAAGACAGGCAAGCATTAAATTTGTCATTTGGAATTTTTGGAAATAAATTGAGTGACATCAAAACTGTGACTACACCCGTAGAAGCTTATGTGTCGTTATCTTCGGACAGGGGTTCGACTCTCCCTCGCCTCCATTAAAGCGAAACAACAAGAAAGCCATCAGCCAGACATTCTGGTTGGTGGCTTTTCGGTTTATATGAGGCGCAACCTGTTAAAGAATCACTAATGATGAGCTATCTACTTCCTCATAAATCCTTGATAACCTCTACATATCGATCAAACTCCGTTTGACTCATTTGATCACTCATCTGTAAAAGGACATTATCTTGGGCATAGGCATGCGAATTAGGCATTAGCGTTGATTTTACAGGTTCCTCGTAAAAATCCTTCAGTTTTTCAAGATCGGTTTTATTCTCAAACAAGAATAGATAACCACCCTCTCCTTCACCCAAGGCCGGAACTAGAAAGGGTTGCTCGTCTATAAGCCCTAAGTTAGCCAATACATGATCTTCACTAATAGACTCCGTTGGAGCTTCGACCTCAAGTCCAGCCTCTTGGAACTCGGTGACAATATCATCAAGAGTAATCGCTGACTCACTCTCACTCGAAGAGCACGCAGCCGTTATACTTAGAATTAGGACCAATAAGAAAACCAAACCAATATTTTTCCTCAAGTCAATCACCTCCTGTAATAATATATATGATAAGTATAGTTTACCATAATTGTATTTTTTTATTTAGAAAAAGCACTCTATATGTCTATAGTTACTCTTGATTCTTAACTCCAACAAACTAGCATACCTTTTACATAGTGCCTCTTATCTTGAATTTTGCTTCGTACCAGAGAGTCATTTATAATGAAAAGCTAAACTAGACTGCGTTAGGAGGAAACAATGGATTTTATCAAAAAACAACTAGACGGAACGGGCATGAGTGAACAAACCATTGGCATTCTTTCAAACATCATCATGGTTATTTTTATTGCGGTGGTCTCCATCCTGGCGAATTATATAGCCAAAAGAATCGTGCTGAAGACGATTCATCATATCGTCAATAATAATCGGTACAAATGGGGCCATATCATTGTGGAGAAAAAGCTGTTCCACAAGCTGTCGCATCTCGTGCCGGCCATTATTATCTACTATTCTGCTTATGTCTTTCCATCCTATCAGGCCTTGATCGAAAAGGCTGCATTGACCTACATGATTGTCATCATGATTACGGTCTTCAATGCCTTACTTAATGTGTTTGATGACATATATCGTTCCTATGAAGTATCCAAGATCAGGCCAATCAAAGGTTATATCCAGGTCGCCAAGATTATTCTTTTCATCATTGGGGGCATTATCGTCATTTCGAGCCTTATTGGTCAGAATCCATTGATCATTCTTAGTGGTCTTGGTGCGTTATCGGCGGTGCTGATGCTGGTCTTCAAGGATTCCATTCTGGGCCTCGTGGCAGGCGTTCAATTATCGTCGAATGACATGGTGCGTGTAGGCGACTGGATTGAAATGCCGAAATATAATGCAGACGGTGACGTCATCGACATCACACTAAATACGGTAAAGGTTATGAATTTTGATAAAACGATCACGATGATTCCGAGTTATGCCTTGATATCGGACTCGTTCAGGAACTGGAGAGGCATGCAGGTATCCGGCGGCAGAAGGATTAAGCGAAGTGTCTATATCGATACAAGCAGCATTACCTTTTGTACCGAAGAAATGATTAAGGAGTTCCAGAAGATCCACTACCTTACGGACTATGTTGATACAAAACTAAGTGAAATTAATGAGTACAACATGGAACACCAGATTAATACAGAAAGCAAAGTGAACGGAAGACAACTGACCAATGTCGGGGTATTCCGGGAATACATCCATCAATATCTGAGGAATCATCCTAAGATTCATCAGGATATGACGCTGATTGTGAGACAGTTAGCGCCGGGAGATAACGGACTGCCACTTGAAATCTATGCCTTCAGCAACGATATCACCTGGGCTGTGTATGAAGCAGTTCAAGCGGATATCTTTGACCACATCTTTGCCGTGGCGCCGACGTTTGGTCTTCGTGCTTTCCAAAATCCAACGGGCCACGATATCGTTCAGCTTAAGGAAAGCCCGCAATTTTCACGTGGCTACTAAAATATGAATACCAAAGGATACTGAGTTCAGCTCATTTGCTTAATGAAGGCCTGCGCCGTCTGGAAAGAATTGATTCAATCGTGTATGGAGGGGTAGAATAAACGAGAGGGACTAGCTAATTTTCATATCGTTTTGTATACCTTTTAGCAAAGGAGAGTCTTCAGATGAATCATCAAATTCCGGAATATACGTTGAATGATGGCTTGAAAGTACCGGCAATTGGGTTTGGCACCTATAGCTTAAAAGGTGCAGAAGGCGTTAAATCCATCGTGTCTGCACTGGATGTAGGCTACCGATTGATTGACACGGCCTATAACTATGAGAACGAGGCGACAGTCGGAAAGGCCATCAAGCAGAGCTCCGTTACGAGAGAAGACCTGCTGATCTCTTCCAAACTGCCTGGGCGTTATCACGATTATAACAAGGCGATCGTAGCCATCGAGGAATCCTTATACAGAGCAGATCTGGATTACTATGACCTATACCTCATTCACTGGCCGAATCCGAAGCAGGATAAGTATGTAGAAGCCTGGCAGGCACTCATTGAGGCGAAGAAACGTGGATATATCCGTTCCATCGGAGTTAGTAACTTTCTGCCTGAACATAATGAGCGTCTGATTAAGGAGACTGGGGTCGCCCCAAGTCTGAACCAGATCGAGCTGCATCCGTTTTTTGACCAAGCTGAGCAGCGGAAGAAGGATTCAGAGCATGGTATTGTCAATGAATCCTGGAGTCCTATTGGCCGCGGTAATGATGCCGTGCAGGATGTGGTGAAGGATGAGAAGATCCTCCGCATAGCGGAAGCTCGTGGCAAAACGGGAACACAGGTCATTTTGCGCTGGCATACCCAGCTGGGTTCCATTCCAATCCCGAAAGCAGGCTCCCTTCAACACCAGAAGGAAAACATCGATATCTTCGATTTTGAGTTGAGCGAGCAGGAGATGGAAGTCATCTCGTCGTTCAATCGTCAAGATGGACGGTTATGGGGACAGGACCCGAGCGAATACGAAGAATTTTAAAGTAAATAATGAAACCGTACTATTCACCATAGAGGTGAGAAGAACGAGTATGTAGGGAAACGACGCCTCCCATCTGCAGAGATGCAGATAGGAGGCTTTTTGTTGTGTTCTTATTTGAAAAGAAGAATTAAATTTAAATTTTCAACCCATCAGTACTTTTTAAGCTTCTAACGTGAGTCCTAACCTACTCCACCAATTTTTCAGACCTTTGTACCATATCTCGTAAAACACGAGCCACTCTGCTTTTCCTGCCTGTTGCTCTTCGCTGTATTTTAGCTAATGATTTTTTGTATGCCTCTGCATCAGATTGGAGTAAGAACTGCTTGGCTGCAATTCGTAGTGTCCTTTTTAACAACCGTGCGGAAGAACGTGTTGTTCTGGACCGGAACCCTCTGCGCAAAACCCTCAGTGTATTCTTGTAGGTTTCTAGGTCAGCGGATGGAGGCACAACGCAAAATAAATTCAGTGCGGAATCATTGAACCCATAGGTTTCCAACATGATTCGCAGATTCTCCGTATTGAGCACATCCCCCCGGAAGTGGGTTGGGTGCTCCTGATGATAGCCTACGACCTCTTTGATGCAATAGAAAGGCACTTTCAAACAGTGCAGCCTGTAACCCAAATCCCAATCTTCAAGCCCATAAAGTACATATCTTTCGTTAAAACCCCCTACTCGATTCAACAGACTACGTCTAACGGCTACACACCGAGTAACAAACACCATCCAGGGAGCTACATCTGTGCTCGCAAATTGTTTGATGACACCCGGCGGCATTTTGGATGGGAAAACCACTCTTGACAAAGCATCTGTATGATGAATGATATCTGCGGGTGTTACCAACGGAATAATTTCATTCGCAGTTTCTAGTTCGGGACGCCATGAGTTTGATGCTGCGAGGACCGCATGACAATGTTCTTTCTCTTCTGGGGAAAAGTCCGGATAGTAGTGGGTATATGAACCATCGAAAGAATGCGGAAAGCCAGAAACCACAGCTCTTGGATTTTTACGATGATACTGCCGCACGGTTCGAATAAACTCGGGTAGTGCCAGAAAGTCAGCATCGCAAAAGATAACATACGACCCTTGGGCATGCTGGAGCCCCAAATTACGGATCGCAGATCTGCCGCGCTGTTCTGTTTGGGATACATAGGTCAACGAATATGAAGCACGATAAGCTTCAACCAGTTCTTTCGTTCCATCCGTTGAACCATCATCAGCGACGATAACTTCAAAAAGATGTTTTGGGTAGGTCTGCGCCTCAAAAGCCGCCAGTGTAAGCGGTAACTGATGGGCCCGGTTATAGGTTGCAATAATGATACTGTAGCGGATCTTCATGCTAATTTCCCCCTCAGGTTTGTTGATGTTTTTTTATGGATAACCGAACAAGATCAAAGAAGTGATATTAGTGTATTCCTGGATTCTGGCGGGGACTGGTCAAACACCCTAAGGTTTCGGAAACAGGCTTGGTCGATCAAAAAAGAAAAAGCAGCGATTCTTCCCGACTGGGGAGAATCGCTGCTTTATTTAACTTCAATAAAGGAATACGTTTGAATACGTTCGGTTACATTTACATTTTTGGGGCAAGCTCAATGGCAGAGCGAATGGCTGCCAGCATGCTTTTGTCATCGGCGATGTTTTTACCAGCGATATCGAAGGCTGTACCGTGGTCAACGGAAGTGCGGATGATTCCGCCTTTTAAGCCAACGGTGATGTTCACGCCTTCTTCGATGCCCATAACTTTAATCGGTGCATGTCCCTGATCATGGTAGCAAGCAACTACGATATCGAAGTCGCCGCGGCCTGCACGGAAGAACAGTGTATCTGCAGGGAGAGGACCAACCACGTTAATGCCTTCCTGCTGCGCACGCTCGATACCTGGCTGAAGTTTTTCTTCTTCTTCACCATTACCGAACAAGCCGTTCTCACCTGCGTGAGGGTTAATGCCGCATACCGCTACACGTGGATTCTCGAAGCCTGCTTTTTTGAGTGTATCGTGTGCCAGCTTAACCACCGTGTAGGTTCTTTCGGGATTGATGCTGGCAATCGCATCGATCAAGCCCATGTGTGTTGTCAGGTGAATAACCCGTAGGTTAGGCGTCGTAAGCATCATGGAGAAATCCTGTGTATCGGTCAGATCGGCCAGAATTTCGGTATGTCCCGGATACAGGTGTCCACCTTGGTGCAAGGCCTCCTTGTTCAGAGGGGCAGTGCAGATGGAGTTGATCTGCTGTTTTTTGGCCAGATCAATGGACTTGGCCAGGAATTGAAAGGCTGCATCTCCCGCTATAGGAGACACCTTTCCATATTCGAGATCGGCAGGGATGAGATCCAGATTAATGACATCCACGGTGCCGAATTCATATTTGGCTTCCGAAGGCTCCTGAATGGCATTGACGTTCAAGCTTGATCCGATGACGGGCAGAACGCGTTTCAATATTTTTGCATCACCAATAACGAGTGGGTTGCAGTTGTCGTAGACCTCCTGATGGCCTAGTGCCTTCATAATAATCTCGGGTCCGATACCTGCTGCATCGCCCATTGTAATTCCAACTGTGGGTTTCATACTGGAATCCCTCCTTTTAATTTTTCAATCGCATGGATGAAGACTTCTGGTGTGCCGAAGCCTCCTGCTTTGGTAATGACATGTAAGTCTTCTATTCCGATAAACTTGGATATTGGAACACCAATCTCAAGTTCGTCCAGCAGCTCGAAGCCGCTAATATTCCACTTCATGCAAATTTGCTTGGCGGTGTCCCCACCGGTCATGGATACACCCTTGAAATTCCCCTCTTCAAGCAATCTGGCACAAATCTCACCCATGGCCCGTACGATTTCGTTGCTGACCTCGGTATGATCCAGACCGCGGGCTTCACCCGTGGCACGTGCCAGTTCAATATCAACCTGCTCTGCCGTGGAATACAAGACAACGTCATGGCCTGCAAGGGACTTGGCTTTTACTTCTTTATATACACGCTCCATTTCCTCTGTCCGATCAGCTGCAGCGGATACGGCTTTGAAGGAGTGGAATGCAACAGAGGAAACGCTGGTCTGATCCAGCAGTTTCTTCAACTGGGCACGCGAGTTTTTATTAACACTGCCTACGACAGTAAGAATGGGCCCGGAATTTCCCGGTATAGTCAGTTCCGTTGATTTACCCTCCAGACTGAAATGTCCGGGAAGATAGTTGGCAATTCCTGCAGAGCCTGCCCATGCAAAGGAATATTCCAGCTCGCTGGTCATTTGCAGGATTTGCTCCAGATGCAGTTCCTCCGTCGAATCCACAAGTACGTAGGGAATGCCGTTTTCTTTGAACTGGGTTAACTTCTTCTGGATATGCTCCTTGCCTGCCTCCAGATCCGATACGCTGATTTCTCCTACTTCATACTTCGTCTGAAGCTTAAGCAGTTCCGGAAGATACGAAACAGTCACAGGTGTTTTGGGATCGTTCGCGATCTCGGTGTCTGCCAGTGGAATTCCGTTCAGGTAGTGTACTCCGCTTAGGATCGTACGATTATTCTTCGGATAACCGGGTGCAATCATCATGAAATCCGGTTTAATCACGTCGTACAGCGCATCAATCTCAATTCCAATGTTACCACGCATGGTGGAATCCATTTTTTTGAAAATGGTATCGAATCCATTTCTCGTCAGAAACTCGGCTGCATTACGAACGCGCTGGTAAGCTTCATCCGAGGCAATGGAACGGCTGTCCGTGTCGAAAACAACAGCATCGTAATGACGAATATTATTCTCGTCCATGTTAAATAATACACTGGTTTTCAAGCCATGACGGGCAAGCTGAACCCCGCTGTCATTGGCACCAGTCAGATCATCTGCAATAATGGCTAATTTCATGCTGTTCTCGCCTCCTTGAGAAAAAGTGAATTCATGTCCGCTCTGGATAAGTTCGTTGCTTTATGTGGTCGGTCTTTGATTGTATTTCTCGACCCCGCCTGATTTCTCCAACCGTTTGGATAGGAAACCGATGAAGATCGGCAATAGAATAGCGGTGGTTACGACACTGGCTGCAATCTGTACGGTAGCAATTTCAGCAATTGGGGCAAATGAAGCATTAGCAGCCACGATAGCAGCAGGTGTACCTACAGCGTTACCGGCTGTTGAACCTTCCGAAGCTCCGACAATAGGATTCCAGCCGATGGCTTTGAAGAGCAGGTAGCCAACCCCGCCAGTGATCAATACTGTAATTACACCCAGCATGATGCCGCTTAGTCCACCTTGAATGATAGACGAGAAGTTGATTCCCATACCGAGTGAAAAGGCGAAGAATGGAACGAGCTTGTCACTGCCTTTATGCAGCCATTCAGCCAAGCTGCGATCCAGGTTACCAATAACCACTCCGACGATCAGTGGAAGCAGTACCGCTACAAAAGCCATCGGGGAGAACATACCATTGGCGAAGCCCATTGCACCGAAAATAGAGAGTGCAACCATGGTAAGAAAAGGTCCGTCGCTGAGTGCGAGGAATGGATAAGCTGCCTTGTCATCCTCTTTGCCGTATTGTCCGGCCAGGGCGATGTACAGTCCGCCGTTGGAATTCGTCATCGCAGCAATAATGGCAAGCGGTGCCAGACCAAGGAATAATCCATTGGAATCCGCGAAGAAAATGGCGATCAAACCTAATATTGCACCAACAGCCCACTTGAACACAAGCAGTGTAATACCTTTACCGACAGATGAACCGGCTGTCTTGAACGTAATTTGTGTTCCGGCAATTAGGAGGAACAAAGCGATCAGCGTGCTTGAACTGTTAACGAACAGGGCTTCGGTAAATCCGCCAATCCGCAAGGCATTGGGGAAGAATGTGTTAATCGTTGCACCAAGTAACAGCGGGACAACCATCATACCGCCAGGAATACGATCTAATGTCGCTTTAATGTTCATAGTAGTAGCTCCTTTAAGTGAGTAATCGTTTTCATGAAGCGCTTGCAGGGACTATCTTAACGCAGATTGTTTATTTTAGCAACAATAATTTGCTGTAAATTTTAAGTAATCATTAAAGTGTTTAATAATGCAACACAATGGGCGATAAAAAAAGCACAAACTTAAAGATTATTCTTTAAGTTTGCGCCAAAGTGTGGCCCGGTTAATCCCCAGGCGATCTGCAGCCTTGGATTGATTATTGTTTTCCTCCTGCAGAACGTGTTGAATAATTTCCTTCTCGATCTCTTTCAGCGTACCGTTCAACCTCATCGTGTTCGATGCAGAATGCTGATTAAGCAGGCGGGACAACGTAGCTGTTGAGATCACATAATCCTGCTCATTCAGGGCAGCCTGTTTGATAAGATGCTTCAGCTGGCTGACTGTCATTTGTGGAACCTGCTCCCGGATTAACTGCAGAGCATCCTCTTTGATCTTCACCGCAGCGGTTCCATACTTATGATAATAGTCGGTAAGGAACTGCTGGATCAGTGGAGCCAGATCCTCCAGCCTGTCCGCAAGACTTGGCATCATCATGGTACTCAGCTCGATATCAAGCGTCCAATAGGGATTCAAGGGTTCTTCTCCCAGAATGAATACACCAATCTGCCTGTTTAGACAGATTTCAATGAATGAGGTCACCTCTTCATCATGGAGCCGCTGTTCGATATGATTTAGCTCCACGTTGCGGACCTTGGAGAGCGGTATTTTATGCAAATGACCGGCAGGTACCTGCGACAGGTCTATTTGCAGCAGAAGTCCACCGCCTGAGTACATCTGATGCATGTGTTTTACCAGAAATGATTTGCCTGAATCCGCATGTCCGAGCAGATAGATGGGTTCGTGATTTTCATATAAAGCCCGAATGTTCTTCAACATCACCTGCATGGCTGGTGATTCGGCAACAATGGGCTCGATGGTTATATCCGTGTAGGTGGTTATGCCGAATTGTGCAAACTGGTAGGGCTGTCCTTTTTCAAGCGTGTAGACTTTATAACCCTTATTATTCAGCGTCGTTTCATGGGCCGTTACCGTCAGCTGATAATCGTCGACCATGAACACATGTTGAACCTGGGATTGCTCAAACTCCAGATTGGTATTTATCAAATGAATGTAATTATCCGTCAGTGGATTCTGCTCGAAATCGGTCAGGTTTTCAAATACAATATCGTTCCGTTCATCTAAAATAAGCAGATTGGGGTGCTCCTGTGTGACCAGGTTGTTCAAAATGACTGAAATGGCTTGGTTCTTGCTCAGATAGCGAAATACCAGCTGGGCATCTTCAAGGGCGCGCAGAATGGCTTCCTTGCCAGACTGAATCAGTAACCCTTCGAGCCCATAGGTTCTGGCGGTGTCTACGGTGATCACATCTCCGACAATCTGACGGTACCCGGATGCTTTCAGCTCCAGCAGCAGCCTGGCGACATCTTCGGAACTGCGAATCGTGTATACCTTGAGGGGCAGGTCCATCAGGTCAATAATGGACTGTGCACCTGAGGTGATATTGGAAAAGCCAACGATGGCCGTTTTGCCGTTAAACTGGCTGGCCAGAGTCAAGGAACGAATCATGTCATATCCCGAGAGCTGCACATCAATGACGGGAATGGTGACGGCTTCCTTGATCAGCTGTGCAGTACCCCCACGGCTAATGATAATTTCGGCCCCGTTTCGTTCGGCTTGTGAAGCCAGTTCGGCTCCCTTTGCCAAGTCTCCCACATCGCATTGAATCGATAATTGAGGAAACCGGGGAATGCATTCTTGTATAATGGTAGTCATGGATTCGTAGGGAGCAATGATATGAACTCGTGTACGCATAGTGTTCCTGCCTTTTATAGAAATCTCATTTAATGGTTCCCTTATTATAGCCAACTTACGAGGGATTGGCATCTTTGCTCTAGAAGCTTAGGTGCAGGATGGCAGAGTAGCGATTAGCCATGCTGTTTGCTGAACTGCGACCTTGTGATAATTATCACGGAAGTTCGGAATCCATTTTTTCAAAATAATACATAAGCATCAACGATGGAAAGGGAAGAAAGGAGCGTCATTCGATGTCAGCATTTCGTGAAGCGGTAGAGCAGGATCATATCATTCAATGCGTGGTTAATGAGTTTATGTGCAGGGTGCTCTGGAGCGAAGGTCGTCCATGTCTGGAGTATCAGCACGAAGAGGACCTGAAGCATATTACGGCATATGTTGAGGCAAACTTTGGTGTAGAACTGCTGGATGTATTCTTTACCGCGGTAGAGAGTCTTCCCGCCTGATCCGGATAGCCATACTGTTAAAAATGGATAGTGCAGCGTAAGAGCAACCATCAGCAGGAGCTGATGGTTTTTCATTTGGGAAATGTCAGCCAATCCAGGGAAATGAAACCTCGTTCTTGGAATTCATGTATTATAGGGTGTATGTAAACTTTTCGGAGGAGGAACACAGGAATGGGAATCTTATCGAGGTTTAGGGACGTGATGAAGGCCAATGTGAACAGCTTGCTGGCTCGGACGGAAGATCCGGAGAAGACCGTGAATGAATATATGCGGAGTTTGAGCAGTGATCTGGGCCAGGTGAAAGCGGAGACGGCGGCAGTTCTGTCAGAGGAGAGCAGGGCGAAGCGAGCTTTGGACGAATGCAGCGCTGAGGTTAAGAAATTGCAGCGGTATGCAGAGAAGTCGGCAGAATCAGGCGATGAAGATAAGGCCCGGAGTTTTCTGGAGAAGAAAGTGAAGCAGACGGAGAAATGGAACGAATTACAGGCAGCGTATGAGCGTGCCTCCGCGAAAGCCAAAATGATGAAGCATATGAATGAGAAATTGGTAGCAGACCTGGGACAATTGGAAGCCAGACATACCGAGCTGAAGGGCAGAATGGCAGAGGCGAAATCTCAGCAGCAGGCCAATGAACGCAATGCTTCAGCAGGAAAAGCAAACGCGGCTTTTCAGGCGATGGAAGAGAAGGCCAATCAGGCTTTGAATGAAGCAGAGGCACTTGCCGAGCTCCGGGCAGGGAAGCAGGAAGATGATCTGGATGAACTTATTGCGCAGCTCGAGAGAGAAATGAACGCGGAAGCGGGTAATAGTGACAATACAGCTCCCAGTGCGGAGGAAGAACTCGCAGCAATCCAGGAGAAGCTGAAGAATAATTAGGATGGATACGATACTATTTCGTTAATATTGAGGTGAGCAGATGCCAGTTATTGAATACAAGTGTCCCAACTGTGGCAGTGGTATGGTTTTTGACAGCGCGACAGGTTCATTATCCTGCCCGAGCTGTGGGCGACAGGACAACATTGAGCAAATCCCTGATCCGCTCAAGAAACAGGTGTTCACGGAAAATGAAGTGAAGCAATATCACTGTAACAGCTGCGGCGCGGATATCGTCACAGAACCGGAGACGAGTGCAACCACGTGCAGCTTCTGCGGGGCAGCTGTTGTGCTGAGCGATCGGCTGACGGGGGATCTGGCACCCGTCAAGGTTATTCCTTTTTCCATCAGCAAGGAGCAGGCCAAGCAGGCATTCAAAAAGTGGTGCCGGAATGGCCTGCTGACTCCGAGCGGATTCATGAGTGCAGACCGGATTCAGAATATTACCGGGATGTATGTGCCGTTCTGGTTATATGAGTTACATAACAAAATCGAAGTTCACGGCCGCGGAACCAAGGTGAGAACCTACACGCAAGGCGACTACCATTATACGGAGACACAGCATTTTGATATTTACCGGAAAATCCGGCTCAACTATGTGAATCTGCCCATTGACGCTTCGGAGAAAATGAAGGATGAGCTGATGGATAAGCTGGAGCCGTTTCCCTATAACCAGCTGAAAGAGTTCAAGACCCCGTATCTTGCGGGATACATTGCAGAGAAATACAGCTATACCGATGAAGAGTTATATCCGCGGGCCAAGGAGAAGACCCGATCTTATATTGATTCGTATATCGCTTCAACCGTATCCGGTTATAACAGTGTAAGTTACACGGACAAACAAATTGATACGACACTTAAAAATGCAGACTATGTGCTGCTTCCTGTATGGATGGTCTATTACGATTTCAATCGTGCCCAATATACCTTTGCCATGAATGGTCAAACGGGAAAAGTGGTCGGCAAACCTCCCATTAGCAAAGCCAAAGTGGCCGGATGGTTCGCAGGTGTTTCCGCTGTGTCCTTGTTGTCCTTGAAACTGATCTCCTGGATGATGGGAGGTGGGTTCCTGTGAAACAGGTCAAACAGCTTGCAATGGTAACCGCCCTGGTAATGATGGTGTTTAGTTTGACATTCTCCTTTTTGACTGTTCAGACTGCCTCGGCAGCCGAGGGTAAAAATCTCATCTATGATGAGGCCAATCTGCTGAGTGAGCAGGAGAAAAGTGAATTGAACGCACTGGCGAATGAGTATGGAGCCGAGAGGCAGACGGATTTTGTTATTTTTACTTCCAATAATGAAGAGCACAAGAGTGAAGAATTGTTAACGGAGGATTTCTACGACGAGCGAGCGCCCGGTTACGATAAGGCACACGGAAACACGGTCATTTTGACACTCGACATGTACAATCGAAAAATGTATTTGGCTGGCTTTTACAAAGGAGAAGAGTATATCGACAACGGGAGGGCTGATAAAATTACAGCCAAAATTGCCCCGGATGTAACCGATGGGAATTATAGACTGGCTTTTGAGAAGTATCTGGACCTGTCCTATAAATACATGGGAATTAAACCGGGTGTGAACCCGGATAACATTCTATTCAAAACCTGGTTTCAGCTCGCTGCATCCGTGGCGATCGGAGGAATCGTAGTTGGGGTGATGGCCTTTCGTTCAGGAGGAAGAGTCACCGTCAATCGAGCGACATATGAGGATTCCAGTGCCTCCAGTGTAATTGATCGTCAGGATCGGTATATCCGCACAACGGTCACCAAACAAAAAATAGAAAGAAACAATAACAACGGCGGCGGAGGCGGCGGTGGTGGAGGTACCACCCGAGGCGGCCATTCACATAGCGGAAGCAGCAGATCGTTTTAACATTTGTATTAGTACCACATAGAAGGGATGGGAACGAATATGGGATTTTTCAAAAATCAATTTTCGAATGTAGTGGAATGGGAAGAATTCAGAGATGACATGATTTTCTGGAAGTGGAGCAACAGGGAGATCAAAAAGGGCAGTAAGCTGATTATCCGTTCGGGTCAGGATGCGATCTTTTTGAACAACGGCAAGGTTGAGGGAATCTTTGAAGATGAAGGCTCATTTAATATTGATTCCGAGATCATTCCGTTTCTGTCTACATTAAAAGGGTTTAAATTCGGGTTCAACAGCGGCATGCGGGTCGAAGTGCTGTTCGTGAATACAAAAGAATTTACCGTTCGGTGGGGAACGCAAAGCCCTGTACTGATTCCGACACCTCAGCTTCCGGGCGGAATGCCGATTCGAGCCAACGGTACGTTCAACTTCAAAGTGAGTGACTACGTCACGCTCATTGATAAAATTGCCGGCATCAAGCAGAGCTATCTGGTCGAGGATGTCAAAATCCGCATGACTTCTGTACTGGATCAGCTGCTTATGAAGTGGATCAGCCGTGAAGGCAAGGATATGTTCAACCTGCAGGCGAACGCGTCGGAGATTGCACAAGGCATACAAGAAGACCTGGATATGCAAATGATGGACATCGGAATTGGCATTACCGGATTTCAGGTGATGAGTTTCAATTACCCGCAAGAGATTCAGGATATGATCACGAAGACCGCTTCGCATGAGATGATCGGTAATCTGCAGAAATACCAGCAGGTTAGCATGACGGATGGCATCGCATCCGGCAAGGTGAAAGGCGGCGGCGCCGCATCGGATATGGCGGGCATGATGATGGGCATGAATATGGCTAACGAAATGATGAAGAACATGAACCAGAATCAAGCCCAGAATCAAAATAATAACAATAAAAGTTCAGGCCAAAATACGGATCAACCATCCGCGCCCAAGGAAGGATCTTCTTCCGAGGGGGCCAAGAAGCCGAACTTCTGTCCGAACTGTGGTGCCAAAAATGAAGGAGCCAACTTCTGTCCCAACTGTGGTCAAAAGCTGGTTTAACATATTGGAATTTAGGAAGGGCTCACATCGGAGTGGAAACTCTGCATGGAGCCTTTTTTCTTTTGCAATTTCATTTTGATAAAAGTGTTGACAATATCTCAAAAATGATTTATCTTTAATTTAAGATATTTAATTCAAAGGAACATAACACCTAAGAATAATATCTAAATCCAATTACAAGGAGAGAGATCAAGATGATGATTCCAACATTGACCAGAATAAATGAACTTTCCAGAAAAGCTAAAGAGGCAGAACTGACAGAGATGGAGAAAGCGGAACAAATTCGTCTGCGCCAGGAATACCTGCAAATCTTTCGCGGTTCGATCAATGATATTCTGCTGAATGTCACCATCTATGATCCGAACGGCGATGACGTTACTCCGGACAAATTGAAACAGGAACAAGCAAGCCAAAACAACAACTAAATTCAATCGATCATATATCTTAAAATAAAGATAATACAAATTACAATAACTATAAAAACTAAAACCACCATACCCAATTCGAAAATCCAAGGAGGAATTTTTAATGAAACTTCAAACTGCAGGTATCCACCATATTACGGCTTTTGCGGGAGATCCACAGGCCAATGTCGACTTTTACGCTGGGGTTCTGGGACTTCGTCTCGTGAAAAAAACAATCAACTTCGATGCACCAGACGTGTATCATCTGTACTTCGGGGATGAAAAAGGCAGCCCGGGCACCATTATTACCTTCTTCCCATCTGCCGGATCACCTCGAGGCAAAATTGGCGGCGGCCAAGTTGGTATTACCTCTTATGTCATTCCTCCTGGGACTATTGGCTTCTGGCAGGATCGGCTGGAACGTTATAACATTGAGGTTACCAAAACAAGTCGCTTCAATGAAGAGCTACTTCAATTCGAAGACAGCGAAGGTTTGCGGCTTGAGCTTGTTGAACGGGAAGAGGGTGCTGCCAGCACATGGGAGCATGAAGGAATTCCGGCAAACAAAGCGATCAAAGGCTTCGGCGGTGCTGTATTGTTCAGTGTGAATCCGCAGAGAACAATGGATGCGCTGGAGAACATTCTGGGATTCGTCAAAGTGGATGAAAACGAAGCGTATGCCCGTTTCCGTTCCAGCGGAGATATCGGCAACGTCGTGGACGTTCCGGTTACCCGTATACCTCTGGGTGTAGGCGGCTCTGGCACAGTACACCACATTGCGTGGCGTGCCAAAGATTTTGAAGAGCATGAGGCATGGAGAGGGGCCGTATACCAATATGGCTACCAACCAACCCCAGTCCGCGACCGTCAATATTTCAATGCTATCTACTTCAGAGAAGCAGGCGGAATCCTGTTTGAGATTGCAACAGATCCACCGGGATTTGCCAAAGATGAACCTGCTGATGCACTCGGAGAAAAATTGATGCTGCCAGAGTGGTTCGAACAGTATCGTGAACAGATCGAAGGCAATTTGCAGCCGATCGTGGTAAGAACGTTGGAACCTGCAACAGCTGCTCAGTAATGGACAATATAAACCATAGCGGCCAGAACGATGTTCCGGCCGCGAATGGATTAACTTTTACATAAGGCAAATGAAGACTTGAACCCAAAGGAGCATCGAAGGATGATGGAGAAAAAGGTTACCTGGCTGGAGCTGTTTTACGATTTGCTCTTCGTGGCAGCCGTATCCAAAGCAGGACATGTCCTGCTGCATGCCGAACACGGCGTTATTTCGTTTGAATATCTAATGAAATTTGTATTGATCTTCATCCCCGTCTGGTGGGCATGGGTGGGACAGACCCTATTCATTAATCGATACGGTCAGGATGTCCTCAGCCATCGTATCTTTCTCATCCTTCAGCTTCTGTCGGTTCTCGTGATGACGGCAAGTCTTTCGACCCACTTTGATCAATATTACCTGTCATTCTTCGTAGGATATATCGGTTCGAGGGCATTTACCGCGATTCAGTATCTTACGGTTCACAAGTCCAAAAGCACACATCAACAACAGGCCGCCCGTTATCTGGGTATCTGCTTTATCATCGGTATTCTGATCTCCTCAGGTTCTCTGTTCTTCGATTCCTGGGTGCGTTACGTCGTCCTGTATGCGGGGATTGCCGTAGATATCGTACTTCCGCTGATTGGACGCAAAAATCTGGTGAAGGTACCGATCCAGACGCATCACCTGCTCGAACGCTTTGCACTCTTTACACTTATCCTGCTCGGTGAGTCGGTAGTTAGTATTATTGCTGTACTGCAGGCCGATCACTGGGATCTGAGATCCATCCTGTTTGCCGCCTTTACTTCCATATTCGTCATTGCGATGTGGTGGCAGTATTTCGATAACGTGGAGAAAAAGGTCAGCAAGGAGATTCAGGCGGCCGGGCAAGCGATCATCTATGGCCATCTGTTCATCTACATTTCAATGAGCATGATCGCCGCTTCAATTCAGCTGTTGTACCTGAATGAACTTAACTATGTATTCATGCTGGGATTTGGCTTCGGATCTGTACTGCTCTACTTCCTGTCGACCTCGCTCGTGTTCCATCGTTACCGACATGCACACTCAAGACTTCGTCCGATTCATCTGGTAACGATGGTTGGCGTACTGGCTGCATTCGTTATTGTGGATCTGATCTATCAGGTTCCGAACTACGTTATCGTGGGTGAAGATATGTTATTCTTCCTTCTATATGCGAAGCTGACGACTTGAATAGAGGTTTGTAACGAATTTATAAGTCACGGACGGATTGCGTTCGTGGCTTTTTGGTTTAATTATTCCAAAATGTCATGTCCACAATGTGAAAAAGCGGTTTCGTGAGTTATTTTCTTCTATAGAATCTGTTAATATGGGACTATGTACAAGTGAATCTACCAAATCACTGAATATCTCATTTATAAGATGGGCTTGATGTAACAAGTACAAGAGAACGGAGAGGGCAGAAATAACCTGGAGAAGCGAAGCGTTCGCCTTTATCACCGGATTTCTCCCTTAAAAAAAGGGAGTCAGGAAATCTGGGGATAAGAGTGATCGGATGGTTGTTCTGCAATCGAAGTGGTCTAATGTAGGATGTTCTAAGTTCATTTTATACATGACGATTCATGGATTATGGGGAGAACAATCAGGAGGGAAATCATTGAGTACACATCAAATCGGAGTTCCATTGGAAGGGTTTGCAGAATTTAGCCGCACGGTTGCCGCAGAAGGCGCGGTACTATTGAGAAACGAAGGTCAGGTACTTCCTCTTCGTGACAACGAAAACGTTTCAGTTTTTGGGCGAATTCAAGTTAACTACTATCGTAGCGGCACAGGTTCAGGCGGAAGCGTGCATGTAGCATATACAACGAACCTGCTGGATGGGCTTCGCGGCAAGAAGAATATCACTGTTAATGAAGAGCTGGCAGCAGTTTATGAAAAGTGGATTGAGGAAAATCCATTTGATGATGGCGGTAAAGTATGGGCAGCTGAGCCTTGGAACCAGAAGGAAATGCCTCTGACCGATGAATTGGTTGCACAGGCAAGAAGCAAGTCCGGCAAAGCCATCGTGGTCATTGGACGTACTGCTGGGGAAGATCAGGATAATGCAGATGCACCAGGCAGCTACCAGCTGACCGAAGATGAGAAAGCCATGCTGAAGCAGGTTACAGCGCATTTTGAACATACCATTGTGGTGCTGAATGTCTCCAATATTATCGATATGAGCTGGTTGAACGAAACGTATATACATCCGATTCAGGGCGTCATCTACTCCTGGCATGGTGGTATGGAGGGTGGTAACGCGATTGCCGATGTACTGGCGGGTGACGTTACACCGAGCGGTAAACTGACGGATACGATTGCGTATTCTATCGAAGATTACCCTTCAACAAGCAACTATGGCAATGAGTTCAAGAACCTGTATCAGGAAGATATTTATGTGGGTTATCGTTATTTCGAAACGTTTCGACCTGAAAAGGTGCAATTTGAATTCGGTTACGGCCTGTCTTATACGACGTTTGCCATTCAACCGCAAGATGCTCGCACGATTTCCGCAGAAGGCCAAACCTTCATTGAAGTTCGTGTAAACGTGACCAACTCGGGCACGACATATGCGGGCAAAGAGGTTGTGCAGGTGTACTATGAAGCACCACAAGGCAAGTTGGGACAACCTGTGAAGGCTCTGGCAGCCTTCGGCAAAACAGGACTGCTCCAGCCTGGAGAATCGGAACTGCTGACAGTAAGCTTCCCGGTACATAGCATGGCATCCTACGATGATGCAGGCGTCACAGGATATGCATCGGCTTACGTTCTCGAAGAAGGCACGTATCGTTTGCATGTCGGTACAAGTGTAAAACAAGCAGACCACATCGAAATTGACGGTCAGGAAGGGTACATCGTAGAAACGATTCAAATGGTAGAGCAGCTGCAAGAGGCGATGGCCCCAACCGAAGATTTCACCCGGATGAAGCCAGGTGTTCGCAAGGCGGATGGGTCGTACGAGCTCATTTACGTGAACGTGCCGAAGCGTCAGGTTTCCATGGCAGACCGGATTGAGCAAAATCTCCCGCAAACGCTGGAGCAAACGGGTAACCAAGGTTACAAATTGAGCGATGTCAAAAACGGAAAAGTCAGTCTGGAAGCCTTCATCGCCCAATTAAGCGATCAGGATCTGGCTGCGATCGTACGAGGCGAAGGTATGAGCAGTCCGCTTGTTACCTCGGGTACAGCGTCCGCATTCGGTGGTGTCAGTGACAGCCTGTTTAACTACGGCATTCCTGTAGCGTGCACTGCGGATGGCCCGTCCGGCATTCGTATGGATAGTGGGGAGAAAGCTACACAAGTCTCGATCGGCACGCTGCTGGCAGCAACATGGAATACGGATCTGGTTGAAGAGCTGTACGTCATGGAAGGTCAGGAGCTGCTAAGAAATCAGGTGGATACCCTGCTCGGACCTGGACTTAATATTCGCCGAAGCCCGCTCAACGGTCGTAACTTCGAGTACTTCTCCGAAGACCCGCTGATCTCGGGTGTGTTTGCGGCAGCATGCACCAAAGGTATTATGAAGGGCGGATCCAATGCGACCCTGAAGCACTTTGCCTGCAACAATCAGGAGAAACACCGCAGCAAGGTTGATGCCGTAGTCTCGGAGCGTGCCCTGCGTGAGATTTACCTGAAAGGGTTCGAAATTGCCGTGAAACAAGGCGGCGCCAATTCCATCATGACCTCCTATAACCCGATCAACGGACACTGGGCTGCATCCAACTACGATCTGAACACGACCATTCTTCGCGGAGAGTGGAATTTCGACGGGATCGTTATGACAGACTGGTGGGCCATTATGAACGATGTGGTCGAAGGCGGAGAGGCTGACCGCAAATATACAAACTGGATGATCCGTGCGCAGAACGATCTGTACATGGTTGTGCCGAACTATGGCGCAGAGATCAACGGCTGGGATGATAACACGATTGAGTCCCTGGCAAATGGAACTCTGACACGCGGAGAGCTCCAGCGCTCGGCGATCAATATTTGCAAGTTCATCATGAATGCACCGGTTTCCTCGAGAAAACACGAAATCGTGGAGAACGTGGCATCCTTCCAGGCCAATGCATCTCTTGCTTCGGACCAGGCCCAGGCTCTGGCTGAGAATGCACAGGTGAAGCCTGCTGTAAGCGAGCCAGTCTATATGAAAGTGGACGAGGCAGGACAATATCGGATTATCGTACAGATCATGTCCCCTGAGCCGGAACTGGCCCAAAGTGCATGTAATGTGCTTTTGAATGACCAGTTGATGACGACCATTCAGACCAATGGTACAGAAGGCAAATGGATCAGACAGAAGCTTGTAAAAGTAGAGCTGGAAGCAGGGCTGTATGAGTTGAAGCTGGACTTCACCAAACCGGGTCTGCAGATTGACTGGATTGAGTTCAAACAGGTCTAGCACAGGCATACAGGCATCCCGTGATGGGCATGTTGTCACTGGACAGGCTGACTGTTATGATGTTGTTAGGAGATCCTGGAATTCTGAACAATCTGGTCAGGAGTGTTGCGAAGGATGAGAAGGTATAATTATTGGAGTCCAATCCTGCTGATTGCAGTAGCGTTGATTGTAAGAAGCCTGGTAACCAACCTGGGTATGCTGTTCGGCATGTCGCAGGAATCAGCAAGTAGTATCGCCATGATTGCCATGGTGATTGCCGCACTTATTATGTTTAATCGAATGACGAAGGCTCGTCGCAAAAAATAAAAAAGCCTGGATGACCGAAAAGGAAATCAAGGCAAGATAGACACCCTCCGGGGTGTCTTTTTTTGTATTGACGTGCTTAACCTAACGTTTTAGACTAGACCTAAATAGTAATAACGAGTTTAAATAACAAAAATAACAAAATGTGATCATCCAAAGGAGAAACCATTGATGAAGATCATTGCCGACAAGCAGTATGTCTTTCATGAAGGTCAGCCTTTTCAGAGCAGTCATGCTTCCACCGTTGCTGTTTTAACGGATGGGGTGATACTCGCCGCTTGGTTTGCAGGCAGTCATGAGAAGGCAAGTGATGTCGCAATCTGGATGGCAAGGCAGGAAGATGGATCATGGTCCGCTCCGCGCAAAGTTGCAGATGAGGAAGGCATTGCTCACTGGAACCCTGTGCTGTTCGTACTGGGTGATTCGCTAATGTTATTTTACAAGGTAGGGCACGAGATTACAGATTGGCATACCCGCGTCATTCGCTCGGAGGACGGTGGGCATGCGTGGAGCGTGCCCCAAGAACTGGTGCCTGGAGATCGGGGTGGACGCGGTCCGGTCCGCAACAAGCCTATTCAACTGGAGGATGGGGCGATTTTGGCTCCAGCTTCCATTGAACGACCTGACTCTGAGATTCCAGGACACCAGATCTGGGAGTCGTTTGTCGATATCTCGACAGATCATGGGAGCACATGGACGAAGAGTGCTGATGTACCGATGGATCTGTCCACCTATGTTGGGACAGAGCACTGGTTTGCCAAAGGGCTGATCCAGCCCACGTTGTGGTCTTCCGGCGAGAAACGTGTGCATATGCTGCTGCGCAGCACTGAGGGGTTTATTTATCGCAGTGATTCGGATGATGGTGGATGGACCTGGTGTGAGGCTTACCAGACGGAGCTGCCAAACAACAATAGCGGAATTGATGTCACGTTGATGGAAGACGGTTTGCTTGCGCTTGTCTACAATCCGGTCAACGGGTATGCGACGGATAGTCCGCGAACTCCTTTGGTTGTTGCTTTTTCGGTCGATAACGGCTGGACTTGGGGTGATGAATTCGTATTGGAGAACGAACCGGGGGAATATTCCTATCCGGCCATCATGTCCAAGGGGAAGGAACTGTATGTTACCTATACATGGAAAAGGGATCGGATTGCGTTTTGGAAGCTGACCGTTAATCGATAGCGAGGAATAAGGACCGCAAATGCGCAAATGATGCGCTTTGACGGTCCTTATGTCATGGGGCGTGGACGGAACTGGTTCGGTGAGAGTCCGGTACCCCGTCTGAATTGCCTGGAGAAGTGGCTGACAGAGTGATAGCCAAGTTCATCTGCGATATCCTCGATGGTCTTGTTGGTACTGACGAGCAGTTGTTTGGCATGGTTAAGCTTCTTCTCTGTGACATATTGCCGAGGGGAGATGCCGTATATTTCTTTGAATATTTTGGTGCACTGGCTGCGGCTCAGGTTCAGCTCTTCGGCCATCTGTGTGATGGAACCTTCACTCGAAATAATGGTTTGCAGCTGCTCTTCGATGCGATGTGCAGTATCAGCCTTATGCATGGTTACCTCCGGTATGGCGTCCGGGATAGAATCAGATTCTCCGGATTGCAGCAGGATGATCTCCTGAATGATCAGGAGGATGTAGGCTTGCAGTGCCATTTTCTGAACTGAGGTCAGGGTGATTCTGGTTTCTGAGCCATTTGAAGCAGATAGGGAAGTCGAGGACAGACTGTGCTGCATCTCCCGTTCAATCTTGGTTACATAGGCAGGCAGTTCAGTGGTAGCTGCCTTGCTGTGGGGAATCAGGCGATATTCCTGCTGGCTCAGCGTTCTTCGCAGCTCGGAATCATCAATGTCGAAGTGAATATTAAAAAAGTCAAAGCGTGAATGATGGATCGGTTCCATGTCTCTTGCGGGCTCGTTGGTATGGGCGTTCTCCATCTGGTGTCTGGCACCTGCACGGATGAAGAACCAGTCTCCTGGACCAAGCAGAATTTCATCCGCACCGATCAGCATTCTGCCTTCTCCGCACTGGCAATACAGAACTTCATATAAATGATGATGGTGCTTTGGATAGACCCAGCCGGGTGATTTTCTGCCAAAATGACAACCCGTAACCTGCAGTGTGCTTGTCATATTGGGAAAGATCACATCCGTATCCATGGAATCACCGCCTTGAACTTGTTGTCACAGATTATACCACTCGGCAAGTAGGCACAAAAGGTCAAAAAACCGGACGCTTTGTGAATGGTGAGAAGCCTCAAGGACTTATATATTGGAAGGAACGAAGGGAGTTATCCAATGAAGAGACAGCCCATATTGGAAGTGATTGCAGTAGATGCAGCAGACGCCAGGGCAGCCGAGCAGGGTGGAGCAGACCGAATTGAACTGGTCTCTGCCATGTCTGAAGGAGGCCTTACCCCCAGCGTTGGCATTATCGAGCAAGTGGTGTCCCAAGTTTCCATTCCGGTATATGTCATGATTCGTCCGCATAGCTGCTCGTTCTGCTATAGCGCCGAGGACATCCGTATTATGACCCAGGAGGTACGCATGGCTAGAGAACTTGGAGCATCTGGCATTGTGGTCGGTGCCTTGTCGGAAGCCGGAGAAGTTGATCTTGCAGCCATGGAGTCCTGTCTAGCCGAAGCACACGGACTTGGTGTTACATTTCATCGGGCCATAGATGTGAGCGCATGTCTGACAGGAACACTCCATTCCATCAGCACGCTGGGACCGGTAGAACGTGTACTGACATCTGGAGGAAAACGGACAGCACCTGAAGCCATTTCTGAATTGAAACAGCTCCATGAACTGGGGCAGGCGTTGGATGTAACGGTAATGGCAGGCTCAGGGGTAACCTTGGATAGGATTAGGGACTTGGTAAGGCAAACGGGTATTACGGAAATACATATGGGTTCAGGTGTCCGATATGAAGGCAGTTTTCATAAGCCCATTCATCCGCAGATGGTTGAAGAAGCCAAACGACATCTGTTAAGTGCATTCCAATCCACGAATGACGGGAGTGATACATGATGAGTCATGGACTTCAAGCAGCCGATTGGGTCAAGACTGCAGCACAAGTCAGTCCTTCCAAGCGTCAGCTGGAATGGCAGGAGATGGAGTTCTACGCCTTTATTCATTTTACGGTAAATACATTCACGGATCGCGAATGGGGGACTGGCGAAGAAAGCCCAGCAATTTTCAATCCTTCGGAACTCAGCGCAGAGCAATGGGTAGAGACGTGTAAGGCGGCAGGTATGAAGGGATTGATCCTGACATGCAAGCATCATGACGGGTTTTGTTTGTGGCCAAGTCAGTTTACCGAGCATACAGTTGCAGCCAGTCCGTGGAGAAGCGGCACAGGTGATCTGGTAAAAGAAGTGGCCGATGCCTGTCGTGAGGGCGGCTTGAAGTTCGGGGTGTATCTGTCCCCTTGGGATCGTCATGAGGCATCATACGGGGATTCAGAGAGGTATAACGAGTTTTTCCTCCATCAGCTGCGCGAGCTGCTCACCAATTATGGCGATATCTTCTGTGTGTGGTTTGACGGAGCATGCGGCGAAGGTGCGAATGGCAAAAGGCAGGTCTACGACTGGGACGCTTACTATGCGCTTATTCGGGAACTCCAGCCGGAAGCTGTGATCTCGGTATGCGGCCCGGATGTCCGCTGGTGCGGCAACGAGGCTGGTCATACACGGGATTCGGAATGGAGTGTTGTGCCGGCGCATATGCAGGATAATGAGAAGATTCAGGAGCAATCCCAGCAGGTGGATGATGGGGAGTTTGCCAGAAGGATCAATACGCAGGACAGTGATTTGGGAAGCAGAGAGGTCATCCGTGACCTAGGTGACGAGCTGACCTGGTACCCTGCCGAGGTGAATACATCCATTCGCCCAGGGTGGTTCTATCATGCAAGCGAAGATACTCAGGTCAAAACGCTAGAAGAGCTGCTTACCGTTTACTACGGCGCAGTAGGGGGCAACGCCAGTTTTCTGCTCAACCTGCCGCCGGATACGCGTGGCCTTATTCACGAACGGGATGTCGAACGGCTGCAGGAGTTGGGAGATGTTCTGCGTACCACGTTTCAGGAAAACCTGGCATGGCATGCACAGGCTGAAGCATCGGAGACGATGGATGAACAACATGAAGTCTTGCAAGTGCTGAATGAACGGCGGAATACGTATTGGTGTCCGCGCGAAGGAACGGAGCAGGCGTGGATTGAGGTGGATTTGCTGACGGAGACAGCATTTGACCGGGTTGTGCTGATGGAACATATCCAGATAGGTCAACGGATTGAGCGTTTTACACTGGAGGTTAGCAGGCCAGACGGTAGCTGGGATGAGATATATACCGGAACGGTTGTAGGGTACAAACGAATTTGTCGCTTTCCGAGGGTCACATCGAGAAGGGTTCGACTAACCATTCATCAATCCAGGTGGTACCCTACGTTGTCCAGGCTGGGTGTATATCTGAGCGAGCGGGGAGAGGTGTAGCATGGCGGTTCTGACCTATCAAGGTTCACAATTCATGTATGATAACAAGCCTGTTCAAATTTGTTCAGGAGCCATCCATTATTTCAGGGTAGTCCCCGAATATTGGGAAGATCGACTGTTGAAGCTGAAAGCTTGCGGTTTGAATACCGTGGAGACATACGTGCCATGGAATTTTCATGAACCACAGCCAGGACAATATCGTTTTGAAGGCATGGCGGATCTGGAGCGTTTTATTCAAATTGCAGGAGATGTGGGTCTGTATGTGATTGTCCGTCCGAGCCCTTATATATGTGCCGAATGGGAATTCGGAGGATTGCCTTCCTGGCTGCTGGCTGATGATGCCATCCGTCTACGATGTAATGATGAGCAGTTTCTGGCGAATGTGGACCGTTATTATGATGTGCTTTTGCCCAAATTGCAACCGTTCCTCAGCACCCAAGGCGGACCGATCATCGCGATGCAGATTGAAAACGAATACGGCAGCTTTGGAAATGATGCGGGTTATCTGAAATATTTGCGTGATGGCATGGTGCGGCGTGGTATCGATGTCCTGCTCTTTACCTCGGACGGACCGACAGACCACATGCTGCAGGCTGGATCAGTGCCGGGGCACCTGGCTACCGTCAATTTTGGCTCAGGGACGCAAGGGGCGTTTGCCAAGCTGCGCACATACCAAGCCGAAGAACCACTGATGTGTATGGAATACTGGAATGGTTGGTTTGATCATTGGGGAGAGTCACATCACACTCGTGATGCAGAGGATGTAGCTGGTGTATTCGAGGAGATGCTGCGAGAAGGTGCTTCAGTTAACTTTTATATGTTCCATGGCGGAACAAACTTCGGTTTCTACAACGGGGCCAATTGTCAGCAAAAGAATCAATACGAACCTACCATTACAAGTTATGATTACGATTCTCTGCTCAGTGAATCAGGAGAGCCGACAGCAAAATTCCATGCGGTACGTGATCTTATTGCCCGGTACAGCGGCCGCGATATGGGAGAGCTTGTACTGCCTGAATCAAAGGGTACCTTTGCCTACGGGCGAGTGAAGTTGACGGAACAGGCCGAACTGCTGAAACAGGTGGACCGAATCTCGGTCCCGGTTCAGCGAACCAATCCGGAACCGATGGAAAAGCTCGGACAGGATTATGGATTTATTTTGTACCAAACCCGAATTTCCGGGCCCAGAGAGCGACAGGAGCTGGTGGTTCAAGAGGTGCATGATCGTGCGCTGGTGTTTGTGGATGGTCAATTCCAGGGCGTGCTGGAACGCGGGAACGATGCATTGTCAGTATCCTTTGAAGTGCCTGAAGAGGGTGCGGACATTTCGATCCTTGTTGAAAACATGGGGCGAATCAACTATGGACCTTACCTGAGAGATCCGAAGGGCATTACAGAGGGAGTGCGTCATGGTTTTCAATTTCTATTCGATTGGACGATTCATTGTCTGCCACTGACGGATCTGTCCGAATTGCAATTCGGCGAAATATCTTCTGATATTGAGAATCCGGCATTTTACCGGGGGAACTTTCAAGTAAACGAAGCACAGGATACCTTTCTGCGACTAGACCAATGGACCAAGGGTGTTGTTTATGTAAACGGCTTCAATCTGGGACGATATTGGGATAAAGGGCCGCAAAAAACCTTGTACGTCCCTGCGCCGCTGCTGCGTCAAGGTATAAATGAAATCATCGTGTTTGAGCTGCATAAGACGACTGATCAGGCAGTAACTTTTGTAAATAAGGCAGATTTGGGCTAGGAAAAGGAAAAAAGCATAGCAAACGATTATTGGGAATTGTCGAGCCATCCGGAAAAAGGTATACGTTGGGTATGGTCATCGACTACAAGAGAGGATGAGGTGAAGTATGAAAGTTGGACTTAGTACCTACAGTCTGCAGCAGGCACTTGATCGCAAGGAATTGACCGTGCCGGATGCCATCCGATTTATTGCCGAGCAGGGCGGCGAGCATGTGGAGATTGTACCGATGGGATTCAGTCTGATCGACAATCCGGAGTTGATTGATGAAATTAAACATACGGCAGAAGAGGTCGGAATCGACATTTCCAATTATGCGATTGGCGCAAACTTCGCTGTACAGGAGGACGCCGATGCGCTGGAGCAAGAGATACAAAATGTGATGCGGCATGTGGATGTGGCTGCTGCGCTGGGTGTTAAGCTCATGCGTCATGATGTAGCTTTTCGTCCGGCTGAAGAAGGGACTGTAGCGCAGTTTGAGACGGACCTGCCGGTACTGGTGCAGGCCTGTCAGCGAATTGCCGATTATGCGGCAGGCTTCGGAATTACAACGAGTGTGGAGAATCACGGGTACTATGTGCAATCCAGCGAGCGGATTCAGCGGTTGCTGCATGAAACGGCACGGGGAAATTTCAAAACCACGCTGGATGTCGGCAATTTCCTCTGTGTAGATGAAGATCCGGTGAGTGCAGTGAAAAACAACATTCCCTATGCGTCGATTGTGCACGCCAAGGACTTCTACTGGAGATCTTCGTACCGCAATCCCGGTGAAGGCTGGTTCCGAACCTCGCACGGCAATTACCTGCGCGGTGCTATTGTAGGCCATGGCGATATCGACATGCCTGAGGTGTTCCGTGTACTGAAGCAATCCGGGTATGACGGATATATTTCGGTTGAATTCGAGGGTATGGAAAATTGCCAAACCGCCTCACGCATTGCGATGGATAACGTTCGCCGCCTATGGGAAGAGGCATAGGGCTGAGTACTTGTTTTAAATAAATTGATATTAAGCATGGCCTAATCGTTAAAATTTGCGGAAGTAGTGTAGGGGCGAATTCGATTCTGGAGAAGCGGAGCGTGCGCCTTTATCACCGGATTTCACCTTTGAAAGAAAGGGATTAAAGAAATCTGGGGATAAGAGCGATCGGAAGAACGAATCGCAACCGGAACGTCTACTCTGCGGAACGACAATCATTAGATTTTATTTATGGAGGGATCAGCACAATGTCCAAATTGAAAGTCGCCGTCATCGGTGCCGGATCAATATCCGATTGCCACCTGCAAGCCTATGCCAGTAACCCAGACGTTGAAATATACGCCATATGTGACCTGAATGAAGCACGTGCCGCAGACATGGCGAAAAAATATGATGCAACTCATGTATTCACCGACTACAAGGAACTGCTGGCTTTGCCCGAGATTCATTCCGTCAGCATCTGTACATGGAACGATTCACACGCAGAGATCAGCATTGCCGCACTGGACGCGGGTAAAAACGTGCTGTGTGAGAAGCCGCTATGCCAAACCGTAGAAGATGCCCTCGAAGTAGAGAAAGCCGTTCATCGCAGCGGCAAGCTGCTGCAGGTCGGTTTTGTACGCCGCTATAGCGACAATGCGCAGATTCTGAAGAAGTTCATCGATGCGGGTGAGCTGGGCGAGATCTATTATGCCAAAGCATCCAGCCTGCGTCGCCTCGGTAACCCGGGCGGCTGGTTCTCGGATATTAATCGTTCCGGCGGCGGTCCGCTGATTGATATTGGTGTGCATGTCATCGATATTTGCTGGTACCTGATGGGCAGACCAAAGGTGAAATCCGTTTCTGCCAACGTGTCCAATCGACTCGGCAATCGTGCCCATATCAAGAATCTGTCTTTTTACAAAGCCGCAGACTATGACGCTGACCAGAACACGGTTGAGGACATGGCGAATGCCCTGATTCGTTTCGAAAATGGGGCAAGTCTGCTTGTGGATGTCAGCTTCACACTTCATGCCAAAGCGGATGAAACCTCGGTTAAACTGTACGGCGACAAGGGCGGAGCCGAACTGGAGCCCGAAATCTCGATCATTGGCGAGAAATTTAATACCATTTTGAACATGACCCCACAGGTGGATTTCAAATCATTCGATTTTATGGGCTCGTTCCGTAATGAAATCAACCATTTTATTGACAGCACACAGGGCCGCAAGGAAACGCTTAGTCCGGTAGAGGACGGCGTGGAAGTGATGAAAATGCTCTGTGCCATCTACGAGTCAGCACGCGAGGGACGCGAAATTTTACTGTAACTGGCTCCGTGATCGGAAGAAGATATCACACTCCAAGTAGTTAATGTTCCCCATGTCCTCACTTGTAAAATTAAACATTTACGCCAAAGCGGAGAGGGTAGAACCAATCTGAAGAGGCACAATAAAAACCTTTCTAAAAAAAGAAGGCTGCTTCGTAATTGTAATCCGAAGATGATACCGCACTCGAAGTGACGAGACTGAACATGCCCTTATTTGTTGAACTGAACGTTTAAGCCAAAACGGAGAGGGCAGAACCAATCTGGAGAAGCGAAGCGCTCGCGTTTATCCCCGGATTTTCCCTTTGGGAAAAGGGAATCCAAAAAATCCGGGGATAACAGCGATCGGAAGATGGTTCTGCAATCGGAGTGCCAGGGCTTAACCTGTGTAGTTTATCTTATATCTAATCCAAAGGAGATGAACGGGATGAGCGAAACCAAAGACGTGGTGCTGGAACAGGAAGAACAGGTCGTTGAAGCCGGGGTACACAATTTTAGCAAAGAGGAAGAATGGGTCAAACCGGAAGATCCGCTGCTCCTTGAGCGGCTGGAGTGGTTCAAGGACCAGAAGCTGGGGCTGATGATGCACTGGGGTCCCTATTCCCAGCTTGGACTCGTGGAGTCCTGGGCACTGAGCGATGAGGATGGCGATTGGTCGCGCGATGACATCGACTGGACGGACGACATGGAGCATTTCAAGCGGGAATATTTCGATCTGAACAAAACCTTTAACCCGATCCGTTTCCAACCCGAAGAATGGGCACAGATGGCGGCAGACAATGGCTTCAAATACTTCCTGTTCACGACGAAGCACCACGACGGTTTCTGCATGTGGGACACCCATACGACCGATTATCGGATCACGGGCAAGGATACCCCGTTTCATACCCATAAATATGCGGACATCTGTAGAGCACTGTTTGACGCATTCCGGGCCAAAGGGCTGGGGATCTCGGCGTATTTCTCCAAAGCGGACTGGCATACGCCGTATTATTGGGCACCCGGAATGGAGCGCGGAAGCCACATGTGGCGTGGACCATCGTACGATCCCCACAAGTACCCTTGGCTGTGGGAGAAATTCGTGGAATTCACACATGAGCAGATCATGGAGCTGCTGACGAATTACGGGCGGATCGAATGCCTGTGGCTGGATGCCGGTTGGGTACGCGAGGGTCGCCACGGCCAGGATATCCGGCTGGGAGAAGTTGTGGAGCGGGCACGTCAAACAACGCAGCCATGGCTTCTGTCAGCAGACCGCACGGTGGGTGGACCGTACGAGAATATTGTTACCCCAGAGCAGACCATCCCGGAACACCCAATGAATATCCCTTGGGAGAGCTGCATTACGGTGGGTAATTCCTTCGCTTTTGGTTTCGATGACCAGTATAAATCGGGAAGACAGCTGGCGCATATTTTGCTGGAAGTGGTATCCAAGGGCGGCAACCTGGCGCTGAATGTTGGACCGCAGCCGGATGGTCGTCTTCCCAAAGGGGCAGTGAGGGGCATCAAGGCACTTGGTGAATGGCTCAATACCCATGGTGAAGGGATCTATGGAACCCGGATCTGCGGACCTTATTTTACGAAGGATTGGGCCTTTACGCAGAAGGAAGATATCAACACCGTGTACGCCTTCCGTTTATACAGAAACGAGAACGAAGCAGTAGAATCACAAGTCATCATCCCTTATTTGGAGAAAGTAGAGCGAGTCGAACTCGTGGGCACCAATGACGTAATTTCGTATCAGCAGACGGAGAATGGACTTGTTGTCGATCTGCCACCATCTGCTGTTTCTGGGGCAACACCGATCACGCATACGTTCAAATTGTTAACACGTGGGTAGATGGCATGTGAATTCCGGGGGAGCAATCAGGGCCTCCGGGATTTTTGTATTCAAGCATAAGGAGGTGGGATTTCGCATAATAAAGGCGCAAAAATGCTTGTGCCACAAGGGTTTATGGAATATGGAGAGGTGGGAGAAAATTACGAATTGATCAAAAAACCAGGTTCCATGTACTATCGAATTAAGAAAGCGCTACCTGATACTATTACTAACACGGTTAGCGCCAAAATATCAATTTGATCGAATAATAGGATGTTTAAGAGAAGTGAATGTAATGTATTATTACACTTGAGGTGTAGAAGGAGTGACGCAAATGAGTCGAGCTACGGAAAGCATACCCGCCAACCTGGAACTCCAGCAAAGGAACCATGTGGAGCCCAAAAGGCAGCATCCATTCATCAAAAGCCTCAAGAAGCATTGGGAGCTCTATCTGCTCGTTCTGCCTCCCGTGTTGTATCTGTTGATCTTCAAGTACATTCCCATGGTTGGGGTCCAGATCGCCTTTAAGGATTTTAGTGTAGTCAAAGGGATCTGGGGAAGTCCTTGGGTCGGATTCAAACACTTCGAAGCATTCTTCGAATCCCCCAACTTCTGGCTCCTGATCAAAAATACGATCGGCATCAGCTTTTACTCCCTGATCGCCGGATTCCCCATTCCGATCCTGCTTGCGCTGGCGCTGAATGAGATCCGAACGGGTTACTTTAAGAAGACCGTCCAGATGGTCACTTACGCTCCGCATTTTATCTCCACGGTTGTGATGGTATCCATTATTATTCTGATGCTGTCCCCGCATGTGGGCGTGGTAGACAAGCTGTTCACCCTGCTCGGCTTCCCGATGACCAACTTCATGGGCATTCCGGAATACTTCAAATCCATCTATGTCTGGTCCGGCGTATGGCAGGGCATGGGATATTCATCCATCATATACATCGCCGCTCTTGCTGGTGTTGATCCATCACTGTATGAGGCAGCGAAGATGGACGGGGCTTCAAGGCTTCGGAAAATATGGCATATCGACCTTCCAACGCTCGTTCCAGTCACCGTTATCATGCTGATTCTGAGTTTGGGCAGCATTATGGGTGTCGGCTTTGAAAAAATATATCTGATGCAGAATCCGCTCAACACAAGCGCATCGGAGGTCATCTCCACGTACGTGTACAAGGTCGGTCTGATCGGAGCAAATTTCAGCTTCTCCTCGGCAGTAGGATTGTTCAACTCCATTATCAATTTGATCCTGCTGATCATCGTCAACGGCATTTCCCGCAAAGTATCCCAGAACAGCTTGTGGTAAAGGAGGAGCTCATCCATGTTCAACCTGTTTAATCGTAACCGGATCAAGGATCCGCTCGGTGACCGCATCTTCATGACACTCAACTATATCTTTCTGTTCGCCATACTGTTAACGGTATTTTACCCCCTCTTGTATATCATCAGTTCTTCATTCAGCTCGTCACGAGCCGTTACATCCGGTCAAGTGTGGCTGTTCCCGGTAGACTTTAACATCAAAGCATACATCTCCATTTTCAAAAGCCAGCAGCTCATGCTCGGTTTCTACAACACGATCATCTACACCGTGGTCGGCACATTCATTAACGTGGCACTGACCGTCATGCTGGCTTATCCCTTGTCACGCAAGTCGTTCTATGGACGAGGAGCCATTATCATTTTCATGATGATTACAATGTTCTTCGATGGTGGTTTGATTCCGACCTACCTCCTGATGAAGGACCTGCACCTGCTCGATACACGCTGGGCGATGTGGCTGCCAGGGGCGCTCGCGGTGTTCCAGGTCATCGTAGCGAGAACCTTCTTCCAGTCTTCCATCCCGGAAGAACTCGGAGAGGCGGCGGAAATGGACGGCTGCCGGGATATCCGGTATTTGATCAGCGTCGTACTTCCGTTGTCGAAGCCCATCCTGGCTGTTATGACACTCATGTATGCCGTAGGTCACTGGAATGCGTATTTTGATGCTCTGATCTATCTGCGTTCCGAAAAGTTGTTCCCGCTGCAATACGTTCTGCGCAATCTGCTCATCCTGAATGCGGCTGATCCGGCAATGCTCGCCAATACCAGTCAACAGATGCGGGATCAGGGCTTCGAGCAGGTATTGAAATATGCACTTATCGTTGTTGCAAGTATTCCAATTTTGATCATGTATCCGTTTGTACAGAAGCATTTTGTCAAAGGGGTCATGGTTGGTTCCCTTAAGGGATAATTCACAGAAATGATGCCCGGCTGGCCTCTTGAAAGGAGGTGGAAGGAACACGCCGGCTTCCGGGATCGGTTTTATACGAGTGCAGTAAACGAGTTGTATGCCGTTTTGAACAAAAAGGAGGAGTCAGATTGAGAAAATCTTGGATTTCGATGTTGTTTCTGGTCTTTGCTTCGATGGCTTTGTTGTCCGCATGTGGTTCATCCGAAGAATCGGGTGCAGGTAGCGACGGTAGCAGCGAGAGCGGTGGCCCTGTAACGATGACTTTCTTTGCCCCGCAAGGCAAAGCGTCCATGGAAGAGAATGAGTTCACCCAATTTATCGAAGACAAGTTCGACGTTACCCTGAAATGGGATCTGGCCCCGACAGACGCATTGCAGGACCGCAGACAATTGCTGCTCGCCAGTGGTGATTATCCCGAAGTGTTCCTTCACGGCAAGTTCACCACCTCAGATCTTCAGAACTATGGAAAACAAGGGGTGTTCCTTCCGCTGCAGGATCTGATTAAGGAATATGGTCCAAATCTGACCAAGATCATGGAAGAGAAGCCATATTTCAAAGAAGCCATTACAGCTCCGGACGGCAACATCTATGCCCTGCCGATTTTCAACGAATGTTACCACTGTACGTACGCACAGAAATACTGGATCAACACGGAATGGCTCGATAACCTGGGCCTGAAAATGCCAACAACGACGGATGAACTGTACACGGTGCTGAAGGCGTTCAAGGAGCAGGACCCCAACGGTAACGGCAAGGCTGATGAGATTCCTCTCACTGGCGCACCGAACAAGTATGTATGGAACGGCAACATTGATGCCTACCTGATGAACAGCTTTATTTACAACGATAACGACAAATACCTCATCGTGAATGATGGCAAGGTTGATTTTGCAGCAAACAAGGATGAGTGGAAAAAAGGGCTGGAGTACATGCACAAGCTGTATGCAGAAGGCCTGATTGATCCGGCTTCCTTCACGCAAAACGATCAGGCGATCGGACAGCTGGGAAATAAGGAAGGCGACGAAGTGGTCGGCTCCATTACGACGGCACTGGTCAGCTATCTTGTGAACACCTATGACAAAGATATTACACGTCACCAGCACTGGGAGATCGTTCCTCCATTGAAAGGACCAGATGGCGTACAGACAACAGGTGCTACACAGAGCGTAGGCGAATTTGAGTTTGCTATCACCAACAAAGCAACAGAAGCACAGCAGATTGCGGCGATCAAAATTGTGGATTACATGTTCAGTGAAGAAGGTGCCCTGTACGCGGAATATGGCCCGACCGAAGGCAAGGGATGGAAGAAGGCTGATGCAGATGAGAAAAACATCAATGGTGAGCCTGCCAAGTACAGCTACTACAACCTGCCTGAACGTGACCCGAACGTTGTCGTTAACGAAAGCTGGTCGCAGATCGGAGCTCATGACTTGTCCAATACGTTCCGTAACCTGTTTGCCGAAGGTCAAAATCCATTAGAGGCAGAAGGCTACGGTACAAGGCTGGCTCAAGCGACCAATGTGTATGAACCATATGCACCAAAAGAAGTATATCCGTCAAATGTATTTATTCGTCCGGAGGATACCGAATCGGCAGCACAACTTACCACGGCTATTAAGGATTATGTGCAGACCAATATGGCGCAGTTCATTATCGGCAGCAAAAGCATCGATAAGGAATGGGATTCATATGTCAAAGGCTTCGATGGACTGGGACTCAGCAATTACCTTGAGATCTACCAGCGTGCAATAGAGAAGGATCAATAATAGTTGAGGAATTCAAGATCGAGACTGTCCCGAAGTCACCCGTGACCGGGACAGTTTTATCCTTTGACAACCCCACTTCCTCCGATATAATACGGATTATTTATAGGTAGTTAACGACCAGAGCGAGTGGTTGTCGTCACATGTATAAACAGTGGTGGGGGGACCTTGGGGATGAACAACAATTGGTTTAGACGTTTGCTGCTTTCGTATCTGCCTGTGTTCTTTATTGTGACAACGATTCTATTTATTATCTTCTTCCAGATTTTCAATGAACAGAACCGCAAGGAAGCGCTAAAGGCCAATGAATTTCTGGCTTCACAAGTGACGCAGTATTTGGATAATTCCCTGCGCTCGATAGACTTCAAGGTGCTGCGCGAGATTTTGACCAATCCGAATCTGAAAAATTATTACGCGGTAACCGGAAGTGATGATGTCTATGCCGGCATCCAGGCAGTTCAGGTTATCGACGAATTGAAAATAGAATATCCGCTGATCGACTCCATTTATATGGTCCGTTACAGGGATGACAAGGTATTCAGCAATGGCAAACCCCTGCCCATCGAGGAGTTCCCGGATGCGGCATTTATAGAAGACAGCCGGGCTGCAGAAACGCAGAAATGGGTCGGCGGAAGAACCTTCAGGGCCTTTCCCACAGAGGAAGGAAAACAGGTGATTACGCTGATCCGCGGCGTTGGCAATGGGAGTGGCCTGATTGTAGTGAATGTTGATCTGCAGACGCTGCAGAAGTCCATTATGCAGATGTACGATCCGGAGTTCACCTTCGTCAACATCTACAATCGGTCAGGCGGCAATCTGTGGGACAGCGGTGTGACAGAAGAGCATGCAGTCAAAGCCTCTTCCGGCGAGGTTTTCTCCGAGTTTACTTCAAGCTACAGCGGTTGGAAGGTACAAACGGGGCTGAACAACGGCAAAGTCGTTAAATTTGCCCTGAAATTCTACAATATCTGGTTTGTGTTTGCCGTGGCTGTTGTCCTCATTGGTGTAGCGTGGGTGATCTATGTAACTCGAAGGAATTATAAGCCGATTCAGCAGATCGTCACGTTAATTGAGACGGTTGCTTCACAGAAACAGCCAGGCATGGGCCATTCCAAGGAGAACGAATTCCGATTTATCCAAGCCACGCTGGAACAAATGATTGACCAGACGAAGCAGTATCAGGAGGAGTACGAAGAGAATCTGATTTTGAAGAAGAAATACTTCTTTCAGGAACTGCTGGAGGGAACGAGAGAGTTTACTGCCGATGAACTCTCGGCCGAGATGAACAGGTTCAGTCTGCCGCAATTGGACGACAGATGGACCGTAATGGTCGTTGAGATCGACCGCTATTCCCGCTTCATTGAAGAATATCATGTGCAGGACCAGTCCCTTCTGAAATTTGTATTGTCCAGCATTCTGCAGGAGAGCGCCCGCAAGGAAGATACGGAGGTATGGGCGGAGTGGATCTCCGACCATCGCCTGTATGCCATCTTATGGTTGCCGGACACACCGCAGCCGGAAGAGAGTGAACGCAGACTGTTGGAAGGCTATCTGGATCAGGTCGAGCAGTATCTGAACTTCACGGTAACCATTGGAATTGGGCGGGTGGCTGTTGATCTGCGTGGTCTCAGAGCATCCTTCAAGGAAGCGGTCCATGCACTCGATTACAAAGCGGTGCTGGGTGTGAACCGGATTATTCCATATGGTGATGTACCCGGCTCAACCAATGATGTGTATGAGTTCTTGAAGACCATATCGCTGTTGGTGCAGGCCATGCGGCTGTCTGATGACGATTGGGATAAGCATTTTGACAAACTGTTTGAGCAGATTCATGCCTCGATGCTATCCCGTCAGGAAATCATGAACACGATCCAGCTGCTGTTCCAGCATGTGAACCGGGAATTCGCAGAGCTGCCTCGTGAGTACCACGAGCTGTGGGCAGAGGTCATGGGTCATCTGCTTCGGAATTTGGAGGATTGGGAAACGTCCGAAGATCTGCAGGAATTGTGCAAGGATGGCTTCCAAAAACTTGCCGGACAGATGCAGGCGCTCCGTTGTTCCAAGAAACACCGGACGCATATTCTGGAGATTCGCAAGTATATCGAAGAGAACTATAACAATCCGGATCTGTCTTTGAATTATTTGAGTGACCTGTTCGATATTAATCCGAAATATTTAAGCAAGCTTTTCAAGGATGAGATTGGTGAGAAATTTGTGGATTTGCTGATCAGTCAGCGGATTGAGAAGGCCAAACAGTTGATGCAGGAGACGGATAAGGCCATTCAGGAGATCAGCGAGGAAGTCGGATACACGAATTACAACTCCTTCAACCGGGCCTTCAAAAATGTGGTAGGTGTCGCACCGAGTGATTACCGAAAAGCCATTTGATCGCAAGTGGAACACAACCAGCAAGCCAAGCCAAATGCATAAGGAGAATGTGCACATGGATTATAGAGATGCTTCGTTACCGATCCCCGAGCGGGTACAGAATTTGCTTGAACAGATGACTACGGAAGAGAAAATTGGCCAGCTGATCCAGCCGATGGGCTGGAAGACATACAAGAAAGAGTCGGATGGCACCGTACAAGTGACGGAGGAATTCAAAGAAAATATCGTGCAAGGTGGCGTCGGTTCTCTATACGGCGTGCTGCGTGCCGATCCGTGGACCGAGGTAACACTGGAAACCGGGCTGACCCCGGGTGAGGGAGCGGCTGCCACCAATGAAATTCAGCGCTATGCGATTGAAAACTCGCGTCTGGGTATTCCCATTTTGTTCGGGGAGGAATGTTCGCATGGCCATATGGCGATCGGGGCAACGGTATTTCCGGTGCCGCTGGCCGTAGGAAGCACGTGGAACACGGAATTGTATCGGAAGATGTGTGAGGCGATTGCGGTAGAGACTCGCAGCCAGGGCGGAGCAGCAACCTATTCGCCTGTGCTGGATGTGGTGCGGGACCCGAGATGGGGGCGGACCGAGGAGTGTTTTGCCGAAGACCCGTATCTAATTGGTGAGTTGGCTGTGGAAGCGATCAGGGGATTGCAGGGGGACCGTCTCGATTCGGACCGGACCATTATGGCGACGCTGAAGCATTTTGCGGGATATGGAAGCTCGGAAGGAGGGCGTAATGCCGCTCCTGTGCATATGGGTCCGCGCGAGCTGCACGAGGTAGACCTGCTGCCTTTCAAAAAGGCAGTGGAGGCCGGTGCCTGCTCTGTGATGACTGCGTACAACGAGATTGACGGTGTACCGTGCACTTCCAGCACGTATCTGTTGAATGATCTCCTGCGCGAGCAGTGGGGCTTTGAGGGGTTTGTCATCACCGATTTTGGTGCCATTCAGATGCTGGTTAGCGGACACAACACAGCGGAGAACGGGGAGCAGGCCGTAGCTCAGTCCCTTCAAGCGGGTGTGGACATGGAGATGTCCGGATTCATGTATCGTAAACATCTGGCGAAGGCACTGGAGCAGGGATTGATTCATCATCAGGATCTGGATACAGCGGTATGGCGAATTCTGGAGATGAAGTTTAGATTGGGGCTGTTTGAACAGCCTTATGTCGACCCAGACTTTGCGGAGCGAGTGATTGGTTGCGAAGAGCATGTGGAGCTGGCAAGGAAGGCAGCCCAGGAAGGGATTGTTTTGCTCAAAAATGAGGGGAATCTCCTTCCGCTCAGCAAGACGAATCCGAAGATCGCGGTACTGGGTCCGAATGCCAATCATACGTACAACCAGCTGGGAGACTACACCTCACCACAACCAAGTGGACAGATTGTTACGGTGCTGGAAGGTATACGCCGCAAGGTTGGTGCTCAGGCAGATCAAATCCTGTACGCGCCTGGCTGCCGGATCAAAGGCGATTCCAGGGAGGGCTTTGCACAAGCACTCGCTTGTGCTGAACAGGCCGACGTCATTGTGATGGTTATGGGCGGATCAAGCGCTCGCGACTTCGGGGAAGGCACGATTGATCTGCGGACGGGTGCATCGGTTGTAACGGATAATCCCTGGAATGATATGGAATGTGGTGAGGGTATCGACCGTTCATCGCTGAATCTGATGGGTGTGCAACTGGAGTTGGTGCAGGAGGTATATAAGCTGGGCAAACCCGTGGTTGTCGTATATATAAACGGGCGACCTATTGCAGAACCGTGGATCGACGAGCATGTGCATGCCATTTTGGAGGCCTGGTACCCGGGTCAGGAGGGCGGCAATGCGGTTGCAGACATCCTGTTTGGAGATGTGAATCCGTCCGGGCGTCTGACGATCTCCATTCCCAAACATGTCGGACAGCTTCCCGTCGTTTACAATGCCAGACGTACGCGGGGGAAGAGATATTTGGAGATGGATCTGGAGCCGCAATATCCGTTTGGCTTCGGACTCAGCTATACCGAATTCGAGTATGACCATGTGAGAGTTGTGCCTGAAATGATTGAACCGAATGGTGAGGCTGAGGTTCAGGTGGAGGTCACGAATACGGGTAAGGTAGCCGGAGCTGAGGTTGTGCAATTCTATATAACGGACGAAGCTGCTTCCGTTACACGGCCGGAAATGTCACTTAAGGGATTTCGCAAGATCCATCTGGAGCCCGGACAGACCCAAACGGTTACTTTTGCCGTGAATGCAGAGCACCTGGAGCTCATGGACTCCCGCCATCAGTGGGTGGTTGAGCCGGGCAAGTTCCGTCTGATGGTTGGCAGCAGCTCTAAGAAGTGGAAGGCATGCGATTTACAAGTGCAAAGTGAGGTGGGACCGGTATGATTCGGATAAGCCGATTTATAGAGGATATGTCACAGCAGCAATGGTTAGCGAAGGTGGAGCTGCCCGAATGGCAGATGCAGAAGGCCAGATATATTCGGCCTGGAGAATACCGGATGGAGCGGGAAGAAGCCGCTGTCCAATCTGTGGATCCCCTTCCTAGTAAACACGGAACGACTTATTTTATGAGCAAGCTCATTGAAATCCCTGGCGATTGGGAGGATCATGTCATTGCTTTGACTTTTGAAGCGGGTGGTGAAGGATTGCTGAAGGTGAACGGCAAGCCGTATCACGGACTGGATCGCAATCACTGGCTGGTCCCGCTTCCCCGAAGCCGGGTTGGGGCATCACCCCTGCTGGAGATTGAGCTGTATGATCCCATTCCGGAGCCGCATGATCCACTGAATCGCCAGGCGGTCATACAACCGCCGATTCGGGGAATACGTACAGCCCTCGTACATATCAATCGTCCTCTGCAAAGCCTCATGTACAGTGTGACAGTGCTTGCGGAATCGCTAAAGGCGTTGCCTGAAAAAGATCTGAAGCGTATCCGGCTGGTCCGGGCCATTCACCAAGTCATGGATGAGATGTACAACGAGCCGAAGCGGTGGGTTGAGCCAGCGTGGGTGCAGCGCTTCGAACAATCGCTTGCACAATCCGTACAGGAACAGGACCCGGAAGAAGAACGGGATGGATTCATGCATCTTGTAGGGCAGTCACATATTGATATCGCCTGGCTCTGGCCTGTACGGGAAACCGTGCGCAAGTCCAGTCGTACCTTCTCCACGATGTGTACCTTAAT
Source organism: Paenibacillus sp. 7516 (assembly GCF_002272715.1). NCBI lineage: Bacteria > Bacillati > Bacillota > Bacilli > Caryophanales > Paenibacillaceae > Paenibacillus > Paenibacillus sp. 7516. Next base: position 96,152 of record NZ_NPBI01000040.1, read on the forward strand.
GGACGAACATCCAGGGTTCGTGTATTCACAGAGCCAGCCTCAGCTATACGCCTTCGTGAAGGAGCATTATCCGGATCTGTACGAACGGATCAAGGCTCGCATTGCCGAGGGTCGATGGGAACTCGTCGGTGGCATGTGGGTAGAGCCAGACTTGAATATCCCGAGCGGCGAGTCCCTGGTGCGACAGATTCTGTATGGACAGAACTTCTACCAGGAGGAGTTCGGCAAGCGCTCAAGCATCGAATGGCTGCCGGACACTTTCGGCTACTGTGCGTCCCTGCCGCAAATACTTCAGCTTGCGAATGTTCCCTATTTCATGACCACCAAGCTCAACTGGAATGACACCAATGCGTTTCCTTACGACCTGTTCGACTGGGTAGGCATAGACGGTACCTCAGTACTGGCGTATCTCAATCACGGGGTGAATGAGCATACGCGTCCCAAGGATGTGGATGAACACTGGCAATCCTATAAACAGAAGGATCTGCATCCGGAGCAAATGCTGCTCTATGGACATGGAGACGGTGGGGGCGGGGTTACACATGAGATGGTTGAGTTCGCGGAACGTGCCCAGTTCATGGTCGGTCAGCCAATTAGCACATTCAGCACGGCTAAGGCCTTTTTTGAAGAGATTTCAGCCAGCAATCCAGCGTTGCCGAAATGGCATGGCGACCTGTATCTGGAACTGCATCGCGGAACATATACGACTCATGCGCGAAATAAACGCAGCAATCGCAAGGCTGAGGTGCTGTATCGGGATGCAGAAATCTGGGGGCAGTTTGCAGGGACTGGAGCAGATCAGATCAAGAGAAACCTGGACGACGGATGGAAACTGATGATGCTTAATCAGTTCCATGATATTATCCCTGGCACATCCATTCCGGAAGCTTACGTTACGTCTGCAGAAGAGTACACGAGGGTGGTTGAGCTGGGCACGTCAGCTCTGAATAATTCACTCGGCAGCCTCGCAGAGCGCATTGCAACGGATGGATGGGAAGGCATACCGTATGTCATATTTAACAGTTTGGGCTGGGAGCGCGGAGAAGTGGTGACCCTTAGCGGAGGTGCTGAACTCAGCGGCATGGCAGCGTTTGACCAGAACGGTGATCGGATGGATTGTGATCTGGTGGAAAAGGAAGACGCGCGAACCCTGTCTATCGTTATCCCATCGATCCCTGCGTTTGGTTATACGACGATATGGCTTCGCCCAGACAAGCATTCTGCTCCGGCTGCATGTATGGAGGACTCTTTCCCTTCCAGCTGGGATACCCCGTTTTATATGGTTGAATTCAACGAGATCGGCGAGATTACCAGATGGTACGACAAATCTGGGGGTCGGGAGTTGTTGAAGCCAGGGGATAAGGCAAATGAGCTGCAATTTTTCCATGACAAGCCGACCTACTGGGATGCATGGGACATTGATCCGAGGTTCGAATCTCAGCCTGCAGGCAAGGTTCAGCTAATCTCAAAGGAGATTGTACAGCGGGGTGCAGCCAAGGATGTGCTGCGGATTCGCTGGAAGTTGAATGAATCTGACATCAGCCAGGATATCGTATTTTATCGTCATCAGCGCCGGGTGGATTTCCAGACAAAGGTCAGCTGGAACGAGAGTCATAAGCTGCTCAAGGTTGCCTTTCCGGTGGATCTGGTGGCTGCGAAAGCAACGTATGAAATCCCGTTTGGTGCGCTGGAACGGCCGACACATAACAACACCAGCTGGGAACAGGCACAGTTTGAGGTCTGCGGGCATCGCTGGGCGGATATCTCCGAGGGCAATAGCGGAGTAAGTCTGCTGAATGACTGCAAATATGGATACGACATCAAGGATCGGACAATTCGCCTGTCTCTGCTGCGTGCTCCGAAGTGGCCGGATGAACATGCCGATCAGGGCGAGCATGAATTTACGTATTCAGTACTGCCCCACCAGGGAGATTGGCGGGAAGCTGGGGTCGTACGTCAGGCGATGGAGCTGAATCATCCGGTTCAGGCCGTTGCCGCAGGCAGGCATGCGGGCGTCCTACCTGCGGAGCACGCCTGGATTGATTATCAGAGCAAGCATGTCATCCTGGATACCGTTAAGGCCTCGGAAGATGGTACGGGTACGATACTTCGTTTCTATGAATCGTCAGGTGGCCGGGAAACGGTACAGGCCCAGTGGAATGACCAGAATGTGGAGGCATCGATCGTCAACCTGTTGGAGGATGAAATCGGTCCACTGGCTTCTCAGAAGGGCGCATTCGAGCTGACATTTAGACCCTATGAGATCAAATCGGTGAGACTCAGTCCTATTGATTAAGGATTAGCAGGCATAGCCTGGAAAGCTTGGAACTTACACGTTAAATGACGTAAAAGGATATAAAAAAGGTGCTGGATTGATATGTGACGGCGACTCATACTTTAGTTATGATGAGGAAGAGTCGAGCAAGAGTCGCTTCTCTATCATTGACGTTCATATCATCTGATTATCGGCTCAGACAGTATCCTGTTTTGAAAATACCAATTCACGGGAGGACATGACATGACATTAACGAACAAGATCGGTGTAATCGTGGATAGCTTCGGCGTAGGTGTGCGTGAAGGGTTGAAAAAGGCCAAGGATGTGGGTGCTGAAGGGGTGCAAATCTATGCGGTCAAGGGAGAGATGGATCCGGAAAATCTGTCTCCCGCGGCACGTAAGGAGCTAAAAAGCTATATTGATTCCCTGGGTCTTGAAATTTCAGCCCTGGTCGGCGACCTGGGCGGTCACGGATTTCAGGTGAAGGAAGATAACCTATGGAAAGTCGAGAAGTCCAAGCGAATCGTGGATCTGGCACTTGATCTGGGTACCAATATTGTGACGACCCACATTGGCATTGTCCCGCATGACCCTGCCTCAGAGGTATACGCTACGCTGCACGCAGCATGCGAAGAGCTTGGTCAGTATGCCAAAAGTGCAGGGGCGTACTTTGCAATTGAGACAGGACCGGAGACGGCAGCTGATCTTAAAGGATTCTTGGATACCCTCTCAACGAACGGGGTTTCGGTCAATTTTGACCCGGCTAACATGGTGATGGTGACGGGTGATGACCCGGCTCAGGGTGTGCGTCTGCTGAAGGACTACATCGTACATACCCATGTGAAGGATGGCGTACGCCTGAAGGAAGTCGACCCAAGGGATGTATACGGTGCAGTGGGCTATGCGCCTATGGATCATGAGAAAATCGCCGAAATGGTATCCTCGGGTACCTTTTTCCGCGAGGTGCCGCTCGGAGAAGGCGGAGTGGATTTTAACAGCTATTTCGCTGCCCTTCAGGAGATTGGTTATACAGGGTACCTGACGATTGAGCGCGAAGTCGGCGATCAGCCTGAACAGGATATCCGCAAGGCGGTTGAATTTATCAAACAATACCGTTAGGGAGCTGAGAAGATGAAAGTGGGCCTGAGTACGTATAGCTTGTTGAACGATTTGAAGTCGGGCGAGATGACGGTTCTGGACGTGATCGACTGGATTGCGGCAAATGGCGGCGAGCATATGGAAATGGTCCCGTACGGCTACACGGTGGAAGATAACCCGGAGCTGGCTGATGCGATTCGGGAGCGTGCTGCTTCCGCAGGCATTGAGCTGTCCAATTATTCGATGCCAGCCAATTTTGTACAGGAGACGGAAGAGGCCTTTGAGGAAGAAATGGCCCGGGTCAAAAGGCATGTCGTTGTCGTGCACCGAATGGGTGTCAAACATATGCGTCATGACGTGACGGCCTTTACCTTGCCGAAAGAAAACATGACCATTGCCTGGTTTGAGCAGCATCTGCCGCTTATGGTTCGGGGGAGCCAGATTATCGCGGACTATGCCGCACAGTTCGGTATTACAACCACGATTGAGAACCATGGGTTCAGTGTGCAGGCAAGCGATCGTGTGCAACGAGTGCTGCAGGCTGTAGACCGCCCCAATTTCAAAACTACGCTGGACATTGGCAACTTTATGTGTGTGGATGAGCATCCGATAATCGGTGTCATGAAGAACTTGCCATACGCCTCCCTGGTTCATTTCAAGGACTTTTATTTCCGTCCATATGATGAACATCCGGGTGGTGGGGATTGGTTCACCACAACTCATGGCAATTTTCTGCGCGGTGCCATTGTGGGGCATGGAGATATCCCGATCCGGAAAATTGTGAAGCTGATCAAGGATTTTGGTTACGATGGCAACATCACGGTGGAATTCGAAGGCATGGAAGAGTGCAAGTCCGCCTCCCGAATTGCGATGGATAACCTGCGCCGATTTTGGGAAGAAGCATAAGGCAATCATGCGGTTTTATATTTCGGGCCACTTTATTTTAAAGTGGCTTTTTTGGCTCTTTTACAGAATTGTATTCGTGCAGACCGACCTGCGAGTGTCCTCTCAATATGCTAACATATATTGGTTCTGTGCAAGGATCAAGTGACGAGGATCACAAGTGTGGTATACTTAATCTATTCAGCCTGGAAATATACTGGCTATGGATAGGAGAGATCACTGATCTATGCAGGTATTTGAGGACTGGAATCAGAAAGTGAAGAAGACATTTAACGCCACCAACCCCGAGGTTGTATTGACCGTTTCTGAAGCAGGCACGTTGCTTGGTTTATCGAAAGATCAAATGAAACTGTACGTAGACAAAAATAAGTTAACCAAGGTGCCCATTATGCGAAGCGTGCATCGGTATTTGTTGCTGGAGAGCGAGATTGCCGACATCGTTAAGAAGAACAAATCCATATAGTCCTTACATCAGCCATCTTACCGACATGAGTTCGGGAGGTGGTTATTTTTGTTTATACGGGCTGAGGGGTTTCACCGGATTCGTCCTTCATGTATTCTGCTGATGATCTGTACGTTTGTACCGGGAATATTGACTGTGTTGACCCATTATATCAGAACAGTCCGGGGATAAGATCCGACCGGAAAGGGTATTGCTTTAAAGAAGGAAATACCTGCTTGTCAAAAGGACAACCTGTCCTATATACTCATGTCGCAAGCGGCAGGAATGGTTATCAAAACATGAGCTTAAGGAGATGAAGAACGCATGGCAATTAGTTTGAATGTATATCTTGTAACGGATGGAAACGGAAAGGAAGCAGTCGCGTTCTATAAAGAGGTTTTTAACGCAGAAGTGTTGGCCATTCAGACATTTGGTGAAGGTCCATCAAGTCCGGATCATCCGATTCCGTCAGAAGCCAAGGATCGCATCATGCATGCTTCTCTGCAGATCGGGGGCTCTGTGCTCATGCTGTCGGATACGTTCCCGGGCATGCCTCATGTCATTGGTAACAACATCAGTGTTACCGTGAATACGGATACCGCAGATGAAGCCAAGCACATTTTTAACAAGCTCGAAGATGGCGGAGAGGTGAAAATGCCAATCCAGGAGACATTCTGGAGCCCGGCATACGGCATGGTTACGGACAAGTATGGCGTGCAGTTCCAAATTAGCTGTACACCTGGCCAAGCATAACCATTTGTCTTCGCTCTATTCATAAAAAAGCAAAGACCCCCACTGCCTGAGTTCATCACGGGCTGGAGGTCTTTTTGGCTTAGACTTGCTTTTGAATCTTGGAAGGATTGTTGATCTTATAGGGCACCGGATTTCGAGTGAGCTTCTTCTTAATGATCTTTGCTTCAAAAGTAAGGACATCCCCGACTTCAAGCTCCTGCTTCTTCATCGTGGCACTATGGCTGGACCAGGCTTCACCAAGTTCAACGTGATCAGGCTCGGTGATGGCCACCCCTTCATAAACGATAACTTCATCATCATTGTCGGAGAAATGGTTTGGAACCGTTGTAAATTCCTTCACGACTGCCGTCATTTTCACTTTGCCTTCAGGCAGGTCAATCTTGACCGATTTCGCCTTGCTTGCCGTCTTCGCCTTCGGTTTCGCTTCACTGCTTGTCCCGCCTTGTGGGCCAACATATTCCTCTACGAGTCCATCCGGATCGCCTTTTAGTCCGGAATGGCTTTCACCGGTGTCGATGTCGATGTCCATGTCATTCAGATCAGATGGAATACCGTCCGAATCGGATATGGTATCCACGTCGACTGAAGCAGTAACAGCATGAGCTGTGTCCTCAGTCCGGGAACCGTTCAATGGCTCATTCGCCTTATCTGTTTCTGCTGCCGTCACGGGTCTCACATTGTAGCTCGACGCTTGCATCTCTTTCAGATAAGAGGGATGAATGCAGTGTTTCTGTTCATTATCCAGTTGGATGACGGCTGCCATATGATCTACATAACCAATGATGGTACAGGGCGTGTTCAGTCCGTTTCCTTTATAGTAGAACGTTTTGAGTTTGGTTGCTTTACCCGAAAGCAGGCCCCACTCCTGGCATTTTTCAATGAGTTCCTCATCGTTGTCCAGGGGAATGTAATGCTGGGGCTCTATCATAAAAGCATATGTCATTTCGTGATTCCGCCTTTCCATTGTTTCTCCATTCATCGTTTCCAATTTACAATCAGTGTATCACAAGTATATACCCGGAGATGCATTTTATAAAAGTCGACCCAAGGCATGCCTATGGTATAATTTGAGGAGAATCCAGGACTGAAAATTGTTATAGAACCTTATTATACATATCCTCTGAAAGGATGATCACCATGGAGAAAAAAGTGAACCCCCAAGCTCTATGGCTTGGATTAGGCCTAGCACTTGGAGTGAGTATTGGTACGGCAACGGATCAGCTCGCCCTCGGCATAGCTTTTGGCGTGGCCCTTGGCGTCGTGATTGGATCAGTGGTAAACAAACGGGCGATTGCCGGAACGGAAGATATGTTGAAGGAACATGTCCGTGAACTCCGCAGACAGGAAGACTGGGAAGAGGCACTTCAATCTTCGGAGGATCATCCTGTACTCATCCTGAAGCACAGCACCACCTGCCCGATCAGCGCGAGAGCGTACCGCGAGTTTATGGCATTTGTTGGCTCCAATGCGTCCGATCCCAAGCAGCAGATGGACTATCATATTGTCAAAGTCATCGAGAATCGCTCGCTCTCCCGCCGAATTGCGGAGGAAACAGAGGTACATCATGAATCACCACAGGTGCTGCTCCTGGATCAAGGGCAGGTCATCAAGCATACATCGCACGGCAAAATCACGAAGAAGAGACTGCTGCAATGGGCGCAGAATCCGTTTGGATAAAGATCAAATTACCGATAGACCCGTTTTCTTTCAGCCAATGGCGAAGGAACGGGTCTATTTTTACGTTTTTTTTACACCCTGGCAGGGATTTCTTTACCCCCTTTTTACAGCGTTCAGGTATAAGATTTTACACGTAGCAGGTTGAAAGAACGGTAGTGAGAGGGAGGAAGGGCATATGGTGAATGATGCTGCGATGATCGGATTGGTTGTGCTGCTGTTCGTGGTGTTCTGGGGTTTCATTAAGTTCTGCGAGAGAGCCTAGGGCTATAGCCAGAGAGGGGAAGGTGCATATGACCGTTATAGGAGTGATTGTGCTGGCACTGATGGTCTATCTGGGCTATGTGCTGGTGAAGCCGGAGAAATTCTGAATCATTTGGATCGCAGATTAGGGAGGAACTATGGATATGGGTAGCGGTTTATTACAAGTGGCGGTCACGCTGCTGATCATTATACTGCTGGTTAAACCGGTGGGTAGTTATCTGGTCAACGTATTCGATGGCAAGCGGACAGGACTGGACCGGATCTTTGGCGGACCTGAACGACTGCTCTATCGATTAATGGGAGTTCGGGAGAATGAGTCGATGGGCTGGAAAAAGTACCTTTCTGCTGTGCTCATTTCCAACTTCGTCATGTTGATATTGATGTTTCTGGTGCTGCGGCTGCAGCAGTTTCTGCCGCTCAACCCGGATGGCATCAGCAATATGCCTGCAGCGCAGGCGTTTAATACAGCAGCATCCTTCATGACCAACACCAACTGGCAGTCTTATACGGGCGAGAATGCCCTGTCGTATCTGTCACAGATGCTGGCCGTGACGTTCCCGATGTTTACATCGGCGGCAACGGGCTTCGCTGTAGCCATTGCGTTCATCCGCGGACTGGTTGGCCGGAGGGATGAACTGGGGAACTTCTATGTCGACCTGGTACGGTCGATTACAAGAATCTTTTTGCCGCTGAGCTTCATTGTGGCCTTATTCCTGGTCTTTCAGGGTGTGCCACAGACGCTGGCAGGGGCGGTGAACGCGACCACGCTGGAAGGCGGAGAGCAGACGATCACCCGTGGATTGGTTGCTTCGCTCGAGTCGATCAAACACATTGGTACGAATGGCGGCGGCTGGTTTGGAACCAATGCAGCTCATCCATTCGAGAATCCAACGGCACTGGCGAATCTGGTCCACATTGTCTGCATGATGCTGCTGCCCACTGCACTGGTGTATGCCTTCGGGCTGATGGTAAACAACCGGAAGCAAGGCTGGGCGTTGTTTGCAGCGATGAGCTTTCTGTTTCTTGTGATGCTCACCACTGTTTTTGTATCAGAGTACCGCGGTGTACCTGCGCTGGATGCCGCCGGCATTCAAGGGAATATGGAGGGGAAAGAGGTCAGGTTTGGGATAGCCGAATCGGCGTTATTCACGGCAGTGACTACAGCTGCGACAACGGGATCCGTCAACAATATGCATGAGTCGCTCACGCCGCTCGGCGGAATGGTGGCACTTGCTGAAATGATGCTCAATAACGTATTTGGCGGTAAAGGGGTAGGCCTGCTTAACGGATTGCTGTACGTCATTCTGGCCGTGTTTATCTCTGGACTGATGGTAGGACGGACACCTGAATTTCTGGGCAAAAAAATTGAAGGGAAAGAAGTAAAGCTCGCATCGATTGCGCTGCTGATTCATCCCTTGATTATTCTGGCTCCTACTGCACTGGCGCTTATGCGGCCCGAAGCGGTTGCCTCGATTTCGAATTCAGGCATGCATGGCCTGACCGAAGTGCTTTATGCTTTTGCATCGGGTGCTGCCAATAATGGGTCCGCCTTTGCCGGACTGAATGCCAATACGGACTTTTACAATATCGCCATTGGTGTGGTGATGCTCCTGGGAAGGTACATCTCCATGATTGCCATGCTCGCGATTGCAGGATCCCTGGCAACGAAACGAGTAGTTCCGGTAACAACGGGTACACTTCGTACTCATACCCCTTTATTTGCAGGGATTCTGGTGATGATGATTGTGGTGGTCGGAGCGCTCACCTTCTTCCCATCACTGGCGCTTGGGCCGATCGCTGAGCATTTGGCGATGCTCCGGTAACGGGCAGACAGTCTATGAAACGGAATACGGGAAGTGCAGCAAGGACGTTAAGCATGGAGGTGCACGAAATTAATGGGTGCTATAGAGCGAAAGAAGGAACACATGGTGGAAGGAACAAGTAACCAAGTAATCGCAGAAACAGACAAAGAAACGCATAGACCAAGCGGAAAGGGTGGGGGAAAAGAGATGAATCCCCGCCACCAAGGTCCAAGCAAAAGGAGATTAAGTGGGGACATCGTACGGCAGGCCTCTCTGGACGCCTTTAAGAAACTGAATCCGATGGTCATGATCAAAAATCCCGTCATGTTTATTGTGGAAGTTGGCACGTTCATCACGCTGCTCTTATGTATCGATCCGAATCTTTTTGCTGTATCGGAAGCGGGACGGGGGTACAACATGGCGGTGTTCCTCATCCTGTTGTTCACGCTGTTGTTTGCCAATTTTGCTGAAGCACTCGCCGAAGGCCGGGGCAAAGCCCAGGCAGATACCCTGCGCAAGACGAAATCGGATACGACCGCCAAATTGATGCAAAAGGATGGGACTATTCGGCAAGTATCATCGACTCAGTTGAAAAAGGGAGATATTGTCCGCGTGGAAGCAGGAGAACTGATCCCCACGGACGGCGAGATTATTGAAGGATTGGCCTCCATAGACGAATCAGCCATCACGGGTGAATCGGCACCGGTCATCAAGGAAGCAGGCGGAGATTTTTCCTCTGTAACGGGAGGTACACGAGTTACTTCCGACTATATCGTAATGCGGGTACAGACCGATCCGGGAGAATCCTTCCTTGACCGGATGATCTCTCTGGTTGAAGGTGCGCAGCGCCAGAAAACACCAAACGAAATCGCGCTGACCACGCTGCTGGCCGTATTGACCCTGATTTTCCTGATCGTCATTCTGACGATGGTTCCGATGGCGAGTTACCTGGGCATTCGTCTTGATTTGGCGACACTGATCGCTTTGCTGGTTTGCCTTATTCCTACAACAATAGGCGGCCTGCTGTCCGCGATCGGGATTGCCGGAATGGACCGGGTCACGCAGTTCAACGTGCTTGCGATGTCAGGGAAAGCGGTGGAAGCGGCGGGGGATATTGATACGCTGATTCTCGACAAAACCGGAACGATTACGTACGGAAATCGCATGGCCTCCGAGTTCATTCCCGTTCAGGGTGTGACCGTGCAGGAGATGACCCGGGCAGCGCTGCAGGCTTCGGTTCGTGATGAGACGCCGGAAGGACGGTCGGTGGTGGAGCTTGCAGGCAAGCAGGGAGAGCGCTGGCCGGAGCAGGAATATGCAGATGCGGAAAGTGTGGAGTTTACCGCCGAGACCCGTATGTCGGGTCTCAATCTTGGCAGCGGAATGCAGATTCGCAAGGGCGCAGTAGATGCCATCAAGCATCATATTGCCTCCCGGGGTGCACGAATTCCTGCCGATCTGGATGACATCGCCAATCGCATTGCCAAGGCCGGAGGCACTCCCCTTGCCGTTGCGATCGATGACCGGATCTACGGTGTAATCTATCTGAAGGATACAGTGAAGCCAGGTCTGAAGGAGAAGTTTGCCGAGATGCGGTCCATGGGCATCAAAACGATCATGTGTACAGGCGACAATCCACTTACGGCAGCCACGATTGCGCTGGAGGCGGGCGTGGATGACTTTATTGCTGAAGCGAAGCCAGAAGACAAGATCGCCGCGATCAAAAAAGAGCAGCAGGCAGGCAAACTTGTCGCCATGACGGGTGACGGTACCAATGATGCGCCTGCCCTGGCGCAGGCCGATGTGGGCCTGGCGATGAATTCGGGTACCATGGCGGCCAAGGAAGCGGCCAACATGATTGACCTGGATTCCGACCCGACCAAGCTGCTGTCGGTGGTCTCCATTGGGAAGCAGCTGCTGATCACACGCGGCGCACTGACCACCTTTTCGATATCGAATGATATTGCAAAATATTTTGCCATTATCCCGGCGATGTTTATTATCGCCATGCCGCAGCTTCAATCGCTGAATATTATGAATCTGGCTTCACCGCAATCGGCCATTCTATCGGCATTGATTTTCAACGCAATCATCATCCCGCTGCTCATTCCGATTGCGATGAAGGGCGTGAAGTACCGGGCCATGTCTGCCGAGCGGCTGCTCGGACGCAATGTGTTGATCTATGGTGTGGGTGGTGTAATCGTGCCCTTTATCGGGATTAAGCTGATTGACCTGATTCTTTCGGGGCTTCATCTGGTGTGACATCAACCCATATAAATTGGACTCCCTTTTACACAAAAACGGAGAGGGCGGAACAAATCTGGAGAAGCGAAGCGTTCGCCTAAAAGCTTTCTGCAAGAAAGCTGCATCGGAAGCCTAAGCGATCCACGGATTTTCTCCGTTAGGAGAATAGTTCAAAAAATTCGGGGATAACAGCGATCGGAAGGTTGTTCTGACCACGTAGTGAGATAGTGTAACAAATTGATTCAAATTGACAAATAACGAATTCAGGATGTGACTGATATGAAGACCATACTGCCTGCCATCCGCTTGTCTGTTGTTCTTATGCTGATCTGCGGCATCGTGTATCCGATGGTGACGACTGCTGCGGCACAGCTGCTGTTTCCAGCAGAAGCGAATGGTAGCCTGATTACTCAAAACGGGAAAGTGATCGGTTCATCCCTGCTGGCACAGGAAGTAAAATCACCAGCCATGTTTCAACCCCGTGCATCCAACGCGAGTTATGACCCGACGGCGTCGGCAGGCTCTAATCGGGCTGTAGCCTCGGCGGAGTATATTGGTGAGATGAAAGATAAGATTGCGCAGCTTAGACAGGAAAATCCGGCACTGCAGCAGATTCCTGCCGATCTGGTGACTGGTTCGGGCTCAGGTCTGGATCCTGACCTTTCGCCAGAAGCAGCAAAAGCACAGATTCCCCGAATTAGTCAGGCAACGGGCCTTGGTGAGCAGCAGCTCCTAGAACTTGTGGAAGCGCATGTTCAAGGGCGTCAGCTCGGCATATTCGGCGAGCCGCGTGTCAATGTGACTGCACTGAATCTGGCGCTGACAGCAGAGCTGAATTAGCTTGCAGGAATGTATCTGAGCTCAAGTCAAAAGCGACATGGATTGCCTTATCTATCATTGGCCTTCTTTCGGATTTCGGAAGGGGCTTTCTCCATTTTAGATAATAGGAATGGAAAGGGGACATCAACGGATGCATGATAGCTTCAAGCGCAGATCAGCCGAGGACATCCTGAAGATGATTACGAAGCTGCAGCAGGGCACGCTCACCATCTATATCGGTCCGGTCAGCGGTTCAGGCAAAACCTATCATATGTTAAGGGAAGGGAATACGCTGCGCCAGCAAGGCATTGATGTCGTGATCTGCGCGGTATCGACCATGCAAAGACCCGAAACCGTTGAACAGCTCGGCGAGCTTGAACGGATTCCAAGTATTCACTGGTGCCGTCAGAGAGATGGCATGGAGATGAAGGATCTCAATATAGATGCTCTGCTGGAGCGCAATCCGGAAGTGGTGCTCGTTGATGGACTGGCGCATAGAAATCGCGAGGGAGCTCTGCATGCTACGAGGCTGGAGGATATTCAGTATCTGCTGAAACACAACATCAGTGTCATCACAACGGTGAACGTCTACGAGCTGGAAGGGTATACCGAACTGGCCCGTAAACTCACAGGGTTTGCGGCAGAGTATACCGTTCCTGCGGGGACACTTGAATTAGCTGACGAAGTGAAGCTGATCGATGTGACACCGGAAACGGTTCTGACCCGGCTTGCTGAAGGACATTTGAAGGGTTATGAGAGAGAGGCTTTGTTTAGACAAGGCAACCTGGGCATTTTACGGGAACTGGCGCTGAAACTCGTTGCTGAAGGAGTCAATGAATCCCTGCGCGAATACCGTGAAGAGATGGGTATTACCATGACAACAGGCATCATGGAACGGGTGCTGGTATCGACCCAATATCACTGGAATGGATCCATTTATATTCGAAGAGGGCAGCAGATTGCGAAGAGACTGAATGGTGATTTATGTGTGGTTACTTTCCGTGACAAGAAGAAGACATTGACCAAGGAAGCCACGGTATTTCGCCGAAACATGATCAAGCTGGTGGAGAAATTCGGAGGAGCATTCGAGGAATTGCCTATGACGCATCGTCGCAGGATTCCATCCACCTTGGCACGTTATGCTGCCAGGCAGCAGATTACGCGTATTGTGATGGGACACTCACGTCATACCCGCTGGCAGGAATTATGGCAAGGTTCAGTCATCAACTCGCTCCTGCACAAGCTGCAGGGGGTAGATCTGTTCCTGCTTGCAGACCGAACCGAACTGGATGGAGAACGATTACTTCCCGCGAAATTGCCAGATACCGGCAGCACAACCTATCGCAGATTAAGCGATCAAGAAGTGAAGAAACAGATCGGCCAGATTCAGCGAGGCAAATTCAAAGTATACATCGGTGCAGCCCCGGGCGTAGGCAAAACCTATATGATGCTGCGGGAAGGCAACGATCTGCTCCGTAAAGGCATTGATGTCCGAATCGGCTTGCTGGAGACGCACAATCGGGCCGAGACCATGGAACAGATCGGACAGCTGCTTGTCATTCCACGGGATCGTCGGACATATCAGGGAGTGGCATTGGAGGAAATGGATACGGAGGCTATTCTCCGTCTTTGCCCGGAAGTTGTGTTGGTGGATGAACTGGCCCATACCAATGTACCCGGAAGCTTAAGGAAAAAACGTTACGAAGACGTGCTTCATCTGCTGGATGCAGGTATCTCGGTAATCACGACCGTTAACGTACAGCATCTGGAAAGCCTAAACGATGCCGTAGAGCACATTACGGGAATTCGGGTCCGGGAGACGGTGCCGGATCAGATTCTGCAAATGGCAGATGAAGTGCAGTTAATCGATGTTGCACCTCAGGCCTTGCGGCAGCGCATGCGGGAAGGTAAAATCTATGCAGCAGCCAAGGTGGAGCAGGCACTTGCGAATTTCTTCCGCATTGGCAATCTGATTGCATTGCGGGAACTTGCTCTGCGTGAACTGGCCGATGATGTGGATGAACGGCTGGAAGCGAAGGAGCAGAAAAGTGCGCTTCGGGGCCCTTGGCGAAGACAGGAAGCAGTCTTTGTCTGTGTAAGCAGTGACAAACATGCGGAGCGGTTAATTCGCCGTGGTTTTCGCACGGCATATCGGTTGAAGGCCGTATGGCATGTACATCATGTACATGTAGGCAGGGCAATGAGTGACGAAGTAAAGAATCAGCTGGAGGCCCTGGAACAGCTAACCGTCAGGCTGGGTGGTGAATTTCATGTTCATCACAGTGAAAATTTGAGGGAAGTATCAAGTATTTTGGCAAGCAAGGCAGCAGAGGAAAAAGCAACGCAGCTGGTGGTTGGTCAAGCGAAGAGGCTCTGGTGGCTAAATAGCTATCGTGGTGCCGGATCGGTGGTCAATCGATTGGTACGGCTGTCCAGACATATGGATGTATTAATAGTTGCAGATTATGATTATGATCCAAGCGGGATGTGAACAGTACTGTGCTTGAACGAAACACAGAAGAGAAGGGGATTTCTCGGCTGCACCGGATTCCCCAATATGTATGGGTAACCATTGGTATTACCTTGTTAACCCCACTGCTTCATGTCATCGGCATGAGTAGTGATCTGGTTAACGTCTCACTCATTTACCTGTTTCCCATTTTGGTGAGCGCCGTTTACTGGGGATTGGGCCCTGCAATCTACGCAGCGAGTCTTAGCGTAATCATGTTTGACTTCTTTTTTGTGCCTCCGCATCTCAGTTTTACCGTTGCGGATTTGCGATATATTTTTTCCTTTATTGTGTATTTGGCCGTAGCGTTGTTAACAGCCACACTTTCCAGCCGCTTGCGTCAGCAGCTGGAGATGGTGAGAAAGCGGGAAGCCACCACCAATTCATTGTATGCGCTTAGCCGCCAGCTGACGGCAGTTACAGATCTGGATACACTGGTCCACCATATTGCCAAGCAAGTATCACACACACTGGGTACCCAGGCTGCCGTATATTTGCCTGATGCTCATGGTGAGCTGAAAGTAACGGCATCTGCTGATGACCAGGAAACCGCAGTCTGGGGTGGAGAGGAATCAGAGATCGCGATTGCCAAGTGGGTGTACAGGAGTGGCGAAACTGCGGGGAGAGGTACTACCAGCCTGCGGGAATCCTCCGGCCTATACGTTCCCTTGCGTACGGAAGATCAGATACACGGCGTGCTTGCCGTTTGTATGGAGGCCAGCGATATTAAGGAGTTGCGGGAACAGCTGCAATTGCTGGAGGCCTGTGGAGGGCTGGCAGCCAGTGCAATTGCTCGCGTCAAACTGGCAGAGGAGGCAAGAGTGGCACAGATGACTGCCGAATCAGAGCGCATTCGTACGGCTTTGCTGGACTCTGTGTCCCACGAACTGCGGACGCCCTTAACGACGATCATTGGATCCGCTACAGGATTGATCGAGAATGACGCCATATTTACCCCGGAGGATCGGAAAGAGTTGACGGGCAATATTCGGGATGGTGCCATGCGCATGAACCGGCTGGTGACCAATTTGCTGGGCATGGTGAAGCTGGAGAGCGGTATGCTGCAGCTGCGCAGGAAATGGTGTGACGTCGGGGACATGATCAGCGTGGTGTTAATGCAAGTAAGGGAATTCAGCAAGAATCGCAGCATTCGTGTGGATTTGCCGGATCAACCGTTATTTATCAGTGGAGATGAAGTACTGCTGGAACAGGTACTGATCAATGTTGTCAGCAATGCCATTAAATATTCTCCTGACTATAGCGAGATTGTCCTCTCTGTTACGAAGGATGAGAGAAATGCCAGGCTGACCATTGTGGTAGCGGACAATGGCGTGGGTATTCCCGATGCCGACAAGGAGCGGATATTTGAGAAGTTTTATCGGTCGGAATCCTCTCGTCATGTGACGGGTACAGGACTGGGACTGGCCATATGCAAAGGGATCGTTGAAGTTCACGGAGGAACGATTGGAGCAGATCCCAATCCGGGAGGCGGAACACGAATGAGCATCTGTTTGCCCATGGAAGCGACGGAAGCATTATTTCCCTATAGAGGACAAGGAGAGGTTGAGTAACATGACGGCATCGCAAGGGGCACGCATATTGGTTGTAGATGATGAACCACAGATTCGCAAACTGCTGAAGGTGACCCTGCAGGCTCATCAATTCGAAATTCATGAATGTGGAGATGGCGACGAGGCTGTCGTTCAGGCAAGCATCGTTCATCCGGATCTGATCATACTCGATCTGGGTCTGCCGGGGATGTCCGGGATGGACGTGCTGCATCGTCTCCGCGAATGGTCCCAGGTGCCCGTTATTGTGCTGACGGCGAAGGAGCGCGAAGAAGACAAGATTGCTGCGCTTGACGGTGGGGCCGATGACTATGTAACGAAGCCGTTTGGCATGGGTGAACTGGTTGCCCGGATTCGGGTTGCACTCCGCCATGTGGCGAAGACAACCGATGAACCTGTGCTGCGTTTTGGGTCTCTCACTATAGATCTGGCACAAAGGCAGGTGGATCTGGACGGCTTGCCGATCAAATTAACACCCACAGAGTACGATATGCTCAAGGTTCTGGCCTCCAACGCCGGAAAGATCATTACCCAGCGCCAGCTGCTGCAGCAGGTATGGGGTGGGCATCATCACGAATCCGACAGTCACTATCTGAGGGTCTACGTGGGTCATCTGCGCAAAAAATTAAAAGAAGACCCTACGCAGCCAAAATTCATCCAGACCGAGCCCGGAATTGGTTATCGCTTTTTGCTTCAGGATTAGTTTGAAAATGGATCAAGAATCCCATAAAAAAGCGCCGGAGCCTCCTGGATTTACAGAGGTTTCGGCGCTTTTCTAACAATTAAATAAAAACGATCTTTTGCTTTAGGATGTATACTTCGGCAGCCAATCCCCATGAGCCTCGATCAGTTCATCGCACATGGCAACGATGTCATCAATGGACAGCTCGGCAGCAGTGTGCGGATCCAGCATGGCGGCATGATAGATATGTTCCTTCTTGCCCGTCATGGCAGCTTCAATCGTCAGCAGTTGGGTGTTGATGTTGGTGCGGTTCAGTGCCGCCAGCTGTGGAGGCAGGTCGCCAATGTAAGTTGGGCTGATTCCGGATCCGTCCACGAGACATGGAACCTCGACACAGGCCTCACGAGGCAGGTTGGTAATTAGGCCAGTATTCATTACATTACCGCCAATTTTGTATGGGCGGTTCGTTTCCATCGCTTCCATGATGTGTGAAGCGTATTCACGGCTGCGCGTATGTTCAATATGTTCACTGGCAAACAGCTTCTCACGCATTTCCTTCCATCCTTCAATCTGGTTCACGCAGCGGCGCGGATATTCATCCAGCGGGATGTTGAAGCGTTCGATCAATTCTGGATAATTCCGTTTGATAAAGTATGGATGGTACTCAGCATTGTGCTCGGAAGACTCCGTTACGTAGTATCCAAAACGATTCATCAGCTCGAAACGCACCATATCATGATGCTGCTCCTTCTGCTTCTCCCTCGCCAGGCGTTTAATCTCCGGATACAGATCCTGACCATCTCTCGTCACTTCCAGCAGCCAGGCCATATGGTTAATTCCTGCAACTTTTGCAACTACACCTGTCTGATCCATTCCCAGCGCCTCAAACAGGTGAGGCACGCATACCTGCACACTGTGGCACAGACCTACCGTTTTGATTCCGCCATGCACGTTCATGACATTGGTCAGTACGGCCATCGGGTTGGTGTAGTTCAGGAACCAGGCGTTAGGACATACTTCCTGCATGTCCCGGGCAAAGTCGAGCATGACGGGAATGGTACGCAAATTACGGAAGATACCGCCAATGCCGAGGGTGTCAGCAATAGTCTGACGCAGTCCGTATTTCTTCGGTATTTCGAAGTCCGTAATTGTACATGGATCATATCCGCCCACTTGAATGGCGTTAATGACATATTTGGCACCGCGCAGCGCTTCTTTGCGGTCTGTGTATTTTTTTATGGAACAACGGCTTCCAAGAGAACGGCCCATACTGGTCAGCAGTCGCTCCGAATCATTCAGCCGCTCGGCATCGATATCATACAAGGCCAATTCAAAATCCTGCAGTGCTTCGGTCATCATGACGTCACCTAATACATTTTTGACAAAAACGGTGCTGCCTGCACCGAGAAACGTAATTTTGTTCATCTCAAGTCCAGCCTCCCTGAATAATGGTGTACCCCAACTATAGGCCGATCCGG
Source organism: Paenibacillus sp. 7516 (assembly GCF_002272715.1). NCBI lineage: Bacteria > Bacillati > Bacillota > Bacilli > Caryophanales > Paenibacillaceae > Paenibacillus > Paenibacillus sp. 7516. The sequence continues at coordinate 114,663 of NZ_NPBI01000040.1, forward strand.
CTTATATAACTATGGTTCAACCTCTCTCATACATGGCATAATCCCATTTTTGGTCCCGCTTTCAGCTGATATTTAACCAATATACCTGTTATAATCTGAAGTAAGATAAATATTGATATGGAAGAAGGGAAGGAGTGAGAAGGTGAGCCCAATCGAGATGAACGTGGTGCCCATGGACTGGACACAGATGGAGCTGGTGCTGCTTTTTTTCGGCTGGGAGGATTGTGATCCGTCTCATTATTGGGGTCCGGGGGTACGAGATTCCTATGTGGTTCATTACATTCATGAGGGACGGGGAACCGTTCATATGGAAGATAAGGAGTACCATTTGACGCAGGGTCAGGGCTTCGCCATTCTGCCGGATACCATCATTCATTATGAGGCCGATGCGAAGGAGCCTTGGACATACTCCTGGTTCGGTTTTAAGGGCGTACATGCCAAGACTTTCATGCAGCGGGCTAACCTGAGTCCAGAATGCCCTGTATTTGAAGCCAAGGATCCAAAGGTAATGGATGGTTTGTATGCAGAGATGACTCAAGCCTCCTCGCGCAATGGTGGAGATGTATTCAGCCAGAGTCTGCTGTACCGATTAATTGCCGAACTGATCTCCTCCTCCCCTGATGAGCGTAAGCCGCAGAGGCCCCTTTCCACCAAGGATGAATACATCAGACAAGCGGTCCAGTTTATGGAGAACAGGTACAGCCAGAAGACGTCCATCCTTGATATTGCGCAGTCCGTGCGTTTGGATCGTACCTATCTGTCCGGTCTTTTTAAGGAGAAGTACGGGAAGTCGCTGCAGGCTTTTTTTCTTGAATACCGGATGAATCGCGCAGCAGAGCTGCTGCAGAGTTCAACGCTTTCGGTCAGTGAGGTTGCCCATTCTGTGGGGTATACGGATCCGTTGTTATTTTCCAAGATGTTCAAGCGTGTGACAGGGGTTTCCCCCAAAGGTTCGAGAGAGCAGCGGGAGTAGGCTGATGAGCTGTTTCAAATTTGAATAAATGCTTTGATCATTATCTGTGAGCCAGCTATACTGGTACAGAATGCATTTCAATTGAATATGTGGAACTGGGTGCTTTACCTTCGGGTAGAAGCTTAATAGGGAAGACCGGTGTAATGCCGGCGCGGTCCCGCCACTGTAACAGAGGAGTCATGCTGCGTTATGCCACTGGTTTAGACCGGGAAGGTGCTGCAATGACGAGGATTCTGGAGCCAGGAGACCTGCCTAGTTTAACAACACAGTAGTACCTACGGGAGATAGGAAGGTGTTTAGAGAGCATGATTTTTTCTGAAAATCTGTTTATTTAAGACGTCCTTATCCGGTACTAGCGGAGAGAGACGTCTTTTTTGATATGCATGGACAAGTCATGTACGGGGTTGGAGATTGGGGAGAGGATGTCAGACATGTGAGTAGATATATTGTGAAAAGATTCATTCAGCTGGCAGCCGTGTTATTCGGCATTTCGTTTCTGACGTTTCTGCTAACCTATCTGTCTCCGGGGGACCCGGCAAGGCTTATGCTCATGTCTACAGGGGTCACTCCGTCGGACGAATTGGTACAGCAGGTGCGTGTCCGGCTGGGACTGGATCAGCCGTTTTGGATACGCTACGGAACCTGGCTGGGACAGGTAATTACCGGAGATTTCGGAACGTCCTATAAATACGACAGGCCTGTGCTCGACATTCTGCTGTCCAGGCTTCCAGCCACGCTTCGGCTAACAGGAAGTGCCCTGCTGCTGGTCATTCTGATTGCGTTTCCACTGGGTGTTTTGTCGGCCGTCTACAGAAACAACGTGCTGGATTACGTCATACGCCTGTTTTCGTTTGCCGGGTTGTCCATGCCGAGCTTCTGGCTCGGGATGCTGCTCATGCTGGTGTTTGGCGTACAGCTCAAGCTGCTTCCCGTCATGGGGAGTTCGGGCTGGAACAGCCTGATATTGCCTGCATGCACACTGGCGTTACCTCTGATCGCCCAATATATCAGGCAGATCCGTACGGTGATTCTGGAAGAGATGTCCCAGAACTATGTAACGGGGGCCAGAGCCAGAGGCGTGAAGGAGAGAGTCATTATGATGCAGCATATTTTACCCAATATATTATTGCCCATCGTTACGCTCATGGGCATGTCTACAGGCGCCCTGCTCGGCGGGGCAGCCATTGTGGAAAGTTTGTTCGTATGGCCGGGTGTAGGGCAGATGGCGGTGGATGCCATCTTTACAAGGGACTATCCTCTGATTCAGGGCTATGTCATCTGGATGGCAACCATCTATGTATTGCTGAATCTGATCGTTGATCTCTGGACACATCTGCATGACCCGCGGATTCGACTGGACGTGGATGTCTAAAATGAGAGAATTTAAGCTTATTCTGACACAGCATCGCTGGTTCACGTTTCTATGTTCATTGACCCTCCTTTGGGTCATTCTCGCCATGATTGCGCCGCTGCTCGCACCGCATGATCCACTGGCAACGAATTTTGCCAAGGTACTGCAGCCAGCCAGTTCGGAATATCCGCTTGGAACCGACCAGCTTGGACGCTGCGTGTTATCCCGTCTCCTTTACGGGGCCAGGACGTCGCTTCTGCTTACATTTATGATGATCGGAATTGTGTTTGTGCTTGGTGTAGCCATTGGTGTTATCGCAGGTTTTGCTCGTGGCCTGACAGATATAGTGCTGATGCGGTTATCCGATACACTGATGGCCTTTCCAGGATTAATCTTCGCCATCGCAGTAGTGGGGATGCTGGGGCCTGGCCTGTTTAATACGGTAATTGCCCTGGCTGTTGTCTGGTGGGCGAAGTATGCACGACTGGCAAGAAGTCTGGTGATCTCGCTTCAGCAAAAGGAGTATGTCGCTGCGGCAGCCTTCAGCGGCGCGCGGAAGATTCAGATCATCACCAGAACCATCCTGCCCAACATGCTGTCTCCTCTCATCGTCATGGCGATGATGGATGTGGGCGGCATGATGTTATCCATCTCAGGCCTGTCATTTCTGGGGCTGGGTGCTCAACCTCCCGAACCGGAGTGGGGGGCGATGCTGAATGAAGGCAGACGATATTTGCAGACAGCTCCGTGGTTGTTGATTTATCCGGGACTTGCGATATTTTGCACGGTGATCATTTTTAATTTGCTGGGCGACAGTCTGAGGGATGTGCTGGATCCCAAGAAAAAGGCAGCTTAACAGGAGGAACGGGAATGAATTCGAGATATGGAAAAACGCTAACGCTTACCGTACTGTCATTATTGATTTTATGTATTATCGCAGCTTGTGGCCAAACCCCAACAAATACCTCCACCTCATCATCATCTGGCGAAAAGGCGGCTGAGGCTGTTAAAGGCAGTGCAGGTACACCGACTCATCTGAATGTGGCGTTATTCTGGCTAGGAAGTAATCTGGATCCGGCAGAGGAGTGGAACGGCTGGACCCTTACACGGGCAGCAATAGGAGAGACCCTGATTCAGTTTGACGAAAATATGAAATTGGTACCGAAAATTGCGGATAGCTGGGACCGTATTGATGATACCACATGGCATTTTCATATCCGGGACGGTGTAACGTTCCATAATGGTAATAAGGTTACTGCAGAGGCGGTCAAGAAGTCTATTGAACGTTCCATGGAGCTGAATGAGAGAGGACAATCGACCTTGCCGGTGGCTTCCATGACTGCAGAAGGCCAGGATCTCACCATCAAAACAACGGAGCCTTATGCCTCCCTGCTCGGCAATATTGCTGAACCCTTGTTTGTGATTGTGGATACGAGTGCAGATACATCCCAATTCAAGAGTGAACCTATCGCTACAGGTCCATTTATGGTCACTGGATATACCCCGGATCAGGAGATTCAGGTGAAAAAGTATGACGGGTACTGGGACGGGGCAGCCGATGTGGATACCATTACATTCAAATATATCAAGGATGACAGCACACGTGCCCTTGCACTGCAATCGGGTGAGATTGATGTAGCCAGCAACGTGGGACGAAGCAGCTTGGCATTATTCCAGGATCAGAGTCAATATACGATTGACGAAATCCCGAGTCTGCGTACGCAGTTTGTATGGTTTAATACGCAAAACCCGCTGCTGAGTGAGCCGGACGTACGACGTGCAATCTCATATGGCATAGACCGCGAGATGTATGCAAACACACTGGTGGGTGGTCAGGCGGCCAAAGGACCGTTCACCTCGGCTCTGCCTTTTGGCTATGATCAGGTCAAGGGGTATGACTATGAACCGGAGACTGCCAAGAAGCTGTTGGATGAGGCTGGCTACAAGGATGCGGATGGGGACGGTATTCGGGAAAAAGACGGACAGAAGCTCACGCTTCAATTGATCCTCAATTCAGCTTACGAATCGGACTGCATTGTGGCTGCTGCAATGCAGTCCCAGCTCAAGGAGATTGGAGTTAATCTGGAAATGACCTCTTACGAGGATCTGACTGATCATCAAAAAAGCGGGAACTACGATTTGGCTCTGACCAGCATTAATACAGGGATTACCGGAGATCCCCAGTATATTCTCGACTTTTATTTCAAAACAGGAGCGGAGTGGAACATCGGTGGATACAGCAATCCGAAGCTGGATGCGGTGATTCAGCAGCTGCATTCCGAATTCGATGTGGAGAAAAGATATGAACTGGCTGCAGAAGCCCAGCAGATGATTCTGGATGATGCGGCATATATGTTTATTACCTATACTCCAATTAACATTGTAAGCAAGAGCACCGTTCAGGGTGCGACGATGTATCCGATCGACTTTTATCTCCTGGATCGCAATATTCAGGTTGGGCAATAATGAACACTTTACTGGGTGTAGACCGTCTTTCTGTAGTGTATAAGAGTGGTTCACCCGCACTGCAGAATGTATCGTTTGCAATGAATGCCGGTGAGATTATCGGAATTGTGGGCGAGAGCGGAAGTGGTAAATCGACGTTGCTTCGAGCTTTGCTCGGCATGCTTCCAGACGGTGGACAGTATGCCGGGGGAGACATTGTTTTTCAGGGAAAATCGATATTTAGTTATTCGCAGAAGGAATGGGGCAGCATACGCGGCAAGCGGATGGCTATGGTTTTTCAGGATAGCGGTTCTTATCTGAATCCCATCCGTACAGTAGGAAGTCAGTACATCGAGGCGATCCGTACACACGTTGAACTATCGAAGAAAGCTGCCTATGCCATGGCGGTGGACATGCTCTCACAGATGGGACTGGATGACCCCGAGCGGATGATGAGCATGTATCCCGGCCAGCTTAGCGGAGGCATGAAGCAGCGAACGGCAATTGCCATGGCGGTAACGATGGAGCCAGAACTGCTGCTTGCCGATGAACCGACCAGTGCGCTGGATGTAACCACTCAGGTTGAAGTGATCAAACGATTGATCAGCCTTCGGGCAAGTCAGGGAACAGGGATGATCATTGTGACGCACAATATTGCCGTTGCAGCCCATATGGCAGACTACATCGGTGTGATGCAGAACGGGTCACTGGTTGAGTTTGGACAAACTTCAAGCATTATTACAAGTCCACGTCACGCATATACTCGCGAATTGCTAGCTGCAGTACCTGAATTGGAGGGGAATACGGATGGTAGATGAGAGGATACCCGTTCTGGAAATGAGGAATTTAAGTAAAACCTACGAATCCAGGGGCCAAGTAGCCCATGCAGCATTGCAATCGATCAATCTGAAGCTGTATCCGGGAGAATGTCTGGGAATTGTAGGTGAGAGCGGAAGTGGCAAGAGCACCTTGGCCAAATGTGTGACCCATCTGGAAAAGGCAACCTCCGGGCAGATCATCTATCGTCAGCAGGATATTACTTGGATAAGGGGAGAGGCTTTGCGGCAGCAGCGCAAGCAGATTCAGATGGTTTTTCAGGAACCTTCGGCAATTTTCAATCCTCGCATGAGGGTGGGATCGTTTATTCTTGAGCCTTTATTGAACTATAAACTGATCAAGCGCAGGCAGGGGGAAAAGGAAATTCACCGTTTGCTGGACCTGGTGGGGTTGCCCGCTGCGATTGCTGACAAGTATCCGCACGAAATCAGTGGTGGGGAGCAGCAGCGAGTGGTTATTGCCCGGGCGATCGGAGTGCAGCCGGATGTAATTATATTTGATGAGGCTACCTCGGCACTCGATGTTTCCATTCAGCAGCAAATTTTGAATCTGTTGGTCCGATTGCGTGAGGAGACAGGGATTTCATGTATCTTCATATCACATGACCTGGCCGTGGTGCAGCAGGTTAGCGATCGCACTGCGGTTATGTACAAGGGTGAAGTCGTTGAAGTGTTGGAAAGTGCGCAGCTGAATCGTGCAGCCAGTCATCCCTATACGCGGAACTTAATGGCTTCGGTGTTGTCGGTCAGAGAGATCAAGAATAAGATGCGAGAGTATGCCTTTCATGGCATCACGGGCTAAGTTAGTTGGTACGATGTATTGTGGTTTTTATAATTAAGCGAAGAAAAAGGATTATTCCGGGTCATGGTGGTGACGGCCGGAGCAATCCTTTTGCTGTATAAGGACTATAAAAAATGATGAACTGATGTTGAAAAGTACTACAATGTACGCAAACCGGTTATGCAAACTGCTATGCACACTGATGTATGTAAACCAATGTATGCAAGCATGGGAGACTCGACCAAGTATTAAGCATCGCTTGCTGTCTTTATTTTAATGTGGCACTTGGGATTGGAAGTCGTTTCGGCTCGACCAATTGGCATGGTAGAAGACAACATCCCCGTCTTGAACGGGCCAAGTATTGCCTTCAGTATCGACCGGATTGTTCTGAAAACCCTCCATTTGCCACTGATTCATCAGAGGTGCATAGATGTACTGGAGATGAGGCGCGTCAGTATCGCCATTTCGCAGACTTTCAATATTGAAGTTGACCACGATATACCCATTTCTCAGAAACACAGGGGACTTTTCATCCAACTGATTTTGTCTCGCAAGAGGCTCCAAATTCGTGCCTTTCGGCACGGCATATACATCGGCTGGCAGGCTGTATTCTCCATACCAGTGCTGGATGGCTGCATTTGCCCGATCCAAGTTAACGCCTTGCGGGATGTCCGTTTTGGGCCCGATCAATGTGCGAATGGAGGAGGGCAGGATCATCCAATCATAACGTCCCACCCACGTTTTCTGGTGCGAGATCTGATCGACGAAACGAATCATGTATTCTGCCAGTGTGCTTTGGCTCTGCTCCCCTTTGGTCAGTTCATAGGTGTATCGATAACGGGCAGTATCACCCAGTTCCGTACCAGGAACATTCCGCAAACGGGCATTCAGAACCACAAAGCGTTTCTCCAAATCCTGTGCAGATCCGATACGGATAAATCTTTCCTGTCCTCTGTGGTAATACAGATCTACCTCCTGCCGGGAGGTACCATCCTCGTTCACGAAATGAAAAGTTGGCGTAATCCGTACCCCATCCTGCTGACCAAACATATTACCTTTCGTTTTGAGGTCAAACTTGATATGGTACCCGGTTTTTACAGCCACATTTTTGAATCCCTGTATTGGATGGCTGCCTGGACGAATGGGCAATACGAAAGGTGCCAGGTTGCCACGAGGGTCACCATCTATACGATTCAAGCCTATCCAATAGCTGACTCCCGTTGGCTCCGGGCTGCCCGGCTGCTTGCGAAAAACATTTTCCCAGTTATAGTCCGAAATGTCGGTGACGTGAAAATCGTATAGCCTTCCGATGACGTCGACTGGAACCGTATCGGCAGCTACGTGATGGGCCAGGTTGGTGTTGGCATCCTGCTGTTCGGTGAAGTTGGAGGGTGCGTTCTCCGCAATGTTGCGGAATTCAATTTCATAGTTGCCCTCGTCTATCCATACCGGGAGGTAAAAGCTGGTGTCCAGCTGGTTTACCGGGATATCTACCCAGGTCTTGGCCGGGATAAACTGGCTTCTATTCGCGGTATAGACATCGAACGGGAATTTCACCTGTTTCATTCGAAAATATTTGGCATAGTCCCGATGACCATAACCAGGGTAACTTGCTGCGTCCAAATGCTGACCAGTCGTTGGAATACGGACAATAAATGGACGTTCCAGAATCAGTGCTGACCGGGTTAGATCCGGAACCGTCTTCTGATTATGAGCCTGATCATCCGATACCAGGGCGTAGTTTACGACAGGGGTGTGCACGGTAACGGTGTTAATGCCGTTAATCGGGAAATCTTTGTTGGCGCCGCCGTTTATATTACCAGGAAGCAGATCGTAATAAATGGTACCGGAACTTGGCGTGTTTTCTTTGTTAACCAGCGTGTTACTAATCATGTTATTTGGCTTATAGAGGACATCCTGGCCAATCGTTGTAGGGTTAGGAATATTGGATGGCGTAGGTCCGTCCTTGGTCGCCTCCGTGTCATCCATAATCTTGGTATTGTTAAATATGACCGAGTCATTATTCACTTTTGCCTGAGGGGTGTTGGACTCCGCCATTCCCTTCAAACGCGATGTATCATCCGGCACATCTGGAGGTGCATTCAGCCCGCCTGTTAGTTTAGGTGGGTTATAGGAGATAGACGTTGTTTGCCCTGGTCTGACGTGGCTCTCCACGTTGTCATCGTTTTTGGATACCAAAGTTGGCGGTGTATATCCGGTTGGAGTCATGGTGACCAGTTCACCCGGCAGGGCATAATTCTTCATGGTCGCTTTTGCGATTTTGTACACTTCAAGATTATTAATTTTCCAGTACGAGTAGTCCCGTGTAATCTGGAAATTGTATGGTTTGGTTACAGTATCATTGGCAGGAACAGGAGGACCGTCTGTGCAACCATCCTCGGTACAGAGCGGTGGTCCGGGAACCGTCCATTCTCTGTCATAGGATAGCGTAACACTGCAATCATACGTAACTTTGCCCGACATTTTCGCCCAGGCCTGCTTGAAGAGATAGTTGTCAGCAAATGCATTGGTATACAGTGACTCAGAAGTAGGGATTCCTCTCAGTACATTGAATGTCTCATTACCTCTGTTATCAGACTTTATTACACCGTTAGCATTTGGATCAAGGTCACTCATGCTCATGATGGTTCCTGTAGATGGTGGCCCGATTGTCGGTGAACATCCAACATCACTTCCGCCCCCATTGCCTCCGCCACCCCCGTTCCCGGGATCTTCTTCTACACCAATCGTTGTGGTTGTCGTCAATTGGAAGTCGTCTTTCTCCCATAGTACGGTGATGGTGGTAGTACCCCTGCTTACGGCTTGGACTAGCCCTGAATTACTAACGGTTGCCACAGCGGGGTTGGAGGAAGTCCATGTCGTCCGGCCATTACCGCTATTTACATTGGTTTCAGCACCAAAGCTTCCATCACCAGTTTTGGTCTTTACGGTTGCATTTAATTGCTTGGATTGGTTAATGGTGAGTTGACCGCCATTGGTGAGGTTGATTTCTTTGGTGATCTCGGCCAAAGCTTTCCAGTAGAGGTCAGTTCTGAATATATAGTCCGCAGACCATTTCGGGGGATTGTACTCTCTGGTTGCAGTAGGAGCAATCGCACCCCCGATTTGCATCTGAAACTTGGTGTTTAAACCATCAAATTCATCTACAGATATTAATATTGGATCTCCGATTCTATAGTAATTAGTATTATCCATATAATGAGGTTTCTTGGATCTTTCAGTTATTTCGGAAGACGGGTGAGTTTCATCATTACTATCTTTGTATTCAGTTGGTTTGTATGAGTCTCTATCGAGAGTTACATTCATGCATACCCTAGATGACTTAGGCAAGTTTGTTGAGACATCATTAGTTAAGTTAATATTGTTACATTCTCCATCGACTCTCCAATCCAAATTATCAAGTTGGTAAATGTAGATGCCGAGATTTGTCCTTGCTTGTCCTTCAAGAGGGATAACCTTTTTTTGTGATTTAGCAGGTATTAAGGGTTCCATATGATACGCCTCAACTTCCTCTTTTGTACCCGGACCTCCACCAGCTTCAACTGTTGAAAAGGGAGTTAATAATGCACTCATAACAAATGATGCTAGAAGAAGTGTATTAACAATTTTTTTTAATGGCAATCTCAACCCTCCTTCATTTATTATCAATCACACTGAACGTAACACCTTCTTCAGTTGTGAGTGTAATAGGAGAAATGAGGCTCTTATCGAAATGTAAGAGTCCATCCCCCCAATAAATAGGGTTATTATTAGTGAAAACTCCTCTATTTTTTGTGAAGTCGATGTTTGTAGGTATTTTATATGAAGCACTAGCCTTGGTTTTTGGTGAAAGAAGAGGATCAATGGCGCTAGAGTTCAATAAACTGCCCGCCTGTAGCTGATTCATAGAGGGGTTTTTAATATTCAACTCAAATTCAACAAAGGAATGGTAGGAACCACGTAAGGTTGTAATAACTCCTTCATCGACAAAGACAGGATAATAGATGCTCCGTTTTGTCCCTACAGCATAGGGACTAACAATGATCCAACTGTGAATTTTAAGTTCAGCGTGATTTGTTAATGTAACAAGATTTTTATTTCTTATTTTTGAAAAGTCGCTTGTTACAGAGCTGTATTTAATAGTAGGATTTACTTTTTTTTCGGGTGTCTGTGTATAAGAAGGTGCAATAATGCTCAAATTCGTCCCAGTCAAACCAACTGCACGCAACTCATTCAAACCCTGAAAATCAGTCGGCTTCGATTTCGCCACACTTGCATAACGAGCGATCAGCACAGCAACTTCGGCCCTTGTCGTGGTGCGATCCGTTCCAAAATTTTTATCGTTTGCAACACTCATCAACCCTGTACCCAGAGCAACAGCGACTGCATCTTTTTGGTTGCTTGCTAGCTTGCCAGTGAAATACTCTTTCGCAGGAATTACGGTATTGGTTACATCAGACAGAGCTTGTTTGTAATCCGAATCAACCACGGTCAGCCCCTGTGCCAGCCAGGTCGCCATTTCTCCCCGTGTTAGAGATGCCTTGGCATCGAGTTTTCCATTGTAGCTGGCAGGGCTGATGAAGCCTTTGGCAATCGCAGCAGATACGCCACTTTTTGCCCATTCAGGCACGTCTGTAAAGTTATTGGTTTCTTGTTTGGCTGCATTAGGCTGATCGGTTAATCGTCCGAGAATACTAGCCATTTCGGCCTTAGTCACGGGTGAGCCTGGTTTGAATGTCCCATCGGCATACCCTTGGAAGAATCCCTGTTCAACTGCGGAGTTGATCGCTGCAGCCGCCCAGTGTGTCGAAGGAACATCTTTGAATTTTAGCGTAGCTTGAGCGGCTTCTACTGAACTACCCATACTTCCTGAACCTATTGCGCCCCCTGTAAGCAAAGCCAATGCCGTAACCCCGGTTAGAATCATTTTCTTCATGAATACTGCTCCTTTCTAATTTCAATTCCTGGTTGTGGTTATGTACTTGATACTGCTAGATACCAAATTTGTAATAATCATCAATATTCTACCATGTATAACTGGGTATTTGGTATTATTTCTCAATATTAGTGTTCTGAATTAAGGTTTAAAACCCCTCCTCTAGACCCATCCAACCTCTCAAAACACAAAAAAAGGCCACGAATCCGTAGATTCATAGCCTTATGCTTTAAGGTAGAAGTTCTAAATATTTAGTTGCCAAGCTCATACATTTCAAGGATAACCCATTTTCACCCATTTGAAAAGAGAGAAACAGAAGAATACCAAAAATCCAGACTGCACCAACGCAGCCTGGATTTCAGTTGAATTTACATTGAAAGTGTAGCCGATCCGTGCCTACTTCTCTCAAACCATAAGAGGCAGACGGCTAATAATTCTACATTAGATATCTTCTATGCGCCGTTCCATTTCTCTCCGGTCAGGTACTTCTCGGTCAAAATCGACAACATCTGAATGCCGACTTCGTTATGTCCACCTTCGGGGATAATAATGTCCGCGTACTTTTTGGAAGGCTCGATAAAGGCATCATGCATTGGTTTGACCGTTTCGAGATATTGTTTGTAAACGGATTGAATCGTACGTCCGCGTTCCTCCATATCCCGCAACACTCTTCGCAAAATACGAACATCGGAATCGGTATCGACAAATACCTTGATGTCCAGCAGGGCACGTAGATGTTCGTCGATGAGCACATGAAGGCCTTCTACAATGACGATATGGTTCGGTGCGAGTTCAACCGTCTCATTGGCAGCACGGTTATCTATGGTGAAGTCATATACGGGAGCATATGCCGTTTGTCCTTGCTTCAGCAGGGTAAGGTGCTCAATCAACAGATCATTGTCGAATGCAAACGGATGATCGTAATTGGTGAGTCGACGCTGCTCTGGAGTGAGCTGTGATTGATCTTTGTAATAATTGTCCTGGGATATAAACGTCACTTTGCCTGATCCAAGACGGTCGATGACGGAGCGAGCTACCGTCGTTTTACCGGAGCCGGTCCCTCCGGCGATACCAATAATGAGCATGGTTGTTCCATAAACCTCCCTAGATTGGCAGCATGATCAGTAGATGGAGAGCGTCAAAAATGAGCTCTATCTGCATGTCTGTCTGCGAATACACAATTCCTTCATTGTATCACAGCTTGCTGACTTTTTCATCTTAAGGAACAGACCATGTTTTGCCTTTCGGGAGGCATACTCATTTTCAGATTTACGATTCTAACGCATAGTAGAGCGCTTGTGCCCTCGCATGGCCCAGGGAAGTATCAGGTTCAGGCCAATCAGGCGAATGAGCAGACCAAGAATAACAAAACCAAGCACACTTCCTGCCGTATTTGCAATCAGATCATTGATATCGGTCGAGCGGCCATTCCCCAGAGTAATCCGGATCACAAGCTGCAATATTTCAATAGTGAAACTTAACATTAGACCCACCGCTGCTGCTTTGCGAATCGAGTCAACCGATGGTTTCAAAAGAGGAAGCAGGAACCCCAGCGGCATAAACAGCACAATGTTCAGCAGGAAGCTTGGCGCATCCGCAGTAAGCAGCGGGACCCATTGAAGGTTCTTGTACCAGGGTGTCTGGTTGGCATAGATTCCGATGTTCACATCGATTGGGAAAAATACAAAATGCAATACGCCCAGCATGTATATAGCGAATGTCAGCATCAGCAAATACTGTTTGCTTGTATATCTAACTGTGCTCACTCTGGCGTGGATCACCAGAGCGAGCAGAATCAGAATAAATAGTGGACCAAGGACACTTATAGATGAAATGGTAAATTGAATGGACATGCGATGACCCCTTTGCAAGGAAATGAGTTCGAGCTATTGGAGCTGAATTTTCATTTCCATTCCCTGAATAAATTGATTGTCTTTGACCTCTTCGGTAAAGTCATCTTTCACTTCAAAAGGTTTCACTACCAGGTATTTTACATCCTTGGCTGTTGTCGCATATATGCTTTCCCATTTCCATTGGTTATCTTCATATATACCCTCGCCGCTAAGTGCAGTGAGTTGTCGACCTTGATCATCATAGATAGCAAACCTGATGTCCTGCAGCTGTTCTTTTTCTTTGGCAGTTAACGTTTCTTCCCCATTTAAACCGATGGCGGCAGTTAAGCGTGTTGTGATAGGAGTAACCTCGGCTTTCGTAACAGTGGCCGTAAACAAGTCATTCTCCATGACGGTATCAGGCTGAACCTTGTAGGTGTCCGTTGTTGATTTGGTAAAAGGAACGGTTAACTCAAACTCATGATCCAGCCCTTGCAGCGTCAACTTAACCTTGGCATCGAACTGATCCGGGAATTCACCTTTATGATCCGTAGGAATGATCTGTTCAAAAAGCAGGGTATCGGGCTCGTTCGCCCCGGCTGAACTATAAAATAGACCTTCATCTGGGCTAAATCCATTTACATCGAGGAAAACGTTGTCGACTCCGCTGCTCAGCTTCACAATGTCCTTGCCGTTATCATACATGCCCTGATTCAGGTTGGGAGCCGTGACATGAACCAGAAATGCTGCGCGTGTGCCATCGTATACGGTTTCCAATACCTTGAATTTTACATCCTGATAAGCAAAAGAACTGTTTACTGGAGTAGTCAAACCTTCGTTACCCGCTGTTCTCAGACCCATATCCGCTTCAATTGAGCTGAAGAGACTGCCTACGAGCGGAATGTTGCGTAGAGAATCAGCCATGGCTGGAGACACAAATCCGGATGCAAATACAGTAACACCTAATACACCTGCGGCAACGGCAGCCGCTGCGGTACGGCGCAGTCCTTTGTTTACCCGGCGCGGACGCTGAGCCTGTTCACTATTCAGCTGGCTGGGTGATTCGGGAAGGGACTCCAGTGTGGCATCAATTCGAGTCCGTACAAAATTAGACATGGCAGGGCGCTCCTTAGCTTGTTTTTTTAACTCCTGTTCGATATTAAATGGGTTCGACATGCAATTTTACCTCCCGAAAGTTTTTGAATTTTTGGTATAGCTCCTGCCGTGCCCGGCTAAGTCTCATTTTTACCGCGCTCTCGGATATATTCAGCGTATCCGCTACCTGACGCAGGGTTAGATCCTCAAAATAATGCAGCACAATGACGATTCGTTTCGATTCTTCCAGTCGATCAACTGCTTCTCTCATATCCACCTCGTCGTAGGGACTGGATACTTCCTGCTTGGCAGGCACCTCTGCATATGATGTGGAGAGGGAGCGACGGGAGAGCATGGTATTACATTCGTTAATGAGGATGCGGAACATCCAGGTCTTGAAATACTGGGGTTCACGAAGCGTATGCATGGATTTATAAGCTTTCAGGATTGTCTCCTGAATGGCATCAGCCACGTCCTCCTCTTTTCGCAGCATGGATTTTGCTGTATTGTATAGGGAATTTTCAATTTCTCGGATGAGCCTGATAAAGGCGTCACGATCTCCCTGAATGGCCTGGTTGACGAGATCGGTCGGGTCCATGGATAACAGCTCCTTTCTTGGGATACGGAATAACAGCTCCCCGCTTGGTTTTTACATGAATTAGACTTTTGGTGGGCTGATATGGTCACAATTATTTTTTAAAGGAAATGTGGTTGCTTAATATGGACGCTTAGGAACGGGCTGTACCCTTCAGATGGAGATGCTGCGTCTGCAATCCTTGTCCAACAAGCGTAATGAGGCGTTTGACGTGATGACGAACTTTATCAAAAAAATGCAGGATTCCAGATCATCCATCATCGGCAACATGCGTTAATCTACACTTTTTATCTGCCCCTTTGTGGTCAATGAAAGGTCATGAGGTATAACAAAAAAGCGAAGTTCTCGACGCAGCGTCGGTAACTTCGCTTTTTCTGCTTTCTAAGCCATTAGCATATATAGCAACTTCCGGCCCTTAACCAGACCAGTCGCGGCGGCGAGTGAAGAGATCCTTCAGCTCGTCCGTTGACAATTCGGTAATCCAGTTCTCGGAGCTGGTGATAATATTGTCGCTAAGCTGCTGCTTGCTCTCCAACATCTCGTCTATACGTTCTTCCAGCGTGCCAAGGGAAATAAACTTATGCACCTGGACATCCTTTGTCTGTCCCATGCGGTATGCCCGGTCGGTGGCCTGGTTCTCCACGGCGGGGTTCCACCAGCGGTCAAAGTGAAATACATGATTCGCAGCGGTCAGATTCAGACCCACGCCGCCTGCCTTAATGGAAAGGATGAAGACGGATGGCTGTTCATGCGCAGGTAGTGTACGGGACTGGAACTGGTCGATCATGCGATCCCGTGCCGTCTTGGATGTGCCACCATGCAGATATAATACAGGCTCCTGCAGTTCCTGCTGGAGAACCTGCTGCAGCATCTGACCCATACCAATGTACTGGGTGAAAATAAGGCATCGCTCGCCCTCTTCACGCAGCTCACGCACAAGCTCCATCAACCGTTCCAGCTTCGCGGAGCGGCTGATCAACATCGCCATGTCCTGTGGACTATACAGGTCATACTCCGTATTGGAGCCGTCCGAAGACAACGTCTCCGGCAGAGCTTCCTTCGTCAGGAGCAGCGGATGGTCACACAGCTGCTTGAGCTGGGTTAACGCAGATAGAATCGCACCTTTGCGCTTAATGCCTTCCAGCTCTTTCATTTTATCCATCAGTGCCTGCACGGATTGATCGTATAAGGCACTCTGCTCGCCGGTAAGATGAATGTAGGTTTTCATCTCGTTTTTGTCCGGCAGGTCGAGCTGGATATTCGGATCCTTTTTCTTGCGGCGAAGCATAAATGGTTTGACCAGCTGCTGCAGATCCAGCATGCGCTGCTCATCCTTGTCTTTCTCAATCGCAGTGATAAACCGGGTTTGAAAAGCGCGTGCGCTGCCAAGGTATCCCGGATTAATGAAGTCGTAGATGGACCATAGCTCGGCCAGCCGGTTTTCAATTGGTGTACCTGTCAATGCGATACGGTGTTTAGCGGGGAAACTGCGTACCGCCAAGGATTGCTTGGTTTGCGCATTTTTAATGTTCTGTGCCTCGTCCAGACAGATGGAAGCCCAGGTGTATGACTGTAACATCTCTTGGTCCAGGGTAGCGGTAGCATACGACGTAATGATGATATCGACCTGCTCGGTCTGTTCCCTGAATGCTTCTCCACTAAGCCTGCGTGCACCGTAGTGCAGACTGACGTTAATCGAAGGTGCAAAACGGCTGATTTCCTTCTGCCAGTTGCCCAGTACCGAGGTGGGGCAGACGAGAAGGGCGGGGGCATCCCCGGGTAACCGCTGCTGATTCTCCTTGAGATGCAGCAAATACGTAATAAATTGAATGGTTTTGCCAAGCCCCATATCGTCCGCAAGGCAGGCCCCAAGGCCGAATTTGCGCAAGAATCCAAGCCACGCAAATCCTTCTTTTTGATAGGAGCGAAGTTCTGCATGCAGCCCAGCCGGAACGGGAAGGGAGGGAGCCCCGCCTTGTCCGCCGCCAAGCTGTGCAATGATCCGGTTCAGGTGTTCATTCAGCTCGACCTCCAGACGAATGTTCTCATTAGACTGCGGCTGCTGCTCCTCCTCGGTTTGCTGTCCTTCCTTCCATTTCTGATGACGATATTCACGCTGCTCATTTTGCAGCAGGTGCAGGTGCAGAATGTCTTGAAACGACAGCCCCTGTTCCCGGTCGACACCGCCCATGGCCCGGCGAATCTGCTCCAGCAGGGCAGGGTCGAGTGGTACCCACTCTCCACGGAACCGTACCAGCCGCTCGTTGCGGGCAACGAGGTCGGCAAATTCCTCCTCACTGAGATCGGTATCTCCAATCGCAATGCGCCAGTCAAAATGAATGATGGAGTCCAGTCCGAAGAAGGACTGTCCGCGTTCACTGCCTTCCTCTGGCTTCACCTTGGCACGAAGCTTGGGTTTCTTCTTGCGAGCTGCTTCCCACCATCCCGGAAGCAGTACCTGCCAGCCTGATTCCAGCAATCTGCCGCTGTCAATGGTGAGGAACTGCCAAGCTTCCTGATCACTGAGCGAATCGCTGAGCACATCACGGCTCCCACTGATGGAACGGCTGATTCGCGGCAAATGTGCACGCAGCTGCTCCAGCCATCCGGCAGAACGGTCAAGGATAAATGCTGTCCACACCTCCGGCCATTCACCCTCAAGCCTTCCGCGGGAATCGAGCCGGACGGGAATCAATGAAGCAGCATCCAGCTTATCCTGCAAAACTACACGCAGCCGCCATGCAGGTTCATCGTCATCCGGCTCTAACAATTGCAGAAGTGGGCGGAACGGAGCAGCGTCTGCTTTCCATCCGATGGAGACAAGCCAGGCCTGGGCATCCATTCCTGCTGTCCTAGGTGGTGTCCCCCCTTGAGGGAACAGCTGAGGGAACTCGCGCCGTAGATCAGTTGCAGCTTCCTCGGTGTTATACCACCGCTGGAATACAGTAGCTGAATAGGCCGCGTTAAGTCCTTCGGCGTAGCTCTCGTCTGTCTCGTCAAGGGCTTTGCTCAGCGCAGATCGATCCTGTGGTTTCATGCTATCCGGGTCCCAGCTCCATTGCAGCTGACCTGTACGATAAGCAGCGAAGCTGGGGACATATTTTCGGTTTTCAATGGTTGCAGCAAGTGTAGGAGCAAGCCTGATTAGATGAGCTGCTTGCTCGTCCCATTTCCATTCAATGTGCAGCAGTGTGTTCATCTCTGCGAAGAAAGGGATGACCTCTTCCGCAGGCAGTACCACCAGATCAATATCTTCAATCTGTCTCGTCTCCAGCTCGGTTCCGTAGAAGGAAGGAGCATGCCAGGCAAATAGTCGCTGCTTAAGCGACTGCCCCGATACAAAATGATGAGTATTAAGGGCTCCATAAAATAAGGCATCACCGTATCCGGTTAATGCGACGTGGACTTCAATCGTTTCGGTATAGGGATGTATAAGGCTCATGAGATCAACTTACCTTTCCGAAGTTCTTCCTGCAGCGCACGCAATCTGCTATTCCGCACAGCCAGTGCGGTGATGAAATCTTCCCAGCGTTCCTCTTGCTTCAGTTTTTTGTAGATTTTGGACAGCCGCTTCAGCAGCTTGACCGCTGCCTTGTAACCGTCTCTGTTCTTGTGACCGATGTATCGTTCCACGGCCTGATGGTAGAAGGGGAGCAGGAGTTCCGGTGCATCTTTTTCAATCGGCTGCAGCACTGCCACGCGAAATTCAAGCGGTTCTGTCTCTGTACTCAACTGAAAATCAATCCAGCGCCGCCACTGTCCGCGGCTGTGCATGGCTTCTTCGTAAGCTGGACGGGAGTGAGGGAGCATACTGACCAGGGTATCCCACATGTGATTTTCCGTCTCGGGAAGATGTTTGATCGTCATGTCCCACAGCTGCATATAATCCTGCAGGGGTTCGTTCCGGCGATTGGCGAGCAGTGGTCCAAGCTGTGCAAGCCATGCAGCGAGCCGTTTCCAATCCGATTCATCCGCAAGCACATGCAGGAAATGCAGCAGATGTTCTGCCGGGAAGCCGTACGCCGTACTCCCGCTCGTCAACCGTTGCCAGGCTTGCTCGTCCTGATGCAAGTGGAAGTATATCCAGCTTTGCGCGAGCACAAGTGGTAAGGGCGCCGATTTTCCAGGCTTACCGGACTGGCTGCTGCCTGTCAGATTGGCAACACTTAGCACACTACCTACGCTATTGCTTGGTGTGTTCACGGCAGTTTCTTTCAACTGATCTTCGATGTCCTGTAAAATGTTTAGCTCCGATATGAGCAAATGACCATTTTGTAAGTGAGGAACGATCCAATTTAGCCAAACCTGCCGATAGGTCGGTGTGAACAGCATCAGTGTGGACGTCTCGGACACCATTTGTGTGCGAAGGTACGTTATGGTTTCTTCAAGCCGCTTCCACAGCTGCTTAAGCTTATTATCCGGAAGCTCAGCGAATTGAAGGGGGCGGCTCAGTACCTGATCCATACCTTTCTGAAGTGCATCTACAGCAAGTTGTGCCGGGTAACTCAGATAGATAGGCGTATTACTGATTGGATGACGAGAAGGGATGCAGTATCGCATAAGGTACAGATGTACATGGAATTCAAATAGCTGATCCATCCCGGCGGATAATTTGGGCTTAATCGCATACAGTTCATCGGCAGCTTCCTGCACATATGTTGTACTTGGCGTGCCTGTACCTAATCGGGCCAAGCATTGTTCGAACAGTTCATGCCACTCCGTAATTTCCAGGCCTGCAAGCTCTAATGCCCGTTCCCTGATCTGACTGTACTGTTGATGAGGGATATCCATAACCTGCTCGGATACCGCATTGGAGCGAAATGCAGACATGGAAGCTGCGGGTTTTGGGGTCTGTTTCAAAGCCGTGCTGGAATGAGCATTAACGATGGCATGCACGGGCCTTTCCAGCAGCTCGGCATAACTCATCATAACGGCAATGATATGTTTACAGCGCGAACCCACCGGGCAGGTACAGTAGCTGGTAGGAAGAGACTGGACGCTTAAGGTAACGTTATACTCTTCAGAGCCCTGCACGTCTGCTGTGATTCCATGATGTTCCGTAAAGGTTAATGATCCAACGCGTTTCTGTTTATAATATTGGAATCCGCGCATAATCGTCAGATTATTAAAGTGCTCGGCAACCTCTCGAATCAATTGCTGCCACTGTGCATCATCCAGATTCATGTCAATCGGTATGTTCATCATTCCATCTCCTGGGCAATCATAGGTTTAACGATCCATACGCCTTGACGTATGGTGTGGATTTTCTGTATCCATCATATCAGTTATGGGTGTCCACGTGCATGGATTGAGAGAACTTGTAATGACTTTTTGATCATTATAAATGGAAACAGCCGGGGTGGATTTACCTACCTGCATGCGTTATTGCTCCATATTGTGTATGCTTAGCGTATGTATTCCTTTCAGGAACGATACAGGCCTTGAAGTGGTCAATTTTAATCAACAGGAGAGAGCATATATGAAAATACTTACGTTAAATACACACGCCTGGGCGGAAGAAGACCAGTTGAACAAGATCAGCCAGCTGGCTAACTTTATTAATACACATCAGTTTGATGTAATCTCCATGCAGGAGGTCAATCAATCCATAGAAGAGTCGGCATTGTCTGCAGAACACTTGCAGCATTTTATCTCAACCGATCCTGATGCCGTGATCAAAAAAGACAATTACGCTCACGTCTTGCTGACGCAGCTGACCGATACCTATTACTGGACATGGGTACCTACGCATATCGGATTTAGCAAATACGATGAGGGTCTGGCGATCCTGAGCCGTACGCCGATTACAGCTTCCTTTGAAGAATATGTCTCTCACATGCGCGATTATAGCAACTACCGGACACGCAAAATTGTGGGCATACAGACGGCCGTTGAAGGTGAGGCCACGTGGTTTGTGAACGGGCACTATAACTGGTGGGATGATGCACAGGAACCATTCAAAGGACAGTGGGAATTAACGGAGAGCAAACTTGCTCCATATCTGAATCAACCGCTGTTTATTATGGGAGATTTCAATAATGTTGCGGAAGTGCGCGGGGAAGGCTACGATCACATCGTCAGCCAAGGCTGGAATGACCTTTACACCACTGCCGAACAAAAAGATGATGGAGCAACAGTAGTCAAAGCTATTGCCGGATGGGCTGACAACAAACGCGATCTTCGGATTGATTACATCTTCTCCAAACATCCGGTGCAGGCGAAGTCATCTACTGTCGTGCTTAACGGCAAGAACGGCCCGGTTGTATCTGACCACTACGGGGTGGCTGTGGAAATTTAGGAATGATTCTGTTTATCCTGTAGCAAAAATAAAAAGCCTCCGCTGGCTTCCTGCACAAGGAAATCAGTCGGGGGCTTCTTTTATTGAATGCATATGTACATATTATTGCGTTTGTTTATTTGTCGGTTCTATTATCTTGCTATTCCTACTCTAAGGCCAGCATCTCGGTCACGAATTTTTTCAGATTCGCACTGGTTTCGCTGAGCTGCTCGATACTCTGCATAAACTCACTGACCAACTGTGCCTGATCTACGGTTGCGGTTGTAATCTGCCCAATCTCCAGCTCCATATGCTTCATTGAATCCTGAACGCTGCCTAGCGAAGCTTCGATATCTGAGGCTGCCTGTTTGGTGTGATCCGATAGCTTGCGAACTTCACTGGCAACGACACCGAACCCACTTCCCAGATCACCGACGCGAGCGGCTTCAATCATGGCGTTCAGGCCAAGCAAATTGGTTTGTTCAGATACTTCACGGATTACATTGGTTACCTTGGTTACACTGACTGAATTCTCTGCGGCTTGTTTGGAGTTGCGCAGGATCTCTTCCGAGGTCGCGGATAGTTCCTCCGAATGGGCTGCAATCTGCTGAATGCCACCAAGCAGGGCGTTAATGGTTGCTTCATTTTCACTGATTAGTTTCTCAAGGGTGATATGGTTATCCAGCGCATAATTTACGCCCAATATGCCAACAACCTGGTCGTTCTCTTGAATTGGAATAAGAATGGCGTCAAAAGGTCTGCCTTGCAGATCGCCTGGCATTCTTGCCACGGTACGGGAATCCCGGTTCGTCAGCATTTTGAAATCCTTATAGTCTTCGTGCAGCTCGTCTCCTACTTTAACACCAATCTCCAGCCCGTTGGCCTCGGCAAAATACAACACTTTCTCATGATCATTAATGGATATGGAAACATCGTCACGAAACATCTGTCTTACAAAAGGCATAGCATTTACCAAAGATTCAAGGATACTCAAGGCGCATCTTTCCTTTCCCATACAAAAAGTGGAATTTCCAATCTAATACCTTTATCGGCAGGCCATTCCCATTTTTAAACCGATTCTCTGATTTTGTTCTTACCGTATCCAATAATCTATGAAAAGTAGGGGACTCATTTCTACAATATGAAAGCGCAAACAAATTTCTATAGCCAACCAACAAACCTGTCAGTTATACTGGGGTTATTATTCGGCTGTTTTGCAATAATCTTGGAGTTGTAAGCTTACACTTCAATTGCCTTGGTACAAGGGATTTTCTCACCAAGGTTAAGCGCTATACTCAAATTGGATACTTGGACAATTACGTTTGAAGAGAGTGTGTTCATTCCATCCGGAGAGGACTGTGGCAATCCATGACAACGTATTTTGATGAACCGCAGAGTATGTACTACCGTTTTGGAGAGGATCAGGATCAGATATTGAAGGTGCTGGCTGAGAGGTATATCGGTGCCAATGCGCAAGCTGACTTTGTATATCGGGTGTTCCAGAAGTCGGGTATTCTGCAGAATGAGGAGGGGTTGTATGACTTCAATTTGAGTGAACGATTCACGGATACCCACAAAGGACAAGTAGCCTATGCTGCTGCCCTGGTATGGGGAGACGAGGATCGAAACCTGGATGTGCTCATTCGCTGCTATGGGCCTGTTCGTTTCTATTTTAATGATCAGCTGGTGTACCGCTCAACGGTAATGGACGAGATTAATCCG
Source organism: Paenibacillus sp. 7516 (assembly GCF_002272715.1). Lineage (NCBI taxonomy): Bacteria > Bacillati > Bacillota > Bacilli > Caryophanales > Paenibacillaceae > Paenibacillus > Paenibacillus sp. 7516. Next base: position 137,506 of record NZ_NPBI01000040.1, read on the forward strand.
GACGCCACGGTAAAATTGGGGATCGACATCAAGCCCGGCTGGAATACGTTATTGCTTGAAATGAAATATACCCCTGCCGGTTTTGGATGCCAGTTTGGTTCGGATGAAGGGAAGGTGCGCATTTTGAATGTGCTTGCGCCTTTTCATGAACGTCAGGGACAGGCTGGATGGGTCTATACGAAGCCGATTGATCAGGAAGAAGCTGCCCGCGCATTCAGTACTTCATCTACTAGATCTGGAAGCATTCAACCTAACTGGAACCTGTTTGGACGGGAACAGGATGACATATTTGAGTGGTATCCAAATAGGGAGTGGTCCATTGAACAGCAGGCCAGACCGACATTGGAGCGATTATATGGACATGTTCCCGGACAGCGGGCCTACGCGTGGACACGAATAAACAATAGGGACTCGGTGGGAAGCCTTATACGTTTATCCGGCCATTCTTCCGGACCGCTAAAGATATGGATAAATGGCAAGCCAGCTGTACAGTTACAGGAGGCAGGATCATTCGAGTCTGAAATACAGGCATCTTATGGTCAGAACGATCTATTAGTATGCAGCGAATGCAGCGCGACCACTGAGCCATGGAGTTTCACTTTGAACGTAGCCGTAAACGGGAAACAGCTTGATTTGGAGCTGCCCAAACATGTGCATGGAGCTTCAGGACAGAAGTGGATGTATGTTGGTCCTTTCCAAGCTGGAAGGGAGCCGGAAGTGCAAGATTTATTGCGGACAGACCTTGTGTACAAGATAAATGCTTCACAGGGCAGCAATGAAGACGATAGCCAAAACAAGCATGTGGAGCATACGTATTGGCAGCTGGATCAGCCAGATGCATGGATTCGTCCGTATTATGAAAATGCAATGCTTAGCAATAAGTGGACGGTGGGCAGTGTGACTAACTATGGCCGCTGGGATTATCCGCTGGGTGTAACTGTTTATGGACTGCTGCAAACGGGGCGTTATCTGGATCGACCCGATATCATTCGTTATGCAGCAGAACATGTGCAGGCATGCACCCAAATGTATGATTACTCGCTATGGGATCGGGAACAGTACGGCTTCCCGGCAGTTAACCAGCAGCTGGTCATGATGAAAATGCTGGATAACTGCGGCTCTTTTGGTTCAGCCATGCTTGAGGCGTACTCGGAATGTAATGAACCGACGTTTCTACCGATTGCCGAGCGTATTGCTGATTTCATGCTCATCCGGTTGGAGCGGCAGGAAGATGGTGCGTTTTACCGCGAGTGTATTGGGGAATTTGCCGAGAACACCATGTGGGCAGATGATCTCTACATGAGTACCCCGTTTCTGGTTCGGTATGCTCGTATGACAGGGGAGCAATCAGCGCTGGACGAGGCAGCCAGACAATTTTTACTTTATCGCAAATATCTGTTTATGCCTGAGTTCAAAATTATGTCTCATGTATATGATTTCAAGTATGAACAAGCGACTCATATTCCGTGGGGGCGCGGGAACGGATGGACACTGTTTTCCCTGACTGAAGTATTGGAGGCTTTGCCTGTAGAGCACCCCGATCGCCCGGCATTAATCCAGTTCTTCAATGAATTGTGTGATGGTTATGCAGCTTTGCAGGGAGAGGGAGGATTATGGCATCAGGTGCTGAATGATGCAAACACGTACCAGGAAGCTTCCTGTACCGCCATGTTCGCGTATGGGTTTGCGCGGGGCGTTCGCTTCGGCTGGTTGGAACAGCCAGAGCGTTATATTGAAGCTTCAGAGCGGGCCTGGAGCGGATTGACCCGGACAGCTATCGACCGCCAAGGCAATGTACATGGGGTATGCAGTGGATCCAGGTATGCTTTCACTGCGGAATATTACGATAAGGATCTGCTGACTGTAACGAATGACAACCATGGTATTGGCATTATGATGCTGGCAGGTACCGAAGTGGCGAAAATGAAAGAGCACTTGGCCAGGCAGACCACAGCACCCGCTACAGTGACGCAAAATTCATTGTGAGAGAAGATGGGGTATCTCATGGAGATGATGCATTTGTGACATGACAAACCGCCGGGGAATTTACTCCGGTGGTTTTTACTCCCTAACCCCTTACTTTTTTGACAGGAAAGCTTACTTTTGTTTATGTCATGAGCGGTAATACGCCGTTACAATAGTTTTGTAAGCGATTCCATAATAAAAGGGGAGAAAATTCATTCATGTTGATCACTAAAAAATGGGTAACCCTGTTCTGCATGTCCCTGTTGTTATTGGCTACAGCCTGTTCCGGAGCATCTTCCGGGTCTACTGCTTCATCTGGTGAGGGAAGTGAGGAAGCTGCCTCGGGCAACATTCAGCTGCGCATGACCTGGTGGGGATCACAGACTCGCCATGATCTGACGACCAAAGTGATCAAACTGTTTGAAGAGAAACACCCCGGTATTACGATCAAACCGGAATACTCCGGATGGGACGGATATTTTGATAAGCTGACCACGCAGGTAGCCGGTTCAAATGCACCGGATATTGTGCAGATGGATTACGCTTTTCTTACCGACTTTGCCCGGCGTGGTGCACTTCTCGACCTGACCCCATACAGCGAGAGTAAAGAGCTCCGTACAGATGACCATGACGCGAGCATGCTCAAAGCCGGATCGATTGATGATAAATTATACGCAATTACGTTAGGCGTAAATGCACCCGGTGTCATTTATGATGCGACTCTGTTTAAGGAACTTGGGATCGAAGAACCTCAAGAGAGCTGGACGTGGAAGGACTTTAGCGATATTGCAGCCAAGATTGCTGCAGAAAAGGGTGAAGGTTTCTACGGATCAGCGGATGTATCGGGAACGACCAACATGTTTGAGGTGTTTATTCGTCAAACAGGCAAAGGACTATTCGAAGGTGGGACGATGGCGGCAACCCATGAGGAGCTTCAGCAGTGGTTCGACATGTGGGGAGCGCTTAGAGAGAATGGGGGTGTTACCCCTGCCGAAGTGACGGCGTCCACAACCAATGCATTGGAGACACGTCCGATCTCGCTGGGTACGGCCGCGATGGATTTTGCATGGTCCAACCAATTATTGACGTTCCAGCAGGTGAACAAAAACCAGGATCACAAGCTTGGCATACAAGTGCTCCCGCATGGAGAGAACGAAAAACAAATCGGTGAATACCTGAAAGCAGGTCAGTTCCTGTCGGGTTACGCCAAAACCAAACATCCGAAGGAAGTAGCCATGTTTATTGACTTCATGGTGAACGATCCAGAGGCGACCGCCATTCTCGGCTCCGAGCGGGGAGTACCCGTCAACTCCAGCATTCGTGAGAAAATGCAACCTACGCTGCCTGAAGCGGAGCAAGCCATCTTCCAGTTTATCGACGTCGTATCAAAAAACTCCAGTGAAATTGATCCGCCTTACCCGCAGGGCTTTTCCGAAGTGGATACCAGCTTCAAGAGTGCAAGTGAGCAGATCGCCTTCGGTCAAGGCAGCACATCGGATGTGATTGCCCAGTTTATTGAAGGCGCCAAAGCGACACTTGCATCGAGTCAGTAGAGCCTTGAACAGATCCAGACTTCAAATTCCGCGGGGAGGTTGCGAAGATGAGTACAACTCAGATCGGTCAAGCCCGAACCGAGCGTATGACTGCCCGGCGGGTGAAACGAAGATATGCACATAACGGAGCTGCTCTTCTGTTTCTGGCCCCATGGCTGGTTGGGTTACTGTTTCTGACCCTAGGCCCAATGCTGGTTTCATTATACATTTCGTTTACAGACTACAGTATCCTGGCCGCCCCTTCCTGGGTCGGTCTGGGGAACTACACGACCATGTTTACCTCGGATAAGTTGTTTATCCAGTCGCTGAAGGTGACCTTTACGTATGTTGCTGTGTCCGTTCCGGTGAAATTGATCTTTGCCTTGCTTGTCGCGATGCTGCTTAACAAAGGAATTCGCGGGCTGGGTATTTACCGGACCGTATATTACATCCCCACCTTGCTTGGAGGCAGTGTTGCCATCGCCATGTTATGGCGCAAAATGCTGGGTGGCGACGGCCTGCTCAATGGCGTGCTTGCCATGGTGGGTATCAAGGCACCGGATTGGGTGGCTAATCCGAAATATGCGCTGTACTCCATCGTGCTGTTATCCGTATGGCAGTTCGGATCATCCATGATTATTTTTCTGGCAGGCCTGAAGCAGATTCCACCTGAATATGACGAAGCTTCTGCGGTAGACGGTGCTGGTCCGTTCCGGCGTTTCTTCAATATAACGCTGCCGATTCTGTCTCCGGTTATCTTCTTCAATCTGGTCATGCAGCTGATTACGTCCTTTCAATCGTTCACGCAAGCCTTTGTCATCAGCAATGGCAGCGGGGGGCCTGTAAATTCAACATTGATGTATTCCCTATATCTCTATAAGAAGGGATTCTCCTTCTTTCAGATGGGTTATGCATCGGCGATGGCCTGGGTGCTGGTAATCCTGATCGGCGTGTTTACATTGCTGGTATTCCGCAGCAGCAAGCTGTGGGTCCATTATGAGGATGGTGGGAAATCATGATTGGACAACGGAATTCTCCTGTTTGGGTCATGGCGAAACATATTTTGATTTCAGGAATTGCTCTCGTCATGCTGTATCCCGTGCTCTGGATGCTGGGCAGCTCGTTCAAGCCGGGACATATGATCTTCACGGAGACGTGGTTCTGGCCGCAGGAATGGAATTTTCAAAATTATATGAACGGCTGGACCGGAATCCAGGGTAACCCGTTTTCCCGTTTCCTGACCAACTCCATTGTCCTGTCAATGGGTGCGGTCCTGGGTAATGTGGTCTCTTGTTCAATGGCGGCGTATGCCTTTGCTAGGCTAGATTTTCGTTTCAAGGCAATCTGCTTCGGCTTGATGTTAATGACGATCATGCTGCCGCATCATGTGACGCTGATCCCGCAGTATATCCTGTTCAACCATTTGGAATGGGTGAATACGTACCTGCCTCTGGTGGTGCCCAAATGGCTCGCCACGGATGCCTTCTTTATTTTCCTAATGGTTCAATTCTTCCGCGGTCTGCCCAAAGAGCTGGATGAGGCGGCAACCATTGATGGCTGTGGACCCGTCCGCATTTACACGAAGGTCATTATCCCGCTGGCCTTTCCGGCGCTGGTGACCACGATGATCTTTACCTTTTTGTGGACATGGGATGATTTCTTCAGCCAACTGATCTATTTAAGTGATGTCAGCAAATACACGGTACCGCTGGGGCTGCGCTTGTTCCTGGATTCCAGTTCCCAATCGGATTGGGGTCCGATGTTTGCCATGTCGGTGTTATCGCTCGTGCCTTGTTTCATCGTATTTATGGTCTGCCAAAAGTACTTCGTGGAAGGGATCGCGACCTCCGGGCTCAAAGGGTAATTTCCAAACGAAATGAGTTGGTTTCATGTGGAAACGACGATTATCCCTGTTTATCAATCACAAACTGCAGCAAAGCAAGCTCACCACGCTGATGGTGACTTGCTTTATTGCGTTTAACCTGCTGCTTGTATCGGGCATCGTCTGGCTGGCATATCAGTCTTTCTCTACCGTAACCTTTACCGAGATCAGCAAAGCACGGCTGGCACTCCTTAACGAGAGCACCCGGCGCGGCTTTGATTTTATTACTGGAGTGACAGAAACCGCCTATTCGCTGGCAAGCAACAGAGAGCTCTCAAGTTTGCTGGAAACAGCAGGAACAGGGAGGCTTACACAGATTCACCAAAGACGGGAGTTAGCCAAAATACTGGACCATACGCTTGTTGTTAGTGAAGGCATCACCTCCGTGGAATTGTATACGGATGCGTTCAAGGGGGTTAACGTCACGATGCCTGACCGGATTTTTCCGGTGGATACGATTGCAGGGGATTCTTGGTTCACAGCTCTGGAACATGCAGATGCAGCCTGGGTACCTCTGCGGGAAAATGAATCAGGACATTCCCTGGTTGGTTATGCACAGCGGATATTTGACAGTCATGGCAGTACGGCAGCCTATGTCCTAATCCGTTTGAGTCGTGCCGATATTGTGCGCCGATTTGCGGACATGCCCATGGTATTGGATGGACAGGTGCTGCTCGTGGACACGGCGGGTAACGTCATTATGCAGATGGGTGATGCCGATCCGGTAAGGGCTTATGACCAGCGTACCAGTGGTAATGAAGATGCAGTTGTAGCTGACTCTCTCCTGCCAGTGGATACAGCCGCTCGGGGAACGCTACCGGTCGTGGATAGTGAATGGATTCAAGAGCATGCCCAGCAGAATGAAGATGGATTCGAGGTAGTATCTGGCGATGGTGGCGGTGCGCAGCTCGTGCTGTATTCCAAGCCCGCGACACTTCAGTGGCGTTTGGTACAGACGATACCTGTACATACACTGCTATCTCCTGTCAGGTATGCGGGGTGGCAGGTGCTCGGTATTGCTGTGGTCGGATTGGTATGTTCAGCCGTATTCGCGTATTTGTTCGTCCGGCGCATTATCCGGCCCCTTCGTCAGCTGATTAAGCGAATGAGACAGCTTGAGAAGGGTGACTTCGAAACTAGGGTACAGCTCTCTTTTACCCAGGAATATGCTCATCTGGCTTATGGCTTCAATCATATGGCTTCCAGACTGACGGAATTGATGAACCAGGTGAAGGAGGAGAGCCGGGCCAAGCGAGAGGCCCAGACAAGTCTGCTGGAGGCACAGATCAAACCGCACTTTCTCTACAATACACTGGATATGATCCACTGGCGTGCGCTTGATTATGAAGCCAAAGACATTAGCCGCATGATTGTTCAGCTCAGCAAACTTTTACGCATTGGTCTTAGTGGAGGCAAAATGTTCATTAAAATTCGTGATGAGCTGGAGCACGCCCGTTGTTATGTCAGCATCCAGGCCGAAAGATTGCCTTTCTCCATTCATTATGCAGAACAGATCGATCCGCGTGTCCGAAGCTGTTACATCCCCAAAATTATTTTGCAGCCCTTTATTGAAAATGCCGTCATACATGCTAATCCCAAAGATGAGGCACTTCAAATCCGTGTGGAAATAGGGGAAGAGACTGAGGATCCATCCAGGGTCGTTATTCAGATTATAGATAATGGTCAAGGTTTACCAGAAGAGTGGGGACTGGAAAGTTCATCAGGTATCGGTGTGAGAAATGTACATCAGCGCATCCAGTTATATTGTGGCAAGGGATATGGCGTTCATTTACGTACAGGTAGCTCGGGTGGTGTGCAAGTAACGATCTCACTACCGCGTATTGAGACGGAAGAGCAGTTAAATCTCTGGCTGGACGGTGAAAACATATGAAAACCATCATGCTTGTAGATGACGATCCACATATGATTAAGGCTTTAACCGAACATATTGAGTGGCCTTCTCTGGGTCTGAGAATTGCAGGCACAGCTTCCAACGGCGTAGATGCGCTTGAACAATTCGAGCAGCTGCGCCCTGATCTGGTCATGACCGATGTTTACATGCCAGGGATGACAGGGTTGGAGGTAACACAGGCACTTCGCCGCAATTATCCTCATCTGCCGATTATCATTTTAAGTGGATACGACGAATTCGAGAATGCTCGGGCCGCCATGCGGTGGGGAGTGAACCATTTTCTGCTGAAACCGGCAGAGGTGGAAGAGATCGAATCCGTGCTGCGTGAGGTTCTGTTGGAACAGGAGGTGAGAGAGCGGCATGAGCGGCTGGAGCGAACATACAAGCAGGAGATCGGAAAGGTAGTTCCCTATTTGCGCAAACAGTTTCTCCACGAACTCCTGACCACACGTTATCAGGCCAATGAGTTGTCTAAAGAACGTATGGATTACGTGGGCATTCACTGGTCTGCGCAGGTAAGCGCGATTAGTCTGCAGCTGAATCGCCCCGAATTTCTGACAAAGATGAAAGAGCGTGACTGGCAGCTGCTCCGCTACGGGGCGGCTGATATTATTCAGGAAACGATTAAGGAACAAACGGTTCGCTTAACGAACAGTCAGGTAGAGATCCTGGATTATTCAGATCAGGTTTTTGTGCTGCTCCTTTTTGGCGGAGAAGAGCTGCTTGATGAGATGTACTCCCTTGTGGAAAGGATGATTGACCAGGTATTTACGTATCTCAAAATGGAGATGAGCGCCGGGATTGGAACACCCAAAAATCATCTGTGCGAGATAATGGACTCTTATCTGGAGAGCAGAGAAGCACTTGAGATGGCGGAATTTCAGGGAGGAAGCCGAATCTATTCATATAACTCCATCCAAAGAGTGGAAACGAGTGTACATGATTATTCTATGCTGCTGCAGCAATGGAACGAGTCATGGGCAGACATGAAGATTGATTTGGCAGAAGAGGCATGGCTTTTAATCCGCCAGATGTTTAAGGTTGGCAAGTGTACTGGCCTTCAGGATGTACAGGTAGTAGCCGTAAGTCTTTTTAATACCTTAATTCACAGTTGGAATAGACAGTATCCCCTGTTACGCCCGCCAATGGCCATGAGCGAGTTTCTCAGGGATATTCAAACCAAATACTCATTGCAGGATCTGCTATACTGGATGGATGCATTTATTGGAGAATGGATCGAGCAGACACGGAAAGAGATGACAGAGAAAAAGAGCAATAAACTTGTCGATCAGGTGAAACAGTATGTAGAGCAGCATTATGCTGAAGAAATCAGTTTTGAGGCCATAGCGAAGGGGCTTTTTGTACATCCCAAATATCTGAGCCAGCTATTCAAAAGGGTAACCGGGGAAAATTTCGTGGGTTATCTCAATGGATATAGAATTCAAAAGGCGATAGAGCTGCTGCAATCTGGTCATTACATGGTCTACGAGGTTAGTGAGATGACGGGGTTCCGAAACGCGACGTATTTTAGTCAGGTATTCAAAATGCTTACGGGCAAAAGTCCATCCGAATTCGGATAGGAGATAGAGGGAAGGGTAGATATGAAGTTTCATAAACAGGAGTTTATCATAAAAGGAATGGCTTTTTCGATTAGATCGGCAGAAGAAAGGGATGCAGAGTCGTTATCTTCGCTTCGTGTACAGATCGATGGAGAAACGGAGAACATGGACCGGGAGCGGGGCGAAGCTTATATCGATGCAGCGGGGTTCAGGAACATTATCCGGTTGGACACAGAGAAAGAACGTAACTTGTTTCTTGTGGCTACTGTGAAGGAAGAGATTGTTGGATACGCCAGATGTGAGGGGTCTGACCTGAAGCGGTTTTCCCATAGAGTTGAGTTTGGGGTGTGTGTTGCCCGAAATTACTGGGGCTATGGCATCGGGAATAAGCTGCTGGAGTCGTCACTCTATTGGGCAGACAGGAGCGGCGTTGAGAAAGTAACGCTGACTGTATTAGAAACCAATGATAAAGCAATAGAGTTATATCAAAGAATGGGTTTTGAAATTGAAGGTGTGTTGAAAAAGGACCGCAGACATGCGAACGGGGAGTACTACGATACAATTATGATGGGTAGATTCGGAAACAAGTAGGGTGAATCGGCAGTGGTTGGGCCACGTAATCAGATATCTAACCATCGGTTTCTACTATTAATAGAAGATATATAACGTAGTAGGTGATTTGTAGTAGATCATATAAGTTGTACCAAAGGATTCAGAATGCTTTCAACAGCGAATTCAGAAATGCTCCCGAAAAAGAAACTAATGAGTCTCACCTTAACTGCAACAATACATGTCTACCTAAATGAATGGACTGGAGTAGATGTTGACCTATGTCTGATAAGTTTAGATAGTCTGCACACTGATGACTGCAGGGGTAATAGTCAAAGTATCTATGTAAATCTATTCTTTCTACGATAATACCATTTGGGATATTTTACATGTAGTAATTACTCTTTCCGCATGATATATTATATTTCCGGCCAAGAAAACACGAGAAACACAG
>NZ_NPBI01000041.1:0-114563 GCF_002272715.1 Paenibacillus sp. 7516
TTTATGCAAGTACTTTTTTTTGAAAAAGAAATTAATCAAGAGCATACACACTTCTCTTTAAATAGTTTCTTCTATATAAAGATACAAAGTTACTGCAAGAGCACCTAAAGTATCTCAACCATCAAAAGGTCACATCGAGCAAAGTCCGGCATAAACGTTGCAGCTTATCAGAGGTCTCTTTAACATCATATAAACATAATACTCTACACGAATCCTTCTATCGACCAAACTCATGGTATGATTTTTATTAGCGTACCTTTCCCAAATTATAAACCATCTCACCATACCTCTCGCCGACTTTCCCTCTATAATAGAACAAACTCACCCATTGTATAATGAAAGGAACAGTATTATACATTTTAACGACTTTTGTTTCCGTAGTAATAAAAAAGGACGAAAGCCCTGATAAAGCCCAGGTGCTATCGTCCTTTTATATAGTAGAACTGAGCTATTCTCCGCCCATAAAGATATAGCGGGCAAGAACAATGATTGCGAGAATCCACATCAACCAGTGAATCTTCACTTTGCGATCCGTAACCAAGTTACTGAATACGGCCAGAATAACATAAGACAGAATACCTGCTGAGATCCCGTTTGCAATTCCGCCTGTGAAAGGCATCAATACAATTGTAAGGAATGCAGGGAACGCTTGAAGGAAATCATCCCACTCAATGCTGCGTACCTGGCTCATCATCAATACACCTACGATAATCAGGGCCGGAGCTGTGGCAGCAGACGGAACAACCAGCGCAAGCGGAGCAATGAACAGCGCCAGAATGAACAAGATCCCAGTTGTTACCGAAGTCAGACCCGTACGTCCACCCGCTTCAACACCGGAAGCACTCTCAACGAATGCCGTAATTGTACTCGTACCCAATGCCGCACCCGCACTTACACCTACTGCATCGACGAGCATTGCTTTACCAATTGTTTTCTCGCCTTTTTGCTTGTCTTTCATAATCCCCATCCGGGTCGCAGTCCCAACCATTGTACCGAACGTGTCAAACAATTCAACGAAGGTAAAGATGAAGATAATCTCAAACAATCCAAGGCTGATTGCGCCCTTCAGGTCCAACTGTCCAACAGCTAGATCACTGAAATTAGGCAGCCAACTTGCACCGGATAGTCCGCTAAGATTCGTAACACCCATCGGAATACCAATTAGAGTTGTAGCAACGATACCAATGAGCAGCGCACCTTTTACACGCATAACCATCAGTACAGCAATGAGGATTAATCCAATCAATGCCAGCAACGCATCATGATGCGTCACAAAATTACCGAGCGACAAATTGAAACTGCTGCCGGGAATCGGCTGGCTAAGGTCTGCATCTGGCGCAACATTAACCGTAACAGCAACGAGATTGGCCAGTTTGAAACCTACAATAGTAATAAAGAGACCGATACCAACCGTAATGGCCATTTTCAATGTTTGTGGTACAGCCACAAGCAGCATCTGACGGATTCTCGTCACGGTCAAGATGATGAATACGATACCCGAGAGGAATACCGCTCCGAGAGCAGCCTGCCAGGTAATTGCCCCATTAGAACTCAATACCACCGTCATGAAGTATGCGTTCAATCCCATACCCGGAGCGAGGGCGATCGGGATGTTAACGAACAATCCCATAATGATGGTCATAAGCCCAGCACCTACAGCTGTTGCAAAAAACACTGCGTTATCCGACATCCCCGCCCCGGCTGAGCCGAGGAACAATGTGTTAACAAAAAGGATGTACGCCATGGTCATAAAAGTAGTAAGACCCGCAACAATCTCCGTTCTAACATTCGTTCCGTTTTCTTTTAGTTTAAAGAAACGATCCATAATCCACTAACTCCCCCTTAGAGATGTTGAAGCCTTTTTGAAAAACGACAAAGACCCTGGACGGACTTACTTCACCCAGGGTTAGCTATAAGGAGAGGCGTAGCCTATGCCAAGAACAAAAAAAATTCTAATGTGCGTCCATTATAGTTAACCACGCAGTCATATAGAATTTTGCTGTGCTTAGCTTCTCCTGCTCGTAGCCAGATCATTAGGGTGATCTTGTAGAAACTCCCGGGCCATATCCCCAGGATTATACGAAGTAGTATGCGCTATTTGTTTGTTTTCCCATCCCTATTTTAGAAGCGCCGACCTTTTCTGTCAATGATAAAAACGAATGTTAATTATATGTTTCTACGGAAACGTTCGTGTTCTGAAAGCGCTATTAATTTCATCGCAAAAAAAGCCACCATATAAACGGCAGCTCATTAATACAACCTATACATTATTCCTACTTAAAACAACAGTTTAACAAACAATGTTCCAACTCAGCATTACCCTTTGATTCCCGAATTCAGGTTAATCGATTGCAGGAAATACTTTTGTGCAAAAATAAACAGTACGAGTGTTGGAATGATCGCCAGAATTGCCGAGCCCATCAGCTGTCCAATCATGCGATAGTTGCCGTAAATATCCTGCAGTAGCAGCAGTCCAGCGGTAATCGGCATTTTCTCGACATCTGTGTATACGATAACCGGCCATAGGAAGTCATTCCAGGACCCAATGAACGAGAAAAGACCGCACACAATCAATACCGGTTTCACCAGGGGTAAAATAATGGAGTAATAAATCCGGAAATCACTTGCACCATCAACCTTAGCAGATTCATCCAGTTCTCCAGGTATTCCTTTCATGAACTGACGAACGAGGAAGATATTCCCCATACCAGCCAGCCCCGGAATAATCATGGCCCAAGCTGTATTGACCCATCCTAGTGCCTCAATGATTTTGTAGGAAGGGATCAGGTTAACGACACCCGGAAAAAATGAAATCCCGAGAAGCGTGAAAAATAAGGCATCTCTCCCTTTGAACTTCAACCTTGTGTATCCATAACCAGTAAGGGAAATGATAAAAACGACAAGCACCGTGTGAGATACTGCAATGAGCAGCGAGTTGCTCAACCATCTCAGAATCGGAGCGGTTGATGTATTGTCCAGTATGGCGACGTAGTTATTAAAGTCCCACTCTTTAGGGAATAACCGGAATCCGGCCGACACCACTTCCGCCTGCGAGCGAAACGAAGTCGTAATCCCGAAAATAACGGGCACCACCCATATGACACAAATGGTTACCAAAAATAGATAGGATATATATTTGGAGATACTTATTTTTTTGACCATGTTGATATACCTGCTCCTTCCCGATCCACGTTCGATCCTGCTCCTCTAATTGGCGTTCCGGTTCATTACGTAATATTGCAATGCGGAGATGACCAGAATAACCAGTCCTAACAGCACAGCCATGGCGGAAGCCATACCTGCCACTGACTCACCGGAGCCAAACGCAAGCTGGCGAATATACATCATGAGAACATGCGTAGTCTGCTGTGGTCCACCATCAGTCATCATCAGTGGCTGACCAAATACGTTAAACGAACCAGCTGTTGTCATGACAAATGTAAAAATCAACGGGAAACGGATGGAAGGCAGCGTAATGCTGAAGAATCGGCGTACCGGACCGGCACCATCCATCTCGGCTGCTTCATACAGATCGCTAGGTACACCATTAATGGAAGCGCGATAGATAATCATGTTACCTCCGACCGCTCCCCACACAGATATCACAATAATAATGATCCAAGCATACGGTTGATTGGCTGCCCAGGATATCTCCGATCCAAACACGTTACCGGTGATGCCCAGCTGTTTATTGAAAATAAGAGACCAGATGAGCGCCGCCGCAGATATGGAGATCATACCCGGAATGTAGATAATCGCCTGCATGAAACCTTTGAATTTCACCTTTTTATGTTCAAGGGCTACAGCAACAAGCAGCGGAATTATGATTAACGGCGGAACGCTCAGTGCCACGAAAATCAAGGTATTCTTTAAACCATTAAAGAATTGAAAATGAAATGAGGAATCCTGGTCAAACAGGATCGTCCTATAATTTTCAAAACCGACCCAAACCGGATCGTTAATTAGGTTCCATCTGGTGAAAGAGGCATAAATCCCGTAGATCGTTGGCAGCAGTATAAACACCAAAAACAGGATTAGATGAGGACCAACAAATAAGAACGGTGCAAATGATCGTTTATTCATATCCTTTCATTTCTCCTTTGGGAAAAGCAATGTGCCTCTCTTGCGGCACATTGCTTCTATTACAGTAGAATGGCGAGATGTACAGTACATCCGGTATGCAATTCAAGTGTTACTGGGCCCCACTGCTTCCTTGAGCAATTTTGTCCTCAACCTCTTTTTGCATCGTTTGCAGTGTCGCATCCAACTCCACATTGCCACGAACAATATCAGCCGCGTATTTGTCAACCGCTTCAGCTACATACGGGTAATACTCGTAAGTGTAGATGTAGAGCGATTCAATCTCCTTCTCGTTCGAAGTAAAGAACGACTGCATGTAGTCTTTATACTCCGGACTCTCAATAACCTGTTTACTTGCAACGGTCTGTCCCGCTTTGGCCCATTCCATTGAATTTTGACGGATAAACTCCAGGAATTTACCGATCCCTTGTTCCTTCTCATCCGTTCTCGCTTCATTGTTCAGCATCGCAAACAGGTGGGACGAAGAACGGTTTGTAAACTTATCAGCCGTAGGTGAATAGACATTAGTCACGCCGAAATTCAGACCTTCAACAGTGGCATGAGCGGTTGAGCTCCATGTACCATCTGTAGAAAACAGGACATTACCAGATTGGAACATCAGGTATCCATCTTCACCGAACGGAGTCATGAGACCGGCATCAGCGATCTTTTTGACACTTTCAAATGCAGCCTTCATTTCAGGAGTGTTCAGTGCTGGTTTCCCATCCTTCTGCACATCTCCGCCCACATTCTGCAATTGTCCGAGGATAACCCATCCGAGCAAAGCATCATTCACGACGAAGTCTCCTTCATCTAATTTGCCTTGCAAGGAAAGCATTTCGTCAATCGTGACAATATCATCATCCAGGAATGATTCCGCGTTATACTTTTTCAGCAAATCCTTGTTGTAGTACATGGCATTACTGTGAATATCGAGAGGAACAGTGTACTGTGTCCCATCAATTGTTCCTGTCGACCATGCTTGCGGCAAATAGTTCTCTTCCTTGATTTCCGGCTGTGCTGCAAGCATTGCATTCATAGGCTCAAGTACGTTTTGCTTCACAAAGCCGGGAACACGGTCAGCATGGATAATAGCCAGATCCGGGATCCCTTTACCGGAGTTAATTACCGTAGACAGCTTGGTGTACATATCAGACGTAATTACATGTTTTAATTTGATTTCTGGTTCAGTGGCGTTATATTCTTTAACTAACTGGTCCATATAGGCTCCATCTTCTCCAGTCAGAGGCGTCCAGAACGTAATCGTATTTTTGTCGTCTGTACTGCAACCCGACAGCACAAAAACTAGCAGAAACAGTGTAGATACCATGATTACAAAACCTTTTTTTGTACGTTTCACACAAGAACCCCCCTAGAATAATCAATCCTAAGCACATTTGTAAACGCATTCAAATATTCAAGAAAATCACAGGGCTCTGCAATTTTCTTCTTGGAAACCGGCCCTGCTGCTAAAGTACCCTTACTGAAGGGAGCTTGCCTAGGAGCACTCCCTTCGCCCTATCACACAAATGTTAATGAATAAATTAATCATTAACATTTGTGTGAATTTATCGTAATTCATAGCGCTTACATTTGTCAACCACTTTGTTCCATTTTTATTTTTTATTTATGCTTTAGCCCTATACGTTCACCTGGCGACCATCTGGAACGGGTTTGCCAAAGTACGGGAATCCAAACTCATCCCAACCAAAGACCTGTGCCCGCATGTGGCGATTCGGATCATAGAGTGGATCTCCCTCGATTTCTTTATAATTGCGAGCATGATAGACCAAAATATCCTGACTTCCGTCCTCCGACACGGTGAAACTGTTATGCCCGGGGCCGTATTGTCCCGCCTCTACATCGGTTTGGAATACAGGAGCCGGAAGCTTAGTCCAACTCGCCTGTGACAACAGGTCGCTCCCTTCCTCTGCATACAGCAATCCCATGCAATAATTATGATCTGTAGCACTTGCGGAGAAGGATATAAATATTTTGCCGTTTCTATTCAGAACCGCTGCGCCCTCGTTGACCAAAAAACCGATTTTCTCCCAATCATGTGTCGGTTCAGCGATCATCACCTGTTCGGAAGCGAGTGTCCACGGATTTTCCATGGATGCAATATATAAGTTGGAATTGCCCACGATGTCCGGATCTTTCTGTGCCCAAACCAAATATTGAACGTCTTTATGTAGAAACGAGGTTGCATCAAGCGCGAAACTCTCCCATTTTGTCTTGATTTGCCCCTTTTCTTCCCACACGCCTTCAAGTGGGTTCTCCGATGCATTTTCCAGAACGAACATGCGATGGTCAAAAAGCCCTTCCACCGTAGCCGTTGTTCGTGCTGCAGCAAAATAGATATACCATTTACCGTGGATAAAATGAATTTCCGGTGCCCAAATGTTGGCACTCATCGGTCCTTCATCATATTTGCGCCATACAACGACAGGCTCAGCACTCTCCAGCTCTTGAACAGTGCGAGCTCTTCTAACCTCGATACGATCATACTCAGGCACGGAACCTGTAAAATAATAATAGCCGTCGGTATGTTTGTATACCCATGGATCGGCTCGTTGCGGTATAATCGGATTAACAAATGATTCCTTTTTCGAAACTGTACTCACGCTGTCATCTCCTGTTCTGCACGATAGGTTAATGTTTTTGTTTATGTATTCGTAAATATGTTATTAATTCACCTAAATATTAAGTTATCGAGCAGCACGTGTCAATGATTTGACAGGGTTTTTTTGGTTATTTCATGGTTTGTTTTTACATTTTTCCGAATTGTTCTGTTTTTAAGTTGTATATCTGGTATTATTTATATAAAAACGTTGTGATTATGTTCGAATTCCGATATTATAATATTCTACGTTTACTATTCACATAAATGTTAACATTTCATTTCTTCGGAGGAATTACATTGAAAATCGACCTGAACGAAAAAAACCTGCATATCTTCGAAGCCCTTTCTAGCAGTGTACGCATTCAGATCGTTCATCTGCTGTCTAAAAACTCTATGAATATAAAAGAACTGGCCGAAGCGCTTGGACTTAGTAGTGCCATCATGACCATGCATGTCAAAAAATTAGAAAAAGCCGGTGTGATTGAATCCAACATGGCTCCGGGTAAAGGCGGAGCGGCCCAAAAGGTCTGCTCTCTTCGTATGGACACTCTTGAAATCGCATTCCCGACCAAGGACGTCATCCAACGTGAGATTCACAAAACCGAAATATCTGTCGGACATTTCACTGATCTGCAGATCAAACCAACCTGTGGCATATGTACAAGAGATTCCATCATTGGTATTTTTGATGATCCCCGGTATTTCCTTGATCCTGACCGACTCAAAGCCAAAATTCTGTGGTTTGGACAAGGATATATTGAATACAAGGTACCCAATTACCTAATGGGAGATGAGAATCCGGAGGAATTGGAGATATCGATGGAGATCTCCTCCGAGGCACCCCTCACCAACAACAATTGGCCTTCTGATATTTCGTTTATCGTTAATGGCGTTGAGGTAGGAATGTGGACGAGCCCAGGTGACTTTGGAGGTAAAGGCAAACTGAATCCGCCTTGGTGGTTTGAAAGTGTAAATCAATACGGCCTCCTGAAACATCTCATTATCAAAAAAGAAGGTACCTTTATGGATGGTGTGAAATTGTCCGATGTGACCATCGATGATATCGGCATCCGTAACAGCTACTGGTCCCTTCGCATTGCCGTCAAGGAGGATGCAGAGCACATCGGTGGCGTTACGTTATTCGGAGAAGGTTTCGGTAACCATAATCAGGACATCATTTTCCGGCTGTATTACACCGACAAAACTGAAAAGCCTGAATGAATTAAGCGTTTGTAAGCCTAGCGATTCTAAGTTAATCATCAATGGCAAAACAAAAAAACTCCCTTTGACATGTGTAATACATGATCAAAGGGAGTTTCTTTTCGTTCAATACCGTTTATTCGTAAACCTATTCCCACTCGATGGTTGCGGGTGGTTTGGAAGTTACGTCATAGACGATCCGGTTAACGTTATCGACTTCATTTACGATACGTACAGAGATTTTCTCCAGTACATCCCAAGGGATACGTGCCCAGTCGGCCGTCATACCGTCGATGGATGTTACGGCGCGAATACCTACAGTGTAGGAATACGTACGGGCATCACCCATAACACCTACACTCTTCATGTTCGGCAGCGCCGTGAAGTATTGCCAAATTTCGCGGTCCAGACCTGCTTTAATAATTTCTTCACGCAGGATGTAGTCGGAATCACGAACAATTTTAAGCTTCTCTTCGGTAACTTCTCCAAGAACACGGATCGCAAGACCCGGACCTGGGAAAGGTTGACGGTGTACAATTTCGTCCGGCAGGCCGCACTCTGTACCCACTTTGCGCACTTCATCCTTAAACAAGGTGTTCAGCGGCTCAATCAACTTAAAGTTCATATCTTCAGGCAATCCACCCACGTTGTGGTGAGATTTGATCGTTTGCGCTGTCGCTGTTCCACTTTCCACGATGTCTGTGTACAGTGTACCTTGTGCCAGGAATTCAAAATCATCAAACTGCTTGGACTCTTCATCAAATACGTAAATAAACTCGTTACCGATAATTTTACGTTTTTGTTCCGGATCATCCACGCCAGCCAGCTTGGACATGAAGCGTTCCTGTGCATCGATTTTGACAACTTTCATGTCAAATTTGCCAACAAACGTCTCCATTACGCTTTCGGCTTCGCCTTTACGCAGCAAACCGTGGTCAATGAACATACATGTCAGTTGGTCACCGATCGCTTTGTGAAGCAATGCAGCCACAACGGAAGAATCCACACCACCGCTAAGTGCACACAGTACTTTACCGTCGCCCACTTTTTCACGAATATCCTTGATCGTGTCGTCAATAAATGTTTCCATCGTCCAGTTGCCTTCACAACCACAGATGTTAAACAGGAAGTTGCTAATCATATCATTACCACGAACAGAGTGACGTACTTCCGGGTGGAACTGAACAGCATACAATTTGCGCTCATCGTTACTCATCGCAGCGATCGGCGCACTCTCCGTGCCTGCATCCAGTTTGAAGCCCGGAGGCAACGTAACTACATGGTCACCATGACTCATCCATACCGTATGTTCGCCTTCAATGCCTTGTGCCAGTGCAGATCCCGCGGCAAACTCAAGGTCTGCCTTTCCGTACTCACGTTTCTCGGAACGTTCTACTTTACCTTCAAGCTGCTGTGCCATAAGCTGCATACCGTAGCAAATCCCGAAGATTGGAAGTCCCAGATCATACACACCCGGATCTACATGCGGAGCGTTCTCAGCGTACACGCTGGACGGACCTCCGGAGAATACAATACCTTTTGGTGACAATTCTGCGATCTTCTCTGCCGGTGTGTTATACGGCAAAAGCTCGCTGTATACGCCAAGATCCCGGATTCTTCTGGCGATTAACTGGTTGTATTGGCCTCCAAAGTCAAGGACAACCACAATTTCATTTTGCTTATTCATTACCGTGCCTCCCTCAATTAATGAAACTAATTATACGCAACGACAAAACATACCGTCAAGGAAAGACGAAACTCCTTTTTGTGGGCAGTTTGGAACATTCGATATGAAGACCCCTTCATTGTGAGTTTTCTACAAATTCCCCACTTCCATTCGCTTCATGTTCAAATGAATATTTCATGCCAGGCTGTATGTAAAACAGACACTACATTGACAAGCCAAACTAGAAAGAAATCGCCCAAAGAGCCTTGTTCGCACTTCGGCGAGCAAGACGTCTCTGGGCGATGTTATGGTACTTGCAGGCGCCGGGCGAGACGAAGTGCCCGGCGCAGGAATTCAAGACTGTCCGCGCGCAGTGGACGGTCCGGCCCGTACAGCAGCCGTTCCCAGTCGGCTGCAAACCGCGCGATGTCCGCGGCGTCCGTGCCTGCGGCCAAGGCGGGTGACGCTGCATACTCCCGCAGCGTCATCCCTGGCGGCCGCGGGCCGTACCGCCGCGCGAGCGCGGCCCAGACCGGAGCTGCGGCGCTAAGCAGCCGCTCACGGTCGGGGAAGCTGCTGCGCGGCCATGCCAGCAGCAGCCTGAGCCGCAGCGCGGGGCGAAGCCGCCGCATGCGCACGGCCCCGGCAGCGGCCAGCAGCGCCGCTGCCCCAAGGGCTGCCGCGAGCCATGGCTCCGCGGCAAGAGCACGCGCGCGCGCCAGCAGCCAGGCGCCCGCACTATTGATCCCGCCGCCAGATTGCGGCGGGATCTCCTCGCCGGGCTGTGCCCCGGCGACTGCTGCGGCGTCTGTACCGTCGCCTTGCGGCAATGCGAAGCCCGGCGTAGCCTCGATCGGCATCCAGCCTGCGCCGGGGAAATACACCTCCACCCAGGAATGTGCATCCCCCTGGGTAACGACATACCGACCCGGTACCTCAGGGTCCGGTGAACCTGCACTGAATCCCTTTACCCAACGCGCGGGTATTCCCTCTGAGCGAAGCAATACAACCATCGCCGTGGAGAAATGATTGCAGTAGCCTTCCCCAGTGACAAACAGAAAGTCATCGACGAAATCCGTACCGCGAGGCGGCATGCGCGTGTCCAGTGTATATTCGGCATGCTCTGCCAGGTAGGTTCGCACTGCCTGGACTGCATCATAACGCGTTTCGCTCTTCTGGATAATGTCACTTGCAAGTGATCGTACCCGCTCAGGGAGAGATTTCGGCAGCTGCAGGTAGGTTCTGCGGATAGCTGCCGGATCCTGACTCGAACTGCGCGCCTCGCCCAATAGACGAAGCTGTTCTGGCGATGCAGTGGGAATCATAACATCGGTTGTATACGTTTTGATCGGTTCACGACTGCTGGATCCGGCAAGCCAGAGCGTAGCCGAGTCTGCATTGGAGAGCAGGGCCATTCTATTTTCTTCGTTCTGTTCATTCTTGTCCTGAAAGGACAGGTTCAAAGGTACTCCTCCCGTAAAGAGCGGATTAGGTCCCCTCCACGGACGCTCCATCGAGATCGTTTGGCGAATGCGTGTCCAGTAGGCTTGGTTCTCCCAGCCATCGGCACGAAACAGCCCTGTGGGGCTGGCTTTTTGGAAGTTTTGTGCAGGATCACTCCATGTACTTCCGTTGTAATAGGAACGAGTCTCCCCGCGCCAATACGTGACTTGAGGGCTCTTCGCTGTAAAAAAGATGGCATTTCCTTGTACCAATGGAGATCCCATCGGTGCATCAAAGGTGCTGTATCCCGTGACAGATGCCGAAGCAGGGATGCTGCCGCGTGGTGTATAGCCTGCCCAGCGGGCAAGGCGTTCTCCAATCTGATCAAGCGATATCCGTTCCGGCTCAGGGACCGGGACAACACGTCCGGGCAGAGCAGCAACCAATACCATCCCCGCAGCCGCAGCAGCAGCCACCGCACACCAACGAACATAGGGATATCGGTGAAAGGTTGGTGTTGTGCCCCCTTCCAACAGACGGAGCAGTTGGAGAATAGTCTGGATCAGCAGTATCCATAGAACAGATCTCATTATGGAGGCGTAAACATCCAGCCCGGCCAATGTTTCCAGGAGCAGCAAATAAAGCAGGGTCGCACTGCCGAACAGCATCACACTCCGCCGCATCAAAACAAGGGATTGTACGGAAGCCATGAGCATGCTCCACCCACACATCATCAATAAACCTCTTGTCTCCGTACTGATGGAATAAAAGTGCCCACTTTCCATAAATGAGCCTATATCCTCCATCCATGTTCCCGAGTAACCGAGAGCCCAACCCGCAGGATCACTGCCTCCATACATCAGACATAGAGCAGTAAGAGCCATAAGCAGTCGAAGCAATATCCCCAACATCCAGCCTACACGCAATAATCCTGCCATCAGGAGAGCCCCCGTAAGTCCGGCCATCACCACCAGAAAACGCTCACTTCCCTGCTGTCCCGAGGAAGTAATCGGGTAGATCCATTCCAGGGAGAGAAGAAGCAGCAGAACAGAAATGCTTATCTTATACACGGCGGGCTCTCGCTTAGAACGTTGGGATTTGGATCCCTGACCAGGTACCGAGACTTCTTCGGCAGATTGGACCACCGTCATATCACCACGGTTACGCTCCCACATCCGAAACACCCGCCTTTCCAACAAAAGGCATGGCTTGGTCTGCGACTGAGCTGACTCTTACCCCGCTTACCCGAAGCTGCTCCGTCCATTGGTCAGCCAGGTTCCCAATCCCTCCCTGAACGATACTCATTTCAGCTTGTTTCTCACCCATCGGTGTCTCAGTTAACTGCACTTCTATCTCATGTCCCAGCTCAGCCGCACCCAGCACCCATCCCGTCAGCACGGCATCCAGTCTGCCAGTAAGGACAACCATGCGTGTCCCCGCGGGCCACTGATCCAGCATGGTTGTATCTGCCAGCGATGAAACGGATAAGTCAGTACTTGATATGCTTGCCTGGGCCAGGCTGTCCAGTGACAGATTGACATGCTCGGCATGGATTAGATCGCTTAACCACCCGGATTGCTTATCCGGACCAGCCTCTGCCCCTGTCCTCCAGAGTTGATAGGGAACATCATCACGAACAGCTGTAAATACCCAGCGGGCAGCCATGTTAATGGCACGTTCAAACGCTGGATGCTCCTTCGCCCCCTGAATTCGTCGCTCGTAGCCAGTCTTGCCTTCATACAGCAGAATACCCAAAGACGTTGATTCCGATATTTCAGGCAAAAAGGTTTGAAGCTTGCCCGTCTTGGCCGTACTTTTCCAATGAATGCGTCCCAACGGATCTCCTGGTTGGTACTCGCGGAACTCGGGACTTCGGTTACCTTGACTGGTTTTTGTATTTGCCGAATTCCCCTGATCTATAGCCGCCAATGCTGCAGACTCACGATCACCGAATGTTGATCCAGATGGAACGACAGCAAGAGATGTCCCACCCACAGTCTCCGCAGAGACGGTGTTCCATCCGAATACATCTCCCCAGTACAGTTGGCCTGAACCCCATTGATACAACCCTCTTCGCAAGCCGGACATTTGATACTGGTAGGCAAACTTTCGTCTCATTCCCGGAAAAAGTAATTTACGATGCACTCCAGCGGGCGTATCCTCACAGAGCATGACCCAAAGCAGTGGAATTCGGCATTCGAACTCCACTTCCACCTGAACACGCACCATCTCCCCAACCATAATTCGTTCCGAATTCATTTGCCGGCGAATGCGAATTCGGCGTGGTCCCAATAGATGAATGACCACACCACTCATCAGGATGAGAGAAGCCGTAATGGACAAAAACAGTGCCGCCTTGCCTCCATGCCATAGGTAAAGACAAGCCAAAGCTGCTGCCAAAACCGCATGGAACAGCCATTGAACAGGCGCGGTCATGATCGCCGGCCCCTTCCCTGAGCGGTCAGTTGCACAGGTACGGGAACCGATGCTAGTGCATCCTGAATGACTTGTTCCTGACCCCGGAATGCCTCCGTCCTGTTCTGACCTTTCAACCCGATTCGGTGGGCAAGCACAGGCTGAGCCACCTCTTTTACATCATCCGGAATGACATAGCTCCGCCCCTGCAGGTAAGCATATGCTTGCGTCGC
Organism: Paenibacillus sp. 7516; assembly: GCF_002272715.1. Lineage (NCBI taxonomy): Bacteria > Bacillati > Bacillota > Bacilli > Caryophanales > Paenibacillaceae > Paenibacillus > Paenibacillus sp. 7516. The sequence continues at coordinate 13,661 of NZ_NPBI01000041.1, forward strand.
AACCATCCAGGCCAGCGTTCCGCGTGGACTGATGCCGAGCCTCACGGCAGGATGATTACGAGTAGCCACAGCCACTGCAACCAGGTACTGCTTGACTACGGAATCAACGTGCACATGTCTGACTTCGCGCTGCATCGCACTCACTTCTTCCGCGAGCACCACTGGACGAAGTTCATCCAGCAACTCTCTGCTCTGCCCTCTGGTTAACAGCTCGACTTCCTGTTCCGGCTCCGGGTAACCGAGTCCTATTCGCATTAGGAAACGATCCAGCTGCGCTTCGGGTAACCGATACGTGCCCTCGAACTGCAGCGGATTCTGCGTTGCCAGCAAAAAGAACGGCCTTGGCAAGGCATGTGTCGTACCATCCACTGTAATACGTCGTTCTTCCATTGCTTCCAGCAGAGCTGACTGGGTCCGGGGCGATGCCCGATTAATCTCGTCAGCCAGTACAATGTTGGACATGACAGGACCTGGCCGGAATGTGAATTCACTCGTGTGGGGGTGATACATGGATGTCCCAGTAACATCTGCAGGCATGACATCGGAGGTGAATTGAATCCGGCCCATGGAACAGCTCAATGATGAGGCGACAGCCCGAACCAGCATTGTTTTTCCTGTCCCGGGTACATCTTCCAGAAGCACGTGACCTCCACTTAGCATTGCAGTAAGGACATATTGAATCTCTTGTTTTTTGCCTATAATTACACTCTCGACCCGCTTGATCACCCTGTTCAGCAGCTCGACCGCATGTTCATGTTCCATTCGAATATACGACATCCCTCATTCTCCTTCCATTCTGGGCATTCAGAGCCATAGTAATCTATGATTCATTGTTGCCCGGAAGTAGAGAGATTAGTCCTGTCTGGATGCGTTAATTCATATCGTTCTGTACAGGTAGAAGTTTAACGCTGCCGCAAGAGGCATATTGGCCTTTACGATCCACTCGGATTCATTGGACTGAAGCGAAGAGACATCCAGCCCCATGAATTCCAGCAGTTCTCGCAGTGGAACCCATATCGTCCCCCCTTGACTCTGCACTGCTTCCTGTATCGTTCTATCATTCGATAGATTCGCTGATGTGGATTTCAGTTCACCGCTGACGCTGTTCGCCTGGATCACTCTATCCTTCCATAGCGCAGTCGCCGTTCTGGATTCCACGTCCCAGTGAATACTGCCGCCAAACTTTTTCATAAATGGTCTTAATGGCACCATAATTCGCTGATCTTCCACGCGGAATTCCCCTGGCTTCAATGTCGCCGCAGTAAGACCAATCTCTACCTTGAGTTCCTTGCCGGATAACCACAGGTTACGATTGAATTTCACATGCTCCGCAACCCACTCGGCGCCAGGTGCCTTGCGAGATTTGTATTTCCCTTCGGGATGAACACGGAATTGCACAGGTGGATCCTCCGCTCTCATGGTGTCAAAACGATATCCGTGATCACGGTAGTATTTGATTATTCCGGGTAGGGCCTTTACCGTCTCCGCATGAGCTCCACCATCGTGCATTAACAAGATTACTGAACCAGTACCGGCAGGCACCTTGGTGGAATTGCGCAAAATTTCTTTGGCTGGCACACCCTTGCGCTTCGAATCACCACTGTCGACATTCCAGTCCATCACGGTGTACCCGCCCAACTTGAGCAGATCGAAATAGTTTTGATCAAAATGTCCATATGTTCCGCCAGGTGCACGTACCAGGTTGGGGCGGAAGCCGGTGATCCGGTTCACAATGTCTTCTGTCTGCTTCACCTGTTTCCAGAACGATTTAAAATCACTATACAGTTCATCATAATGATGGTTATAGGTATGATTGCCAAGTGCATGCCCCTCTTCCACGGCAGCCTGAATCAACTCGGGATAACGTTCTGCCTGCTCTCCAAGGACAAAAAATGTGGCCTGAACCTGTTCCTCACGCAAAATATCCAATACTTCACGGGTATGCTTGCCTGGTCCGTCGTCAAAACTCAGGTAGACTACCTTATCCTTATTGCTCTCTTTCTTAGGTACAACGGCTTCTGCGCCAGCGGCGTAAGAAGGATATGCTGTCCAGGCATAAGAAGCAAATACGCATATTATTACCGCAAGACGAAGCAGATACGATGCCCATGCGGGAAAACCATGCTTATGTATGGAATTGGATTTTACGGATTGCTCTGCTTTTTCCACCATTGTGAAATCCGGTCTCTGCATCATTTACGAATCATCCTCCAACGTCTCTAGTGATTCTGCTGATAGACTTTAGCAGATTTGTTAGAATTATATGGAGGCATTATCGAAAAAAGACGCGTTTCTGTTTTATATTTTTCACAATTTTGGTTAGCTCATGATTGATTCTTGGCTTCGGATTGGGTAGCATAATGAACAGGCACTTATTACCGGAATCACTGCTATTACGGGGATAAGCACTGCAAATGTTTTACATGACGGCGGGCTGCAATGATCGTATACAGGACAGCATGGAGAGTCATCCGATTCCCCTGTCTTCAGGAGAGTGAATCTATTGGAATTGCTTGAAAAGATCCAACATCTGTTCGGATCCTATGGATACAGCGTTTTGTTTTTTGGCTTGTTGCTGGAGTTTATCGCTCTTCCCTTCCCGGGAGAAACCACCATGGCTTATGCAGGATACCTATCATACAAGGGTCAACTGGACTTCGGGATTCTTGCCATCCTTGCCTTTCTCGGAACGACCATCGGCATGACGATCACTTACTTCATTGGTGCCAAAGCCGGTCTGCCCTTCATTGTCCGTTACGGAAAATGGTTTCTATTCAAACAGGACAAGCTGGATAAAACGCAAAAGTGGTTTGCCAAATACGGTAATGCTCTGATTTTCATCGGTTACTTCATACCGGGAGTTCGGCATTTTACTGGATACTTTGCAGGTATAGCTGCGGTTCCTTTTCGTAAATTCGCTCTATATGCATACTCGGGTGCACTGTTCTGGGTCGTGTTATTTCTGGGCATTGGAAAGGTATTCGGTCCACAGTGGAACGCGGTGTTCCATCTTGCGCATCAATATGCAGCATATATCGTTGCAGCCATTGGATTGTTACTGATCGCTGCCGTGCTGTACCGTTATCGGAAAGCTTGGGGGCGACGCTCAATCCGCAAGTCATCTCCAATCAGGCAGAAACAAAATGCAGAATGAAGCATATCCCCGGAGTCGCACCAGTGCGACTCTTTTTAATTAACTCCTTTTAAAAACATCCCTTCGAATCCATGCATAAGCTGCGAGCAACAGCGCAATACATGCGAATCCCAATCCCCCTGCAAAACCAAGTCTACGCGGTTCCATCACCTCCAGCAGTATGCCTGCGCCAAACATGGATAACCCAAGCATCGTACTGCTGCATGCCGTCACTAAACCATAGACAATCCCGCGGTATTTCTCTGGTGTTTCGCGCATCAGGAGCGTATCGAGACACGTGTTCCCCATACCTGACGTAAAGGCCAGCAAAATATACATCAGGACAGCAACGGATGCGAACCTGGTCTCACTTAGCAGCATTAGCAAGCAGCCTTCAATCAACAGACATGTCACAACCCCAGGGAGCAGCCACAGCTGCAAATAACGAGAACCCCAGCTGCTGAGCACAAGTCCAATCCCCAATGCTGCGTAAAATAGACCCACACCCCAATCTCCGAGTTCGAACACTTCAATCGCATATACACTGATCAGAACATTATCAATCCCATTAATAACGGGAACCCACAACTCAAATGCAATAAGAATCTGCAAAGGGACCGATGAGCAGATGGACTGCCACAGCATAAGGACAACCCCTTTACCTTTACTCTTTCGAGCATACGTAGGCTGTATCCCCACCTTCTCATCTACTTGCTCAGTTCCAAGTGGTGGAAACGAAATCTTGCGAATCAAAGCAGCAGCAAACAGGAAGGCAAGTGCATTGGTTACAAAAGCAGCCTGAGGACCTAATGCAGCGGAGACGATACCACCTACAAAAGCGCCCACAATGAGAACGGATCCGTTCATGACTTGTTCGAGCCCATTAATCTGGTGCAGGTTTTCCGAACGTACAAGCAAGGGAATTCCTGATTTGCGGACAGGCGCATATAGCGCTTCTGCGCATGCAAGCAGCGTACTCGCTGTATAGAGAATCCATAGATCATCTGCATGGTGAACGAACAGATAGCTTAAAGCCACGGGTACCCTTAGAAGATTGGTCACTATCATAATTGTTCGCCGGCTGAAATGCAGCGTCAATACACCACCTAGCGGAGCCAGAAGAAGAAAAGGAAACACCCTCAACCCGAGCGCCAAACCTACGGCAAGACCTGAACCGGTTGTACCAAGAATCAAGGCCAGCATGGCAACCTGACTGAATCGATCTCCAATTCCGTTTACCAATCCTGCCATGAAAAGCTGCCTGTAATCGGGTTCTGCGTGCAGCAAGCGTTTAAAACCAAAACTGAATGTCATTTTGATACCTCACTCATTTAGTTATTAGATAATAATCTAATTAGATAATATTCTAATTGAATGAAGTTGGCAATCACCTTTTGTATGTGCACCGTTCTGATGTCACTTCTTTTTTGTCATAAGTTGATTTCATCCAGGTCATACTAACTTGCAAATATAGGGAGGTATGGGGGTGAGGGTTATGAGTTCTGCAGCGCAGAGCGGTCATGAACAGAAACTGATCTCTCCGAATCTGATTGAAAATACGGAATATTGCAAACAAGTGATGGGCCAGAGCAACGACCTGATGATCCGCCCGCTCCAATGTTTACATAAGTGGCCATCGATTCTGCTGTACATTGATGGGTTAGTCGATGTTCAGATACTGAATCAGGCCATTCTGGGATCCCTGCTTCAGACACATGATCTTCCAGAGTTCTCGGCTGAAGACGAACGCCTAAGCTATCTTCAAAATGACATTCTTGCTGCCAGTGATGTGCTGCTGGTAGACAATATGCAGGATGTACTTAATGCCTTATTGTCCGGTTCTGCAGTACTGCTAATCGAAGGCTCAACCAAAGGCCTGAAGATCGGAGCAGCCGGCTGGGAAGATCGCGCTGTTACTGAGCCCGTATCCCAAACCGTCGTACGTGGACCCATGGAAGGCTTTAATGAAAATTTGCGTACAAATACCTCCTTGATCCGTAAACGGATTCGTGACCCTCATCTGTGGATCGAAGAGAGAGCGGTCGGACGAGTGACCAAGACCAAGGTAGCCGTATTATATCTGGAACATATCGTGGATAAGGAAGTGGTGGAGGAACTCCAGCGCAGGCTTGATGAGATCGACATCGACAGCATTCTGGAAGGCGGCTATATTGAAGAACTGGTTCAGGACAAGACCGGAACCATCTTCCCAACAGTTTATAACAGCGAGCGGCCGGACACAGTGTCTGCTGCACTCCTCGAAGGGCGCGTTGCCATTATCGTGGATGGTACCCCATTTGTACTTCTGGTTCCGGCACTGTTTGTGCACTTCTTTCAATCTGCTGAAGATTACTATCAGCGTGCGGATATCAGTACTTTGATTCGAATGATTCGTTATCTGGCCTTTTTTATCGCTTTGCTTGCTCCTTCCTTTTACATCGCCATCTCGACCTTCCACCAGGAAATGCTGCCGACAAATCTGCTGATTAGTCTAGCCGCCCAGCGTGAAGGTGTGCCCTTTCCTGCCTTTATCGAAGCCATTTTGATGGAGCTTACCTACGAGATCTTGCGGGAGGCCGGCATTCGAATTCCGAAAACGGTCGGTCAGGCTGTCTCGATCGTGGGAACGCTTGTTATCGGTCAAGCTGCTGTTGATGCGGGGGTTGTGTCTGCAGCAATGGTTATCATCGTGTCGATTACCGCCATATCCAGTTACGTCATTCCGGAGAACGGATTATCCATCTCGGTTCGGATCTTGCGTTTCGTATTGATGATTCTGGCGGCTGCCTTTGGCTTCTATGGCATTCTGGTCGTTCTGCTCATTACAGTGACTCATCTGTGCAGCCTTCGCTCGTTCGGAGTACCTTATATGTCGCCATTTGCTCCGCTGGTTCAAAAGGATCTGAAGGATACAATCTTCCGCGTACCTTGGTCTCACATGAAGACCCGCTCTCTAAGTACGGGTACACCGAACAAAACCCGGCAGTCCAACAAAAAAACGAAACGCTGATCGCGGCAAGGAGAATACCGTATGAACAAATACATCCGATTAATTCTATCCCTTGCCGTTCTGCTTCCTCTCCTTACCGGCTGCTGGGATCGCAAGGAACTCAATGAACTTGGAATTATGCTGGGCCTCGGGGTAGATAAGGACGGAGATAAAATCAAGGTTAGTGCCCAGGTGGTCGTTCCCAACGAGGTATCCTCCAAATCTGGAGGTGGGAAAGGTACTCCTGTAACCCAATATCAGGCTACTGCAGACACACTATTTGAAGCCATTCAGAAGCTGACTGAGACCAGCCCACGTCGCATATTCATGGCTCATGTGCGAATTCTTGTCTTTGGTGAAGAATACGCACGTAAAGATGGGATATATGATGTCATGGAAGCCATGACGCGGGAACCATCGTTACGGCCGGATTATTACGTCATGGTTGCACGCAAGACAACCGCTTCCAAAGTGCTGGATCTGCTTACACCACTGGAAAACATTCCTGCTGAGAAGCTGTTTAACTCCCTGGACGTGTCCGCCAAGACCTGGTCCCCCACAACAACTGTGACTGGAGATCAACTACTTGATTATATGTTGTCTCCAGGCATACAGCCTGTAATTACCGGTGTGGAGATAGTTGGAAATCAGGATGTAAGTGGGAGCAAGGACAATATTTCGTCCATTAGATCCCCAGCCAGCCTTCACACGACCGGACTAAGTATCTTTAAAAAGGACAAGCTGATTGGCTGGTTAACCGAGGAAGAATCCAAAGGATATAACTACATTCGGGACAACGTTGTATCCACAGTTAGTGACCTTCCTTGTGGCAGTGGAGGAAAAGTAACCTTCAAAGCTCTTCGCACCTCAACGAAACGCAAAGCGAAAATCGTTGATGGTCAGCCTGTTATTCATATCAAGCTTGAAAATGTTTCTTCCATCGCTTCCGTTGAATGCGGTATTAAGATTGGTTCAATGAAAATGCTCAAAAAACTGGAGGAGGAAAGTGAGGAGCGACTAATCGAGCTTATGCAAACTTCAGTGAACTCAGTAAGACGGAAATTTCATGCGGATATTTTTGGATTCGGGCAGGAAGTATACCATGCAGATCCCAAGCTGTTCAAAACGATGGAGAACGACTGGAACAAGCACTTCGACAATCTGGACATAAAGTACGAAGCCAACGTTCAGATAAAACGTACGGGAACACTGGACAATTCATTCAAAGATGAACTGAAGGAGTGAGATCTGAATGATCACGATCACGGTCATTGTTGTGGGGGTTATCGTAGGATTGATCGATCTTCCTGGTCTAATCCGCCGCAAGGAATGGAAAGAAACCGCAGTATACAGCAGCATGCTGCTTGTTGCCACCTTCTTTAGCGTGATCGCAGCGAACTTATGGGAATTCCCAAGTCCCCTCTATATCATTATGTGGATTTACGAACCGGTGAATCAATTTTTGGCTACTATTACCGGAACTTAGGCAAGGGGGTAAAACGGATGTTGGAGCAAGGAAGGCTTGGAACAAGGCAGCTGGCAACCCTGACTATCTTGATGGTTATTGGAGATATGATGCTTATCTATCCCTCCGTCATCACGTCCTACGCCAAGCAAAACGCATGGATCTGTGCCCTCATCGGAATTCCGCTAGGTATGGGGCTCATGGCCATGTTCCTTAAACTGGGTAATATGAATCCTGGTAAGAACCTGGTTCAGATTGCTCGTAAGTATTTGGGATTTTGGCCTGGGACTTTGTTTTCGTGCTTGTATTTGTTCTTCTTTCTCATAGGTACTTCTACACACGCGCGTGAGGTCGGGGATTTTATGACCAGCCAGATCTTTCAATATACGCCCATCCGTATTATTATCCTGATGTTTGTCATTACCATTGGCTGGGGGGTATACAACGGGTTGGAAACCATGGGACGAACAAGCGAATTGCTGCTTCCGATTGTAATCGTATTTATCCTTGTCCTATCTTTCTGCCTTTTGCCCAAAATTGATATAAGTAACCTGAAACCCGTCACTGATACTAGTCCTATACCTATTGCTCAGGGGATTCTGGTAAGCATCATTTATCCGGTAGGTGAGACCATTCCCATCCTTATGATTTTACCTTATACCGTGAGACAAGCTCACCGGACTCGGGATCTTATTATTGCTGCCGGTCTGGGAAACTTGATGCTGGCGATGCTGGTCACGATCTCCCTCCTAGTGCTCGGTGCATTTCTGACTCAGCACAGTATCTATGCATCCTTTATTTTATCTCAGAAAATTAGTATCGGTGGGTTCTTTGAACGCATTGAAGCCATTATGGCTAGCTCCTGGCTGATCTCTACCTATTTCAAAGCAATGATCTATTTTTATGCTTTTATAATAGGAATTGCAGAACTCTTCAATCTTAAACAGTATCGGATTCTCCTTCTGCCAGCATGCATGCTGGTATTTGGAATGGCCAACGTAGTAGCTCCTAACCTGACCTTTATTGTCATTACCATCGTTCCATATTGGGTAGATTGGGACACGACCCTCCAGATTCTGCTTCCGGGGTTACTACTGCTTATGATGTTGTTTACCAAAAGGAAAAAATCGATATCCAACTGATCAAATGTTGAAGGAGCAGAAGTACCATGCTGATTAAAGATCGCCTGACGGTACGGCAATTTACCATGCTGACCTTCCTAACGATGGTCGGGGACATGATTCTCATCTATCCATCCCTTGTGACTGCATATGGCCGACAGGATGCATGGATATGCTCCTTGCTAAGCCAACCGATCGGTTTATTGATGATATGGATTCTGTTCAAACTCCATCGTACCCATCCCGATTTATCCCTGATCGAAATCTGCAAAAAATTGCTTGGTCCATGGATGGGTTCCGTCCTTGCTGCCGGATACCTGTTCTATTTCAGCATGGGTGCTGCCATATGTCTGCGCGAAGTCGGTGATTTTATGACCACACAGATCTATCTTCAAACCCCCATCCGTGTCATTCTGACGCTGTTCCTTGCCCCTATGGTATGGGGGATTATACATGGGCTAAAGACCATGGGCTTGAGCAGTGAACTTCTCGCTCCCATTGTCGTTGTCTTCATGATTCTTCTTCTACTGGGGCTGCTGCCACAGGTAGAGCCTGCCAGACTTCAGCCCTTTCTTGAAACGCCATGGATCAAATTATTACACAGCACGATTAGAGGTGCTTTCTCTTCATTTGGCGAGTTGATCGTATTATCCATGTTCCTTCCTTACGTTGCAAAGGCGCACCATCTTAAACGGGATATACTGCTTGCAACGCTTGGAGGGGGAATTCTGCTTAGTATGCTTGAACTCTTTTCTCTCATGGTATTCGGTCCAATCCTTACGCAGCATGGTTTCTATATCTCCTATTCACTGGCACAGAAAATCAATATCGGTAACTTTTTTGAACGAATCGAAGCATTAATGGCCATTTCCTGGCTGATCTCGACCTATTTTAAGAGCATGCTGTATATGTTCGGTTTTGTTCTGGGAATAGCCCAATTATTCGAGTTAAAAGGTTATAAGCCCCTGATCCTGCCCTCGGCCTTGCTGATGTTTGCTGCAGCCGTTCTGATCGGTCCCAATATCGTCTTCTATACCAACACCGTCATGCCCGCATGGCTCGACTGGAATGTTACCGTCAGTCTGGTCATCCCGCTCTTCCTGCTCCTCGTTCATCGACTTCGCTTCCAGAGAAAGAAACGGCCCACCAAACGTGTAACCTCCTAAAAAAGGCAGTGTCCACGGTGATATCCGGGAACACTGCCTTCGTTGATGTTTTTTGATGCTTATTACAGGGACTTTACCGTCTCCAAAGCGGATTCAATATGTCCTTTGACTCTGACTTTCGACCATTCCTTGATTATCTTTCCCTCTTCATCGATGAGGAATGTGGAACGGACAATACCCATGTATTCCTTGCCGTACAACTTCTTAAGCTGCCACACCCCATATTGCTCGGCAACCTGATGTTCTTCATCCGATAACAGGGTGAACGGCAATCCGTATTTGGCAATAAATTTGTCATGCCTGCTTATCGGATCCGTACTAATGCCCAATATAACCGTGTTCAACCCCTTAAACTCCTCATGACGATCACGAAAATCGCATGCCTGCTGTGTACAGGACGAAGTCATATCCTTGGGATAAAAGTAGATCAGCACCCGCTGTCCGCGGTAATCGGAGAGCTTCACCTTCTCCCCGGTGCTCGATGGAAGTTCAAAATCCGGAGCAAGGCTGCCTTCAGTTAACGTCATCTCTATTCCTCCTTCTCGTCTTACCCTCTATTATCGGGCTTCTCTCTACGAGCCTGCACCACGATAGCGTTTCACGCCGTAGTTCCAGAGCGTAAGTCCAATCGCCGCGAAAACCAGCCCCATCACCGGGGTCAGCAGTGCCATGCGATGCATCTCTGATCGATCCAGGAACAATGCTGCCGGATAGATCCCGACAAAGGCAAACGGAATGACCCAGGTTAACAATACCTGAATGGCCCGATTGTAGATCGTTACCGGATAACGTCCATAACCCTGAATGTTGTACATCAATGGAAGAATACCTGTCGGAGCATCCGAATAAAAAGATAGCGACGTCAGTGTAGTATAAATTCCCGCGTAGATTAACACAGAGCTTAGCGCCAGAACGATTAGCGCCGGAATATGCCACCATTCCAGGACAAGTCCCATTTCCGCCCCGCTGAAGATCATGATAATCAGTCCGATAAACGAACCCACAAGTGCAGGCGGGTCCACATTTTCGAGTAATATCTGAAACAGATTATGCGCCGGACGCGTCAGAATGCGATCCATCTCACCCTTAACAATATACCGCTCGCTGAACCCCCATAGATTGATAAAACAGCTGAAGATGCCGTAAGGCACCATGAAATAACCATATACAAACAGGACTTCACTTTCACTCCAGCCCCCGAGGTTATCCGTGTGCCGGAAAACAACAAAGATAAAGATCAGATTCGTTGCCTGGAACAGCAGATCCGAAATGATCTCGACCCAGAAATCGGCACGATACGTCAGCCGTGTTTTCATATAATTTTTTAAATATTCCCAGACTAGACCTAAGTAGTACATGCTGTTAACCCCCTTGCACGAACAGACGCTTGCGCGCCTGACGCCAGATCAGCATCATTGGAACGAGCAGGATGACAAACCAAAGCACCTGAATTCCGAGTACACTCCAGATGCCGGTGCCTTCCACTCTTCCCGTAAATACGGAACCTGGCAGATACGTGATGGCCTGAAAAGGTAATACTTTCATGATCGCGGACATCCAGCCCGGATAGAGGCTAATCGGAATGATGAGACCGGAGAACAAATCGACCACGACCCGTTTCATGCGCATCATACCTTCGTTGTTTTCGACAAAGAATGCTGCCAGTCCCGTAATGACATTAATCTGGGAGTTAATGAGGAAACTGAAGAACAGCATGACAAGAAATCCGATCCACGCTGAAGGCACAGTAGGCAGTTCAACCGGGAACAGCAGGATTGCGATGAGCATGCCCGGGATCATCAGCAGCAGGAAACGGAAAACGCCCTCACCGAGACCCTGCATCATTTTGACCATAACGTAATTGATCGGCCTTATAAATTGAATCGCAATGGATCCATCACGGATATCTGCGGCAATTTCACGGTCCAGGTTGTTAAAATAAAATGCACGCGCCATCCAGGATACCGCCACATACGTGGTCATCTGGGCTGCCGTAAAGCCACCCAGTTCTCCACTTCCGCCATAAATGGCTTGCCATGTAAAGTAATACACGCCAATATTCAGCGTATATATCAAAATGCCGGAATAATAATTCACCCGGTACGCCAGCATCGTCAGAAACCGGATTCGCATAAAATCAAAAAATGCACTATTCATCTAGGATACACCCACCGCTTCTTTCCCTGCGCCCACAATCTCGGGACGCTCGGCAGAACCGGATTGGTAGATACTCCGTACAATCTCATCGGTGTTAATCTCAATAATCTGAATATCCGTAATATCAGCCTGTCCCACCACACGGCCAAGGACATCGGACACATTGAGTTCCAGCGGAATCCAGACCGATGCGGACAGCTCGTTCTCTACCGTCCAGCGTACGGGCATGGCGGCAGTCCATTCCTGCATCTGTGCTATGGTGTGACCCGTGCCGAATTTGAAGCGAATTTCCCGTTCCTTGCCCCATTGCGATTTCAAGTGATCCAGACCACCATCATAGATGATATTTCCGGCATCGAGCATGATCACTCTTGAACACAATGCTTCGATATCCTGCAGATCGTGTGTTGTCAGCAAAATGGTTGTTCCATGTTCCTTATTCATGTCTTTCAGGAATTCACGGATCTCCGACTTAACGACAATATCCAGACCTATGGTTGGCTCATCCAGAAAAACAATATCCGGATTGTGCAGCAATGCGGCCACCAGTTCGCAGCGCATCCGCTGCCCGAGACTGAGCTTGCGCACCGGACGATTCAGCAGATCCTGCAGCTGCAGCCGCTCAACCAGTTCATCCAGCCTTTTGCGGAAATCGGATTCGTCCACACGGTATACCTTGCGCAGCAGATGGAATGATTCAATCACGCCAATGTCCCACCACAGCTGGCTCCGCTGACCAAATACGACACCAATATTCTGTACAAATTTCTCCCGTTCCTGGTACGGAACATATCCACCAACCGATATATGCCCTGAAGTAGGCACCAAAATGCCGGTCAACATCTTGATCGTTGTTGATTTGCCGGCACCGTTCTCTCCAATATATCCGCATATCTCACCCTGCGGAATCTGAAACGAAATATCGTTTACCGCCAATACTTCCTGGTATTCGCGTTTAAACAGATCTTGAAATGCGCCCTTCAGTCCACCCCGACTTTTCTGGACGCTAAACGACTTGCGCAAATCTTTGACATCAATCGCCAGCATGATTATACCTCACTTGGATTTTGTTGAAATTGCTTGTAGCCCAAAAAGAAATTATAATGGTATCAGTCAAAATTCAGCAAGCTTTTAAAATAGCTGAAGCTGCGTCCTCTGACTGCTGTTTGGTAGAGACGTGCACGGAAGGCTTTAGGCTACGTTACCATGGCAACTCGAACTCGTTATTTATTTTATCTCAAATACAAAGGAGAGCTAGCATGACCAGAAAGACGAAGAGAACCATATGGATTTCTCTTGCCGCCTTTGTTCTGATCGTTGGAGGCGCAGCGGCATTTTATTTCGGTTCTATTCTCAATCAGTTGAATGGCTTGCAGAAGGAAGGCGACGAATCTCCGTTCGCCAGTATTGAAAATGTCGAAAAAGTGAATACACCGGACCCTCCAAAATGGGAAGGCACTGAAACAGTAAATATATTGGTTATGGGCGTTGATGCCCGTGGCCTCAAAGAAGGGGAAATTCCCCGTTCGGACAGCATGATGGTTGTATCGCTCGACCCACTCACCAAAAAAATCAACCTGTTCTCCATTCTGCGAGACACTTACGTCGATATAGACGGATATGGCAAGGAGCGGATTAACACCGCGATTACCCATGGCCCCAATGCAGCGATGAAAGCGGCTGGCGACCTGCTGGGTATCCCTGTCCAGTATTATGTGTATACCGATTTCCAGGGATTCATCAAATTGGTGGATGCCGTTGGCGGTGTTGATTTTGACGTAGAGAAGGACATGCACTATACAAGCAAGGCAGACAATAACGAGTACGATATTGATCTGAAGAAAGGTTATCAGCATCTCGACGGTGAAACAGCGCTTATGTACGTGCGTTTCCGTCATGATGCGATGTCCGACTTCGCTCGTTCCGAGCGTCAACGTGAATTCCTGAAAGCCGTAGCGGCGAAAATGCAATCCACGACAACCATTGCCAAGCTTCCTACCATTCTGGAACAGGTTAGCCCTTATGTGGACACAAACCTGACACTCTCGGATATGTGGAAGCTCGGTGGACTTGGATATCAGAGCAGCATGAACGGCAGCGAACAAATTCCGCCGATGAACATGCTGAAGGAAGAACGGACCGCAGGTGGAGCACAAGTCCTGACGGTAACCAATGAAGAGGAATTGAAGCAGCATATTCAGGATATTATTCATCCGCCTGCTGAACCTGAAGACAGTTCAACTGGAACCGAAGATAAAACAGCAAGCGGTGAAGACCAACAGTCGGAGCAACCGGCTCAGTAATGTAAACACGCAGAGGGCAGCCATTATGCTGCCCTCTCGCTGTGTTGTGTTACGAAAAATTTGCAACCAAATTCATAGCCGAAAGGAAATAAACCCATGAACTCATCTCGTCCCCAATCCGAAATCTTATATAAAGAGGCACTTGAACATATTGTAGGCGGCGTAAACAGTCCTTCCCGCTCATTCAAAGCCGTTGGCGGAGGCGCACCCGTTTTTATGAAAAAGGCGCAAGGTGCACACTTCTGGGATGTTGACGACAACCGCTACATCGATTATCTGGCAGCGTATGGCCCCATTGTAACCGGACACGCTCATCCTCATATTACCCAAGCCATTAGTGAAGCAGCAGCAAACGGTGTGTTGTACGGTACTCCAACCGAGCTTGAAATCAAACTTGCCAAAATGCTGAAGGAAGCCATTCCTTCCATGGATAAGGTACGTTTTGTCAACTCCGGTACCGAGGCAGTGATGACTACCATCCGCGTGGCCCGCGCCTACACCAAACGCAATAAAATTGTAAAATTCGCCGGATGTTATCATGGTCACTCCGACCTGGTGCTGGTCGCTGCGGGTTCCGGCCCTTCCACCCTCGGGATTCCAGATAGTGCAGGAATTCCAACCAGCATCGCACATGAAGTGATCACGGTTCCTTATAATGACCTGGATAGCCTGAAAGAAGCCCTGGAGCGCTGGGGTGATGATGTTGCAGCAGTAATGGTGGAGCCCATTGTTGGTAACTTCGGCATGGTTATGCCAGAGCCAGGCTTCCTGGAAGGTTTGTGTGCCATGACACGTGCCAATGGATCACTTGTGATTTATGACGAAGTCATTACAGCTTTCCGTTTCCACTATGGTTCTACGCAAACGTATGCTGGTCTTGCCAATCATGCCGAGATTGAACCCGATCTGACAGCACTCGGCAAAATCATCGGTGGCGGATTGCCAATCGGGGCTTATGGCGGACGCAAGCATGTCATGGAACAGGTTGCTCCGCTCGGACCTGCATATCAGGCCGGAACAATGGCCGGCAATCCTGCCTCCATCTCCGCGGGTATCGCTTGTCTGGAAGTACTGCAAGGCGAAGGCGTGTATGAAGAAATGGAGCGACTGGCCATTGATCTGACATCAGGTCTGCAGGCGTCTGCTGATCGTCATGGCATCGCACTGACCATTAACCGGATTCGTGGCGCTTTCTCCACACACTTCTGTGATCACCCGGTAACAAATTATGATCAAGCTCAAGATACAGACGGTGAACGGTTTGCCTCCTTCTTCCGGCATATGCTGAACCGCGGTATCAACCTCGCTCCATCGAAGTACGAAGCCTGGTTCCTGACTACAGCTCATACAGATGATGACGTACAGGCAACACTGGAAGCAGCTGAAGCTTCCTTCAAGGCGATGGCTCAGGAGTAGTCCTAAGATTTCAGTGAACCCGATAAAGGCGTGCAGTCAGGCTGAATATTCAGCTTGGCTGCACGCCTTTTGTATTTTGGGGCCGCTAAAAAATCATTTCATCTTACCGCTTTGCAGCTTCACGATCTCTTCACGAATGATCCGCATGCCCTCCTCAATCCGCTGCTTCGGCACATTGGATATATTCAGCCTCAGCATTTTATCCTGCTGCGTTCCCTCCGGGTAGTAACGCTCGATTGTACCTGCTATTACTCCGCGTTCTTCCAGCCTTGCTAACAACACTCCAAGCGGCATATTGCTGGCCAATGGCAGCACGGTATGCTCCCCACCTGTTCGCGGAGCATTAGCAAAGGGACTAAACTCCGGATCGGCAGCAAGCTGCTCACGAACCCTCTGCATCCGGGCTGCATAACGACTGCGAATGACTTTGCCGTGATGTGCAAACATGCCATTGCGAATATAGACCTCCAGCGCAGCCTGAGACAGCACCGAGGTGTCGATATCCAGCATTTTTTTGTGTCCCCCGAACGAAGGAGCAAGAGCAGCAGGAAGGACCGCTACACCAATGCGCAGGCCGGGAAACAGAATTTTGGAGTAGCTTTTCAAATAGATGACCCTGCCTACGGTATCGTAAGAAAATAGCGGGTCCTGTTTTGTATTTTCCTCCAGATCGGCTAAATAATCGTCCTCCACCAAGTACACGTCATATCGTTCTGCCAGCTTAATTAATCTCTTCTTCTCAGCTATGGTCATGGATGTCCCCAGCGGATTGTGAAAGCGTGGCATGACGTAAAAGAATTTAATATCGCCTTCACCAAATTGCCGTTCCAGCGACTCCCAATCAAGACCTTCCAGCGTTCGTCTTACTCCGGTAATAGGTACATTCAGGCCTTTCAGCAGGGATGGCATAAGATGATAGCTTGGTAGCTCAACCAGAACCCGTCTCTTGCCATTCGGAAAAGCCATCAGAGCCAGCACAGCGAGCGCCTGCTGCACGCCAGATGTAATAAAGAACTGTTCCGCAGGGGCAAACACCTGATAATCGGCAAATTGCCTCTGTAACAAATGGATCAGGGATGGCAGTCCTTGCTCCGTACCATACAGAAACAACTCCGCCTGATTGTTCTCCATTGCCTGATCAACGCAATGACGAAAATCGGAATACGGAAATACACGGGGATCGGGAGCAGCAGAAGCGAAGTCCAGCGGCTCTTTCCAGTCCACGTCCTCTGCCCCCACTCCGTTCTGGACAGCGTAATATCCTGACTGAGGGACGGCATATACCAGATGTCGCTGCTCAAGCCACTGATAGGCACGAATCGCCGTGCTTACACTGCATTGATATTGTTCAGCCAGCGCACGCACTGCCGGAAGCTTAATTCCCTTATCAATCCATTGCTGATGCCCCCGCTGCTGCAGCTGCTCCTGTATCCAACGCTGCAGCGACTCCGCGATTATTTCATATTTTTTCATATAGACGATCTGTCCTTTCCACATAACTGTACCGGTACAATCCATACTTTTCATCATTGTACCACGACTGAACTGACAGTATATTGAATAAAGCAAAGACCTTACAGGACGTGATAACAATCTAAGTGTTTGCATAGTCCAACCGAGATCATCAGGCTATATGGAGGAACAATATGAATACGACACGTACCCGGGCTTATGCCTATACCGCAGCCGTAATGTATGCGGCTATCATTGGTTTATCTTTTCTGTTTGTCAAAATGACCGTCAATGTGGCACACCCGATGGATGTGCTTGCACATCGGTTCGCCCTATCCCTTCTCGTAGTTAGTATCCCAGTTGTCTTGGGATGGATCAAAATCCGGCTCACACTGCGGGATCTATGGCGAATCATACCGCTCGGTCTGCTCTCGCCGGTTTTGTTTTTTGCTTTTCAGGCATTTGGGCTTGTTTCATCCAATTCATCCGAGGCGGGAATCATTCAGGCCATGGCCCCTGTCTTCACCCTTGTTCTGGCTTCAGTATTCCTGAAAGAACGGACATCTGTGCTGCAAAAGCTATTCCTGCTTCTTTCTGTTGCCGGAGTGGTCTTCATCTTCCTGATGAAAGGCAGCGGAATGATAGGTAATTTCAAGGGAATTGCCCTGCTGCTGCTCTCCACAGTTTGTTTTGCAGGGTATGGTGTGCTTGCCAGACCGCTTACCCAGAAGTATAAGCCGATGGAATTAACGTGGGTTACCCTGTGGGTCGGTTGTCTTGTTTTTAACTTCTCCGCCGTTATCCGTCATTTATCCAGCGGTACGATAAGCGATTATGTAAAACCTCTCGGGGATGCATCTTATCTAGGGGCGCTGGCCTACCTGGCCCTCCTCTCCACCATGATTTCGACTCTGCTGTCCAGCTATTCGTTAACCCATCTGGAAGCTTCGAAGATGAGTGTATTCAGCAACTTCTCCACCTTGATTTCCATCGCGGGTGGCGCCTGGATTTTGCATGAACCCGTCAGTGGTTACCATGTTGTCGGAGCGCTCCTGATTATCGCAGGTGTACTCGGAACCAATATGAGTGGCAGAAAACACAGGCTGGTCAGTGATGTCAAAGCATGATACAATGTGAAAAATTGTAAACGGACGTTATCAACGATGATGAAGAGAAGTACATACGACAGCGTGCTCCAGAGAGCCGGCGGATGGTGGAAGCCGGTGCACTGGTCGTATGGAAATGGGCTTCGGAGTTCCAAACTGAACACGGCCTGTATCCTGTAATCTTGGGTGCAGAACGGTAAGTAGGCAAGGCGGCATGTTCAGCCGTTATCCACGGACAGGATATCGATCAAGATATCGGCTGGTTCCGGTCTGGTTTTTCAATCAGCCTGACCATAAATCTTGATCCGTATCTCCAAGCGGGCCGCAACCAGCGGCCAATTAAGGTGGCACCGCGAAGCATAAGCTTCGTCCTTCTATTCTGTTCCCTCACGGGGATCAGGATGAAGGACGAGGCTTTTTTTGATACCTGCATACTGTAACAGGCTGAAAGGGGGTGATGGTCGTGGAAGATGGCTGGTGGCGTCAGCAGATTAGCATGTTCGAACCATTACAAAATCAAAGGAGAATGAACCATGCATATGAACAAGGATGTTATTTTGACTGGAGACCGGACCACAGGGCGGCTTCATCTCGGCCATTACGTGGGCAGCCTGCGCAGCCGGGTGCAATTGCAGAATGAATACAAAACGTATATTTTACTGGCAGATGTGCAGGCGCTGACCACCCACTATGATCAGCCAGGGCTGATTGCAGACAGTGTCCATCAAGTGACTCTCGATTATCTCGCTGTAGGTATTGATCCCAACCAA
Source organism: Paenibacillus sp. 7516 (assembly GCF_002272715.1). Classification (NCBI taxonomy): domain Bacteria; kingdom Bacillati; phylum Bacillota; class Bacilli; order Caryophanales; family Paenibacillaceae; genus Paenibacillus; species Paenibacillus sp. 7516. Next base: position 32,739 of record NZ_NPBI01000041.1, read on the forward strand.
GCCACGCTGTTTATCCAATCCATGATTCCGGAGATTGCGGAATTAACGGTGATCTTCTCCATGTTTGTCACCGTGAACACGCTTCGGCACAACCCCACCATCAAAACAGAAGCGCGTGAACGCGGATATACGGATCTATACTACGGTTTCTTGGGCTATCCGGTCAGTCAGGCCGCTGATATTGCATTCTGCAAAGCGACACTCGTTCCAGCAGGCGAAGACCAGATTCCACATGTCGAGACTGCACGCAAACTGGTCCGGAGATTTAATGAGCTCTACGCTCCGGTTCTGCCTGAACCACGCATTTTGACTGGTGAGCGGCTTGGCGGGCTCGATGGGATCGGCAAAATGAGCAAAAGTATGGGCAACGCTATCTCCTTAAATGCGAGTCCTGATGATGTGCATGCCAAACTGACCAAGGCCAAGACCGATCCTGCACGTGTCCATCGTACCGACCCAGGCCATCCCGATATCTGCCCGGTATTTGCATACCATCAGTTATTCCGGAAGGAGCACGCTGAAGAAATTCATGCCAGCTGCAGCCAGGGTTCCATTGGATGCAGAGACTGCAAGCATTTTGCCGGCACTGCGATTAACGATTTGCTTGCACCTTTTCGTGAACGGCGAACTCACTATGAGCAGCGGGAAAATGAGGTAAAAGAAATTCTTATCGAGGGCACCCGTCAAGCTCGCCAAGTCGCACGGGAAACGATGCTTGAAGTGCGAGAAGCGATGGGAATTCGTTACTTTGATCTATAAGGTTAAGGAACAACCCAGAACTACAGCATGGGATACATCAACTTAACAATTCACTCGCCTGTATGAAGCACCCCAATCACGTTAACACTGCTGAGGATAGTCTATCGCGAAAAGGGGACCCCTCAGCATGAAACCTAGACAACCTTCTTTTTTGCAAGCCATGATGTTAATCATGTTATCCGTCGGTCTGATTAGCCACGTCCTGATCATTCCTGCCTTGTTAAGTGCGGCTAAAAGAGACTCCTGGATTTCGGTCCTGATATCGGCAGGACCCTATCTTGTATTTGCGCTCATGCTTGCCTATGTCTCCCGTTTTCTTCAGCATCAAACCTTACACGAATGGCTGACTTCCCATCTGGGCAAACCTCTGGGCTTGTTCCTCCGGATCGGAAACAGCCTCTTTTTCCTGTCTGTCATCTATTTCACTCTGCATGATACCACCACGTGGGCAAAAACCAATTACCTGACGGAGACCCCCATACTAGTTACTAGCATTGCCCTGATGTCCCTAAGTGCTTATGCAGCCTATAAAGGGATGCGCTCTATGGCGTTTGCAGCCGGGTTAATTCTGCCTCTTGTTGTGATACTTGGGTTCTATGTCGCCATCGTAAATACCCAATACAAGGATTACAACCGTCTGCTTCCCGTACTCGAACAGGGCTGGCAACCCGTTTTCCATGGCATGCTGTACAGCCTTTCAGGCATGTTTGAGCTGCTCTTTATCTGGTACATCCAGCCCCACTTGGCTAAACGAATCCGTGCATGGCAATATGTTATGCTCGCGTTTATCATTCTTGGACTGACACTTGGCCCACTTATTGGTGCAATCGTAGAATTCAATCCTTTTGAAGCGGCCAAAATGCGTTATCCCGCTTTTGAGGAATGGCGAATTGCCTCCTTGGGCAAATATATCGCACAGACTGATTTCTTCTCGATCTATCAGTGGCTCGCCGGTTCATTTACTCGAATAAGCCTTGCCATGTATATTGTGGTAGAAATTTGGAATATTAAGAGCGCCTCCAGAAGGTTAATCAGCTTGGTTACCATCGCTGTCTTGTTTGTTCTTTCCATGCTGTACCGACTGGACGATATGACATTCGAGAAAATGCTTGTTGACTATGTATTTCCATTCAATCTCATCTATCTAAGCGGATTAGCCATTATTGCCACCACCGTTGGATTCGTCAGTTCACGCCATCAGAGGAGGAAACATCATGGAGCACCAAGCGATTGACATCACGTCCCATGAAACACTGCTTGCCTCTTTGAAAAAACAATTCGATTCCTGTGCGGATGTCGTTATTCAGACTTTTCCTGCCAAAGATGAAACCGACAAGTCGGTAATTATGCTATATTGTGACGGCTTGACCGATGGCAAACAGATTAACCAGTTCATTATTCCCCGGCTGGAACAACATTCTCTGCTTGTTGAAGAAGCACATCCCAAAGAATTGGGATTAACACTGAATCCGATCGAAGATCTTACTGATGCAGAGAATATAAACCTTCTGATTTTCAGTGGACAATTGCTGCTCATTTTCGGAAACGGTGAACAATCCTGCAGTCTGGATATTGCGAGTATACCTGGGAGAAACCCTGAGGAATCCGCTATTGAGTCATCGGTCAAAGGGCCTCGTGATGGATTCACCGAAGAATTAAGCGTAAATATTGCACTCATTCGTAAACGAATGAAAACCTCTTCCATGTGTTATGAGAAATATGTAAAAGGTGGCCGTAGCCAGACCTCTATTGCGCTATTGTATGTAAAGGACATTATTAATCCCGAGATTCTAGAAGAAGCTCGCAAAAACCTGGACGTGATTGAAATCGATGGCCTTCTCGGTACTTCCATTATGGAGCGGTCCATCATGGGAGGCATCCGCAGCATTTTCCCTCTCACTGATAATACAGAGCGACCCGATTATGTCGTAGACTCACTCTTAAATGGTCGTTTTGCAGTTCTGATTGAGGGTTCACCTGTGGCCATCATTGCCCCAACAACCCTGTTCAATCAGTTGAAATCACCGGAAGACGAAAGTACGCCATTTTTTATTGTGACTTTTGAACGGATTTTGAGGATCTCGGGACTGCTGATCGCCTGCTTTTTTCCAGCCTTCTATATCGGTCTGACCAGTTTCAATGTGGAGCAGATTCCCTTGCCTCTTCTGGCGACCATTGCCGGAACACGTATGGGGTTGCCCTTGCCAGTTACACTGGAAGCATTTCTGATGATCTTCATGTTTGAATTATTCAATGAAGCAGGCCGCAGACTGCCGCGTGCACTGGGCCAGACTGTCAGCGTGGTAGGTGGGCTTATCATTGGAGACGCGGCTATTCGTGCCGGAATTACTTCACCTACCATCATTGTATCCGTCGCCATCTCGGTCATTTCCAGATACATATTGGTGAATACGGTACTCAGTGGAGCTACAGCCCAGGTTCGTATCGGAATGCTTGTCCTGTCGTCCCTCCTCGGATTGTTCGGTTTCATGATTGGACTATTTGCTTTACTGGTACATCTCGTTTCCCTGGAATGTTATGGCGTGTCCTACTTGTCCCCTGTATCTCCCTATATTCCCGGTGACTTCACCCAATCCGTATCCATGAAACCTTCCCTGAAGAGGACCAAACGCCCGGCCGCACTCCATACCCAAGACTCTACCCGCCGGAGGAAACGTTCGTGAACAGATGGATCTCCCTAGGGGGCTTGCTTATGACCTGTATGGTCTTGCTAACAGGTTGCTGGGATTCCAAAGAGGTTCAGAGCATTAACTTTATCACGGGAATCGGGATAGATTACGAGGATAATAAATATATCGCTTATGCCCAACTGATCGATTTTTCCAGTATTGCCAAGCAGGAGGGGCCAACTTCACGGCAAGCAAGTGATATCTGGATTGGGCGAGGCGAAGGCACAACGCTTAGCATGGCTATTAACGATCTCTATCAGACTTCGCAGCAACAAACCTTGTGGACGCATGTAAAAGCAATCGTTTTATCCAAAAACGCCTTGAACGGTCGGCTCGAGGATATTTTTAATACACTGCTGCATTCCGGTGAGTTGAGATATACACCTTGGATTTACGGTACAGAACAAAGAATACCCGATGTCCTTGCTCCCTCTGCCCTGTTAAACCAATCGACCCAGACTATTGAGCTATTCGAACCGGTCAAGCTGTATAAGCAGTACTCTTCCTTCGAGCCGATCCGTCTTCATCAGCTTCTTGATGGTTTACGTGAGCCTGCTTCGGTTATTCTATTACCATCTATCACCAACAGGAACCAAACGTGGTTTAATGGGGATGAGAATCCCCCACTAATTAAAACGGATGGATTTTTTGTCATATCGAACGGTGCCAATCAAGGCAAAGTGGCAGGCGAAGAAGCCAATGGTACCCGATTCGTGAATTATGATCGTGTCCACCAGTATCCATTGTACATTTACAATAATGGAAGCAAAACTCCGGATCTGACTCTTAGACTGCATGACCCCCATACCAAAATTTCAGCAAGAAAGGAAGGAAGCGGGGTCACCTTCGACCTCGTTACTTCGGCAAAAGGCATCATCGTTGAAGAACGTGGTCCTCACCAGTCTCCTCAAACGATGGAGGAATCAGCCGGGAAACAGATTGAGTCCGAAATTCGTGATACGTTTGAAAAAACCAAATCACGACAGATCGATTCCTACGGTCTGGTGGAACATCTGTATCGTCATGACCTCGCTCTGTGGAAAGAGCAGGTCCAGAACCGGGCAGATCCAATCAAACGATTCAAACTGGGAAAAGTGGAAGTCCATGTGAAAATCCTCAATGCCAGCACATACAAATACACGGAGTAATATATGGACAAACGACCAGCCACCTGCAGTAGTTGCAAGGTGGCTGGTCGTCTTGGCATGAAAATTTAAGTCAGCGGAAAAGCCATGACACTCATCAGTGCCAGTTCGGGCTGTGTGGTATCCAAACGACTGTATTGAATGATGACAGGTACATTACTGGAAACGGTGATGGCATACGGCACACCTGAGGGAATAGACTGCACTCCGGCATGAAGTGTTGCCGTACGGATATGTTTGGTTCTTCTTCCCGGTACGCTCGCTACTATGTTCTCGATCGGTTCTCTGTCTTCAAAGAAGATGGTTATATCGAGTTTCGCCTCCTCCTGACCGGTATTGAGAACACAAATGCTCTCATGACTCTCCAGCGAGCCTCGACTATCTGGCGGTATGTACCCGTCTGGAATAACCCAATAGGTGTGACCTGTCGCCTCTGCTGCCCTACTATTTGCCAAACGGCCTGCTTCAGTATGCTCTCTTGCCATTAGGAATCCTCCTCTATGAATGATATTTATCCGTCCTATCTATCGTAAATACATTTGCAGCGGCTGCAGTCTAAGCTCGCGGATCGCTTCCGCTACTTGTTCCGCGAGTCGCCGTCCGCCGCGTTCCTGAAAGTGCGTATTGTCCTCCATGCCTGCCGGGAAGTTCAAATATTCACCCGGAAGCACCCACATGAAATCGTCCTTGGTGCCTTCGATCCCCGCCTGCTCGAACAGAATACGGCTGCGTTCAGCAAGATCAATTAGTGGAACATCTTCCTTTTGTGCCAGCTCCCGCACGGCAATAATATAATCACCATGCGTATCGTTCAGCGTGCCATCGTCCGCAAAAAAGCGCCGATGCACGGGCGTCACCAATACCGGGCGAGCTCCGGCTCCGCGGGCTGCATCAATATACTTTTTCAAATACTCCTTATAGGTTGTAAACGGTTCCGTTCCCCGCTCCGGGTCCGGTTTCTCATCATTATGTCCGAATTGTATGAACAAGAAATCTTCAGGCTTAATACGCTTCATGATCGCATCCAACCGGCCTTCATTGATGAAGCTGCGCGAGCTCCTTCCAGACTGTGCATGATTATCAACAGCAACATCATGCTTGAATTGAGCAGGCAGCAGCTGTCCCCAGCCACAGTATGGGTACCCGCTCTCTGGCTGATCCGTTACCGTGGAATCTCCCGCCAAAAATACGGTCATCGTCTGATTGGCAAGCGTAATCTCCAAGGCGTTGATCCGCGGGGCCGGACCGGAGAAGGAAAGACGAAGCCTTCCGCCTCTGACCACAACCGAAAATCTGACCTCGGCACATTGTCCCGGCAGAGTACGAATCGTTGGCAGCATCAATCTGCCTTCACCCGCCTTGACTCTGGTGACCGTCTCAGCGAGCTCATCTCCGGCAATGAGCAGTACCTGATAAGTGCCGTCCGGCACATCAACGATAAACGATGCCTTGAGTGGAATACAGAAGCTTGAACGCAATCGGGCAGACACATTGGCCTGCCCCGAGTACTCCTGATTTTGCTGTACACGATCCCGATCTTCTGTCTCACTACACCGCTGTTTCTCATAAACACGGGAATCCGGCTCAAATCCGTAACCGATCGTATCCCTGTAGGTACTATTGGCTGACACTTTCCGGTACCCTTCAATGCCAGCACCTGGACCGAAGTCAAATTTCCAATGCGTAATTTTCTCTTCATTGCGGGCCGCTGCCTCGGTGGCAACGGCTTGACTACCCAGAGCTTTATCCAATAGGAACAACCTCCCTGTTTAGGCTTTTGGATGAAGTGATAATCCACAGTGAATACAGTTTATCCTTTCAGTCCGCTGGTGCTCATGCCCTGTACAATCTGTTTCTGGAAAATGAAGAATACGGCTACAACCGGAATCAGACTGACGATGGACATGGCGAACATCGCACCCCAGTTGGAGGCAGACTCGCTATCCAGGAACATTTTGAGCGCCATTGATACCGTATATTTATCCGGTGAGTTCAGATATAGTACCGGCCCCAGAAGATCCTCCCATCTCCAGTAGAAGGAGAAGATTGCGGCAGTCGCCAGCGAGGACTTAATCAGCGGCATGATAATCTGAATGTACAATCTGAATTTATTGCATCCATCAATGGTTGCTGCTTCATCCAGCTCTTTTGGAATCGTACGAATGAACTGTACCATCAGGAAAATGAAGAACGGCATTCCGAAGAATGTAGGCACCACAATCGGTAGAATCGTATTCAACCAGCCCAGCTTCGTAAAGATAATGTATTGCGGAACCAACACCACGTCATGCGGCAGCATCAGAGTTAACATCATCAGGGAGAACCAGAAGCTGCGGCCTCTGAAGTTAAGTCTGGCAAAACCGAAGGCGATAAGCGACGAGGATAACACGGCACCGATGGTGGAAATGACTACGATAACGAGTGAATTGGTAATGTAGTCCATAAACGGTCTTCCGCCCGCACCTTTCCAGCCATCCACATAGTTGCTCCAGATCCACTCCGCTGGAAAGAGAGACTCCGCGGTAACGAAGATGGTACGGCTCTCCTTGAATGAACTGAATAACATCCAAAGTACCGGATACAGCATCAGGAGGGCTAAAGCCGCAACGAACAGGTGATAAATCGGCCACTTTACATTTTTCCAAACCATCGTTACTTCCCTCCTTCAGATTCGTAGAACACCCAGAACTTGGATGTCAGGAACACGGCTACGGTTAGCAAACCAATCATGATGAGCATGATCCAGGCCATTGCCGAAGCGTAACCCATATTGTTAAACATAAAAGCCTGACGGAACAAGTACAGTGAGTACAGCATCGTACCATCCATTGGGCCGCCTTCTCCTTTGGAGATGATGTATGCAGGTACGAAGGTCATGAATGCACCGATCGTTTGCATAATCAGATTGAACAGGATGATCGGGCTAAGCAGTGGCAATGTGATGCTAAAGAACTTGCGTATCGGGTTTGCGCCATCCACCCCTGCTGCCTCATACATCTCGGGGGAGATATTTTTAAGGCCTGCCAGAAAGATCAACATGGACGAACCGAACTGCCAGACGGACAGCGAGATCAGCATCACCAGGGACGCATCCGGATCACCGAACCAGCTGATAGGCCCGATTCCGATTGCGGTTAATGCACTGTTGATAACCCCTTCATTACTGAAAAGGTTACGCCACATGATCGACACCGCCACACTACCACCAATAATGGATGGGAGATAATACAACGTACGGTACGTTCCGACCATACGGGAACCGGTATTCAGAATCATGGCAACGAAGAGTGCGAAGACCAGTCTTAGAGGAACACCAATGAATACATACAGGAAGGTTACCTTAACCGAGTTCCAATACTTCGGGTCTTCAAAAAACATTTTGGTGTAATTGTCCATCCCAATCCACCGGGGAGAAGTGAACAGGTTATAACTCGTGAACGACATGTATAAGGACACAAACATCGGGATCAGCGTAAAGCCCAGAAATCCGATAATAAACGGACTAATAAATGCGTACCCGGTCAGGTTTCTGCGCAACGACGAATACTGCCTCAACGGAATGAACCTCCTTTATTGATCTGCCTGCTTCCGACAAACGGGGGATTAACAATTGGACGGGGAAAGGCCCCCGCGGTTAGCGAGCAGCCCCAGTCCCCGTCATCCCGGGTGGGATGAGCAAGCAATCATTCAACTGTTATTTATTGTTGGCCAGAACCGCTTCGGCGTTTTTACGGAATGTCTCCGCTGCCTGTTCCGGTGTAATTCTGCCAAAATTCAGTTCTTCAACAGCATCCGCCAGAGACGCAATGACTTCAGGGGAACCCACTGGCGGTGGCGGACTCATTGGGGAAGCTTTTGGCTCCATGGCCGCTACAAAGTCAAATACCTGTTTCGTTGGCTCACTCAGTTCAGGTGCAATGGCATCCTTGATTGCGCCAGAGATCGGCACACCACGCTCACCCTTGATCAGTTTGTTGGCTTCCACGTCGTTCACCCAGAAATCGATGAATTTGGCCGCTTCTTCCTTCACTTTCGAGTTCGAAGTGACTGCCCAGTACATACTTGGCTGCATGTAGAGACCCTTTTCCATGTCAGGTCCAGGCATTGGAGCAAACTCCAGTGGACGGTCAGCAACTTGCTGTACGGCTACGAACTGGTTGGACCATTGCCAGATTCCGATCCCTTTGCCTTTGACCAGATCGGATTCCTCGATAATTCCCTTCGTCTGGTTAGCTATATCCGGTGATGGTGCCGCTCCTTGTTCGATCATGCGACGCATCAAACCGAAGAACTCGACAAACAGTTTATCATCGTCATACCCAAGTCCCGTACCTTCAGCATTGTATAGAGACAAACCTTTGGTCCGCAGGAAGTAGTGGAAGAAAATATCCGGAGCTACCCCACCATCCAAATACAGTCCTTTTTCTGCGGTTTGTTTACCCAGCGCTTCGTATGACTCCCAAGTCAGATTTTCCGGGAATGTATCCACTCCTGCCTTTTTGAGTAGTGCCGGGTCATAGTGGAAGCCCAGTACGTTAACCCCGGCAGGTACACCATACTGCTTGCCGTTGATTACGCCAGTACTGATGACGTTTTCGGAAACATCATCCACCTTGATCTGATTACCAAGGTATGGCGCCAGATCTTCCAGCTGACCATTTTGTGCATATTGGCTGATGTAGGAAATATCCATCTGAACAATGTCTGGCAGCTGATTCGCTGCAGCCTGTGGAGCGAGCTTCTTCCAGTAATCATCAAACGAGGCATACTCGACGTCAATTTTGACGTTCGGATTTTTCTCTTTGTACAAGTCAATGACCTTCTGCGTGTATTCATGACGTGCATCCGAGCCCCACCACGCGATACGCAGCGTCACCGAGCCATCCGCGGATGTTCCTCCCGATTCTCCATCTGAGCTGCATGCCGCCGTAAATACCAGCAGCATTGCCATCATCAGGAATATTGCCTTTTTCACCATGCCAATCTCCCCTTTTTGTGTGGATATGGTTATGTGAACGGGTTATCCTCGCCTTTCTGATAACGCTTTCACAAACTTGATAATGTCATTTTCGCAAATGTACGACCAGAGTTGAATACACAAATCCGTCTTGTTGGTTCAAAAAACAGAGGAGGACAACATTCACCCTTCACGGTGTTGTTTGTCCTCCTCATATAACGACCAAGGAGCGGCAGCTAATTGTTATATGCCGGATCTTCGGTATTCGGTTGGTGTCATGCCAGTCCACTTTTTGAACACCTGACTGAAATATTGCGAATTGCCTCCGAAGCCGAACAGTTCCGCAAGCTCGAATACCTTGACGTCCCCGCCCCGGCGAATGTGCTCACATGCTCGCTCAATGCGCAGGCGATTCACGTAGTTGGAGAAGTTTTCTCCTGTCACTTTTTTGAAAATTTTGCCCAGGTAATCCGGATTCATATACAGCATCTGATGGGCAACACCATTCAGTGAAAGATCAGCCTCACCGTAGTGTTTATCTACTATATCCATCATCTTCTCCACGGCGGAAGACTGGCGGCTTATATGATTTTTATAATAGCCTGATGTCAGATTGGCTGTGCTGTTGGCGATAAAAGACTTCAGTCCGGACAAGGTATCCATGTGAGGAAGCTCTGCCATCCGCTGCGTAAACTCCGTGGCCTCTTCAGGCGGACAGACATGAATCATGGCCGAATAGAGCTGAACAACATAAGATCGGGTGACCTCAATATCAAGCTGCTGTCCGGCTAAGCGCTCAAACAAGCGATCAACTTCAGCACTGGCTTCCTCGCCATTACCCGACTTAATCAGTTGGCACAATTGTTCGGCATCCTGCTCGGCATGCACGCCTTCGCATTCCCCGGCAATGGCTACATCATTCTTCGTGATCAATTTGCCTTCCCCGATGAAAAAGCGATGGTTCAGACATTGCAGCGCTTCACGATACAGACGCCGTGACTGGACCATGTGGTCCGCTTCGCTAAGTGCAGCGGTCACTTGTAATTTATAGAGCCTGGTAAAAGCTGCTCTCACTTCCTCAATTCTCTCCCTTAAGTCAGTGGAATCAGCCGAATCTTCCAGCAGAATGAGCAGCTTGCCTTCAATGGTTGTGCTCAATAAAACATACGGCAGCAGGTCGCTGGCAATGTTCTTGATGGCAAACAAATGACTGTAGTCATGTTCGTCCGAGATGTGGAACAATAACAAGCGAACTTGACTTGCTTCGAGTTTCAGATCGAACAGCTCCTGATAATACTCCAGATCGACCGGACCATATGTCCGATTGGTCATGAACTCGAGCAAAAATTGTTCCTTTACATGGGGAAGTACTCTTTGCAGCCGCTGTTTCATTTCCCCAGCCACATGCTCTTTTACCTGTGCATCCTGATGCTCTTGAAGCAGTTCCGACAGGGCATCATGAATCTGATTTTCGTTGCAGGGCTTCAGCAAGTAATGCTTCACGCCATATTGCATGGCCCGGCGGGCATATTCAAACTCTTTGTACCCGGACAGCATGATAAATCGAAGTCCAGGGTAGGCTTCAGAAGCCTTTTCTATAAGTCCCAGTCCATCCAAACCTGGCATGGATATATCGGTAATAATAATATCAGGTCTGGAATGCCCGATTTTGTCCAATGCCTCAATCCCATTCCTCGCGGTGTCCACCAATTCAGTACCGGCTGCCGCCCAATCCACCACTTGGGAGATTCCCTCCAAAATCACACGTTCGTCATCTACGAGCATCACTTTGTACATCGTCATCGTCCTCTCTGATCCAAGGTATTCTGATCGATACTACGGTCCCGGCACCGGGATTGCTGCTCATGACCATGCTGCCCTCCTCACCGAAGGTCAGCCTGATCCGTTCCTGGATGTTGGATAAACCTATGCCTTGCCCTCTTGTCTGAATGCGCCCTTCCTGCAATTGCTCCAAAAACTCCGGGGTCATGCCCGGTCCGTCATCCTCGACTTCAATGATAATCTTGTCATCTTCTGCTCTGGCTCGAATCCGAATTTTGCACGGGCGTATACTTGGTTCAAGCGCATAGTGAATGGCATTCTCCACCAAAGGCTGTAACGTTAGCTTCGGAAGTCGGGCACTCCCCACCTCAGGAGCGATATCCATATCAAAATCAAGCCTTTCCTCAAATCGCGTGCGCTGAATGGTCACATAGCTGCGGACGATATCCAGCTCCCTTTCCAGCGTGATCCACTTCTCGGACATATTCACTGAACTGCGCAGCAAGAAGCCGAGTGCCTCGACCATTTCGGAAATTTGCCGCTGCTTCTGCAATTTGGCCAGCCAGTTAATGGACTCCAGCGTGTTATAGAGGAAATGAGGATTGATCTGTGCTTGAAGCGCTTTCAACTCTGTCTCCCGAATGACCAGCTGCTTCGCATAATTCTCGTCAATCAGTTCCCTGATGCGCTGCAGCATCATTTTGAATGTACGATGGAGCAGCCCAACTTCATTTTGGGAAGATACCGGAACATTGCCCAGAGCAGCCTCCTCCAGCTTATCCAGATCACCCTTTTCAATGTTGCGCATCTTCTTGATCAACTGTGCGATCGGCTGTGTAATGCTGCGGGACAGCTTGGCTCCAAACACAAGTGCCACCAGCAAAATCATAAAGAAAATGACAGTAACCAACTGTTTGACAAACTGTATCTGCTTAAACATCTGGTCAAATGGCGTCATATAAAGGTACACCCAATCTGTATAGGACGAATGTGCACGAGCGACGAAATTTCTACCCTGTTCAAACATGGCAATCCCGTAAGGCTGGGTCCGCTTCAATTCGGATTCCAACTCGGAATCGGTCACTGACGATTGCGTGGGATAGATCACCTCTCGCCCATCCGTAATCAGCAGCTGCGAGTCCTCAGCGGGGTGCTGCATCTGATCCTGAACAATACGATCCAGCCGTACACGAATAATCAGCGTTCCGAGTTTCTCCAAGGTAAAGGCCCCACCTGTAAAAGACTTGACCTGCCTAACTGATATCAGCCTGGCTTGCTGATCTCCACTCGTATACCATGCATTGGATCCTGAATATTGCTGTCCGAGTGCAATCAGTTCCGTCTGCATGGACTCCGATATTCCCTCGCGGTTTCCCGCAGCCATAACGTTATGATCATTATCGATAAATATCATGGAATAGATGTACTTCTCTGATCCTGCATATGCGACAAGCCGGTTGGTTATCTTTTTGAGCAGCCCGTTTTTCTCATATCCGGATTCCGCCTTATCCAACTGCAGAAGATACTGCTGGAGCGCCTCGTCCGACATGACCTTGAAGGAGAGATTGGCGATTTCGCGCAGCTGATTCTCGATGCCCACGGAAGACATATTCAGTACCTGAGACGACTTCTCATAGATTTGGCGATCATAGATTCTGAATACATATCCTAGGACAGAAACATAAAACGTGAAGCTGATCAGCATCAAAAATCCGATGAGAAGAATGGTTTTGTGATGGATCGGCAGCGATGTGAAAGCGTTCTTAATTTTCCTCATCCAAAGCGCTCCTTTGGCCCAGCGAAGGGTGCAGGCAGGTGTGAGAGTCTCGTTCTACTGTAAGTTATTTTCATATTTACACATCCATGGGCAGATGACAAGTCATATTTATGCAACATATAGAGTCCTATTCAAAGGCACTTCGAAAAGAAGCCGGATTGATCGTTAGATCAACCCGGCTTCTCGAATAGAATAACTTCACATTGGCTTACGGATTAACGAATACCGTCTTCAACTTGGCAACATATTGTACATCAAAGCCAAGACCTTCAGCTACCATGGCCAGTGGCACATACGTTTTGGACTCCTTGCCTACCTTGTTCAGGAACGCAGGTGTATCTACGGCAACAGATGCGCCATTCACCTGAACCGCACTTGCTCCAATCTTCACAGCGACTTTACGGTCTCCGTATGTAATGGTTGCCGTGGAGGTTTTATTGTCCCAAACCGTGGTAGCCCCTACAGCGTTCACGATATCCTGAATTGCCACAAAATTTTTCCCATTACGAATGATGGGTTTATACGGCGTGTTTAACGTTTTGCCGCTAACGATGATGTTCATCGGTTCACCTGCTGCAGGCGCGGTCAGTTTTGTATAATCGCCCCAGATCGTTTCTGCAAAGACCTTGGCGATCGCTTCGTAACCAAACTGGTTCGGATGAAAATCACGATCCTTGATCATATGTGTCATGGTTCCCTCGCCGCCAACAAACTCCTTGGCTACATGTGCCACTTCTACATCCATCCCCTGTGCGGTAAATTGGGATGCAATGCCGTCAATGGTTGCCGTAAAACCTTCGGATGCTTCCATGAGCTTGGCATATAATGCTTTTCCCGCTACTTCAGGCATAGGCTGATACTGGTCTGCAATGACAATCTTGGCTTCGGGATTAATCACATGAATGGTTTTAATTGCCTCGCTGACATTCGCGGTATACGCTGCCAGCAGCTCCTTCACCTTAGCTTCCAATTCCGAGTCACTTAGGGTATTGGCTGTACCCAGCAGTTCGGAAACATCATTGCCTCCAATGGTAATCGCGATGAGATTGGCTCCTGCTACGCTCTCGCGGATTGCAGCTATGTTGGCTCCCATCTGCCCAGCTCTTGGATCTGGCAGATTCGGCTGAATGGCTTCAGAGGTCAATGTTTTGCCTTCACTTATTGCAGAGATAAAGTTCTTCAATCCAATACTCTTCAACCCGGCTATACCGTAGTTATCCACCTGAGTACGGCCATGGAGCAACCCTTGCTCCTGCAAGCGCTCTACATAACCATAAGGCAGGCCCTTAGCATTCGGCTCGTATCCTACCGTAATCGAATCTCCCAAAGTAACGATTCTGAACTCCTTCGTTACGGCTGCAGCATCCTTCTTCACATTGGCGGCTGCCGTTGTTGTACCGGTAGGTAATGTGCTGGTGCTTGTATCTGCTGCATGTGCCGGTAATGCCGTTGATGCAAACAGCATCATTCCAGCCAGCATGCATGCTGTCAAAGCAGCAGACGTGTTATTCCATGTACGTGTACGCTTCATTCGTGGGAACACTCCTTTTTCTCACATCTATAAGATAATAACTTGAACTTTATTACACAGGTTCTTCTCCGGTGGCAGAAGTTCACATATTTCTATTCTAGCATTAAAAAGTAGAGATGTCGTATGGACATCAGCCTGCTCACAAAACAACAGACTCCCCACTGCGGGAAGTCTGTTAACCTATGATCCTAGCTTTGTGTTCGCTTGTTACAACGGTGGTTTAGTGGTCTTTCTTTTCCGTTTCTGCGGAGTTATTTTTCTCGACAGAACGTTCCAGATAACGATCATAACGATCGTCCACTTCACGTGCCATATTCCGGTACATCAACGTTTCCTGGACAATTGGGTCCGTTTCCGTCTGAATGCGCACCTCATATTTGGGAGGAATCAGCTGGCGTTCACGCTTGTCCGCGTCGCCGGACTCTTCCATCTCCCCTTCAGTCAGCATTTCACTCAAACGTCGTTCCAGTTCCTTGGATTCATCCATCGTTCATCGCTCCTTCAATTAAGTTCATAAATGTACAACCAAATACTATTGCACCTAGACTTCGATGGCCAAAACAATCTTCCGATCGCTGTTATCCCCAATTTTTCTTGTTTCCTTTTCAAAGGGAAAAATTCGGGGATAAAGGCGAACGCTTCACTTCTCCAGATTTTTTCTGCCCCTCGTTCATGTACAATATACGTTTGTTGAAACATTTAAGAAATTAATAAACTCACTCCAAACCGGTTGCTTTGGCTTCCTTGAGTACATCTGTCAGTGCATCATGAATTTTGCCGTTCGTGGCAACCACATGACTGACCGACAACTGATAAGGTGTACCCATTGTATCGGTGACCTTGCCGCCGGATTCCTCAACGAGCAGAGCACCTGCCGCGATATCCCACGGTTTCAGTCCGACTTCGGTGTATGCACTGAGGCGACCTGCAGCAACGTATGCCAAATGTAGCGCTGCTGATCCACCTGCACGCAGGCTTCGTACTTGCGGTGCAAGAGCCTGTACAGCTGCCATGTTGACTGGCAGGGCATAGGTAGTATCTGCCGGGAAGCCCACTGCGATCAGGCTCTGGCCCAGGCTCTGTTCATTGGATACAGCCATTCGGTTCCCGTGGACGTATGCACCTTTGCCTTTTTCAGCTACAAATAGTTCGTCTCTGGAAGGATCGTAAATGACCCCTACAATGACCTCACCATGATGAGCCAAGGCGATTGACACCGAATAAAACGGAAATCCATGGACAAAATTCGTTGTTCCGTCCACTGGGTCTACGATCCAGAGGAATTCTTCTTCCTGAGCCTCTTTCAGAGCTTTGGCTGAAGCTTCCGGTCCGGGTTCAACACCCTCTTCACCGAGAATGGCATGGCCCGGAAAGTGAGTAAGAATCAGGCGGCGGATCATCTGCTCCGCTCCTTTGTCCACTTCGGTCACAAGATCCTGCGGCGAATATTTGGTTCCAGGCTCGCCTATGGTTCCGAGACGGCTCTTGATCCATTCACCTGCTTTGGAAGCTGCATTAATGGCAACAGCAGTATAGCTTTTGCTCGTCACGACATAAGGTGTTTTTTCCTTCTCATTCAAAGCGTTCACTCTACTTTCTATATCAATCTACGAAAAGTTAAAATACTTGTTAAAAGTATACGCCCCAACGGTTGTAAAGTTTCTTGCTGCCCAGGCCCCTTTTGGCTCTAGGGATGGATAATGACTGTAGATTCGTCCACCCATTCCACGCCTTCTTCGTGGTAGAAGGCCAGCTTCTGCATGAGCTGCACCAGGGCTTCATCCTTGCGCTTCGCCTCAATCATGACATCAAGTTCCGGCGTACCTGCAGCAATATGACGCAAAAAGGATAGCAGAGGCTCTACTTCAACGCCATCGGCATGTCCGCGGATATCCTTCTCACTCTTCGGACTGGATACGTGAATTTTCGGCGGTAATGGCCGGTCTGCAGGGGAGTCCGCCTGTGCCAGCGGCGACTGCCACGTCTTCCATATGTCAGGCCACAGATCCCATGGCTGTTCGCCTTCATTATTGACCCACTGATGATGAATATCCAGCACCATCGGCAGTCCCAAATGCTGACATACGGCCAGCGTTTCGGGAACGTTGAATGTTTTATCATCATTTTCGAGGGTCAACCGTTCCTGGATATCCCGATCAAGCTTCAGAAAATTCTCTTCAAAGCGCAGCGCTGCACTAGGCTTGTCCCCGTATGCACCACCAATATGTATATTATTCTTGGCAGTGGCATTCAGTCCCATGGCATCCAGCATCCGCACATGATGACGAAGGTCACGCATGGAGTTCCGGAGCACTTCCTCCCGCGGCGTACTCAGAACGGTAAAATGGTCCGGATGGAAGGATACACGCATTCCGTTCTCCTTCACAAAATCACCAATGGCTGCAAAATCGGACTGGAGGGCCGGGAATGGATCCCAATCCATCAGATCCTCATGTGTCGCCAGTGGAATTAATTTGGAAGAGAAGCGATATACATGAATATGGCTGCCCTTGTTATGTCTAAGCAACCGTAACGTATTATGCAAATTCTCGGCTGCAATCCGTTCCAGCTTGCGAATGGCTGCCTCCCTGTCATCAATTTTCTTGAAGCTGGCCATGGTCATCGTGCGGGAAGGAGATGCATTCTCGACCAGCACAGACATCGCCACATAACCAAAACGTACAAGCATGGTGTTCTTCCTCTCTATTAGGGCGGAATTCCTGCCTGGCATCTGCTGCCGTCAGGTTTTCCGGTCACCGTATATAACCAAGTTTTACCCTAAAAGAAAGTCTGTAATCGCTCGCTTTACAATTCCGTTCATTGGTCCCATATGATGAAGTAAGGTTTATTCCTGTGCCTGCTCACCAAAGAACATTTCGTCCGCGAGTGCAGTCTGAACACGGGATTCTTCCTCATTCAGCTTGCGAATGAGCTGCATCTCCACTTCCGTTACTTCCTGTCCTTGGAAGTTGATCTCTGCAATGGAAGCAACGATCTTGACGATGGCTACAGCCACGTTATCAGGCGTATAAGCAATAACCTTCTGTCCGGTCGGAAAGACCCGGAAGCCCTGTTTTACCATTTTGCCGCGGCCGTATTCCAGCAGTTCAAACAGCTCCTGCTCGCTCTTGAATTTGCATACGGAATTGAATTCAGTCTGAAATCCCATCCATACCCCTCCTTGTGTAGTCTGCTACGGTAAAGTGTAACTAAAAATTCGAACGCTAGAAATTTAAGCCTGCACGCCGTTTTCGTAATTAAGTGCCTGCTTGCGGTTGTACCGCTCCAATGACAGCTCAATCATGCGATCCAGCAGTTCCGCATAAGATACACCTGTCTCACGCCACAGCAACGGATACATGCTGTACGGCGTAAAGCCAGGCATTGTGTTTACTTCATTAATAAGCAATGCACCATCCGATTTGCGAATAAAGAAATCTGCCCGGGAAATCCCATTGCCTTCAATCGCACGGAATGCCTGCAAGGCTGCCTCACGAATACGATCAGCGGCTTCAGAATCCAGCGGAGCGGGGATCAGCATCTGTGATTGGCCATCAATATACTTGGCTGCATAGTCATAATATTCACCAGAGGATACGATTTCTCCTGGCACCGAGGCCATCGGCTCATCATTGCCAAGTACACTCACTTCCACTTCGCGTGCCTCAACGAACTCCTCAATAACAACCTTCGTGTCGTAACGCAGTGCAAATTCGACGGCCGTCTTCAGTTCATCCCGGTTGCGTGCTTTGGAGATCCCTACGCTGGAGCCGAGATTCGCCGGTTTGATGAAGCACGGGTAACCCAGCTGTTCCTCTACTTGCAGGATCATGTCGTGCTCGGTCTGCTTCCACTGGGTTGCATTAAAATAAGTAAAGGCACATTGGTCGATTCCAGCCTGCGCAAACAGCTTTTTCATGACCACTTTGTCCATACCGCCTGCTGAAGCCAGTACACCTGCACCCACATAAGGCATATCCGCCATCTCGAACATCCCCTGAATCGTACCATCCTCACCAAACGTGCCGTGCAGCAGCGGGAACATGACGTCCAGTGCACCTTCTCCGCCATACAGACGTGCAAACAACGTGTTCAGCGCTTCCTGGGTTCCACCTGCTGCCTGCTCCAGCTTCAGATCCTCAATCTGCGCGAATGGCGCGTGCATCACAGATCCCTTTTTCCATGTCCCCTGCTTGGAGATATAGAAAGGAACCAATTCATATTTTTCATAATCAAAAGCGTTCGTTACAGCAAACGCCGTTTGCAGCGATACTTCGTGTTCCCCTGATTTCCCGCCGTAAACGACGCCAACTGTTAATTTATCCATGCTCATGCGTAACCTCCGATTATCTGTGCATGATGCCGTCATACCTGTATAACCAGCATCAATTTTATTCTTGTCTTAGGGCTTATTTTACACGGAACTGAATGTCCACGTCACCAAATCCCTATATATCTTGCTTCATTAGAACTCATCTGCAATATGAAAAAGCCGGTACACCGTCCGCTCCGTCCAAGCGTAAGAATCCCGGTAATCCCAATAGCGGTGGCGACTGCTGACCGTATGTGCATTGACAAGCGGCATGCCTCCCGCATCGAAGGCAGTCACAACTGTACTATGCTGAAACCTGCCGTCTCCGTCCCAATCGTAGAGAATGACATCTCCGAGCATCAGCTGTTCTGGCCGATCCACTTCGGTTGCTGTCAGCCCCCAGCTGCTGCTTCCCAGATAACGCTCCAGACTGTTGGATACGGCCCAGCTGTAGCTCCACATTTCGGTGCTGTTCACATAGCCTTTGTACCACCAGCCCGCTTCTCTTCTACCAGTATAGTGGATGGGTGCTCCCCCTGCAAAGAGACATTGGGAGACGTAATTGGTGCAGTCTACCTCGAATTCCTCAAATGCGGGGTTTCCCGCATTCCACCACCGATCTGCATAAGCAACTGCCAGGTCCCGCCGGTATAATTGCTGCCTTGAACTTCTACCCTGGCCAAGCACTTCCCTGTTCAGCAGCGGCCGATTATTCGCCTGTACAAAATCCGCCTGCTGAAAGGGTCTCCCTTCCCCTGCCGGACGCCGCTCCGGAACTTCTCTTTCAACCCGTCCAATCATCCAAGTTCCACCCTGCCTAATAAAGGTCAACCGTTCCCTCTCAATCCGATCCTCCCGGTGGGTGATTCCGCTTTTCTCATAGAAAAGCCTGCTGTAAAGTTGAATATCCACCACCGATTCTTCCGGACCTTCCGTAACCGTTCGCACAAGCTTGGCACTGGTCTCGCTGCGAAGAGGCACTGCACGCCGTTTACGATACCAATCGTCCAGTCTGGCCATACGCTCTCCCCGCTCCAGCACAAATGCCGGATCCGTGACAATCCGCTCGCTCGTCTGTGGACGATAGTCGATTTCGCATCGGTTGTACTGGTTCACATAGGTGTATAAGGCACTCTTCCATTCCCTTTCCAAGCCTGTGTCCCCCTTTGGCACTTGAGTTCTCTCTGGAAAATTCAGCTGTGCATACTACTTCTATTCATATGAGGTGTATACCGGTTGTATGTGTTCCGCTCAGGGATCGAGTGCCGAAAATTGGAGACTTGGGCAGCAGGAAGTATCGTAACAAGGCAATATTCACGAAAACGCCTTCATTGTTCGCAAAGCTTGTTTGGACAGGCAAAAAGCCCTTTACGTACGGAGGTGAAAACGGTATACTTAATACTAAAGTTGCAATTATGAAATTACGTTTCATCTGATGAAACTAGCGAACAAGGACACGGAACGATGAAGGCCTGTTCTTCCACTTAAATGAACTTTATCTTCATCTCACCGACACATTTTAAGGAGGTACATGTATGTCAGCCAAGAACCATTTCTCCGCAGCCCGCAGTCTTGAGGTCGGAGGCAAGTCTTACCGCTACTACAGTCTCGATGCTCTTCAGGAAGGCGGCTACGGCGACCTTTCCAAGCTTCCCTTCTCCATTAAAGTGCTGCTCGAAGCAGCAGTTCGTCAGTTCGACGGACGCGCAATTACCGAAGAACATGTGAAACAACTTACCGGCTGGGCAGAAGGCCGTGACAATAACAAGGAAATTCCGTTTATCCCTGCACGTATCGTCCTGCAGGACTTCACTGGCGTACCGGTTGTCGTGGATCTTGCTGCGATGCGCGATACGGTGAAAAAGGCAGGCGGCGATCCAAAACAGATCAACCCGCTCGTGCCGGTTGACCTCGTTATCGACCACTCCGTTATGGTTGATGCATTCGGAACCAACGACGCTCTCGACTACAACATCAAGGTTGAGTTCGAGCGTAACGAAGAGCGCTATCGTTTCCTGCGCTGGGCACAAACGGCATTCAACAACTTCCGTGCTGTACCACCATCCACAGGGATTGTTCACCAAGTTAACCTGGAGTACCTGGCTTCCGTCGCTGCAACCAAAACGGTTGACGGCGAAACCGTCGTGTTCCCGGATTCCCTCGTAGGTACGGACTCCCACACCACCATGATCAACGGACTCGGCGTTGTTGGTTGGGGTGTTGGCGGAATTGAGGCCGAAGCAGGAATGCTAGGTCAACCACTGTACTTTGTAACACCTGACGTTATCGGCTTCAAATTGACAGGCAGCCTGAGCGAAGGCGCAACAGCTACAGATCTGGCACTCACTGTCACTCAAATGCTTCGTAAAAAAGGCGTAGTCGGCAAATTTGTCGAGTTCTACGGTCCAGGCCTTGCCAACATCAGCCTCGCTGACCGTGCGACTGTTGCCAACATGGCACCGGAATACGGCGCTACGATTGGTTTCTTCCCTGTCGATAGCGAGACATTGAACTACATGCGCAGTACAGGACGTTCCGACGAGCAAGTGGATCTGGTTGAAGCTTATTACAAAGCACAAGGCATGTTCCGGACTTCCAGCACGGTTGATCCAGAATTCACCGACGTGATCGAGCTGGATCTCGCTTCCGTGGTACCAAGTCTCGCAGGTCCTAAGCGTCCACAGGATCGCATCGAACTGACGCAAATGAAAGAGAGCTTCAACAGCATCATTCGTACTCCGGTCGATAAAGGCGGATACGGACTGAGCGATGAGAAGATTGAAGAAACAGTGCCTGTGAAGCACCCTGACGGTTCCACTAGTGAACTGAAAGCAGGCGCGGTTGTGATTGCAGCCATCACAAGCTGCACCAACACATCTAACCCAAGCGTTATGCTCGGAGCGGGTCTACTTGCGAAAAAAGCGGTTGAGCGCGGTCTGACCAAACCAGGCTACGTGAAAAGCAGCTTGACTCCAGGTTCCCTCGTTGTTACCGAGTATCTCGAAAAATCAGGCCTGATCCAATATCTCGACAAGCTTGGATTTAACGTTGCGGGTTATGGCTGTGCAACTTGTATCGGTAACTCCGGTCCACTGCCAGACGAGGTAAGCGAAGCCATTGCCGAGAACGATATGACTGTAGCGGCTGTGTTGTCCGGTAACCGTAACTTCGAAGGCCGTGTACATGCTCAGGTAAAAGCCAACTATCTGGCTTCTCCTCCACTCGTGGTAGCTTACGCTCTCGCGGGAACGGTCAATATTGATTTTGCTACCGATCCAATCGGTTATGATACGAATAACGAGCCTGTCTTCCTGAAAGACCTCTGGCCTAGCTCCGAGGAAATCAAGGATGCGATTGCAAGCTCACTGAATGCTCAGATGTTCCGCAACAAATACGAGAACGTATTTACAGCCAATGAGCGCTGGAATAACATTCCTGTACCGGAAGGCGAACTGTATGAGTGGGATCCAAACTCCACGTACATTCAGAACCCGCCGTTCTTCCAAAACCTTGGCGACAAGCTGACTGATATTGCAGACATCCGCTCTGCACGTGTTATGGCCTTGCTTGGTGACTCCGTAACAACGGACCACATCTCTCCAGCGGGTAATATTGCTCCATCCAGTCCAGCCGGATTGTACCTGAAAGAGCATGGCGTTGAGCGCAAAGACTTCAACTCCTACGGCTCACGCCGTGGTAACCATGAGGTCATGATGCGCGGTACGTTTGCCAACATTCGTATTCGCAACCAGGTGGCTCCGGGTACGGAAGGTGGTATTACGAAGTATCTGCCAACCGATGAAGAGATGTCCATCTACGATGCTTCCATGAAGTATCAGGATGAAGGTCAGAACCTGATCGTTATTGCAGGTAAAGAGTATGGTACAGGCAGCTCCCGTGACTGGGCGGCTAAAGGTACATTCCTGCTTGGCGTAAAAGCCGTTATCGCAGAAAGCTTCGAGCGTATCCACCGCAGTAACCTGGTGGGCATGGGCGTAATGCCTCTGCAATTCCAGGAAGGCCATGGCTGGTCCAGCCTGGGTCTGAACGGACGTGAAACGTACGACATTACAGGTCTCAGCAATGATGTGAAGCCTGGACAAGAGTTGACCGTTACGGTAACCCGCGAAGACGGAACCAAGTTCGACTTCCCTGTTATCGCTCGTCTGGACAGCATGGTTGACGTAGACTACTACCACAACGGTGGTATCCTGCAAACTGTATTGCGTCAAATGATGAAAAAAGCTTAATTGCATTAACAATTAAGATGATGCATTAACATAGAAAAGCTCCCCGCCACGTGCGTTCAGCACGAGATGGGGAGCTTTTTTTGATGATTTTTCTTTTAATAGGCGGCTTACTTCTAAAAATCTATTCTTATTCCAACTTCCGAATCATCAGGCGGCGAAGGAATGCGATATATCCCCCTGCATTTTAATTTCTCCACGTTGATCCAGTCCATGAAGTCATCTCCTCCGTAACTCCGTACAAAAACGGCGTATTCCAAATTGCCCTCATGATTAATGGACTCTGTATATTCTGTAAATGGATGCTTCCCCTCTATACTTTGCAAAAAATCGGAAAATTCACTTCTCCACTCTTCCATCTGCTCTGCATATTGATCGGGGACGTAATAATAGAAACCATCTGGCGTATAGTACGAAATTTTCATAATCATTCTTATATCCTCCTACAGTTACCGATTAAAGTTTCAAGATCTCCATACCTTCTTGCAGTTGTTCTGACACAGCAGTGTAATATTCAATGCCATATGCGAGTTCTTGTTTTGTTTTATGTACGAGATAATAGGAATATTTCTGCATCAGTTCAGGTCCGGTCAACTCAATAGGTAAGTGAATGATTTCAACATCCTCCCTGTCGAAATAATAACGATACCCTCGCTCTGACCGGCCAACATTCATTACTGTTTTTATGACTAATAACTCATCACGTGTGCAGCTGTTAATCAACTCTGATCTTTTCTGTTCTAAAGCACGCACGATTTCTTTGCCGAGATGATTCTGCTCAGCTTCAACCATTTCACTTTCGATTTCCATGATAGCTCTCATTCTGCCTGCCAAGCTTACAGCTAATGAATATAACAATAAATATCCTCCTTTGTTAAAATGTAGTTTAGTAATCTTTGGTCCTACTCTACCGCAATAGGGAACCCATTCGCAAACCCTCTCAAGACTTGTGTTATCCAATTCCGGTATAATGACAAAAAGACAGAAAAAAGCTTCCCACCACAGTATTAAAACGTGATGAGAAGCTTTATGTGATGCATATAAGATTGCTCTGTTTCGTTCATTATCTTCCTAGTGTCCAATATGGTGTGAAGCCTCATCCAGCAGCTGCATTGTACCCATGATCAGGAACAGACATGACATAATGATCAGTGAGCCTCCGACCCACCTCGACATGATCACTCGTTCCGCGATCTGACTGCTCGAGCCATCTGTTACACTTCGTGGGTACACAAGAAACATCAAACCTGCGCTCATCAATAGTAAAGTGACTAGGATCATAATTTTCCTCCTTACACAGGACTCTCCTTAGGGTTATACTCCTTCTTCACCGTTCGGGATTCTCCTCCAATCAGCAACCGTTTCATGCCAAGAGCCATGGTAAACAGAATATATCCTATCACCCCGCCTAATGTATTTAGCATCAGATCATCCACATCGAATATGCCCATGCCAGTGAGCAGCTGTGTTACCTCATAGCCTAAACTTAGAAGCAGAGACGACAGAAATACGTTCGCCCCTGACAGCAGCTTGTTGCCCAGCAGCATCGGAATGAACATCCCCAGTGGAATGAACGCAATCACATTGCCCACCAGATGGATTGCAGTACCTGGACGATGGAGTGACAGGCTGTTCCAATCTCTTGAGATTTCCTGAAAAGGCGTCAGGTTGACGGTTCGTGTATGAATCAGATCCGGTTGATGAAGGAAAGTCATAAGCTGGACCCGGACAACCTCGAAGTCGACCGGTCCCCCTTTGAAGAGAATAAGCTTGGTTAGCAGATATAAATAGATGATTAACGCGGCAATCCAAAGGATTTTATGTTTGAATTTTCTCTGCCTCATGCTGAAGAACCTCCTTTGTGCAGCCCTGTTACTCCTTTACTGTGACAATGACTCCATCCTTGTTATCTCCCGATATGTCATAATGGCCATGCTCAGGTATGTATACGGTCGTATCCCCGGCTGCCCGGTAATAGCGGATATGATACTTCTCACCTTCCACTTCAACCATAATGTTATCTTTCTCTTTTAGCAAATCCAGATACTCTTCCAGCACCAGGTTATTCTTATACATGACAGCACTATGCGGAAGTCCGACATATCGAAAGTGCCAGGGTTCATATTGAATCCCCGTGAGACTCACCTTGTCCTTCGGATAACGGAGGATAAATCCATATTTCCAGGCATTCTTCTCGAGCCAGGCACCCTCTGGCGCTTCATCCATGGTCGCCAGCGTGGAGCCGATATCCATGGATAATCCGAGATTATGCTCACTGTGTCCTGCCGGAAGCGCGTAGTCTGATCCCTTTTCCTGATAAAGTTCATTCTGCTTGGCGAAGTCTCGATATCCGCTGCTGATGAGAAAATAACGCACTCCCTCTTCACCCGCCGCTTCAATCATCTTTTGAAAAGCATGGGCTACCTCTCTCGAGAGCAGTATGTTTTGATCCAACAATCCGTATCCACGGACCAGATCGTCCTGCTGTGCCACATTTATAATATCGGTTTTGATGCCTTCTTGATGAACCGGATAGGTTGAATTAACAAGCAGCAAGTTGCCCTTATGTACTTGATCCTGAATATTACCGGTGATGGATACGGTATCCCCCGTATGATTTTCATGCTTGTCCTGAATTTCAATGATCATCTCATCCTTCTGCTGAAAAGCTGCCGGCGATCTGGTCATCACATACCCGATCAAAATGATGCATAGCAAAAAGCCCCACTTCTTCATCCTTGCTCCTCCTTTGCCTCGTACAATCAAGGATAGAGAAAACTAGTTAAAGAAAAAGCAGGGCATTTTTAAAGTTTTTCTTAAATTTGACGGCAAACCTCATTCCATTGCTGGAAGGCGCACCTCAAATAAGGTCTGTACCACATCACTCTGAGCAGCAATAGTCCCGTCATGCTGTTCCACAATATTTCGGGCAATAAACAGGCCGAGACCTGTCCCACCCTCCTGAGGAGTCCGTGCACGATCTCCGGTGTAATACATATCGAAAATATGCGGCAAATCCTCCGGGTGAATATGCCCTCCATAGTTAATAACCTGAATGACGACCTGACCTGCTTCCCGGTATCCCTTCAGGTCCACATAGATGCCATCCTTGCCATGGCGTGCAGCATTAATTAGCAGGTTCTCAAACACCCTGGCGAGCAATTCTCCGTCTCCGGAGATGGTCAAATCCGACTCGATGGTTAACCGGGTGAGCAGACGATTCTTCTCAAACACAGGATATAATTCTTCATTCATCTGTTTCAGCAGTTCGCTAAGATCCAGCCGCGTTTTCTGTATTGGCAGCATGCCATAATTCATCCGGGTAATTTCAAACAAACTATCAATCAGCTTCTCCAGCCGCTGGGATTTGGTAAAGGCAATCGATGTAAAGTGTCTGACCTGTTCCTCTGTCAGCTGATCATCCTTCATGAGCAGATCCAAATACCCAAGCACAGAAGTCAGAGGTGTTCGCAGGTCGTGTGCCAGATTAACGACGAGCTGGTCCTTGCTGGTTTCGGCAAAATCCCCCCGTTCTACCGCCTCCCTAAGCTTCTCACTCGCCAAATTCACATCCTCCGCGATTGTACCCAGTTCATCCTTCGAAGAGATCTGGACTCGATGCTGGAAGTCTCCATTTGCCAAATGCCTGATCCCTGTGGAAATGTCCTTGAAATAGGTCACATAGGGCTTGGTAAACCAGAAGAAAAACAGAATGGCGAGCGGGATGAATAAAATGAGGAAAAAATAGATATCTCCAATGCTTTTCATAAAATGGCGATATTCGGCAAGCTGATCTTCTGCTCTCACACCTGAATAATAAGCCTGCAAAAGCTTGTAAATCCCATAGGTGATCGCGCCAGAGGCCAGCATGCTCAGACCCAGCAGCATAATCATGGTTGTCCGAAAACTTCTTCGTTTAGTCATTAAATGTATACCCCACGCCCCAGATCGTTTTGATAAACTTGTTCTTGTCCAGATCTTCTCCGAGCTTTTTGCGCAGGGTTCGAATATGGACCATTACAGTATTGCCGCTCTCGTAATAAGCCTCTCCCCATACCTGTTCAAAAATGCTTTCCGCGCTGAACACCTGCTTGGGGTGGCTCGCGAGCAGATACAGAATGTCGAACTCCTTCGGTGTTAGTTCCACTGGTTTGCCGTAGAGTGTTACGCTATGCTGATCCGGCGCGATGACGAGTCCGCCCTTCTCCAGAATGGAACGCTGGACAGGTACAGACTGACTGAATTGCAAGGAACGACGAAGCTGGGAGTTCACCCGGGCTACGAGCTCCATGGGATTGAACGGTTTGGTCATGTAATCATCAGCGCCCATCACGAGACCCGTAATTTTGTCCATATCCGACGTTTTGGCACTCAGGAAAATGATTGGCATGTGGTGCTGTTCCCGAATTTTGCGGGTGACCTCATAACCGTCCATGCCTGGCATCATAATGTCCAGGACTGCCAAATCGATCGCTTGTGTCTGAATGGCGTGCAGGGCCGACTTGCCATCGTATGCCGTGACGATGTGGTATCCTTCTTTTTGCAAATGCAAAGCAACCAGATCAGCGATCTCAACTTCATCGTCCGCAATCAGAATCGTAATTCGCTTCATTGCTTATCCCACTCCTATATGTGATGCTCAACAATATAACATATCTGAATCCAACATATAAATCATTGAGAGGAAACCTTTTTATGAAATTGGACCGTTTATTAGCCATCGTTGTACTACTAATCAATCGCGGCCGTGTACAGGCCAAGGATCTGGCAGACACGTTTGAAGTTTCTATCCGCACCATTTATCGTGACATTGATACCCTGGGCCAGGCAGGCATTCCTGTCGTGACGTACCAGGGCATGAGCGGTGGCATCGGCCTTGCGGAAGGTTATCGTCTGGATCGAAACGTATTGACCGACCGGGATCTGGCCTCTATTGTTACCGCACTGCGCAGTGTCTCCACATCGCATACCAATGTTGCACGGGAACTGTTGATGGAGAAACTAAGCAGCATTGTGCCGGAATCCAAAAACGATGACTTTCAGGCCGAAACCAATCGTTTCATTGTGGATTATTCGATGTGGACCCACCCGGAAGCGCTACAAAACAAACTGCAAATCATTGAACAGGGACTGGATCAGCTGCGTTCAATCACCTTTACCTACTGCAGCGCCGAAGGAGCCCAAACTCACAGAACCGTCGATCCTCATACCCTAGTTCTTAAAAAGCACTCCTGGTACCTCTATGCGTTCTGTCATGAGCGTAATGAGTTTCGCATGTTCAAACTGGTCCGTATGCAGGACGTGACACTTGCTCATGGAAGCTTCGAACGCAAACCCATCAACCTGCAGGACAGGCCCTGGCAGCAGGAATGGGCGACTCCAGGGAACACGGTTGCCATGACGATGAGATTCCACGCCCGTGTCCGTCATATCGCCGAAGAGTGGTTTGGCATAGAGAACGTGATCCCCGACGGCCAGGGATATTATATAAGTCAGGTGGCTTTTCCAGAAGATAACTGGCTGTACGGGTTCATTCTTGGCTTTGGCGGAGATGCAGAGGTATTGGAGCCTCTTCATATACGTGACGAGATTCGCCGGATTGCAGAACAAATCGTGCAAAATTATACTGCTCCTCCGCAAACCTGACAGACTGATGTCCAGTTCCTCTCGTTATACTTCATCTATATTCAAGCTTTACATAACGAGGAGGAATTGTGAATGAACGTCACTATATGCCAGAGCTGCGGAATGCCGCTGACCACCCCTACCCAATTCGGAACGGAAGCAGATGGAAGTGCAACCCGTGAATACTGCATCTATTGCTACAAAGAAGGCATGTTCCAACAGCCCAACATTACAATGGAAGGCATGATTGAGATGTGCACCGCGATCCTCATGGAAGAAGGTATGGGTGAGGAATCAGCGCGGGCAATGCTGCGCAATCAGCTTCCCTTTTTGAAACGATGGAGCCCCTCCAATCCAGAAGGTAACAACAATAAGCACTCCGTTCAACCTGTTCGATATGTTACACTTCCTGGCAAACGCCTGGCTGGCATATCGGCTAGAACGACCAACGCGATCGAGATGAGCGGCCATGGCTGCATTCAGGATCTGTGGAGCCGCTACTTCTCATCAGGGCACATCCCTGCACCGGAAGCACCCCGATACGGCTGCTATACAGATTATACCGATGGTATACACGGGGAATACACCATCCTCGTAGGCCACGAGGTAGCTGCAGATGAAACGCTACCTGCTGGCATGAACTCGGTTGAATTGCCACCAGCAACATACGCCGTATTCACCTCCCGCAAGGGTCCAATGGCAGAAGTTGTAGGTGAAGCATGGGGCGCCGTTTGGGGCTGGAGCAATCAGAATGAGCGAACGTTTACCGGTGATTTCGAGTTATATGATGAACGGAGTATGGATCCTGCCCATGTTCAGGTCGATATCTATATTGCGGTAAATCAAGCTAGGCCAACTACAGAACAGTGACATCTTTCATTTACATGCGTTGATAACGTTACACAAGCCGTCCAGTTCGCTGGATGGCTTTTTTTTGTGCAACTCCCTGTTTCACCTGCAAAACACGTATAAAACTCCCCCCTTCTCGCTCACCACAACCGACTATGGTACCAAGTTAGTTAGCTTCAACGATACCTACTCTCCCAGATAATTTGTCTTATTTTCGACATAATTGACATTCCTAAAACTGGGACTATTCACTTAACAACCGATTCGTTCCTCCCATATCAAACCCTTTATTTCAGGTTCTTTTCTCCTGAATTTCCCTCAAACCGTTTACATCTCCTGAATACGGGGTAAAATCACTACAATCCAATTGGAATTACGTCATAATTTCCCGATTTCGTCTAACAAGTCACATGTACCTATATGCGCACTTGGAACGACTACCTGTTTAAATACATAGCCCATATAAGATGAATTTAATATTTATAGGCTCAACTTATATATCTAACCCAAAAGGAGGAACCAAGATGATCCGCATGCCTATTCAGCAAATGATCCCGTACCACCACCAATATCCGCGCAACACGGCGACCACTGCTCCCAAAAAGGAGAATGAGA
This sequence comes from Paenibacillus sp. 7516, assembly GCF_002272715.1. Taxonomy (NCBI): domain Bacteria; kingdom Bacillati; phylum Bacillota; class Bacilli; order Caryophanales; family Paenibacillaceae; genus Paenibacillus; species Paenibacillus sp. 7516. Next base: position 63,028 of record NZ_NPBI01000041.1, read on the forward strand.
ACACTCAAGGTCTATCCTTTCACGAGATTCTGCAGCAAAAAATGGCTCAAAAGAACGCATCTCCTTCCATGCGATAAAATGAAACCTGACTGTATTGGAGTCTGATTATAGAACCGTCCTTCTGCCGTTTGGCGGAGAGACGGTTATTGGCGTTGGTTTAAACGCTGTACAGTTCCCGGTCGCATTTCTATAATAGATTAAATATCTGCAGCACTCACGACTCACAAAAAGAAGCATTGGCAAAGGGGATGTCATTATGATCACGATCGGCTGTTATCACGCTCACTACTCCAACATCGCACTCATTGAAGAGGCGCTCGCCTCCTATGAAGTGGAACTTGTGCATTATGTCGATCCCGGTCTGGATCGCCTTAAGCAGGATAAGAACTTCTCAGAGGCTGTCATTCGAGAAAAAGTATCCCAGACATTAAAGTGGATTGCCCAGTGTCATGCAGATGCCATTCTGGTCACCTGCACCCTGTTTGCCGCAGTACTGGCGCACGAAGCACAGCATGTCTCCATCCCCGTTATCGGTATTGATGATCCATTATTGCATAAGCTGCAGCAGGATTCGCAGGAATACATTCTTGCTTTTACCAATGCAGCAACGGTTGAAGGAACGATGGCGCGGATCAATGAAGCACTACAGCAAGGTGAAATCAACGAGCAGGCAAACGTTGCCGCCGCTTCGAGAACGAAGGCCGCATTAATTCCTGGTACATTTGAGCTGATCATGCGCGGCGATAAGGAAGGATATATGGAGATGGTGACTACGGGCCTGCAGCAGCTAGCTGTACAGTCACCAGAGAAAATAATTGTAGCTGCTCAGCTGTCCATGGCTCCCGCGGCTGCCCTAGCTTCAGCAAATACGGGTAGTGAGATTTACAGCCCGCTCGAATCGCTGGCATCTTATTTGGAGCAGCAATTAAATATTGGTAGGCGTTAGTTAGGGTTATTCCGAGGAATGAAAGCTACCTCTGCCTTTCACGCATTAAAAAGGCTCTCGAAGGAGGGCCTGCACTCGTAGGAATACCTGACGCCAACGCTGTGCAGGAGCAGCCATTAGCTAGCTCCAACATAGAAATATCCGGAAGTTTACATTTCTTATCAACGAAGCTAAAGGATTACAACCAAAAAGCCGTTCTTCTCCCAGTAGTGGAGAGAACGGCTTTTAGTTATCTTAGGCTGCTTAAATTGCGCTGTAACGAGCTTAGGATCGAGTCCGGTATTCCTCAGCCTTCTCCTGCATCCCGGCTGCTACAGCCTCATTCTCGGACAAGCCCTTGTCTGCGGCAAAGGCACGAATATCCTGCGTAATGCGCATGCTGCAAAATTTAGGCCCACACATGGAGCAGAAATGGGCCTCCTTGGCCCCTTCAGCCGGAAGGGTCTCATCGTGATAGGATAGCGCACGTTCCGGATCCAGTGACAGGTTGAACTGATCCCGCCAGCGGAATTCGAAGCGGGCCTTCGACAGCGCGTCATCCCGGCGCTGTGCACGCGGATGGCCTTTGGCCAGATCAGCGGCATGTGCCGCAATCTTGTAGGCAATAACGCCTTCCCGAACATCATCCTTGTTCGGCAGGCCCAAGTGTTCCTTTGGTGTCACATAGCAGAGCATCGACGTTCCGAACCAGCCGATCATCGCCGCTCCAATGGCTGAGGTAATATGGTCATAGCCTGGTGCAATATCGGTTGTCAGCGGACCGAGTGTATAGAATGGTGCCTCCTTGCAGATCTCCATCTGAAGGTCGACATTCTCCTTGATCTTATGCATCGGCACATGTCCTGGCCCCTCAATCATCACCTGCACATCATGCTTCCATGCAATCTGTGTCAGTTCACCGAGCGTAGCTAGTTCAGCCATCTGGGCTTCGTCATTGGCATCATAGATGCTGCCCGGGCGGAGTCCATCTCCGAGAGAGAAGGCTACATCATACCTTTTCATGATTTCACAGATTTCCTCAAAATGCGTGTACAAAAAGTTCTCCTGATGATGTGCAAGGCACCATGCCGCCATAATGGAACCACCTCTTGAAACAATGCCGGTCATCCGTTTGGCCGTCATCGGTATGTAACGCAGCAGCACGCCTGCATGGATCGTAAAGTAATCCACACCCTGCTCTGCCTGCTCAATGAGCGTATCCCGGTACAACTCCCAGGTAAGTGCCTCGGCTTCGCCATTCACCTTCTCCAGCGCCTGATACAGCGGCACCGTCCCAATCGGTACCGGGGAATTACGGATGATCCACTCCCGGGTGGTATGGATATCCTTGCCTGTGGAAAGATCCATTACCGTATCGGACCCCCATCGTACCGCCCAAGTCATTTTCTCCACTTCTTCTTCAATCGAAGAGGATACGGCAGAGTTGCCAATATTCGCGTTGATCTTCACGTGGAAATGACGTCCGATCAGCATCGGTTCGCTCTCCGGATGATTGATATTCGATGGCAGAATGGCCCTGCCGCTCGCCAGCTCTTGCCGGACGAATTCCGGCTCCACGCCCTCACGGATAGCAGCAAACTCCATCTCAGGCGTAATGATGCCCTGCCTCGCATAATGCATCTGAGTGACACAGCGTCCGGATTGTGCACGCAGCGGTTTGCCGCGGAGGCCTGGATATTCTTCAGCTCCGGTTCTCTTCCCTCCTGGCTTAAGCCCGTTATCCTCCGGTTTGACGGTACGTCCCTGGTACGCCTCTACATCGTTACGTTCTGTGATCCAGCGTGCACGCAAAGCGGGCAGACCTGCCCGGATATCGGCGTGAAATCCGGGATCCGTCATAGGGCCGCTCGTATCGTACACGCGAAGTGGCTCGTTATGCTCCACCCCTTGGGGTGTATTCGTGTCATGAAGGGCAATTTCACGCTCGGGTACTGCAATGTCCGGACGCGAGCCCTGAATGTAAACTTTGCGGCTGCCGGGAAACGGTTGGACCCGTCCCGCCACCACTGCTCCCTTTTCCAATCCCTGTCCTGAATGTTCCTGTACCGTTGTTCTGTTGTTTGTATTCATCGCTACCTCTTCCTCCTCGTTGGTCGTCCCATGGATGGGCCAGTTTGATTGCTCGTGCACCCGTTCCATATCATCCACGCATAGGCAAGAAAAGAGCGGCCAACTTCCGAAGAAAGAACATTACAGCGGCATAGCTCAGACCGAATCTGGCCTTGGCATAAGTGGGTTATACCCAACTCCAGCTCCCCCGCAAAAGAAGATACCCCCCCTCTGCTGCGGATGATCGCTTGACACTGTATATAAAAAAGCCGGTTCCCGAGGGAACCGGCTTATGTCCATCACCCATAACAAGCAAGCCTGATGCCAAGCTCCTACAAGTGGAGACATGCCAAAGGCTAGATTATGCAGGTGTTCGTGGTTATATCGCCGATTACTTCCCTACGCTGGTATGATCCAGATCAGGTGCAAAGGGTCCGGAATCTCTTGCGATCCCGTCTCAGTCCGGACAATTCGGACTCCCCTAGTAACGTTACAAGTTGCGGTATGTGTACCGCAGTTCCATATTCAATTCATTCCAGCCCCGTCGGGCTGTCCATTACAGACTAGCGCAAGCTCATCAGAAAAACAACCCTTTATATTCCATTGCATGCCGGATCAGGACAACATGAGGCCCATCTGCGCGGCCGCTTCCTTCAGTACAGGTGCATATTCGTGCAAAGTTTCCTGGGACAGGCGGCTAACAGGACCGGATACGGAGAGCGCTGCAGCAATATTCCCCTTCCGATCCATAATGGGCACCGATACTGCAGCCGCTCCAGGCTCACGTTCTTCGTAGCTGGTCGCATATCCATTCTCCCGGATATCTCCCATCTGTGCCAGGTAAACTTCGGGATCGATAAATACGGGCCATTCCGGGCCATTCATCAGTTCCTCCCGGTCTTCTTCCGTCGCAAATGCCATGAGTACCTTGCTGGATGCCCCTACGGAAAGGGGAAGACGTACGCCAACCGGAGCCACCCGCCGAATGGCCTGATCACTCTGAACAGCCTGAATACGGATACGTTCACTGCCGTCCCGCAGGTACAGACTGACCGTTTCTCCCAATCGATCTCTGAGCCGCTCCATTGCAGGAAGCAGCAAAATGGCAGGGTCATCACTGCGGGACATATGAGCAGACAGCTCCCAGATCCGAATGCCCAGCCTGTATTTCTCAGTGGCCGCATCGCGAATGACGAAACCCTTCTCCTCCAGCGTCGCCATCAGACGATGAACCGTACTTTTGTGCAAACCAATCTGGCTCGCAATTTCCGTGAGTCCCAGATCGCTCCGTGTGGTAAAACATAATAATATATCCAGCGCCCGTTCCACAGCCCGGACGGTTAATTTGCGGTCTTCCATGGCATAATGCCCTCCTCATGTTTCATCACATGAAACTTGGTTACATAAATTATATGAGAAACGATCTCATCTGTAAACCAAAATGAGCCAAATCATGATGATAAGAAGTGTAAATATTTTCTTTTTATAAGACTAAATCCCCTGCAATTTGCACCATCAGGAAATGTTACCCATATATCTTTTGAACTATATAACAATTGCGTAACAAATGCCTCCAATCAATTGACTTTGACTATATGGAAACATACGATAAAGATATAAAAGCAAGACTTTGCTGCACATGCCAGCAAGGACACCAAGACATACGATCTAATCTGAACTCGTTGTTATCTTCAATTGATCTTAATAAGGAGGGGCAATCATGTTTCCGACATCCCAGAGCGAAGCCCCGCTGCAAACGAAAGTGTCCGATCTGCCTTCTTCGTTATCACCGAGGCTGATCCGGTTCAAACATATTATCGTAGCGTTGCTGCTCTCCGTTGTATTTTTTCTGCTCTTTTGTTTCATTGCCTTACACGGCTATATTGCCTGGGTATTATCCAACCCGACCGTAGCTCCCGTGTTCTCCAATCCAATGCAGGCCAAGAACATGAAGTATGAGGATATCACGTTCCCGGCAGCAGACGGCAGCCGTACGATGCAGGGCTGGTATATCCCCGCAGACACGGAAGTCAACAAGACCATCATCTTCAGTCATGGATATGGGGCCAATCGGGAGGAAACCTGGGTTCCCATGTATGACCTGGCTCACTATGCCCACCAGCTCGGGTTCAATGTAGTGATGTTTGACTATGGTTTCGCCTCACAGGTGAACAAGGCAGTCGCTACAGGAGGCAAAGCCGAGTCCCAGCAATTGCTTGGTGCGATTCAGTTCGCCAAGCAGCGCGGTGCTCAGGAGCTTGTCGTCTGGGGATTCTCGATGGGCGCAGGCACAGCATTACAGACGGGGCTGCTAACCGAGAACGTGGATGCCATGATTCTCGACAGCACCTTCCTGCTGGAGCCGGATACGCTGTATCACAACATTCATAACCAGATCGATCTGCCGCGACAACCAACTCTGCAGATTATGAATCTGTTATTCCCGGTTCTGAATGGCACCGGATTGCAGCAGATTCCGTATCAGGAAGTCAAAAAGAAAGACTATCCGTTCCCGATCTTCTTCATTCACGGGACGGAGGACGAGAAAGCTCCATATCCGATCGCCGAGCTTCTCGCTGCCAACCAGACGAACACCTACTCAGAGGAATGGATCGTACAGGACGCGCATCATGAGCTGATCTTCCGGGAACATCCGAAGGAGTATCTCCGCCGTGTCTCTACATTCCTGAGTCATGTGACGAAGACAAGCAGCGACGATGTGGAAAATACCAATACCGGTGAATAGAATCTTCCGGTGATCAGAGCCCCTATGGGGCTCTTTTTTTATGCACACATAGGACAACATGGCAGGAGAATATACTTTTGGGACGATTATAAAAGGTTAATCACACACCCTATCCCTTGAAGGGCTGATATTACAATTGAATTGAATGGAGGTTTGCCGCATATGAATTGGTCTGGCTATGGACCCTTGCTACCTCTGCGCATCCTGGAGGAGATAAGGTTCTGGAAGGAGCAGGAGAAAGAGCATACGCTTGTTATTCGGGCACTGGTTCCCGATCTGGAGCCCACTTATGTGAAGCTGCTTGAAGAATGGGCAGTGACGTTTAAAAATACCGAGAAGGTAGCGAGCCAGCTGTTGAAACAGCTGTTACCCGGAACCCATCCGCCTGCCCCGTACATCATCGGATGTGTAGAACAGCTTGTCGCCTCTGCACGTTCACAATCGCGGGAGTTCATCAGGCAGCTGTACGTCCTGCTTGAGCAAAGTGCCGCTGTGCAAGCTGTCCCGCTCGCTAAGGCAGTCATTCTGCATTTTATCCGCGAATCGGAGTATTTCCTCGGCGTACTCGATACCTTAATTCAGCCCGGAATCATGCGGGATACGGCAAGTGATACACCCTTTTCTTTGGAAAAGTATGTTCAATTGTCAGGACGCACCGAGCGCGAAGCAGCAGAGGAGCCGTCATCCATCGCTGGAAAAACGAATGCTCCATCAGCCCTGGCACCTTCATCATCTTCTTCACAGGTGCAGTCTTCAGAGGTCTCCGGTCTATCGTCTTCTTCCGGTACGACAGAGAGCATCACCTTGCCTTCTACACCTCCTGTGAAGGAGAGACCTGTTCCGATTGGAGGACACACGCTGCCTCCTCTGCCCTACGCCTACAACGCACTTGAACCGCATATTGACGAGATGACGATGCGCATTCATCACGATAAGCACCATCAATCCTATGTGGATGGACTCAATACAGCCGAGAAGAAACTGGCAGAGTCACGTAAAAAGAATAATTTCGAACTCGTCAAACATTGGGAACGAGAACTTGCCTTCAATGGTGCAGGCCATTACCTGCATACGATCTTCTGGACGATCATGAATCCCAGAGGCGGCGGCAAGCCTTCCGGATTGCTTGCTGAACAGATCAAACGGGATTTCGGCAGTTATGAGGCATTCAAAAATCAATTCACCGAAGCAGCCAACAAAGTGGAAGGCAGCGGCTGGGCTCTGCTTGTCTGGAGTCCACGGGCACACCGTTTGGAGATTTTACAGGCGGAGAAGCACCAGAACCTGTCCCAGTCCGACATCGTACCTCTTCTGCCGCTGGATGTATGGGAGCATGCCTACTATCTGAAACATCAGAATGAGCGCAAGAAATATATCGAGGACTGGTGGAATGTCGTCTATTGGCCTGCGGTGGCTGAACGTTACGAAACGGCACGTAAGCTGTTATGGCCACCCTACTAGAACCGAAAAGGGAACAAGAAAAAAAAGAGATATCTCCAGCCGGTAGACTGCCAGATATCTCTTCTTCATTGCAATAAAAAAAGCAAGCCTCTTGATTCAAGAAGACTTGCTTGTATTTGGATAGGTCTCTGACGCGTCATGATAGACTAGGAAGCACAGCCCTCGCACGCAACATAGTTGTCCCCAACCTGTTTGCTGATGGCAATCAGGTCACCCAGCTTGATATCTTCCTCACCCGTGAACTCCAGGTCGGCAATACGTGCAACGATCAAAGCCGCAGCTTCTTCCTTGCTTGTTGCCATTTGGCTGAACTCAGACTTCTCGCCTGAAGAAACAACCTCATATTCAAATGTATATCTCAAAGTTTCCATCTTGGCACTCTCCTTCCGAAATCACATCATATCATCTCTATTAACCAATTCCAAGTGTTCTCGAACGATACTAATCGTAGCGCAGTTTCATCTGCTCTGCCGTCCGCCTGACTGCCTCTCGATCAACAGACAATACGCGGTCAGTCTCAGCCATAGGGTATCGATTACGAAGCGTACGGACCAGGGAAGCGGTGTAAGCTGCTGCAGAAGGCACTCCTGCCAGCTCTTGAAGACTCGCCATGGTGCCGGGGCGAACATCGGGATACCCTTCCTGCAGGCCGTCTGCTGCATGCTGATAGAACCTGCGCACCTCTGCCGCCAGCTTGTCTCCATGCCCTTCGACGATAATAAAAGCCGTAATAATATAAGCCTTCGCCTGCCTTCGCTGGGCGATACCGCAAAATTTCAGGCCGCCGACACTGACATCATAATCACCGGGGCAGAAGGCACCCTCGATCTCTCCGGTTCGTGCCTGATTCGACCATGGCGTTAACGACTCGGCAATTAGAGCAGCCATCTCGCGGAAGTCATCGTGAATATTAATAGCACGGGCCGGGTTAGGCAAAATCAGTGAAATGTTAACCACGCCCGGATGAAGAGGCACAGCAGCACCTCCAGAGGGACGAACACAGACAGCGGTTCCCTGCGTTCGCATACCTTCCATTGCCTCTACAGCCTTGGGGAGGCGGCGATCCCGCAGACCTGCAACAAATGCGTAAGGATGACGCCAAATATGGGCGACTGGCAGATGCCCTTCGCCTACACGGCGGCACATCACCTCTTCCCATGCAAATGCCTCGAGCACACTGCTTCCATACCGAAGCAATGGTGTTTCCCAGATCTGTATACGATGCAGCCTGGATGACGAGCTGGACGGAAGCGGCTGCTCTGCCCCAAGCTGTCCGGTTGTGTCTGAATTCAAAGGTACACTCATATTTGCTAACCTCCGACTAAACGAATCTGAATCAGGATATAGACAAGGAAAGGGTTCTAAACATCGCTGGATGTACACAAATGCTCATATAAATAAATAAGCCGGTTCCAAGGGAACTCGGCTTATTAGATGAACCGTTTTAATGATTGTACACGGCTTGAAAGCTTGTCCGGTTCGGGTCTTAATCCTTAACCAAAGACAGAAACTCGGCACGCTGCGCCGTATTGTCTCGGAAGGAACCACGGACCGCGGATGTTACCGTCTTGCTGCCAGGCTTCTTCACGCCGCGGGAGCACATGCACAAGTGCTCACCTTCCACAACGACCATGACACCATGCGGTTCAACAGCCTCGTTCAGAATGTCGGCAATCTGTGAAGTGATACGTTCCTGAACTTGAAGACGACGGGTAACCGCCTCGACTAAACGGGCCATTTTGCTCAACCCGACAATTTTGCCGCTGGGTACATACCCAATATGCACTTTGCCGAAGAAGGGTGCCATATGATGTTCACACTGGCTGTAATAAACAATGTCCTTCACAATGACAAGCTCTTCATGATTTTCGTCAAAGGTCACGCCGAGTACATCGCGCGGGTCCACTTCATACCCGCCAAAAATCTCTTCATACATCCGGGTTACGCGTGCAGGCGTCTCAAGCAGCCCTTCTCGCGTACTATCTTCTCCGATCAGTTTGAGGATCTGTTCCACATGGTACTCGATCTTCTCCCGATTGTCGGATACTTTTGAATTCAAATAATCTTTCACGCCAGCCACTGCCGAACGCCTCCTTTCGAACCACTTGGTGTAAGCCTTCTTTCACTTCCGCATTATGCATAATCGATTATGCAATTTGCTTGCTTACAACTATTATTTTCGGCGGCCCGAGTTTTTACGCGCAGGATGTTGCCCCGGCTGAGGCATCTTCGCGCCAGGCTGCTGGTTCTTCATCATCTGCTGGGCGCGCTGCATTTGCTTGCCATTCAGGTTATAACCCATTTGCTTCGCCATTTTTTGAAGCATGTCGGGATCACTTTGCATTTTCTCGAGTTGTTTACGCAAGTAGTACACCCCGATGAAAAATCCCCCGACCAGACCTACAATCAATGTGATAATCGGTATTACTATTTCCATCTCTTAGACACCTCTGTATGCAATCTAAAAAGCCTGATAATCCGTGTCAGCACCTGATGTCCACTTGCCTGCTTGTACACGTGTCACGGACCGGATTTCCTGAAAGTTATCATAGCATTTCCGCACGATTGGAGCAAACGGATTTTCCAGCTAATAGTTAAAAATCGGTGAACCCAAACTTCGCTTCAACCTGGGGGTAAACCTCTCATGAAGATCCATGTAAGCCTAGGTCATAACCGCCTCAATGAAAACGGTCGTTTCCCTGGCCAGATCCACTTCGACCACATCCAGATCATAACGCGTGCTTCCGCGTGCAACCCGAATGACCGGTCTGCCTGGCAGCCCTCGATGCTGCCGGACAATGACGCCAGTTTCTCTGGTGGACAGCCTGACAGCTGTTCCATTCGGATATACGGATACGCTGCGGTTAAATTCAATCAAAATGTCCCGATCCAGCTTCGTACCCGACATGGCCATCATCTCTTCACAGGCTTCATGCGGCAGCAGGCTTTGACCAGACGAGCCGTTGATCAGGTTATCATAGATATTGGCGGCAGCTACAATTTTGGCAAACAAATGAATGTCCTTGCCCATAATGCCTCTCGGCAGCCCGGTACCATCCACATGCTCATGGTGCTGAAGAGCCGTATGGGCCACGAGCAGACTGAACTCCCGCTTGGACTTGATGACTTCAAACCCCCGCCAGGTATGGTGAAGGGAAGCATTTGCCGCAGAAGCGCTGCCGGGAGGCTCTCCAACTTTGCCGATATCATGAAGCAGCGCACCCACCGCCAGATCCTTCAGCTGATTGTAGTTCAAACCCAAGTTGAGTCCCATCACAGATGAAAGCAAACATACATTCATGGCATGTACGTACTGGGCGTTGTCCTTGGTTCGGATATCCGTTAACTGGACAAGCAGTTCCCGCCCGTTTAATACGTCGTTCAGCAGCTTGTCTATGCTAAGGGCAACCTTTTTCGGGCTCCAGTCTTTCCCGGAGCGTACTGCCTCCAGCGTCACGCTCATTTCATTAATAATAGCCCGCTTCGTGGCTTCATCCAGAATGTCTTCTGTCTCCACATCTTTATACGCTTCATCCTGGATGTACAGCATGGTTACGCCAATACGCTTCAGCGTATTAATCATAAATACGGTGAGCTGGACTCCCGCAGACAACAGGACTGTTCCGTTGCCTGAGTATACGGTTTTGCCCAGACACTCGCCCGCCTCCACACTTTCCACGTTTACATACTTCATGAACGTCCCCCGCTCTTACGATTGCTGCTCCAATGCGAGCAATTGCTCCTTGGTTTGCAGACCGCCTACATAACCTACCAGGGTTCCGTCTTTGCCGCTGATGCGGTGACAGGGAATAATGATCGGAATCGGATTTTTGCTAATGGCATCCAGAACTGCGCGAACAGCTTTGGGTCTTCCGATCGTTTCTGCAACCTGCTGGTGTGTTGAGGCCTCTCCATAAGATATATCGGACAGGACTTGCCATACTTGAAGCTGGAACGGTGTTCCGAGCAGATCCATTTCCAACTCGAAGGATTTTCGCTCCCCGGCAAAATACTGCTGCAGCTGCTTCGCAGCTACGCTCAGCTTCTCTTCGTTTTTCTCGTATCGGTACTCGCCAATCCAGGTTCGGGCCCATTGCTGCAGGTGAGCCTCACGTACATGAAATGCTCCAAAATCAATATGACAGAGTCCCTTTTCCGTAGCACACAGCGTAAGTGTACCAATAGGTGTCAGCACTTCATTATAAAATACCGGGGTACCATGAAGCCCTGTTACGGCCGAAGGTTTCCACGCAGCCGCTTCCTGCTTCACCGGTTGGCCGGATGCATTCGAATCCGTGCCCGTTGATTCATTCTTCTGTTCTTCTTGCTGCTTGTCACTCATTAGCCCAACCTGCGGCTTCTCGGGTAAGGACCCGGACGAACTGAGTCGCTCCTTGGCCTTCTGCAGCATGCTTAGCACGTTTCCATCTTGTTCGTTAGCGGCAGCTTCCCCAATTGCTCTCATTGCGTCTTCTCCTCCAATTCTGCTTAACGCCCAGGCTGCGGTTCCCCGCAGCTCCGGACGCGGATCACGCTTCAGTACCTCCGTCAGCTTCGGTACAGCGCTTTTGTCTTTGAAATTACCGAGTGCTATGACTGCGTTACGCTGAATCGGCTTCTTGCCCCGCCAGGCGGCAGAGCTCTGCCCGAAGCGTTCCTTGAACTCGCGGTTGCCGATATCCAGCAGCGGTAACAGCAGCGGCTTCACAATCTCCGGATCGGGCTGCAGATCGGGATGGTGATCCCAGTTTTTGCCCCGATTCTTCGGACAGACGATCTGACAAGTATCACAACCGTACAGACGGTTGCCTATTTTCAACATGAACTCTTCGTCCACGAACCCTTTGGTCTGCGTTACAAAAGAAATACACCGCTGTGCATTCAATTGTCCCGGACCCACCAGTGCTCCTGTCGGACAGGCATCAATACATTTGGTACATTCCCCGCAATCTTCCGTTACCGGCGTATCCGGCTGGAAGGGAATGTTGGTCACCAGTTCACCAAGATAGATCCACGATCCAAACTTGGGTGAAATGATGGAACAGTTTTTGGCGCTGAAACCAATGCCCGCTCGCTGCGATACTGCCCGGTCAACAAGTGCCCCTGTGTCCACCATGCTCTCAATCATGGCCTCTGGCACCCGTTCCCGTATAAACTGAACCAGCTTGTCCATTGCTTCGCGCAGTACATGGTGATAATCCCTGCCCCAGGCCGAACGGGCCAAAATGCCGCGATATGCACCAGGTTCCGACTTCGGCGGATTAACCATCTTCGATGGATATGCCACAGCGATGGCAATAAGCGAAGCAGGCTCGCCCTCCTTCAAGGCAGGACGCACCCTCTTCTCGATGTCCGGTTCTTCGAAACCGGATGCATAACCGTTGTCCCGATGCTGCTCCAGCAGTGATTTTAACGAAACAAAGGGCTCTGCCGAAGCAAAACCGACATCATCAATGCCCAGCCCGGGGGCAGCTGCCTTGATCTCCTGTTTTAACTGTTCCCACACAGAACCAGCCTGAGCTGCCCCGGTCTGTACGCTCGTCATGTTCTCTTCCCTCTTTTCTTCTCCACTCATATTCACTAAACAGTGAACGCCCGCCTCGCTTGGGAGGACAGGCGTCAATATCGATACACTTCCGTGTGTACCGCATTTAAATTGTGATAAGGGTCTATCTATTTGACGCAAAATGAAGTCCAAAGTTTCCGAACCAACATTTTACAGTTTCTTAATCTCGGAAAACGGCCAGAAAATAAACTCGGCTTTGCCGACAATTTCGCTGGATGTAATACTGCCAAACACGCGACTGTCCTTGCTTTTCCCTTCATGACGGTTATCACCCATCACAAAATAATGATCATCCTCAAGCGTGATCGGGCCAAAATCAGGATCCTGCACCTCGGTATCCGTATACGTCTCTGCCTGCTGTTCTCCATTCACAAACAAATGGTGATCACGGACTTCAACCGTATCTCCCGGTAGTCCAACAATGCGTTTAACCAGGAACTCCTTTTTCTCCACACCTTCACTCGGGTCCCGCAGTACAATAACGTCAAACCGGGATGGCTTCCCAATATCATAGACAATCTTGTTGACGAACAAACGATCCCGCTCAACCAGTGTCGGCTGCATGGACTGGCCTTTAACCATCGACAGGTTAAATACAAACAGATTCAGCAGCATCATGATCACAAAAGCAACAACGATTGTCTTCACCCAGTCCCATAGTTCCGCAGCCCAGGATTTTCCCGGCTGTCCAGACCCTGTCTGGTTGCTTCGATCTTCGGAATTCATACGCTCTGTAGAAGGTATATTGGAGTTCAAAGGGACACCTCGTTTATCAATTTTGTTCCAAATGAAGGCGTTCATATTCCCTCTAAGTCTATCTTATTTGCGGGAGTGAAACAATTGGTTATGAACACCAGCAGCGCGAGGCATAATCCGAAGCGTGTTATCATACAAATAGAAAGGCATATCCCCACGTGGTTACGTTGAAGGATATGCCTAATATAAAATGGAAATCTGTTTATTTCTTTTCTTTAATCATTCAAACCTAAGCTTTGGACAAAATACTAAGTTTCTGAAAAGCACTCAATATCTTGTTGGCACCGTAACCCATAGCTTCGTATAGAGGCATGGCTGCTTTGTTGTGCTCATCACCCGCGACCCATATTTGGCTGACTTTTCGTTGCTGAAAACGTTGCTCCATGGCCTCGACAAGTGTTTTGCCGACTCCACGGCGACGATAGTCTGGATGGACCGCAATACGGTAGATGCATCCCTGGTTGTGATCAATCGTACCGATCAAGGCGCCGACGAGGTCTCCCTCTTCTTCCGCAACCATAATCAGGTCAGAATCCCATGACAATTGACGGGCAAACGGGCCCATCGTGTTCTCATAGCACTCTTCCGATAGTGCAACCTGGAGAAGCTCCGTCATCTGGCTTGCATCACTCAACTGAAAGGAACGAACGTGCATGTCTTAAATCTCCCTTTTCGTTAGCTTGATGAGGTTTTACAAAAAAGGGATCCCCTTTTTACCAAAAACCCAATGTTCGAATAATGACAAAAAACGAGAAAATACCGCTTCTCCGTCAATTAAACCATACTTTCCGCCATAAAACACGCATTTTCTTTTGAAAGCGCTTAATTGTAACCGTTTACATCCGAATATTAATTTTTCTGTCTATGAAATCGACTAATATCACATAAATATATTCATAATGGGTAAAATATGTTTGTTAACCCGAGTCATGCAATTGATCAACTTCCCAGGGGACTTAATAAACAAAAATGTTGCTTAATTAGCCCGGATGCGGTTTAATATTAGTGGCAAGGGTATTATTACATATGTACCTGAGCAGTTTGCATTCATCCAATGATCGACTCTCCTTCACCAAGGTTGAGATCGAAATGATTCCTTTCGTCTATATCCTTGTACTGGGGAACGAATCAATTGATGATGCAAAATGCTGATTAAAAAATTCAAATTCTCAGGAGGTATTTTCACTATGGCTTTTCAATTACCGGCACTTCCTTACGCTAACGACGCTCTGGAACCACATATCGATGCACAAACGATGGAAATCCACCACGATCGCCATCACAATACTTACGTAACTAACCTTAACGCAGCTCTGGAAAGCGCTCCTGAACTGCAAGAAAAAAGCTTGGAAGATCTGATCGCTAACCTGGACAGCGTACCAGAAAGCATCCGCACAGCGGTTCGCAACAATGGTGGTGGACATGCTAACCACAGCCTGTTCTGGGAAATCATCGGACCTAACGGCGGCGGCGCTCCTACAGGCGACATCGCAGCTGCAATCGACAGCGAACTGGGCGGCTTTGACAAATTCAAAGAAGATTTTGCAAAAGCAGCTACAACTCGTTTCGGTTCCGGTTGGGCTTGGCTCGTTGTAGGCAAAGATGGCAAATTGTCCATCACTAGCACGCCTAACCAAGACAGCCCGCTCTTCGAAGGTCTGACTCCAGTATTGGGTCTGGACGTATGGGAGCACGCTTACTACCTGAAATATCAAAACAAACGTCCTGATTACATCGGCGCTTTCTGGAATGTAATCAACTGGGATGAAGTGAACAAACGTTACGCAGCAGCGAAATAAGTCTGCCTGCCTATAAGAAGAGCCTGATTCGGTCGTCATGACTGAATCAGGCTCTTTTGTATTGAAATTATTCCTTTACCTCATCATACGCGCCAGCGAAGTAACTGCTCAGCAGCTTCAAGAAGACATTAGGGAATGCCAGCTTGTCCATATCCTTGGGCCCGATCCATCGATAAATGAGTCCGTCCCCCTTGCCTGTCTGCGACAGGGCTGAGTTATAGGTTGTATCCGCAGCTTCCGTAACGCTCTCTCCGACCAGATCGGATGCTGTTGGAGTAACTTCCAGCATGGAAGCAGCCGTCTCCTTGGCAGCCGCCTGTGCATCTGCATCATAGGCGGCTCTTGCTTCCGCAGCCATCAGCGGAAGCTCCTCACTGCCCTGGTCCTGCTCGGTGCACTTGTACACCTGCAGGTTCCAGACAATGTGGCTGAACACATGCTCCGCATGGGTAGCCAGCCCCTCCGGGCGGGCAGCGAAGCCCTCCGCCCACAGACTGCCAGCCAGCAGTGCCATGGCTGGCTCATCGGCCAGCGGCCCTGCCGCCTTGCCGGCTGCGGCGGGCGCCGCCAGCACATGCGGCAGCTCCCACATGCGGGCCAACAGGCCCGTCGCTGGGCGCTGGCGCACAAGCACTTGGCCGCGATGCTCGCCGCGGCCCTCGACCAGGGCGACCAGCCGCTGCTCAGGGCGCGGCGGCTTCGCCTTGGTCTTGACCGGCAGCGTGAGCTCCCGTCCCGCGATGCGGCCGGAACATTGCTCCATGACCGGGCAAGTCAGGCAGTGCGGCGCTTTTGGTGTACATACCAGCGCGCCAAGTTCCATCAGCGCCTGGTTGAAATCACGCGCCCGCCCTTCCGGAATGAGCTCTCCTGCAAGCTCTTCCATAAGCACCCGGGTGCTGCCCTTCATAATGTCCTCATCAATGAGGAAGTATCTGGACAGAACCCGCATGACATTGCCGTCCACCGCAGGCTGCGGCTGGTTGAAGGCAATACTGAGAATGGCCCCGGCTGTATACGGGCCCACCCCTTTTAACGCAAATACGGCCTGTTTATCCTGCGGCATCTCCCCTCCGTGCAGCTCCATCACCTGCTGGGCAGCCGCCTGAAGGTTGCGGGCACGGGAATAGTAGCCAAGTCCCTCCCAGTTCTTCAGTACATCCTCTTCCGCCGCTTCGGCCAGTGCCTGAACGGTCGGGAAATTGGCGATAAACCGGTTAAAATACGGGATAACCG
The DNA here is from genome assembly GCF_002272715.1 of Paenibacillus sp. 7516. NCBI lineage: Bacteria > Bacillati > Bacillota > Bacilli > Caryophanales > Paenibacillaceae > Paenibacillus > Paenibacillus sp. 7516. The sequence continues at coordinate 79,587 of NZ_NPBI01000041.1, forward strand.
TATCCACGCGAGTCTGTTGAAGCATGATTTCCGATACCCACGTAAAATAGGGATTATTGTGACGACGCCACGGCAAGTCACGTCTGTTAAGCATGTACCAATCCAGCAAATTCACACTAAAGTGTTGCTTTTGTTCCATTAAACCCATATTTCCGTCCTCTCCTGTTACCTTGCTATTCCTATTGCTCTATTCTTACCGGCTATTTGTCCGTCTTCTCCACAATGGCAAAAGCTGCTGCAAGCTCCGTCTGATGGGTAATGCTGAGATGAATGTCGTACTGCTGGTCATATGGCAATTGAAGCCGTTCCCATGCCTGGCTCGACAACGTGGCGACCGGGCGTCCCTTTTCGTCAGGAAGCACCTCGATATCTGTAAAACTCATCACGCGGCCGATGCCGCAGCCAAACGCCTTGGAAACCGCTTCCTTGGCTGCAAACCGGCCAGACACAAATTCAGTCATCCTTTTCCCTCGTTCAGCTGCCAATTTCCGCTCAGCCGGAGTCAAAATTCGATTCATAAATGCTTCGGAATGACGACCAGACAGCAGTTTCTGCATACGTCCGATCTCCAGCACATCGTTTCCAATTCCATATATCATTAACGATTCACCCGCTTAATCTTTTATGCTGTGTAGAATCTTGAATGGTTTCTATTCGTCGCTGTTACTCCGAACACGTATTCTATTGTAGCAGGAGGTGCAGCGAGAAGCGAGTACCTCGCCGACATTCCCATTTATGTTAAAATAAGAATCAGGGAAGATGTAGACTTGGGCATGCAGCTTCGTCAGATTGAAACCTGGAATGGATCATAATGGATATCATCCAACCGATACTACAGCAAAAAGAGTCACTGCCTGATGCAGTGACTCTTTTTTTCATTAACAAGCTAAATCATTCACCCTGTAAACTTTACACCACGATTAGATGCCTGGGATGGCATTACGTTTATGGTGAGTACGTGTATAGAATGACTCAAGACGCTCCTGCGCAGCAGGATCAATCTGTTTGCCTTCCAAATAGTCGCTGTTATCCTCATAGGAAATGCCCAGCTCCTGTTCATCGGTCTGGCCTTCCCAAAGCCCTGCTGAAGGAGCCTTGTCCAGAATTTCACGCGGAACACCGAGATATGCGGCAAGCTGACGAACCTGACGTTTGTTCAGGCTGCTCAATGGGGTAATATCAACCGCCCCGTCGCCCCACTTCGTATAGAAGCCGGTAATGGCCTCGGAAGCATGATCCGTACCTACTACCAGCAGGTTTTCTTCAAATGAAAGTGCATATTGCATGACCATGCGGGTTCTTGCCTTTACATTCCCTTTGCCCTGTGGAGTCATATGACGCGGACTGCCCATGGATTTGAAGCCTTGCTCCACTTCAAGCGCGATCTCATTGACCGCATCTTCAATATTGGTTTCTACCACATGCTTCAGGTCAAACGCTTTTGCAACCGCGTAGCTGTGATCGATATCGTATTGCTCACCGTACGGCTGGAACACTCCCAGTGTTTTGTATTCCTGGTTGTTCTCGGCTGTGAGTTCGTCTGTAGCTTTTTTGCACAACGCTGCAGCGACCGCACTGTCAATTCCGCCACTAATGGCAATAAGCAATCCTTTGGTACCGGAATTTTTCACATAGGATTTCAGAAAGTCAACGCGTTTGCGGACTTCCTCTTCTTCATTAATGCTTGGCTTAACCTTCAACTCAGCAATGATCTGTTGTTGCAAACTCATCGTTCAACACACCCCGTTTCTACATAAATGAAATTTGATGTCCAGCTTGAAAGGTCCGAATGGTTCAATAACCTTATTTGCTCAAAATGAAACGCCCCGGCATCGGTCATCCGAAGGGCGGGGCGCTCCTAGAGCTAATTAACGGCAGTAACGGTCAAATGCATTCGTGAGATCAGCCGCAATTTCCTCCGCAGAACGGTCTTCCACTTGGTGACGCTCGATAAAGTGAACGAGTTCACCGTCTTTCATCAGAGCGATGGAAGGTGAAGACGGAGGGTACGGTGCAAAGTACTCACGCGCTTTTGCTGTAGCTTCTTTGTCCTGTCCGGCAAATACCGTATACAGGTGATCCGGTGTAATATCGTGCTGAAGCGCTTGAGATACACCTGGACGACACTGGCCTGCGGCACATCCGCACACCGAGTTAATCACAACAAGTGCTGTTCCTTTAGCATCTGGCAGACTAGCTTCTACTTCCTCAGGGGTACGCAATTCCTGAATACCCAGGCGAGTCAGCTCATCCCGCATCGGTTGAACCATATCTTTCATGTATTGATCAAATGACATCGACATTCGTTTCACTCCTTATTAATGGTTGTTCTATTATTTCGGGGAACATGTAATTGCCTCGGAATCGACAATCATCAATGCTCCACCATACAAAACATGGATTTTAATGATGTGCTATCCCTATTATACATCGCCAAGCAATGAAAGCAAGATTCAGACTCCGCCTGCGGTAAGGCTTCTTTCATATTATTATGTCTTGATCTCTGGCAAAATATGCTGGGCTTTTATCGTTGAAACGAAACCTTGAAGGTCGTCCCCTCGCCTTCCTGTGACTCCACCGTAATCGTTCCGTTGTGTCGTTCCACGATGCTTCGGCACATGGATAACCCGAGTCCGGTCCCTTTGGCTTTCGTCGTATAAAAAGGTTCAAACAGCTTCTCTTGCTTCGGCTTTGCTATGCCTGCACCTGTATCGTGTACACACAGCTCGACCTTGTCATCCACCATCCGCGTTTCGAGCGTCAGAACCCCTTTCTCTGTCATGGCTTCCATGCCGTTGCGAGCCAGATTGAGCACTACCTGCTTGATTTCTTTCGTATTCAGGTGCAGCTTCGGCACATTATGGTCAAGCATGAGTTCGATACTTTGTCCACGCAGATTTGCATCTGCCCATAGCAGCGGGCTCAATTCATGGATAATGTCATGCAGCTGGGACTCTTCCTTTTCTGAGATCCGGTTCTGGGCTAGGGAGAGAAAGTCATTGATGATGCTGTTTGCCCGGTCCAACTCTTCCAGTACAATCTGATAGTAGTGGTCTAGCGAATTAGGACTCTTCTCTTGCATTAATTGAAGGAAACCGCGTACAACCGCCATCGGATTCCGTACTTCATGAGTTATGCTGGCAGCCATCTGCCCCACCAGACTGAGACGATCCACATTGTCCAGCTCGCTTCGCAGCATTTCCAGCTCAGTAATGTCCTGAATAATGAGCATGGCTCCCGTGACCTCTCTTGACCTTTCGTGTGAAAGAGAATAGATCGGCACGGTCCGTGATTGGAATACATAGGAGCCGTATCTTACGGTCATACCGTTGATTTCCCCGTGCACAACCGCCTTGCGTATACTATTCTCCAATCTTTCAGCCTGCCCCTGTTCGACAAATTGGCTGGCCGGGAGACCAATCAGATTGGAAGTGGTCGTACAGGGCAGTTGATTTCTTGCTGTTTGCTCCATGGTATCATTAACAAACTGTACAGTCCCATTAGGGTCCACTGTAGCAATGGATAATGGAACTGCGTTCAGTATTTGGTGAAGCTTTTCCGTTTCGGATATGTATTGATGATGAACTTCGGTCAGATGTTGTTCCAGCCCCTGATGATGATGCATATGCTCAATCCAGAGCATACTAAAGCTGCCTGCAAGAACGGCACCAATGATGTACCCCAGCATGATGACAATCCCTTGAGCGAGGGAGAACGTTGAATTGCCATCCATCAAAGGAATGCACAGCAGGACGGATACAATCAATTCTGCTGCGATCAACGAGCTGACCATCGTCATTTTGCGTGAACGCGTATAGTGCTTGAATCGTCTGGCCGTCAACCATACAATAGGATAGAGAAGAATGCCTGTTTGAAGGAGAAACTCGTACAGGATATAGGGATGTCCGATAAGAAAATAAGCGATTACATGGAGAAGAGTAAGCGTGAGGCCTACCACAGGCCGGCAGTATAATATGCTGATGGTAAGAGGTACAACCCCCAATGAAATGGGAATAGCAGCGGGATACGCATAATGTGCAAACAGCAAACAGAGCAGCATACTGGCCGCACTTGTCACTGCCAGACAGTTCAGCATCATTCCACTTCGATCTGCCTTGGCCTGAACTGTTTTAGGAAGTCCCAGATAAAAAAAGGGAATCAGGAATACCGCAGAACCTGCTAGCAGCACTTGTAAAAGAATGTCCTTTAACGCAACCATCATGCCATCTCCCTCCTCGCCCGCACATACCCTCATGTATTTCTGATTAAAACATAGGCGACAGTATATTACAATATATCCCTTGAGACTGCATAATAGAACAGTTGCTTTCATTATAAATGGTTAAAGATGTGTACCATTTCTCCTATAATCCTGCATAATTCGATTTTTAACGTCCAAGTGTACTATATATAGAAAACGGAAATAGCTGGAATCTATATGTTGTTTATTCAATTTCTTACCAGTGTTCAATTAAAAGTAATAAAGTAGACAAAATCAATGGAAAAAGAGGGTAATAATATATGTATGATGTCATTGTAATTGGTGGCGGTTCCGCAGGCTTAATGGCATGCGTTGCTGCTGCCGAGCATGGAGCTTCTGTGCTTCTGCTGGATAAGGGAGATCAACTGGGCCGCAAGCTGGGAATCTCCGGAGGCGGTCGCTGCAATGTGACCAATGCCAAAGAGACAGATGAATTGATCAGGCATATTCCCGGTAACGGACGTTTCTTATATAGTTCATTTCAAAATCTGGACAATCAGGGGATTATGCGCTTCTTCGAAAACCTGGGTATTGCCCTGAAAGAAGAAGACAATGGAAGAATGTTTCCGGTTACAGACAAGGCCAAAACGGTAGTCGATGCTCTGGTGGGCAAGGTGGTTTCCCTGGGTGTGGAGATTCGTACCAAAGAGCCTGTCAAGGAGCTGATTCATGATGGACAGCATGTACAGGGTGTCAAACTTGCCTCGGGGAAGACCGTCAAAGCCCATGCAGTTATTATAGCAACTGGAGGCAAATCCGTACCTCAAACCGGTTCAACCGGGGATGGTTATCCTTGGGCTGAATCAGCCGGACATACCATTACGGAACTTTACCCGACCGAGGTACCCATTGTTTCCGGTGAGAGCTGGATCCAATCCAAAGAACTTCAGGGTTTATCTTTGCGGGATGTAGGGTTATCTGTGCTGGATGCCAAAGGCAAGACAGTGATTTCGCATCGCGGTGATATGATCTTCACGCATTTTGGTGTATCGGGTCCGATCGCCCTCCGCTGCAGTCAGTTCATTCGCAAGGTACAAATGAAATCCGGCAGCACTCAGGTCATGATGAGCATTGATTTCTTCCCTGATCTGACTCCAGCTGCTCTGGAAAGACAGGTTCAGCAGGTTCTGGAGCAAGAGTCACGCAAGGCGGTTAAGAACATTCTGAAAACTTGGGTACCTGAACGAATGATTCCATTACTGATGAAACGTGCCGAGATTAGTGAAGATCTGACGTTCCACCACTTTCCTAAAGGCATGCTCAGCACATTATGCGGGCTAATGAAGTCTTTTACCTTCCGCGTGGATGGCACAAGATCTCTTAAGGAAGCCTTTGTCACTGGCGGAGGTGTGCACTTAAAGGAAATATACCCAAAAACAATGGAGTCCAAGCTACTGCCAGGTCTATTCTTTTGCGGTGAAGTTCTGGACATCCACGGCTACACTGGAGGGTATAACATTACCGCTGCATTCTCTACCGGATACACCGCTGGCATGCATGCCGCAGAGTACAAAAACGCCAGTAGTATAAGATAAATAAACATGCCAAAAACAAGAAAACCTCGAAGTGCCCACATGCTGTGGGACCCGAGGTTTTTTGACTATTCATCTGATTATGCTTTTACACTGCCGGAGAATCCATCCACTGAATCATCAAAGGTTGGGTCATCGTCCCGATTATGCAATCCTTGTTGAAGCCCACTGTCCTGAGTTCCATTTGCATAACCTTCTTGCCAATCCTCGTTAATGATATGAGCCGGAATGGATATATCCTGAAATTGATCAAACCCGTCTGTTTCAGCCAGGAACGCTGCGCTTCCTCCGTGTGACTGCACAATCTCCACCGCCGACTGTATATCCTGGCGATCGGTAGGAATGTACAATTCCAGCGGCCCCGATTGATACGGCTTATATCCAAGCTCCTTCAGCGTGGCCTCCGCCGCAAGCAATGCTGAATGGTCAGAAAAATGTACCTGAAGTTCACTATCGTCCATCATTCGTTCTTTTCCTCCTCGCTACAGTTGATCTCTCCTATAGCATGGTCACTAATGGAAGACGATATGCGACTTCATTGGAAGGAAATACTTTAGCTTGAACGGGTCAGTCGAATCCATCCTCCTACGGAAAGGCAGAAGAGTCCGAAGACCACGACAGCTGCCGCAACAATGACACTTAACAGCCAGCCAAGCCAGGTTATTCCCAAAGCAAAACCCATGATAAGGCCCAGCGGGATAAAAAGCATCCGAACCATCGTCAACCCTGCACGGTGCAGGGCAGCCGGGTTATAGGATAGGAGCTGCACATAGTCTGAATTTGCGAACACATCCCATGAGCGATAAAACAGCAGGGTCAGCATAATAATCAGCAAGCAGCACACGATGACATTAACGGGAAAAGGCGGAAGCATGACAGCTGCTGTGGAGAGACTACCCAGCTGCAAATACAGTTTCATCGTGGAAGAGTCTCGAAAAAAAGCCTTGAAAGCCGTTTCGGCTGTCCGGTTGGACATGGAACGATTGCGCAGAAGCCTGCGCCTTTTGCGAAAGATGACTGTTTTTGTACGAGGAACCTTCGGCTTGGACACTGACTGACTTAACATAAGCGCTGTTAGCTTTAATCGACCTCGCAAATCCTCCCGTACATCCCCCTCGAACGTGCCCTTCATCAACAGCCTCATTTGGATCAAAGTGACAAGCATAAGGATTCCGACAAAAATTCCAGTAAGCTGTCTCCAGATCTCTCCATCCATCCATGACGTTGTACGGATCGTAAAGAGTCCCAAGGCAATCGCGGCAGGAATGAGTCGAATCCAGCGTCTCCATCCGGTATATCGCACCTTAATGATGTGCAGAGCGATCGCCTGAATTGAAGCTACTATACCAAACCAGAGCGCAAGGAGCGCGATAGGTGTAAATGACATATCATATACACGAGACCACAAGGGTGCGGTCAAGGCCGTAATCACAATCATTTTGCCCAAATGCAGCAAACAGGCCCGGAAAAGCCCTTGCTTCATTAAGGTCCGCATCCATAATGGTCTCGATTTGAGAAACAGCATGTCCGCTTCTTCCACAAAGATCAGCACACCGCCTGAAAGCATAACGATATCGATCAGCCCTGTCAGGACAGACACAGATAGTTCAGTCGCCCATGTTGGCAGCGGTTTGGTCCATAGGCTCGAATACCACCCGATCAGATACAGCAGCCCCGGAACCAGCAGATACAACCATACCGTCCAGTCTACTGCCAATCTCAGATTTTTTAACTGTCCATTGAAATGTTCTCGGCGCCTGCGTCTATATAAACGAATTGGTGTATATCGCTCGAAGTCTCCCATCCCTCTTTCACCTCCCTGACTAGGATGTCAGTATATCAAAACAGTCGAATAAGGATAATTCTGGCTGCCCGGCGACAGCGCGAATCTCATCCAGCGTGCCTTCCGCGGCCGATCTGCCTGCTGCAATCAGTACAAACCGGTCACAGATCCGTTCCGCTGTATCAAGTACATGCGTGGACATTAACACCCCTGCCCCGCGGCGGCGTTCCTCATCAAGCAGCTGCAGGAAATCCTTCGTTGCGCGCGGATCGAGTCCAATAAAAGGCTCATCTACAATATATACATCAGGTGAGGCCAGGAAGCCGATCATCAGCATCATTTTCTGACGCATGCCTTTGGAAAAACTGCCTGGAAGATCATCGCGCACATGATCCATGCCGAAACGAACCAGCAACTCCTCCGCTCTCGCAACAAATTCCCTTTCCTCCATTTCGTACGCGACCGCCGCAAGATCAAGATGCTCCCAGAGAGTCATATATTCATAAAAGACAGGCTGCTCCGGGATGTAGGCATATCTGCCCTCTCCTCCAATTGCAATCTCAAACTCGGCATGCTCCAGCAAGCCAAGCATCGTTTTGATGCTCGTGCTTTTGCCCGCACCGTTTGGACCAATAATACCTACCAGTTCTCCTGGATACACCTGGATTCGGATGTTTTGTATCGTCGACTTGCCTGCTTCATATCCTGCCTCTGCTATATGTACGTCCAGTATGGACTGCTTCGATGCTGACTCCTCCATTTCGATCTTCATGGCCTTCACTCCCCGGTTAATGACTTGTCTAGTGTTCTCCATTATTGTAATGGAGTTATTAGCTTTGTATTTGATCATTTTGAGCATCTTTAATGAATTAGAGGTAGAAAATGAAAAACCTTTAAATACACAAAAAAAGCAGAGGTTCCGGAGCCCCTGCTTTTTGAATAACACTAAAGTGAAAATCTCATATTACCGATTACAACCCATCACCGTTGTGGTTTCGCTCGTGGACACACTCTGGTTATGAGTTGTCAATTAAGTACTGACAAAATGATGCTATTCGCTTACAGCCACTGCCTCACTCGCCAACGTTACATCCATCTTTTTCGATCTGCGTTTTAATACATAGACCAGCCCGAGCAGTGTCATCAAAATGCCAGAACATACAAAGGCCGGGATAACACCAAACGATGTGACCAGAAATCCCCCTACAACAGGACCCATAATATTGCTTGCTGTCATGACGCTGCCAACAGTCCCAAATACACGCCCGGTCATCGCTTCCGGAGTCCGTTCCTGCAGCAGTATCTGAAAAGGCACCACGGCGAACCCAATTCCGATTCCTGCCAAGGCAAACATGGATATCAGCAGCAGGTTGGCACCCAGACCAGCATGCGGCCACACCCCGACAACGACTCCTGCTGCACCAATGACAAGCCCCGTTATCGATGTTCCAAGCCCCATCTTCAGCACATGTCCTGCTCTTTTCCACTTCCTCACACTCATGGCTGCAATTAACGTTCCAACGCCACTGGCACCAACGCACCACCCCAACAGATCACTTGAAATTCCAGGCAGCTGTCTGAACAAAACGACGGTCTGGGAATCTGCAAATTGCAGGAACAGAATGGCGGATGCCAGCAAAATGAGAGAAGACCCTACCTGTGGAAGTGAAGCGAGCATACGAACACCTTCAAGCGTCTCCTTCAAAAAGGCATCTTTCTCTCGGGATGAAATGTCCCCTTTTCCTTCTTCCTTACTTTCTTGTACGGACTGTCTTGCCGATTGGATCACCCGCTTACCCGGGATCCACAGCAAAATAATACCCGAGATGAGAAACGAAGCTGAATCCAGAATAAAACACCAGGTAATCCCAAAGGCTGCCACCAGCAATCCGCCAAGCGCAGGACCTATAATTTTGGACATTTGTTCGATCACCGAGCTGATGGAAACCGCTTGAGCCAGCTGCCCATGCGGCACAAATTCCTTCAGCTTCCCGTTCTTGGCGGGTGAGAATACGACGTCGAATAACGATTTGAGGATAAGCAATATGTATACATGCCAGATCTGATCTGCAAAAATGAACCCGGCAACAATCACGACTCGTGCACCGTCCGCCGCGATCATCAGCCATTTCCGATTCATCCGATCCGCCAGCGCACCTGCAAACGGCCCTGTTATCAGCACAGGCAATGCCGCACAAAGTGTAGTAAACGTAATTTCCCACGGCGTAGCATTCCAACGTATTCCCACTAACGTCAAGATTGCCAACAAATGCAGCCAGTCGCCCAGATTGGAGATGGCCTGTGCCACCATCAGTGTTACAAACGGACGGTTATACTTCAGTCCGCGTTGTCCCTTCATTGTCATTTCCATTTCGCTTCTCCTCCAGTGGCCGGAATGTTGATATGGCTTTAATTATATAAACTGGCACTTATCCCAACCTCCTTCCGGAGACGGAGAAGAGCCAACATCCGAAGGATGAACTTTCTCAGGTGCAAGCTGCCTTGGGGAAGGACGAATGATTAAATTTTAAATGCTAAAAATGCAGATCTTGTGACATATCGCATGTTTTTCGTGGAAACAGAAGCTTACAATAAGGACATGGCGACAATCTGAATCGTCAAACGTAACCTACTCAACCCTATATAAGTTGAATATATCGTTTACATGTTAATCGTAACGAAGAGGACAGGAAAAACCCGGAAAAGCAACGCGTTCACCTTTATCACCGGAAAAATCTGGGGATAACAGTGATTGGAGGGTTGTTCTGTCATCGTAGTGGTAGATAGTAACCTTATTATTTCAACTTATATCACTAAACTGAAAAGGCGGGATCAGCATGCTGGAATTACAAGAAATCGGAACCGAACGTTCACTTCATCTGTACCGCACCTTGGCCAAAACATTCAAGAGCGTGAATGAACACGCTGTATCCAGTAGCAAAGTGCACGGCTTCAACCCTACGGCATACGGGGTGCTGGAAGTTCTGTATATGAAAGGAGCACAGCCGATTCAACAGGTAGGCGCACAGCTTCTGCTGCAGAGCGGGAACGTAACCTATGTCATTGATAAGCTGGAGCAAAAAGGACTCTTACATCGCAAGCACTGTCCGCAGGACAGACGGATTATATTTGTGGAACTGACAGAGGAAGGCCACCGAACCATGGATGATATCTATCCAGGGTATGCACACAAGATCGATCGTGCAGTCAGTGGTCTGAGCGAGGGTGACAAGACACTGCTGTCTGAGTTATTGGAAAGGCTTGCGCTCGGCGCAGACCGTCTATCCGCTAATGGTTGAAGAAATAACCAACCCTGATGAATAGTGAAAAATAAAATAACCGGTTTCGCCATTCTGCGGCGTAACCGGTTAATGTTGTTGAATCAATTCTATCTTATCCATATCAATACGGCGAGAACAACGATAACAAGGCCTCCTGCAATAAGTAAATTCACCACGTATCTGGACATGCCAGACTCACTGTGCCCCTCGATTTCCCTAAGTGTCTCTTCGTACTTGTGTTTGGCTTCATCTTCTTGGACCGAATTCAGGTTATTGGGAAACAACATTCCGCCTCCTTCACTCGTAGTATATCCACATTTTAACACATTTTCTTATATTATTATGCTCTGCGCTTTCTTAGCTTACCGGTCCATTCGAATATACATTGCCAAAACAAATAAACAAACGTAACGATCAGTACATATAAATATGGCCCTGTATGCTGAAAAGCATCCATCCGGAGTACGAAGATTGCGAATAGAAGACCACACCCTGCCCCTAATAGGAAATAAGGCACAGTTACATAAATCAACCTTGTTCCAGTTCCCTTCATTTTCATTGAAGCAAGCACACGATCAATGAACAGGGAGAGAGGCAGAATGAGGAATAGCATCGTGGCCGCATTGATCACTTTTAGAACCAACAAAAAAAGCAGCTGATCACAGCTGCCTTCTTGTGATAATCAATGCTTTATCTCGTTGTGCTAATCAACAAAGTATCAGTCTTATGTACCGCATGGGTTTGACAATCACTTCCCGGCAACCTTGGCCTGTTTCGGCATTCCTGCCCCTGCCTCTGCCTCTTCCGGTACGATTAAACGTTTGCGTAATGCTAATGTGGTTAACCAGGATACAATCGCGATGACGAACATGATGACAAACAGGGAATGCAGACTGCCTTCCAGCACATTCCGAAGCAATGCCCATTTGTCATCCGACAAGGCAGCGTCTGTATGCGGTGCGAGCAGCTCATTCAAGTCGCTTTCAGAAATGCCGGCATCGGCCAGGTGCTGTTCACTGGATAATTTCGATATCCGGTAATTCAACCATGTGCCAAATACGGCCGCGCCAATCGTTTGCCCCAAAGTACGCATGAACGTATGCAGTGCCGTTGAAGATCCGCGTTCCTGATATCCTACAGAGGATTGTGCAATGATGGTGAATATCGTAAACGCAAATCCAAAGCCAAGTCCGTAAATAAAGGTCAAAATAAACAGCACGGCCTGCGGGGATGTTCCCCCGACCAGGAATAGCCCTCCCGAGCCGATCGCGATTCCGGTCAATCCAATGAGCGCAGTCAGACGTGATCCGATTTTCATCAAGAGACGACCCGCCAGCACGCTTCCGATTAACCAGCCCACTGACATCGGCGCGAGCAGCAGTCCGGATTCAGTCGCGTTGCCTCCGCGAACGCCCTGTACCCATAACGGCAAATAACTGGTCAGGCCGATCATCAACGTGCTGGTGAGCAGTCCCGCAATATTGGCAACGCGGATATCCCGAATACGGAACAGATGCAGTGGAACCATCGGCGCCTGGGCTCTTTTCTCAACGACAAAGAATAAGATCATGAATACAACAGCAACTGCACTCAGCCCCAAAATGAGCGGAGAGCTCCAGGCATAATACTGCCCGCCAGCTGACAACACAAACAGTAATGCCGTTATGCCCACCGTGAAGGTCAGCGCACCGACGTAGTCAATTTTGGCGGTACGCGGTGAGATGTCTTCCTTCAAATAACGAAATACGAACCACATGGCCAGCAGGCCAAATGGCACGTTGAATCCAAAGATCCACTGCCAACCGAGATTATCGACAAAGTAACCGCCAAGCAGCGGCCCTGCCAGGGAAGATATGCCCCACACCGAACTGATCCAACCCTGAATCTTGCCGCGTTCTTCAATTCGGTAAATGTCTCCAATAATCGTAAACGTAACAGGCACAACGGCTCCTGCCCCAATCCCTTGAATGGCACGGAAAATAATCAACTGCTCCATATTTTGTGAGAAACAGCAAAGTAATGAACCGAGCAAAAACAGTGCACAGCCAATCAGGAACACGGGCTTTCGGCCGTAAAGATCACTGATTTTGCCAAAAATCGGCGTGCTGACAGCCATCGTGAGCAGATATGCGGTAAAGATCCAGCTAAGCAGCTGCACACTTCCCAGCTCACTGACAATCGTTGGCCCCGCCGGACCAATGACCGTTCCTTCAATCGCCGACAAAAAGGTTGCCAGCAACAATCCCGCCAAGATGAAACTGCGTTTCAAACCTCCGGTTGTATTCACACAAACCCTTCTCTCTTTGTTCTCTGTTTATTTACGGTGCTTGCGCAGCCACTCATCGTACAGCAGGGAGTACATCACCATATCCTTATACCCTGTTGATGTATGCTGCACCTGGCGAAGCAGACCCTCCCGCGTGAAGCCTTGGTTCATTAGAAACTCTCCGGAAGCGGCATTTCGTGGATCGACCAATGCTTCTATCCGGTTAAGCCCCATGGTCTCATACCCGAAAGGCAGCATCACCGAGAACACTTCGGTCATATATCCATGCCGCCAGTAGTCACGACCCAGCTCGTAACCAATCTCTCCGCGGAATGCGCCTTCAAGCTGCCAGGTATTGTATCCACAGCTACCAATAAGACGGCCTGTCTCCTTCAGCTCGATGCCCCAGCGAATCGCCTCCTCTTCCCCTGCCATATGATTAAGCAACCCAATCATATCCGCAGCTTCACTTGTCCCGATCATCGGCGCCAGATTCATATAGCGGGTCACCTCCCGGTCTGACCAGTATGCGAACATCTGAGCCGCATCCCGGCGGCGCATTTTGCGCAGACGAAGTCGTGCTGTCTCGAGTTCGGGAATTCTCCCTTTGGATTTATACATGAAAAGACACTCCGATCCGATCCATCTCTGCAGACCATAAGATTCAATAGTCATCTAAACATAACCTGCGCCGAATGGCAACAGTTCAATCATCGGTTTTGATATCAAAAAAACCGGGCCGCAAGGGTCCCGGTCTTGTTGTACGTATGATTCAATCGAGCTGTCCCGTAACAGCTTGTCCTGCCAGAGTTTCATCTTCAGGCGGTCGAAGCCTTCTTATCTGCTCCCAGCAGCTCATCGCTGACCCGGCCAAGCACAGCCGTAATTTCCTTATACTCTTCAATGCCTGTCCCGGTCAGGCTCCACTGGTCGCCATGGGCGGTCAGGAAGTTCTCCTGCGTGAGATGTTCAAGCTCCTGCTTGATCTCCCGCTCGCCAACACGGTAGCCGCGCTCCTCCAATAGAGGCAGTGCGTCACCAACGGTTAAATCCTGATTTTGGGCCAAATATAGAAGATGAATCCGTACAAAAAGATTCTGTACCTCTGCGTGCATAATCCAAACTCCTTCCAGGGTTATAGCCCTCCGTGATTGCTAAGTAATTACCCCGTGCGAGAAGCTGAGAAACAGGATGAATTTACAGGGGTTTCCCCTTCTTAATCAAAATTCTACCGAAATCCTCCGCTTGACTAAAGGCATGCACTGCACTATCTTGAAAATAAGTACCATTTTTGCTCGGGAGGGTGATTCACCATGTTTCAAGCTGTTTCCTATGAAGGAACACGAAGCGAGCAGCACACCGCCGTCCTGGGACAGTTAAGTGCTCTGATCCGCGATGAACCAAGCGCCATTGCCAATCTGGCAAACGCTGCGGCGCTGCTCAATGTATTTTTAACCGATACCAATTGGGTCGGATTCTACCTGTATGATGGCAAAGAGCTTGTTCTTGGTCCGTTCCAAGGGTTGCCTGCCTGCATCCGTATTCCGCTCGGACGCGGGGTGTGCGGCACATCTGCGGCGGAACGACGTACACTCGTTGTAGACGATGTTCATGCTTTCCCAGGTCATATCGCCTGCGATGCCGCATCGAACAGTGAGATTGTCGTGCCCATTATCAAAGACGGCGAACTATACGGGGTGCTCGACATCGACAGCCCGATCAAAAACCGTTTTGACGACGAAGATCGTATTTTCCTGGAACAGGCCGTCAAACTGCTCACAGAGCAGCTGTAACCACGGTTCTGCCGGAGGTCATTGTACCTATAATAAGCAGGTCGTTACAGCAATACGTACTGAAGATAGCCAAAAAGCACACACCACTTGTGGTCTGTGCTTTTTTGGTTTATGCCTTTACATCCATGTTCTGCTCGCCCATGGTTACTCTATGCATTTAGGTCAATTCCTGTTCCGCTTTGATCATCATGCCGTCTCGCAAAAATTCGGCCAGCTTCGGATGATAACCATCGTACATTTGGCGAAAATTTTGATGCTCCACATACAGATTGCCCAAATCACGATAGATTTCGGCAGTAGGCGTGTAATAATCCTTGACCCATTCGAGATGTCTGCCAATGATGTGCTGAACTTCCGGGCATTCAGGTGTCAGGCCATCTTCGATCGCCCGCTGCAAGTCCCGATTGATTCGGTCTATTTTTTCCTGAGAATCCAGGTAATCTTCTTTGGTCTTAAGTTCACCGTTATACGATACGGCTGATTCAGATTGTGCTGGATGCCATTTATTCGTTATAACCGGTTCATGGTTCGATGCCTCCGTTGACGCAGGCAGCATACTGTGATGCCCTTTTTTGACAAAACCCTCATACAACTCCCGAACCTCAAGCTCATACTCTCCCTGCAAATGGGAAATGGTTTTGTCCAGAGTCTGGATCAGGCCATGCAAATGTAGCGCTTTCTCGAGCAGCTGAATGCGCTGCTGCTGCATCATATGAATGATATCATGATGATCTTCCTGCAGCATGGAGCCGATCTCTTCCTGCTCCACCCCCAGCTCCTTACAGAACAGAATCTGCTGAAGCTTCAACAGCTCCGGTTTCTCATAATAAACTTCATTCTGGTCTCTACCTGCAAATGCAGGTGTTAGCCAACCTGATTTCACATATTGGCTCAATTCATTCAGACTTATACCGGACATGCCGGATACGTCCGCCATGGTATACGCCATTCGCAACACCTCCTGTCTACACTGCATTATGATTCAGGCTTATTCATACTGCTTTTTATGTTGATTGAGTTAGGTACAAGATTGGGACAACAATTAGTGGATTGTTTTGCGGTATGTAAAATATTTATACCCTCCTGATGGGATGTGAACCGGGGGTCAGAAGGGAAATCGAAAGTGTTTTCACTATTTCCTATTGATTGATATAAGAAAAAGTCCCACACCAACAGCATTGGGTGCAGGACCTTATTCTTACTTCATGTTAGACAGGGCAAAACAGCCTTAATTTTTATTGAACATGACAAATTTGAGTTCTGTCATTTCTTCAACGGCGTATTTGACACCTTCACGTCCCATACCGCTCTGCTTCACACCACCGTATGGCATGTGATCCACCCGGAACGTAGGAATGTCGTTAATCATGACCCCTCCAGCCTCGATATGATCAGCTGCATGCAGTGCAGTATGAATATGGTTCGTAAAAATACCCGCCTGAAGCCCATAGATGGAATCATTGACGTGATCAATGCCTTCTTGGACCGAATTCACGGTGTTAATAACAACAATCGGTGCAAAGACTTCCTGGCACGACACCTTGGCATCACGCGGCACATTAACGAGTACGGTTGGACGCAGCACGCCTCCTTCAGCCTCTCCTCCTGTGGCGACCGTTGCTCCTGCCTGTTTTGCCTCTTCAATCCAATTCAGTGTCCGCTGTACGTCTTTGGCAGTAATGAGTGCCGAAACAACCGTATCCGGGTTAAGCGGATCTCCTGTCACGACTTGTTTCGCGGCTTCCGCGAAGCGGTGTATGAATTCGTCTGCAATGGCACGGTGTACATAAATGCGCTGCAATGAAATGCATACCTGACCCTGATACGTAAAGGCGCCGGTCACGCATCTCGGCACGACTTTATCCAGATCCGCATCCTGATCCACAATGACAGCTGCATTTGATCCAAGTTCCAGCGTTACCCGTTTCAATCCCGCCTGACTGCGGATGCTTGTACCTACCGCCGGGCTGCCCGTAAATGTAATATGGGCTATGCGAGGATCGGATACGAGCACATCACCGATCGTTTTGCCATCCCCGCTTACCACGTTTAATGCACCATCCGGCAACCCGGCTTCCTGAAGCAGGTTCGCAATATAGTAGGCAGACAACGGTGTCTGCTCCGCCGGTTTCAGAACGATGGTATTGCCTGCTGCAAGTGCAGGTCCAACCTTGTGTGCCACCAGATTCATCGGGAAATTAAACGGTGTAATCGCCCCGATGACACCCAGAGGCTGTCGCATGGTATATCCGATGCGTCCTTCGCCGCCCTTGGCTGCATCCAAGGGAACGGTCTCCCCAGTCAACCGCTTCGCTTCTTCTGCGGCAAAACGGTATGTTTCCACCGTACGATCCACTTCTGCAAGCGCAGCCGTGATCGGTTTGGCCGCTTCCAGCGCAATCACTCGTGCCGCCTCTTCCTTCCGATCTTCCAGCAGGGCAGAGAGCTTGTACAGGATGTCTGCACGCCGGTGAGCAGGCATGTTGCGCATCTCCTTGCTGGCCTGAACGGCAGCTGTTATGGCTGCTTCTGCCTCCTTCGCCGAAGCGGTAGACACTTCAGCCAATGTTTCTCCGGAATACGGTGCCTGAAGTGCCTTATATTCTATGGATTCCGTGGGTTTACCACCGATAAACAGATGTTGTTTTTTCATTATTGAATCCTCCAATCCATCATTGCTGCAAGTCCGACCTATGAAGTTACAGCGGGTCAAGTCCATGACAGAACAACCTGGTGATCGCAGTTATCCTTTATCTATTTATACACCACAGCAGTATCTTCAACCCAGCCTTAATTCTGGCAGAGTCCTATTTAACCGTTAATACCGGGCATGCTGCATATTTCAATACACCATGGCTGACACTGCCTACGACGATTTCTGCCAGCATGCTTTTGCCGCCCGTGCCCATTACAATGAGGCTGCACGCTCTCTCGTTGGACACCCGGCAGATCTCATTTACCGGATCTCCTGCGATCAGCAGCGTCTCATACGGGATGGAACGTCCGGACAACAGCTGTTCTACCGGTGCAATAATATGCTGTCCTTCTTCCGCAATTCGCGCTTCGAGGTCTACTCCCAGAGCCGGCTCATTCAACGATATGGAAGGATTCACATGCACGATAATCAATCTGGCGGGATGCTTCAAACTTTCAGCTAAGTCAACCGCTGTTTCCAATGCCTTATGAGCATGATCCGACCCATCAACAGCCACTACGATTCGTTCCAGCATTTCAATTCCCCCATTCATTAATGTGTAATTGCTGCATCGATATCACGCAGATGTCTACGGCGTGCAAGCAG
This sequence comes from Paenibacillus sp. 7516, assembly GCF_002272715.1. NCBI lineage: Bacteria > Bacillati > Bacillota > Bacilli > Caryophanales > Paenibacillaceae > Paenibacillus > Paenibacillus sp. 7516. The sequence continues at coordinate 97,804 of NZ_NPBI01000041.1, forward strand.
AACCACGACACCAACCAGTACCATCAATGCGCCAAAATAAAACGGTGTTTCCGGCAGGAACCATTCCGACAATTTACCTGCAAGCCAAGGTGCCAGCGCACCGCCAAGGAAACGTACGAAGCTGTAGGCAGCCGAAGCAACCGAACGTTCAACCGGAGCTGCCTCCATAACAGCCGTCGTAATCAATGTGTTGTTGATACCCAGGAATATCCCGGCAACGATAACAGCAACAATGACCGTTGTGGAGGATCCCATTACTGTACCCACGGCCATAACAATGAGGTCAATTGCAAACAGGGTCAGCATAACACTCATGGAAGGAACCGAGCCGAATCGACGCTGCAGTCTTGGTGCCACGAATACAGAAGTAATCGCAAGCATGAGACCCCAGCCAAAGAACACATAACCAAGTCCGTGCTCATCCAGATTCATCACATAAGGTGAATAAGCCATCAGAGTAAAGAAACCAAAGTTATAGAGAAAGGCAGTAATCGCCAGTGTTTTCAGGGATGAATAACCCAGCGCCTTGAACGGATCGGACAAGGAACTGCGTGTTTTCGGCTTGGCCATTTTGGGCAGCATAAACGTAATGCTGATAAAGGCAATCATCATCAGGACTGCAACGCCATAGAATGGGCCACGCCATGAGATGGAACCAAGCTCACCACCAAGCAGTGGACCTACGGCAATACCAAGACCCAGGGCGGCTTCGTACAAAATAATCGCTTTGGCTGTCCCCGAAGTGGACAGACCAACAATGGCAGATAACGCTGTAGCTATAAACAAGGCATTACCAAGCCCCCAGCCTCCGCGGTAACCAACCAGGGCACCAACCGTATCTGATGTCCCTCCCAGAGCAGAGAAGATAACAATTAGTAAAATCCCGCTAAGCAGTGTCCACTTGACACCGATCCGGCTGGAAACAACGCCTGTAATCAGCATGGCAATCCCGGTTACGGCATTATAGCTCGTAAAGAGCAGGGAAACCTGGCTTTTTGATGCATGCAGCTGATCCGCAATGGCAGGCAGGATAGGGTCAACCAATCCCAGTCCCATAAATGAAATGATACACGCGAAGGCGACAGCCCATACAGCCCGTGGTTGGGACAGTAATCCTCCGCGTGATAACGGCAGTTCGTCAGGTAATGATGGTTCTCTTTTCATACATGATACCTCCTGGTTATGAATTGAAATCTGATTGTAATACATGAAAATTTCATATCATTTTCAAAATAAAATGAAACAAAACGTCACAAAATGACACCGGCTCCCCGGTGCTTGCACGATTTCGTTTGGATGGAGTTATGTGTCGCTCTCTTGCTTATCCATCTTCCGGATGATCGGTGAATTCATTCTTCTTTAATCGCTGAATCCCGTTCTGCACCCGTTCTCGCAATTCCTCCAGCTCTGCCTGTACGGCATGAATACTTTGCAGTTTCTGTTCAATTAACTGTAGTTGACCACCCAGCGTTTCATCCATACTGGTGAGTTTTTCAATCCGTTCCTTCACTTCGGTTGTCTGCTGGTAATCAAATCGCTGCTCATTCAGTACATCAGCCGTTGCGATATACGTATGCAGTTCCTGTAGGGAGAAGCCAAGCACTTCCTTGGCACGAACGACCTTTTTCAAATAGTCGATATCCTCTCTTGTATACAGCCGCGTGCCACCGTCCGTCCGCTGAGGTGAAGGCATGACACCAATCTCTTCGTAATACCGGATGGTACGCTTCGTCAACCCACATTCCTTGGCTACGTCGTCGATCTTATACAAGCTCATTTCCTTCACCTCACTTTTATATGTCTATAATGTTATGTAGATAATTATATATAATTATAACGTTAACGTCAACGTTAGATTTCAACTACAGCAGCGCCATGAACCTCACCGAACACAAAAAGACCCGCTTTCGCGGATCCTCTGTCTCTACCCTTATTTACATCGAACTACAATTTTCTATGAAGCACCTTGCTCGCTTTGCTTCCGCTTCTGAGCATGCTGTATTTCCTTTAAGCGCCCTTCCACTTTCGTAAACAGTCTGAACGTATAGAACGCGACTGCAAACAGACTGAGTACGAGTGCCTGTACATCGGTAAACCAGAACCCTAGAATGCCAAACACCGTAATAATGACCCCAAACTGCATCATCAGGTTTGCGCTGTAACGCTGAGCTTCTTCCCATAAATCGGGATCACTCATGGCGCGCGGGGTACGATATCCATATATGCCATTAATCTTTTTCGGCGGTTTTTTGAACAGCATTAACCCGAGCACGAAATAGCACACTCCGCATATTAACCCTACAATTGCTCCTGCCAAATTGTTCTCCCCTTCTCTTCAACGTACCTCTTAACATGCCTGCAGCCATAAAAATAAAAAAACGGCTCTACGTATATACGAAGAGCCGCGTCGTTCGTTTCGAAAACTTATATGTTCTTCACGCGCAGCACCCGCATGGCGTTCAGAACGGCGAGAACCGTGACACCCACATCGGAGAAAACGGCTTCCCACATCGTGGCTATGCCGAACACTCCCAACAGCAGGAAGATCACCTTAACGCCCAAGGCGAAACCGATATTTTGCCAGACAATCATTCGTGTCCGCTTCGCAATGCGGATGGCGCTTGCCAATCGGGATGGTTCATCCGTCATGATGACCACATCTGCGGCTTCGATGGCAGCATCAGACCCGAGTCCTCCCATGGCTACACCTACATCCGCACGAGCCAGCACAGGTGTATCGTTGATGCCATCCCCGACAAACACCATTTTCTCCTTCGGAGACTTGCCCGCTTCAAGTTCTTCCAGCCGTTCAACTTTGTGCTGTGGCAAAAGCTCAGCGTATACCTCATCGACTCCCAGCTGCTGGCCTACAGCTTCACCAACAGCTTTGGCATCGCCTGTGAGCATGACCGTTTTGCGGATGCCCAGTGTCTTCAGTGCCTGTATCGCTGCTGCAGCATCATCCTTCACTTCATCCGCAATAATCAAATGACCGGCATAAGCGCCTGCTTCAGCAACGTGTACCACTGTTCCTACTGTCTCTGGCTTGGTATAAGTAATACCCGCCTGTTCCATCAGTTTGGCGTTACCTGCCAGCACTTCACGGCCATCCACAAGGACTCTGATCCCATGTCCGGCAACCTCGTCATATCCTTCAACACCTTGTGTACGGATATCTTTGGCCCAGGCTGCACGAATGGATTCGGCGATGGGGTGATTCGATTGGGCCTCCGCGATCGCTGCGAGTTCCATCATTTCACCTTCTGTACGTCCGCCTTCCGGACGAATAGCCGTTACGTTGAATACACCTTTGGTTAGTGTACCCGTTTTATCAAAAACAACCACTTTCACATCATTCAAAGCTTCAAGGTAATTGCTGCCTTTCACCAGAATCCCGTTACGGGAAGCAGCCCCAATCCCGCCAAAGAATCCAAGTGGAATGGAAACCACCAGTGCGCATGGACAGGAGATAACCAGAAAGACCAGTGCACGATAGATCCAATCGGCAAATGCTGCACCACTAAGCACGAGTGGTGGTACGAACGCAATCAAAGCTGCAAGGATAACGACGACCGGCGTGTAGTAACGAGCAAACTTACTGATGAAATGTTCCGTCTTCGCTTTGCGGCTGCTGGCATTCTGCACGAGATCCAGAATCTTGGATACCGTTGATTCTCCGAAGGTTTTGGTCACTTCAACCGTCAGCATACCGTTCTTATTCACAAAACCACTGAGTACATCACTTCCGGGCTCCAGTTCTCGAGGTACGGATTCCCCTGTAAGAGCAGACGTGTCCACCATGGAATGTCCTGCCTTCACTATTCCATCAAGCGGAACCTTCTCACCCGCACGGACAACGATGCGATCACCGATGCGCACATCTTCAGGAGAGACGCGCTTGGTCTCATCGCCAGAACCAATCAGAATATTGGCATAGTCCGGGCGAATATCCATAAGCGACTGTATCGACTTGCGAGAGCGGTTAACCGCCATCCCCTGAAACAGCTCACCAAGCTGATAGAAGAGCATGACCGCTACCCCTTCAGGATATTCACCAATGGCAAAAGCACCAATCGTCGCAACCGACATCAGGAAGTACTCGTCGAATACCTGACCACGAATGATGTTTTTGAACGCCTGGAGTACGATATCTCCTCCTGCAATCAGATAAGCGACTAAATAGAGAGCGAGCTGTGCCCATCCTTCAAGTGGGGACCAGATGGCCGCAGCAAGTAGGGCAGAGCCGGCAGCAAGCCTTGCAAGCAGCACCTTTGTCTGTCCTGCACCATGCTCGTGCGAATGCCCGGCATGTGCATCATGATCAGGTGAATGACCGTGGTCATGCTCGGCATGACTGTGATGATCGTGCGCATGATGATGAGCACCATGACCATGGCTATGGGGATGCACTCCTTCATGATGATCATGGTCATGAGAATGACCTGCATGATCGTGACAGTGCCCTTCCGACGCAGTTTCTGCATGTGTGTGCAGTTGGCCGTCCAATCGGTCTCCCAGCCCGGCAGAAGCCTGATTGCCGAGCGGCGGTCTCCCTTTTTCCGAGATGCGAATGTGCGGCTCAAGCCGCAGGACCTTACGCTTCGCTTCTTCCATAACGTGCTCATCCATATCGGAAGTTGTATGCACCAGCAGGGTTTTGGTTACGAAATTAACGGAGCAATCCGTAATACCCTTGATTTTTTTGACACCATTCTCAATCTTCAGCGCACAATTGGCACAATCCAATCCATCCAGCAGCAGTTCCCTTTTCACCTGTTCCTGACCGGTTCCCATGTGAATTCTCCCCTTTGCAGTTCGAAGCAGCTTGAATATTTTAATTAAAATTAATATATGAGCAATCATTCATATGTTTGATTAACCCTATTATATGCACGCCTAAACTATAGTGTCAACGATCGATGTTGATTTTACAGACAGAATATGCTAATAGTAATCATTTCGCTTTAGACGTTTTTTGGATATAATAGGCGTATAGTTGCTAGCATAGGCGGTGATAGGAAATGGAACAACCGGTTAAAGCGCCAGCGGATTGTGATGCGCCCTGCTCGGGAACGGAAGCGGACGTAGAGTCCATCCGCACTTCCCTTATAGATCGGGAGACTTCTTCCGAGATGGCGGATTGGTTCAAGGCGTTCAGTGACCCAACCCGACTACGTATTATTGATGCGCTGTTGCAGAAGGAATTATGTGTACATGATCTGACGGTGCTGCTTGATATGGGACAGTCGGCCATTTCACACCAGCTGCGTTCACTCCGCAACATGCGGATCGTCAAGCGTCGCAAGGAAGGCAAGACGGTGTATTATTCTCTGGATGATACGCATATTGAGCAAATCTTCCTGCAAACGCTCCAGCATATTAAACATGGCTAGGCGTAAGCCAGCCTGTTCAGACAAAGAGAACCCCCGTCTTTCGGCTGTTGCCGATGACAGGGGTTCTCTTTCGTTAAGGGTACCGTTTTCCACATGCAGTAACCTTTACAGTAGATTGTTTTTGTTTGGATCATACAAACCGGAACGGCTCTTGAACCAGTTGAAGATATGGGATACACAAACCTTGAGAACCGCATAACCCGGAACGGCCAGCAGAATCCCTACCACGCCGAACAGATTGCCTGACGTCAAAATGACAAAGATAATCGTAATTGGATGAATTTTGAGCGTTTTGCCCATGATCTGCGGAGAGATAAACTTGCCTTCAATCAGCTGCACAATCGTCCATACCGCCACCATTTTCAGCAGCATCACTGGAGAAGTCACCAGCGCCACAATCAGTGCAGGCGTAATGGCAATCGCAGGTCCCAGATACGGCACCACGCTGGTAAAGGAAGCGATAATGGCCAGAATCAGTGCGTAATCCAGTCCAATGATCATATAACCGATATAGAGCAGGATACCGATACAGAAACTCACGATAATTTGTCCGCGAATGAAGGAACTGATCTGGTGGTTAATATCGTGAAGTACCTCCATGGCACCCGTACGGCTTTTGATCGGCAGAAACGACAGGATCTTCTCCGGAAGCTTCTTCCCGTCCTTAAGCAGGTAAAACAGAATAAATGGCACCGTTACAATGGATAATACCGTTTCGGTAAAAGCGCCAAGGAAACCGCCGAGTTTGTTCCAGGTGGAATTCAGAATCTCTGTTGCTTTCTCGGAGATCGTTCCCCACCAGTCCTGCCAGTTCATGTTCACCGTTTCCTGGACCTGACTGAACAGCTGACTGCCTGTAAGCTCCTCGAACTGCTGTCTGACATTTTCACTATACATCGGGAAATTGGCGATAAGCCCCATAATCTGATTGCGGAGCACTGGAATGACTGCCAATACCACAACCGTCAAAATACCACCAATCGCGAGGTAAAGGATCAGTATCGACCAACCGCGCTTAATCTTCCACTTTTCCATCACATCCACCAGCGGATTCAGCAGATAGTAGAGGATACCAGACAGAATGATAGGCAGTACAATCGTCTTGATTAGCACCGCAATCGGATGCAGAACAAAGGATATCTTCGTTAGCACCATCACGTTTAATCCGACCAGCAGCAGAACCAGCAGAAATAGGACAAACTTGTTGTTCAGAAAAAACCGCTTAAACCGATCCGGCCAAATGCGGGGTTGTTCGGGTTGCTCCATGGGCATGTCTTCCTCTCTTATGTATCTGATCATGATAAAAATAAGCTGTCATACTGCATGCCTCATGCACATGCGAATAAAGAAACTTGTACAAGCCAACATATGTATAATGCTCTTGGTTTATACGTACGGCTCTTTTAACCGTTTCAAAATAGACCGTAATGTCATTTTACCCTAAAAAATCAGAACTGCCTCATATATTCATTGGGATGAGTTCTTGATAAGCAAAAACGGACCGCCTCTTGCGAGGGCGACCCGTTATCGAATCCGATATTCTAATCCTTGTTCATGTGCTGTTGAAGTTATGCTTTACCCGCCAATTGTGCGATCAATTCATAAGAATGCAGACGTGCCTGATGGTCATAAATCATGGATGTAATAATAAGCTCATCCGCTTGTGTCTGTGCAATAAAGGATTCAAGCTGTTCACGTACCGTCTCAGGTGAGCCGTTCACGGCAGCTTTCAGCGTCTGTTCTACTCCAGCTCTCTCGCGGTCGGTCCATTTGCCTTCCATATCGGCTGGTGGTTGTACCAGTCCTGTCGTCCCGCGGATGATGTTCAGGAACTGCTGCTGCATTGTTGTGCCGAGCCAAGCTGCTTCTTCATCCGTATCCGCAACAACTGCATTCACACCTACAATAACATGCGGCTCCTTCAGTGTGTCGGAAGGCTGGAAGCTGCTTCGATATGTTTCAAGAGCAATACGAGTATAATCCGGCGAGAAGTGGCTGGCAAATGCAAACGGCAATCCAAGCCGCCCTGCCAAACGTGCACTGAAATCACTGGAACCGAGTAGGTAAATTGGGATGTTCAACCCTTCACCCGGCACCGCACGAACAGGTGCATGATAGGATGTAGCAGATGCATCAAAGTACGCTCTAAGCTCAGCCAGCAATTCCGGGAAGTCTTCTCCGCTGTTCAGATCTTTGCGCAGTGCAAGAGATGTACGGCGGTCACTACCTGGTGCACGGCCCAGTCCAAGATCGATACGGCCCGGATACAGGGATTCCAGTGTTCCGAACTGCTCGGCAATAACGAGTGGTGCATGGTTGGGCAGCATGATGCCACCGGAACCGAGACGAATCGTATTCGTGCCACTTGCCAGGTATCCGATCACTACCGATGTAGCAGAAGAAGCAATACCGGGCATATTATGATGCTCAGCTACCCAGTAGCGATGGTATCCCCAGCGCTCCGCATGCTGTGCCAGATCCAGACTGTTGCGGAGCGCATCCGCAGGTGTGGCACCTACAACGACTGGAGCCAAATCCAGAATGGACAGCTTAACGTCGTTAATATGTTGTTTATGGGATGAAGCTTGATTATCAGTAGTCATTATGAGAAGTTCTCCTTTGGTGAGATATATTTTTGTATATCCAGATATATAGATGTAAAAACACATAGAAATAGGAGTAACAGCATTGTTCTTCGCCGTTTACATCCGGACGGAATCCCCGCCTGCTGCTGCATTCTTGCTTCCGTCCTGGCGTCCGGCTTTATAACTCGTGCTGTACATACTCGGCAAATTGACGAATGGTTTCTTCGTTGCGGCGATAATACGTCCACTGGCCCCTGCGCTCGGAGAGCAGCAGCCCGGCTTTGAGCATGGTCAGCAAATAACTGGATATGACGGATTGAGCCAATCCAGCCTTCATCTGAATGGTTCCGACACAGATCCCGCTCTTCCCTCCATCGGGATGCTGGGACAATTCCAGAGGTGAGAAATGCTCTTCCGGATCTTTGAGCCATGACAGTATCTGCCTGCGTGTCTCGTTGGACAAAGCTTTAAATATGAGTATAGGTTCCATGGGTAAGATTATACCCCCTTTCTTGTATTTTGCAAACCAAACAGGTCGATTCATTATGCGAATCGACCTGCCAATTGTTGCATTAGTCTTCGTTAGAATTTGGTGCTTACCGTTTGCTTCACTTGCTCCAGCATGGATTGATAAGCTGCATCATCCAGATATCCGATACTGCCAAAGAACAAATGATCCACGGACTCAATTCCTACGAAATCAAAGATTCCGACATCGGAAGTCATTTTCATGCCGGCAGTCATGCCAATTTGGTCATATATGTCACTAGGCGTTCCGTGTGTATTGATAATCAGTCCTTTTTTACCTGTTAACAGCTTCTCGATTCCTGCTTCGCCTGAAGCATAAGCAAAACCATATGCAAATACCCGGTCAACGTACCCTTTCAAAATTGCCGGCAGCCCAGTCCACCAGATTGGGTAGATAAACGTAATTGCATCGGCATCCGTAATAAACTTCTGCTCTGTCGCAATATCCTGTGGATTCTGTCCTGCACGCATGGATGCCGTGTCAGCTGCGCTCAATACAGGCTGAAATTCCAGGGCATACAGATCACGAACAACAACCTCATGACCTTGGGTTTCAAGTGCTTCTACAGCTGTGTTCAGAATGGCGCGATTGAAGCTGTCTGCGTGGGGATGTGCATATACGATAAGATGTTTCATAATAAATTACCTCCAGGTTTTTGTTATATTATGTTGCTGCATATTGAAGCAATGGATACTTACTAGACTCATTCATAGACATCTATGTTTTCGTCCAAAAAAATTTTTTTCTTTTTTTATAGCTTATGGACAATTCCAATCAACAGACTTTCCAGCTGTTCCGCTTGCTCATCTGTCATTCCACCATAGACCATGTCCTGAATCGTTTCCGATACCTGTTCAAAAATGGGCTTCAGCTGCCGTCCTTGCTCTGTGAGACGAATCAACGTCACCCGGCTGTCTTCCGCACTCTTGCTGCGTTCCACATAACCCAGCTTCTCCAGCTTGTTCACAAGCACGGTAACTGTTGGTTGTGTGCGATGGACACGTTCAGCCAGCATCTTGATGGACAGCGAATCTTCACAGTACAAAAACATCAAAATGTCACCGTGGGATGGGACAATCCCCGTAACGTCATGCTGCTCCAGTTCCTGAACAATGCGTTTGTTCACATGATCCCTGATCCTTGCGATAAGTGCAATTGCATTATATTTTGGCATGCCCTCATTATACATAGATATCTATGTATAAGCAAGTGTCATTTCTATCAACGTTCTATATAAGCGTTGGCATTTGCAAAAGCAGCCCCTGCTACCTCCTTAATGTAACAGGGAGGTAACCGAGGCTTACTTCGGTTGATTTTATTTACTCAATCCATTGTGTAATCTTGTTCAGAGGCTGCCGAGACTTTTCGCGTTTAGGTTCCTCTGCACGATAGCCGAAAGCCGCCATCATCGAAATGTCCCACGCTCCATCTTCGAGCAAACCTTCTTCTTCGAGAATACGATGTACATCCTGGTAGCTGAAACCTTCAATCGGGCAAGAATCGATGCCAATAAGAGCTGCCGAGGTCATCATATTGCCGAGTGCAATGTAAGTCTGTTTGGAGGCCCAATCGAATAGGGTTTTTGGGTTCTCAAGCAAACGCTGGTTGTTTTGAAAATTTCCATATGCCGCACTTGTTAACTCAAACACATCATCCGGCATGCCTTTAATCTCTTTAAGCATGTACTCCGCATAAGGAGAGTTATAACTCGCATCGGTCCGGGCCAGGATGACCACGAAATGGCTCGCCGTCGCCAATTGCTTCTGCGCTCCAGAGGATACTTCAGACAAGCGCTGGCGGAGCTCCGGTTTTTGCACAATCAAGAACTTCCATGGCTCGAATCCGATCGAACTCGGTGATAACCTTCCTGTTTCCAGAATAAATTCGAAATCCTCCGCTGTAATTTTGCGTGAATCATCAAATACCTTCGTTGCATGCCGGAAATGATACGCGTTCAAAATTTCTTCCTTTTTCATTGCTTGTGTTGTAGGCTCCATAAAACTCCACGTCCTTCTCTTTTATTATTGAATGGTAAGCTGACTCTCGGTGTCTTCATTATTTTCTCACTTGCTTAAGTATTAGTTTAGAATCTATAACCACAAATTAAAAGTACGCACATTATTGTTGCTCAGTATTTAAAAGTAAGTATTGTGTCGTTACAAAGAGAAAAGCCGCTTCAGAAATATGATTATTCTCCTGGGCGGCTTGTTCCATACCTTGTATGCTTTACAATTGTTCCATGAATTCAACTTCCGAAATAACTTCATAGCCTTCTTGCCGAAGCAGAGCGGATGTGACGCCTTCACCTTGTACCTTGTGATTAGCGAAGTTACCATCATAGATGGCTTGTGTGCCGCAGGAAGGACTGAATTCCTTCAACACAACACAAGTAACATCCAGTCTTTTGGCCCATTCCAGCGTTTGATAGGCTCCCTTAATATACAGATCTGTAACGTCCCTGCCACTTCTCTCAATTACTTTCGCTGTGCCTGCGAGCACATCCTTGCCAGTACCTCCGATAATCTCTGCCGGTTCCCGCGGGGTGGAGAATCCGCCGAGCAGTTCCGGACAGACCATCATGGCCTGTTCTTGCGCTACGAGCTCCTGAATCTTCTCATCCAGACTCGCTGTTCCGTTGTAACGGCAAGCTACTCCTGCCAGACATGAACTCACCAAATATTTCATTATTCTCTCCTTATGTTCAACTCCTCAGCTATTAGGATTGTACCATACGGATTAAACTTAAAGATCTGATATTGTAATCATGGTAATGCGTGCATCTTCTTCATAACGAACTTGAATCGTATTGGCCATCTCTTCCAAGCGGAATGTTGCCATGCCAATATTGTTTGTATCCCGCTCAAAGACATATTTATCAAGATCAATACCGAACATTTTTTGGATTATGGGTGCTGCATTCTGCCTTATTTCTTCTTCGTCCAAGGTAAGTAATTTCTCAATGTACTGCTCATGATCCTCTATGGTGACGAAATCTGGAACCACCCTCTGAAAATCCATTACAGTATATTCATTGCCAAATCTCCCACCAACACGACTTACCACATATCGATGACCAAAATACAGGTCCGTTGTTTCCTCAAGCTGTTTATCATTTTGAGTAAACGTTACACTTTTCAAAGCAGGTGCTGGCTCACCAGACAAGGCTTCAATCGTACTACTCGCATTGGTTATCAGATCTGTTGACACTGTGTCGCTACTCACTGTACCAGACACCGAAACTGCTTCATCTCGTGTCCACTCAATGCTGCCACTGCCCTTCCCATTTTCCAAAAATAATGTGGTGAACCATACAGGCTTCTCCTGCCCCTGCTTCATCTTCACATAACGTCTGGCTGAGATTGGCTTCAGCGTTGGATCACTGTTAATTCCTTTAAGAAGCCCAGGGACTTGACGCAAAAATCGGTGCTCCAGCTCGTTCCCAGGCAACTCACTTCGCATATCAGCTTCCACCAGTGCTCCAGTCTTCCCATCCAGCCACATCTTGGCATACTCTGATTTATTCACATCGCCAGCCTCGACATATACCCAACCGGTAATTGGCCCTTTCTTAGCGTAATGGACTTCCAGTTGTTTACCTAGATAGTCTCTCATCGTCACAGCCACAGTGTGTTTCATCTCGCTCGTTAGCAGGTTCATGCTAGGGTCATCCGAGAGCTGCAGAGCAGATACAGGATACACCTTCTCTACAATGGGTTCCAGAACCTGTCCATTCCATATGATAGCTGCTGCAGCTACTACCGCAACCGTTGTCACTACAACAACTTTCCGGGGACGTGAACGAACAGTGCGACGGTTCCGCTTCTTAATCTGTTGTTTCTGTTTGTGATCTGGAGCATCATTTACATGTTCCTCACCCGTTTTCATCCATTCCACCTGACGAAGTACATTTTGCTTGTGCTGCTCTTGAAAAGGAGACGATGCAAACGGCTCCTTGCGGATTTCTTTTTCCCAGTCCTCATCCTTGAACCTCATCTATTTCTCTCCTCCCATTGCTTCCGCACTTTATCTTTGCCCCGTGATAACCTCGATTTCACTGTACCTTTACTGATTCTCAACATTTCCGCAATTTCGTTCATGGTGAGCTCGTATTTCAGATGCAGCAACAAGATTTCACGGAACTTATCCGGCAGAGCCATAACGATGTCCCATATTTCATGTACATGCTCCCTACTTATTACCTCGGCTTCAGCTGAGGGATGGGCATATTGTGCAGGCGTCATCTCACGAATATGTGAAGGTCCCTGCTCCAATTCAAGCGATAGCGACTCCCCCCATAAACTGCTGCGAAAAAACCTCGATTTCCGGTATGTAAATGTTGTATTTCTAGTAATGGTGAGCAACCAGGTTTTCAGGGAGCACTCCCCGCGAAAATGTTTGATCCCGAAGTATGCCCGAATAAATACTTGCTGTGATATTTCATCTGCCTGCTCTGTACTTCTGGTCAAAAAGTAAGCATAGTTCCACACATCATTCCCATAGTCATCCATCATGCTGCTGAGTGTGTAATTGTCGATCGTCTGGGCCTGGGCCAGAAATTGATATTCCAACGGATGTTCACCTCACTTAATAAGACTGTATCATTTCCAGTGTGGTTCCCGATCCGATCATTTTCTCATTTCCTTTTCTAAAATTAAATAAAATAAAACCAGCAGGGTTCCAACAATCGGAACCTACTGGTTAAGCCATATCCAGGCTATGCTGCCTAGCACTAACCTTTCTAGTCTACTTTACAGATATCTCATGCTTTAACCGCTGCGATCATGAGAAACATGGGACGGCGATTCTCGTCTCGCATACCCGGGATTTGATCCATCATCTCAGGTGAGGGTTTGGACTCAGCCACCTGCTGAATCACAAATCCCGCCTGGATCAGTTCATTCAGATGCGTTGCCAACGTTCGGTGGTACTTAACCACGTCCTGATTCAGGAAATTGGTAACACGCTTTCCCTCCAGCTGATAGTCATCCACAGGCCAATGCATAATCTCACCTTGAGGCCCATAGTGCCAATCCTGCGCAGCACGAGCTGTGAAGATCGGATGTTCCACTGAATATACCAATGTACCACCCTGGACAAGGCAAGCATGGATTTGAGCAAACACCTGGTCCAAATGTTCAATGTAGTGCATCGCAAGCGAGCTAATGACCACATCGAATTGTTCAGGGGCAAATTCAATATCTTCAATGGCCATATGCCTGTACTCAATCCGAGAATCGTCCGTCATCTCCCGTGCACGCTGCAGCATATTCTCAGATAAGTCCACGCCAATAACTGATCTGGCCTGCTGCTCCCGTGCATACCGGCAATGCCAGCCAAAGCCACAGCCCAGATCCAGTACATTTTTGTCCTTTAACTCTGGTAGCATGGTTCGCAACTTATACCACTCACCTGCCGCTTCAAGCCCTTGAGTAGAACGAGGCATCTGACTGTAGTTCCTGAAAAATTCTGCCTCATCATATTTGTTCTGCTTCATACAACAGCTCCCTCCTTTTTTAAGAAAAGACCACAGTAACTCTACTACATAAACGAGGTTCTCGAGGAAAAGTTGCCAAGCAAATTCATCCCGTGTTATTATACAGAACGAACGTTCAGTATTATTTATTACAGAATGAACATTCAGTTTATTATATGGAGGTTATTATGAACACGAACTGGACGCATCCCCTCGAAAGGCAATCCGTAGGAAAAGCTTTTGTAAGCTACCTTGTGCCATCCATACTTGGGATGCTGGTCATTGCTTTTAATTTTATTATTGATGGCATTATGGTAGGGCACAAACTTGGATCCACTGCGCTCGCCGGAATTGGTATTGCTTCACCGGTATACACCCTTTTCGTAGCAATGTCGTTATGGATCGGCATGGGCGGAGCTACCCTGTATTCCAACTATATGGGTCAAAGGGATATGACCACGGCCAAACAAATATTCACAAAATCAATCACGATTATTCTGTTAATTACGATGGCTATAGGATATACCGCGTTCACGTTCAAGGACCAACTGGTTTATGCTTTGGGCGCCAATGCAGAAACGTTCCCATATGCCGCAGACTATATAAACATCATGCTGTTGTTCGGGTTTGTCTTCACCATTGAAAATGCCCTGACTATCTTTGTCCGTAACGACGGTGATCCCAACACCTCCATGTACGCACAGATCACATTTGCCGTAGCTAATATCGTTCTTAATTATATGACTCTATATGTACTCGAATGGGGTGTGCAAGGTGTGGCCATCGGTACAATCGTCTCGGCATCCCTAGCCCTGCTTGTCCTGTTGTCTCACTTTTTCAAAAAATCCAATAATCTTGTCTTCACTCGGTTCAAATGGAATACCAAACTGCTCGGAACCATTGTTCTTATTGGTTTTCCCAGCTTTCTTGCTGAACTCGGCATGTCTGTCTTCTCCATCTCACACAATATCTCACTGGGCCGGATTGCAGGTACGGATGGTGTAGCATCCTTTACGGTACTGAATTATATCCATGGTGTTGTTTTGCTCGCTTTTCTGGGTCTGGCTTCTGCTGCCCAACCTCTGGTTAGTTACTATCATGGAGCCAAACAGACGGCGCGTGAAAAACATACCATTCGCATAGCCTCCAGAACGGCTCTGGCCTGTGGTGTCATACTGCTGCTTGTTGTGCAATTGGGAGCACCTTACTTCGTTCAGATCTTCGGAAGCTTCAGCGAGAGTGTCACAAGCAATGCTGTGTACGGTTTAAGAATATTTACTTTTGCCTACCTGTTTATGGGGATCAATTTTGTCATGAGCACCTATTTCCAATCGGTGGGGAATGCCAAAATGGCAATCTGGATCACAGCTGCACGTGAGATGATCATCATGATTGCATTCATTGCAGTCCTTCCATCTTTCTGGGGCGTAACAGGTGTCTGGCTTGCTGTCCCTCTCTCTGAGATGCTTGTTCTTGTGACCATCGCTGTTTATTATAGAAAACGTACTGTTTCGGAGAGGATTCATAGTCTGACGATTGAGTAGAATTTAACTTTACACTTAAAAAGACCTGCCTAATCCATGGATTAGACAGGTCCTTGCCTCCATACCATATTCAGTTGAATGTCATAGAAAGCCAATTAATTAATTTAATTTTGGGATTAACCCACTTTCCCCAACTATATTCGAATATCGAACCTGCCATTGCTGTCCGTTGTTGCGTTCGCAATTTCTTTGGCCGTAGCAACGTTCATCCCTGTGGAAGGTGGTTGAGCTGGAGGAACTTCTTTAGAGCCTGTGGTACCGTTTGTTGCCCCGCCTCCTTGGGAGCTCTGTCCAGTAATTTGTGCTTCAATTTGTTTGATCTGCAGCTGCAGCTGCTTGGTTTTGGTTTCTTTCGTCTTTTCATCATCCTTGCTGGACGATATTTTCTGGAGTTCCGCTTCTAGCTGCGCCTTTTGTTTCTCCAGTGTACTGGTATTAGCAGAACTTGAGGATGTGGATATGTACGATGTTGCTGAACTTGCTGTTGAAGATATATTCATCATCATTCGCCTCTCTTTCTCTATCCACTATATCCCTACCAGATGATGCTAGCGTTAAATTCGGCTGAAAGGTTGCTGAATGCGATTGTGAATTCCTCCAGTTACTATCACCAGTAATTTAACTGTCTCCTTATTTGTAACCCTGATTATAGTTTGCACTGCAGCGTTATTATTCGGTCGCAATACTTGCTAATTCGTTGTTCATTCATTTTTTATGTAATTGCAGCCTTCCCTTATGATGAGAGGCCATACTTGTTCAAAATTTGTATAGATCGCTATGGTACAGTTGAATGATTAACCTGATTGGATGGTGCATGAACGAATGGACAAGGCATACTTCGAAGAAATGCATAAGCTTGGGCATGATGATGAATTAAGATATCGGCTTCTGATTAGAGGCGTTAAACAATTATTAGAGAATCAGAAAAAGGAGCGCATCAAACGTTTCCAATTGCTCAATCTCCGCAAGAAAAAAGAGCCTCAGGCTGCTAACTGGTCTTAAACATATAAGAAGTGATAGAGGGACACGAGGTGTTTCCACCTCTTAAGTAAAATTGTAAACGAATAAATTTAACTATTTAATCCTATCTACAAATGTTCTTACAAATCCATAAGAAAGAAGGCACTATTCAAATAGAATAGTACCTTCTTCTAGAACTATACGAGTACTCAATCTGACGACTGATCCTAATATAAAATAAAAACCACCACCGAATATCATCGGCAGTGGTTCTTT
>NZ_NPBI01000042.1:0-37654 GCF_002272715.1 Paenibacillus sp. 7516
AGTACCTTGAGGTCCTTGAGTACCTTGAGGTCCTTGGTTACCCAGAGGTCCTTGAGTACCTTGAGGTCCCTGAGTACCTTGAGGCCCTTGGTTACCCAGAGGTCCTTGAGTACCCTGGGGCCCTTGATCACCCTGAGGTCCAACACTGGAACCCAGGAGCTCATCGGACACGAGACGGTGGGCTGGCACCAATTGTCCGCTTGCATTTTTCCCCCAAACGGAAATCTGGATGTCATTCTCTGCCGGACCGGTTACCGTAAACACATATTCGAATGCATCGAGATTGGCGAAAAAAGTGAGGTTCACATCTGTATTGGGAGCGAGTGTTCTGTTTTCCAGTACATACAGTACCCTGGTGCCGGACAGAAAGTAGCCCTGGATCAATACGTTAGCGGAGCTTACCTGGTTAGGGTTATCGATAAGAACGGTGACAGTCTGCGTGGGTCTCACTCCGTTAACTGGAGCATTGGCAATGGGACCGGTTGAAAGAACAGCCATACCTAAGCACCTCCTTCTAAAAGTTTGTGAACATCGTTCTGAAAAGAACAAGTTCTCTATAAACTATGATTCATTGATATGTTGCGTTTGTAAGTTTGCCTCTGTTCATTTGCTGATTTTCCCTTAATTCTCCAACTGCTCATCCGCCACAATGCGTTGTGCATTGACAAGATTACCTGCACCGTCCTGACCCCACATCGAAATTTCGACAAGCCCTTCGGCAGGCCCGCTTGTCGTAAAAACAAATTCGTATTCATTCGTATTTGCAGCATAATTTTTGGTTATAACCACATCGGGTGCCAGCGAAATTTCCTCAAGCACATACAGCATTCGTACACCGAGCAAAGAATAGCCCTGAATCAGAACTGTTGCGGAGTTATCTGCATCTCTGTTGGTTAAAATGACAGTAATTTGCTGAACCGGCCTTGTGCCTGCAACAAGATTATTTTCAATTGGTCCTGATGATAGAATAGCCATGGAGCATCAACCTCCTTCATATTTGATTTGAACAGGGTTTACTTGGAAGATTAAGAGAGTAATTTTGGAATATTTTTTATCGTATTCCGTTTCTTAAGGCGACGACAGTTTTTCTACCCATTAAGTTACAGTACAATTACGGATTGGTTCTTCAGAACTTCGAATTGACGGCGTTTTTCCGCTTCATCCCATAAGTAATGAAAACCCCAGCGATTAGCGGTGTCATCTTCACGAAGTCCCTGCTTCAGAGTGGAGTAGCGCGAGCTCAAGTATTCTAGGCCCAGATACTTGTAGTGCAGAAGCAGCACCTCACTCGAGTGAGGCCGGATGATTTCTCCGGCAGGCGCAGCTTGATGTCGCCCGGGCCCGAAGTCCATCTCTTGGATAGCATTCGGATTAAAGATTTGAGGCTTGTCAAACAGAGTACTCCTTACTCCTGTTCGTACGGATCGGCATAACGTTTTACCTTCTTCAGGAAAGGAATCAGATATCATTTGATATCCTTGGGGAACAACTAGAGTAATGCCTTGCGAGGTACATTGCTGGAGGTATTGTTTGAGATTTGGATGATAGAGATGTTCATCAATGTCGCAGACAATAATCCAGTCAGCCTTATTTCTGCTTGCTTTCCAGAAGTGGTTGAATAGATGCTGCGCGGACCGTATGAGCGAGTTGTCCTGGATATCAAAGTGTTCAAGAGTCACCTTGGGGTGGGATTTCAACATTGCGAGGGATTGATCAGTCGAACCGTTATCGAAGACGAAATATTGATCCGCGATGTCGTCATAGTGGCGGAAAAAAAATGGCAGCATTTTTTCTTCGTTCCAGCATATGCAATACACGTGTACAATCATCGGTACTCTCCCTTCCATTTGAAAAACAGAATGCGCTGGAACACTATATGTCGATTGGGAGCGCATCGTTCAGCATTATGCACGGGATTCCTCTTTGGCCGGAGGTAGTATTTTTGTCAAAATCATAGCTATTGCGCAAAATGCCAGCGACTGTGTTAAAATAGACTCAAAAAAAGACGGGATCTGCGGATCACGCATAACGGAGGCGTGAAACATGGAACGTAACGCTATGCTCGACTTCGATCCATTCCTCACAGAGCTGGCGGAAAAGCTGCACGTGCACGGATATTATGCCTTTTATGGTGAGCATTACAATGAAGCCGATATGGAGCAGTACCGCAGACACCTGTTTAACTCATTCCGCAATATCGTATGGGTAGAGCTGGATGCACGCAAAAAATATATGATTGTCGATCATCGTGGACGAAACACCGTCATGAAATTGATCGATGGCATGCTGAATACCCGTAAAACACTGCGGGCCAATCAGGTGATGGCGGGGACGGATACGTCCAACGTTCAGAAGGAGATTACTCATCTGACGCAGATGGTGCATATGCTAAGATTTACGACGTTTAGAACATAAGTGATGTAAACCAAGAGAGACTTCCCCCGAGGGGAGTCTCTCTTTTGTATTGCAACAATCCTAACGACAAAAAGAGTATCCCGTCATAAATCAAACGGGACACTCTTCTTTTTAATTGCATTTAACCTCTATTCACATCTAAAGATAGCCTCAATCGTAAAATAAGTTTAGGGCCGTTCTGAAAAGTAGTGAAGGGAACGAAATCGATTCAAATAAAAGCGACAGCCGTAAGGGCTATCGCTCTTATTTGTGATTCCTCTACCTATATTTAAGTTGGATAACTATTTACACGATTAACGGAGCGGGGAGAAAAAAGCTGAAGAAGCGGAGCGTTCGCGTTTATCACCGGAATTTCTCCCTTTAAAAAAAGGGGATCAAAGAAATCCGGGGATAACAGCGATCGGAAGCTTGTTCTCCCAGCGTAGTGTCCCACGTGTAACGAGTTTTTTAACTTTACAAGCTCTTCAAAAATTGTACAATCGTCAACAATCCTTTATCAAAGTTCTCCAGGTTGAAGTGTTCATTCGGTGCGTGCAGGTTCTCGTCCGGCAAACCAAAGCCCATCATCACGGCAGGTACGCCAAGTACACGGGAGAGCTTCTCAACGATTGGGATGGAACCGCCATCTTTGGTAAACAGGGCACGAACGCCATACACCTGCTCGTAAGCGTCAGCCGCTTTTTGCAGGATCGGATCAGTTGGATCGGTATTGAACGCAAAGGCTTTCTCGATTTGTTTCACATGCAGCGTGGCCCCTGGCTGTACGTGTGCACGCAGGTGTGCTTCAATGCGGTCCAGTACCTGTTGCGGGTCTTGGTCGGCAACAAGGCGGCATGTAATTTTGGCATGAGCCTCTTTTGGAATGACGGTTTTGGTACCTTCACCCTGGAAGCCGCCCCATACACCGTTCAGCTCCAATGTTGGACGTGCGCCAACACGTTCCACGAACGAGTAGCCTTCCTCACCGTACAGTTGCTCCAGTCCAAGATCCTGGCGAAGCTGCTCTTCATTGAAGCCTTGCTTCACGAACTCTTCTCTCATTTCCGGAGAGAGGGGGAGAACGCCATCATAGAAACCATCCACGCTCACGCGGCCTTGCTCATCATGCAGCGAAGCGAGCAGGGATACGAGGGCATGCAGTGCGTTCGGTACACCACCGCCGAAGGAGCCGGAGTGCAGGTCGGTGTTGGCTGTATTCAGATCTACCTCGAGCGAGCAAAGACCGCGCAGGCCTGTGGAGATCGCCGGTTTTCCTTTTTCGAGCAGGGAAGTATCGGAGATCAATACCATGTCTGCACGAAGCTTGTCCGTATTGTCATTCAGATAGATCGGCAGGTTCGGGCTGGAGATTTCCTCTTCGCCTTCGATACAGAACTTCACGTTAACTGGAAGTTCCTTGTTTTCAGCGAGCAAGGCTTCTACTGCTTTAATATGTAAGAAGATCTGTCCTTTGTCATCTGTTGCCCCACGTGCGAACAGTTTTCCGTCCCGAACAGTAGGTTCGAAGGGAGGCGTTTCCCACAGGTTAAGCGGATCGACAGGTTGTACGTCATAGTGTCCATAGATCAGCGCTGTTGGTTTGCCAGGAGCATGCAGGTGGTCTGCATAGACAATCGGATGTCCAGCGGTTTGAATAACCTCTACATTTTCCATGCCTGCACGTGTCAGTGCATCTGCCGCCCATTGTGCAGCACGGTTAATATCCTCTTTATGAGCTGAAATGGCCGAAATGCTGGGAATGGACAGCCATTCATTCAGTTCTGCCAAGTGTTTTTCTCTATTCTGCTGAAAATAAGTCTGTTCTTTCATTAAATAAAGCCTCCTTCATGTTTTGCTTTATCCTATTGTAATCCATTTTGGCATCTTAATAAAACATTGGTTAAAAAATGATCGGCTGTGTACCGTTCCATTCCGCCGGAAATTGTGAGTATAATACAGGAAACGGAGTTCATCCATATTTTCTCAGCAGGGGAGTTGGGGAAGTTCCCATGATAGTCAGACCACATGCAAGCAGGCAGGTGAATGATGATGGAAACGACTAAAAGTGAGAGGCCGCCAGGTCGATTGGCACGTTTGCCCAGATTTACTCCTGGACGCCATAAAGGACGTTTTTACCGGAATAGCCTGATGATTATTTTGCTCATTGCCAGCATCCCCGGATTGATTACAGGAATTGTGATGTACCAGCTGGTTGTTGGCAGAATGGAAAATGAATTCAATCGCATGCATCAAAACCAGATCGAGAATCGGGCGCGCAATGTGGACGACCAGTTGGCCTACCTGGAGATGACCCTGTCGCATTGGGCCTTTGAACCAAGGTTTGGCAATGCACTGCGAACCTTGGACTTTGTCTATTATTTTAATGAAACGCAGGAGATCGTCACCACTTTATATGTACTGGAAGGGTCACATCCCCTAATTAAGTCTGCACAGCTGTATTTGCAGGAACCGAAGCCGATTCTGTTTAACCGGGAGTATAACGAATTATTAGATGATGCGAAAATAAAAGCCTATGACCGTTACCTAGCCATGGGCAATCATGTGTACTGGACAGACTGGGTATCCAGCGGAAGCATTGAACCAGCAGCTACCATGAAGAGCAGCCTGCTGCATACCGATGCAGGCAACGCGCTGGTTCTGGTACATAAAATTCCGGGAGAACATAATAATCCGTTCGGTGCACTCATCATTACCCTGGACAATGAGAAAGTCGCCAATTTGTTGAAAACGCTTACTCCTTATGACGAAGGCTTAACCTTTCTTATGGATCAGGAAGGCAATACGCTGGTCACCGGTAATCCGGGAGGGGGGCGGCAGAATTCAGCCTTTGAACAGCAGCTTAAGGAAGAGGTTGCACAGCATGCGGACAGCACGTCTTTTTTGTTCAAATATGAAGATCAGACCTACTCCGTATCATACGGCTCCTTAAGCCGAATTGATTCCGACTGGACCTATGTCTCCGCTGCACCGCTGACATCTGTGACATCACCGGTGAAGCTGGTATCCAAAATTATTGTCATTGCGAGCGCAGGCAGCCTGCTGCTGGGGCTCATGTTATCCTGGCTTGCTTCCCGGCGGATTTACTCCCCTGTGGAGAGAATGCTTCATCTACTGTCACCAGGCAAACATGAGGCTCAGGCCAATCCGAGGCTGGACGAATTCCAGCTGCTGGAACAGCAGTGGAATGAGCTGACTTCCCGGAGTCTTACTGCACACCGTCAATTGCAGGAGCAGCTGCCGCATTTGCGTGACAGTTTTGTACTGCAGCTGGTTCAAGGACACTTATATGCCTACAACGAGGAAGACCTCCAGAAACGCATGAAGAATCTTGGATTCGAAGTGGAGGGCCAGCAATATTTGCTGCTGCAAATGTATTTTACGGGTTATGCCCGGCTGCAGGGACGATTTGGAAGCCAGGATACCGGCCTGGTGACCTTTGCGGCTGTAAACATTATTGAAGAGGTTGCCAAAAGCTATTTTAACCAAGTCAGCATGATGAACTTTCATGACCTCTCTTCAGCCATGCTTGTCATTGCACCGAAGGATGAACAGCTCAAGCCGCAGGCATTGCTCTGGAGTCAGGAATTGGTAGAGGTTATTGGGCGGACGCTTAAGATGAATGTCACGGTCATGATTAGTCACTCCGCTGATTCCTTGCATGAGCTGCCCGGCATCTTTGTTGAGATGGAACAGGCGGTTGCATACCGCAGCATAGAGGAAGGGAGTCAGATACTCGATCTGGAAGATGAGCAGTGTTTTCGGAGAGCGGAAGAAGCCGCTTATCCGCTGGGCTTGGAACGCGAGATGATTCAGGCAATCAGGCTCGGCAAGCAGGAGGAAGCGGATCGGGTGCTGGAACAATTTATGGGCGAAATCGCCCGGACGGGCAGTACCGAGTTCCAGGTGCAGCAGATGATGCTGCAGCTGCTCGGAAGTGTTCAGCATATGATGCTGCAGACGGGGGTAACACCTTATAAGCTGTTCGGAGGCAGCAATATGTATGAGCGATTGTCTGCAATCCGCGAACCTGCACAGATGAAGCAGTGGATGATGAGTAAGGTACTGGTGCCCTATATACAGGAAATCGAGATGCGATCGCAGGAGCCGCTGAAACAGGTGGTGGAACGGACGATGCTGTATATGGACGAGCATTATCGTAACGAAATCTCCTTGGAAGGCTGCGCAGATGCAGAACAGATGACACCCTATGCGCTCAGCAAAGCCTTCAAGCAAGTAACAGGCATGAACTTTATTGATTATTTGACAAAGGTCCGAATGGAGGCCGCCAAACAGCTGCTGCGTGAGACAACCATGAAAATTAATGACATTGCAGCTGCTGTTGGTTATCAGCACAGCTATTTTAATCGAATCTTCAAAAAACAGGAGGGCGTAACGCCAAGCCAGTATCGGGATCAGTGGTTTGGCAAATGACCTATTTGCCACCTTGCTGTCTCACCGGGATCCGAACCATCGGATTCCGGTTTTTCTTGTGGAGAAGGATGAAAACAAAGAAGGATAAGGCTGCAAAAATGTACAATGGGGTTTGCGCAAAATGTCCAAATCGAAGCATAAGTGGCGTCATAGCGGGCTTTGTGGCCTCGCCCAGTACGTAAGCAAAAAATGAAGGTTGCCGGAAAAGGGGGCTCTGTATAGTCTGAATTACAAGCTCAGTTGATAACGCTTACATAAATAAGGGAGGGGAGAGATTATGAACGGGAAGACCAAATGGAATGGAAATACCGCAGCGGCAGCCCAGGCAGATATGGCCACCATGCCGATGAAGCGGGAGTCCAACTGGAAGAGGCAGATCAAGCGGAACAAATGGCTGTACGTGCTTGTGCTTCCCGGATTTCTGTACTTTGTTATCTTTAAATATTTGCCCATGTGGGGAATTGTCATTGCCTTTCAGGACTATCAGCCTTTTCTCGGTATTAAGAACAGTGAATGGGTGGGCATGGAGAACTTTACAACCTTTTTCTCCAATCCGGACTTTTTCCGGTTACTGCGTAACACGCTGGTCCTTGCCATATATGATCTCATATTCTTTTTCCCGGCACCGATCATTATTGCCCTTTTATTAAATGAAATCAGGGTCGCGTTCTTCAAAAGAACGATTCAAACGTTGGTGTATGTACCTCATTTCGTGTCGATGGTGATTATCGCCAGCATCACATACGTCTTTCTGACCCCTCAAGGCGGGGTACTGTACGACCTGATTGCCTGGATAACTGGAAAGCCCATAGATGTACTATCCAGTCCGGGTTCGTTTCGTCCACTTATTATCATTCAGATGATGTGGAAGGAGATGGGCTGGGGAACGATTATCTTCCTGGCCGCACTCGCAGGCGTGGATACCGAGCAGTATGAGGCCTCCATTGTGGATGGTGCCGGACGATTGCGACGCATGTGGCACATTACGCTGCCGGCGATCCGCACAACCATTGTTATTCTGCTTATTCTCAGACTGGGGAACTTTTTGGATACGGGATTTGAACAGATTTATCTGATGACCAACTCACTTAACCGGGACGTGGCCGATGTATTTGATACCTATGTCTATACGGTAGGGATTACGCAAGGGGCATTCAGCTACAGTACCGCAGTAGGATTATTCAAATCGGTCGTGGGTATCATCCTGGTGCTCGGCAGCAATAAACTTGCCAAAAAATTTGGTCATCCGGGGATTTATTAAGCAGGCATTCTGCATGAATTCATAAGGAGGAAAGCCCATGAACAGCCGTCTATACAACAGCCCTGCCGGCAAAGTATTTGATATTTTCAATTACGTCATGCTGGGTATTCTGGGCATACTGACTGTCCTTCCTTTCCTGTATATTATAGGGAATTCGTTCGCAACCGAAGCCGAGATTACGGAACGCAGTTTCTTTCTCATTCCGAAAGTTTTCTCCTTCAGCGCGTATGAGTACATTTTTTCTTCGTCTACCATCTTCCGCAGTATTGGCGTCTCTGTATTTGTGACGGTAGCAGGCACGCTGGTCAATCTGTTCTTCACGCTAACGATGGCTTATCCGCTATCCAGAAGTGACTTCTGGGGACGCAACGTCATGATGAACATGGTGATCTTCTCCATGCTGTTCGGCGGAGGAATGATTCCGACGTATCTCGTCATCCGTGGACTAGGATTGCTTGATTCTTACTGGGCCCTCATGCTTCCTGGCGCAATCAGCGCTTTTAATTTAATTGTTGTCAAAAACTTTTTTCAGCAAATGCCGCCCGGGCTGGAGGAAGCGGCCCGTATCGACGGTTGCTCGGATCTCGGGGTACTCTGGCGAATTGTTCTGCCATTATCCAAACCGGTGATTGCCACGTTTGCGTTATTTTATGCCGTAGGGCATTGGAATAACTTCTTCTCGGCACTCCTGTACATTTCTGACAGTGACAAATGGCCGCTGCAGGTGATGCTGAGGCAGATTGTTCTGCTCTCGCAGGCAAGCGTTGGGGATATGGCCAATATGGATCCCAATTTTGTGCAGCCACCGGAACAGTCCATTAAAATGGCCGTCATCGTGGTAGGTACCATTCCGATTTTGCTCGTGTATCCGTTTTTGCAAAAGCATTTTGCCAAAGGTGTCATGTTAGGCTCAATCAAAGGCTAAAAGCCAAGGGGGAGAACGTATGGGACAAAAAGCGGGAATCAAAAAAACAGCACTTGTACTTTCGGCAACATTGTTACTGAGCACGGTTCTGGGAGCTTGCTCCACGGACAAAACCAACGATACGGGCGAAGCGGCTGCAGGTGGAACCGATCAGATTACGATCATGCTTCCGAATTTTGAAGCCGAAAATCCGCCTGAAAACAGTCCAGTAATCCAGAAACTTGAGGAATTAACCAAAGTGGATGTGAATCTGCAATGGGTACCGAGCAGCTCCTATGAGGACAAATTCAACATTACTCTGGCCTCCGGCAAGCTGCCCGATGTGATGGTCGTGCTCGGGAAATCGCCAAGTTTCATTAACGCTGCACGTACCGGGGCTTTCTGGGAGCTGGGGCCTTATCTGAAAGACTACCCGAACTTGAGCCAGATGAACGAAATTATTACGAACAATGCTTCCATTGATGGAAAAACCTACGGCATCTATCGTGGAAGACCGCTGGGACGGAACGGGATAACGATCCGGAAGGATTGGCTGGAAAACCTGGGTCTGGAAGAACCCAAAAATTTGGACGATCTTTACAATGTGCTGAAAGCATTCACTACAGATGACCCGGATGGCAACGGCAAGGATGATACGTACGGTTTGGTAGCGAGCAAATTTAACGGGCCGTGGGACAATATGCAAATCTGGTTTGGTGCACCCAACAAATGGGGCGATGATGGCAGCGGTAAATTGATTCCAGCACATGAAACGCCTGAGTATATGGAAGCACTGAAATTTTTCCGTCAGATTTATAGCGAAGGTTTGGTCAACAAGGACTTTGCCGTAATGGATGCGACCAAGCTGCCTGATCCGTTTGTCAACGGGCAGGCGGGTGTCATGATCGATGTAGCGGATAACGCACAGCGGATGGACCAGAAAATTCTGGAGAAGGACCCATCGGCAACAGGGCGAGTGGATGTGCTTCAGGCGGTGGAAGGGCCCAAAGGGCTGCGTGACATGCCTACCTCAGGCTACTCCGGTATGATTGCCGTCTCCAAAAGTGGTGTGAAAACGGAAGAAGATCTGAAAAAGGTGCTCACATTCCTGGATCAATTGAACGAGCCGGAGCTCCAGGCTTTGCTGTCCAATGGTCTGGAAGGTAAACAATATGAGAAAAAAGGGGACTATGTCGTTCCAACCACCGACAAGCTTGCACTGCGAGATCTGCAGGGTCTGAACCAAATATTGATGTTCCTTCCGGAAGACCGCGCCTTCCGGGTTGAGCCGACGCCGGTTCGTGAGAAGGTGGCAGAGGTACAAAAGGCCAACGAGGAGATCGTTGTTCCGAATCCGGGTGAGCCGTTGATCTCTGACATTTATGCACAGAAAGGACCCCAGCTGGATAACATCATCAACGATGCCCGTATCAAATTCATCGTGGGACAGATTGATGAGAAGGGATTCCAGGATGCAATCACACTGTGGAAGAGCAGTGGCGGTGATGAGTACGTGAAGGAAATCAACGAACTGTACGCTGCATTGAAGTAGAAGAATTCCAGAGCCCGGCAGCGTACGTAAGTACAACAGAAGCTGTCGGGCATTTCCATCTATATCAATTTTTTAAAACATTTTGTATTTACAGGCTCCCTAACCGCATTTTTTAAGGTATAATCATAGCCAAACAAACGTACATGAACACAAATGAACCATAATGGAAAATGATAACACTCTTTCTAACAGGGAGGAAAGCGACATGTGGAACGGGGAGGCATTTGTGAATCCCGCCGCGCAGTACCGGATTCATCCCTTCTGGTTTTGGAATGGGGATATGGAGGAAGAGCAGATCAAACGGCAAGTGAATGAAATGTCAGCACAGGGTGTGGGCGGTTTTTTCATCTGTCCGCGTCAGGGGCTGCAGATTCCCTATCTGTCGGATGCTTGGTTTGACAAGGTCCGGATTGCGGTGGAAGCAGCCGAGACCTGTGGCATGCAAGTATGGCTGTATGACGAATACCCCTATCCTAGCGGCATGGCAGGCGGTGAAGTCACCCTAGATTTCCCTGAAGCCAAGCAGCGCCAGCTTGTGCATCATCAGCTGCATGTGCAGGGCGGAGAAGCTGTGAACCATGAGTTGCCGTGGGGACGAATTTTGCTCGCCAGAGCCATTCCGAGAGACACAGAGGGTAACCGGTTATGGGATGAGTCTATTGATTTGCGGCACAACATCGGCAATATCCAAACCGATCAGGTCTATCAGGAGACGGGCCTGACAACGTATAATCGCAAGCGATTTTTTACATATCGGACGGCCTTCCGCCTGGCGTGGGATCCCCCGGCAGGGAATTGGGATGTAATCCTGTTTCAGGAAGTGGAGATGGATGATTTCAAATATTACGGCCATTTTGTTGACCCGTGCCACAGGGAAGCGATGAGCCGTTTTATTGAACTGACACATGACCGATATGCGGAGGCTGTTGGAACTCATTTTGACAGCGTTATCAAAGGCATGTTTTCGGATGAAATTGCGCCGCTCGGACGTATTCCCTGGTCTCCTCAGCTGCCTGCATATTTCCGCGAACGCTGTGGATATAGTCTCATTGATTCGCTTCCTGCCCTGTTATACGGCGATGTTCCGGACTCGGCCCGTATTCGGTATGACTATTATCAATCGCTGCATCTGCTTCTCAGGGAGTCATACCATCAGCAGGTGCATGACTGGTGCGAGAATGCGGGAATCCAGTATGCCGCAGAGGTTCCTGGCGTACGGATGACGACTCAGTTGTTCAGCCATATGCCCGGGGGAGACTCCGCACATGAGAAGATTGGGCGCCCCTTATCCTGGATTCTGGAACGGTACGGCAAAAGAATGCGTGACAATCCGAAGATGGTCAGCTCACTGGCGAGACAGCTGGGACGCAGCCGCAATTTGATCGAGTGTTTTCATAGTGTGGGCTGGTCGATGACGCTGCAGGATGCCAAATGGATGATTGACCGGATGGCAGCCATGGGCACGAATTTCTATAATTTCCATGCTTTTTTCTATACGATTGGCGGGTTAACGAAGCATGATGCACCGCCATCCCAGTTTCTGCAGAATCCATACTGGAAGCATTTCCGCCAGCTTGGAGATTACACGGGACGAATAAGTTATCTCATGAGCACGGGGACAGCCGATATTCGGATTGCCGTTCTTGATCCGACGACGACATTCTGGAGCCTGATGGGCAATCCCCTGCACGGGTTTGAATACAGCGGTGAGGATGAAGCCGAACGGGCGAAACTGGAGCGGCTTACGAATGATTGGATGCGAATTGGTGTACATCTGCTAGAGAACAGACGTGACTATGACCATCTGGACCCTGAGCTGCTGGCTGAAGCCGAACTTGCGGATGGAACGATTCGGATTGGCGCTGCCAGGTACGAAGTACTCATCCTTCCGCCGATGCTGAACCTGGAGGCAGATGCCTGGAAGCAGGTTAGACGTTTTGCTGAGCAAGGAGGAACCGTCATATCAGTCGGACTGCCTCCGTACATCGCAATTCAGGAAGGAAGTCCAGTAGGCAATGAAGCAGCGAACTTCTTCGGTGCAGGGGATCAACCCGAGGAAGAGTATTGGGGTCATTCCCGGGAAACAAGGCAAGGCAGCAGTGAATTAATGTGGCAGCAAGGGGAGGGGGAAGCCTACTTCCTTCCGGTTGGTGCAGGTCAGGGGGATGATTCAACACTTGAATTGATCTCGCTGCTGCTGGACCAGGTGCTGCCAGAGCCTATCTGTTGGATTATGGAGGAAGAGAGTGCTTCCTTGTTAATGCAGACCCGCCAATTATCGGATGGTGAATATATGGTGTTCCTGTCCAACCAGGAGGGTCGGCAATTAAAGGGACAATTGAAGGTTGTTGCCAAGCGGTTATGGAGCCATACGGATATCTCATCGGATCAACGTGTGCTGGCTGAGCGGCTTGATCTGGAGACAGGAGAACGTGAAGTCTTGCCGTTAACCAGCAGCGGCGGTGAATGGTGTATTTCACTCGAGTTTGCTGGGTATGAGGCACATGCTGTGCGGCTGACTTTGCAAGCAAAATCTTCTGAGGATACTTTCGTTGCTATAGGCAAGACCGGAGTGGCTGCATCATTGAGCCCGGCTGCTGTAGATAGGCCATCTGAACCCATTATTATACCTGTAGAAGGGCCATGGCGACTGGAAACCATTCAGCCCAATACCCTTCGGATTGGACAGTTCCGTCTTACGGCAACGAATGACAATGGTGTGGTTTTGGAAAACAAGCATGCAGGCGTGAAGCCTTTTATCGATCAAGCGGCTGAATTGTCGGGACATCATCACCTGCCTGTTCAGTTTAATCAAGTATTTGGCACACCGAAGAAAGCGGCAATTGCCTATCCGATTCAATGCCGGTACACCACAGCTTTTGAACTGGGAACGGCTTTGCCCGAGTGCAGCATATTTATGGATCGTTCAGCCATAGCAGGGACATGGATCATGGAGGTCAACGGCAAAACAATTGGTCCTGATCATTTCGAGTCCGTTGAGATCACAGATTATACCAACATTGGCTGTGATATCAATGAGTGGCTGCGCACAGGTTTGAATGAAATAACGATTACGGTACAGGTCACGAAGGATGAGGAAGGAATCCTCGATCCACTGTATTTGCAGGGACGGTTTGGCGTGGAGTTTCATCACGAAGGGATGGTCTCCTTGGTACGTGAGCCGGATACGGCCATTCGGATCACACCTGAGCCACAGCCCCTGTATCCGTATTATGCAGGAGAGATGAGCTATAAACGCAGCTTCTGGCTGGATCAGCCTGATGCGGATGCCGAATTCTTTGAACTCGAATTCAGTGAATGGCTTGTGCAGGATGTGGCAGAGGTTCTGGTCAACGGCCATAGCCTTGGCGTACGATGCTGGTCTCCGTATCGCTGGAGTGGAGAAACTTCATGGCTCCGTTCAGGAGACAACGAGATCGAGGTACGCATCACCAATACGTTAATTGGTCTGCTCGAAGGTACCTATTTTGATTCGGATAGCCATAGTTTGCATGAGACTGGTATTGGATTAGTTGAAGAATAAATTTGGAAATATGGAGGAGGAGCATATGAGTACAACCCAATCAGGACAGGAAAAAATGGCACCCGTCTGGGTCGCAGATCAGGGAGACGGGACGTATCGCAACCCCATATTGCATGCCGATTATTCTGACCCTGACGTCATTCGTGTCGGCGAAGATTTTTATATGACCGCTTCAAGTTTCTCGCACATACCCGGGCTGCCCATTTTGCATTCGAAGGATCTGGTGAACTGGAAACTGGTGCAGTACGCCATTCAGCGACTGGATCTGGCAGGGTATGATGTACCGCTTCATGGCAAGGGTGTATGGGCACCAAGCATCCGGTATCATGACGGGAAGTACTGGATTTTCTTCAGCACGCCGGATGAAGGCATCTTCTTGACAACGGCCGATCATCCCGAGGGCGAATGGTCGCCTCTTCATCTGGTCCATGAGGTGAAGGGGTGGATTGATCCTTGCCCGTTCTGGGATGAAGATGGTCAAGCCTATTTGGTTCACGCCTTTGCTAAGAGCCGCGCTGGCATAAAAAGCAAGATTAAGGTGTGCCGCATGGCTCCGGATGGAAGCAGACTCCTGGATGAAGGGCAGATTGTTTTTGACGGTACAGCTCATCACCCTACGATTGAGGGACCGAAGTTTTATAAGCGGGACGGGTACTACTACATCTTTGCCCCCGCCGGGGGTGTGAAGCCTGGATGGCAAACGGTTTTGCGTTCCAAGCAGGTGTTTGGCCCTTATGAGGACCGGATTGTTATGCATCAGGGAGGTTCCGATGTTAATGGTCCTCATCAGGGGGGATACGTGGAACTGGAGTCAGGAGAGTCATGGTTCATTCATTTTCAGGATCGGGATGCATATGGCCGAATCGTTCATCTTCAGCCCATGAAGTGGAACGAAGACGGATGGCCTGTCATTGGTGTAGACCGTGAAGGAAATGGAACAGGTGAGCCTGTGGATGTGTACACCAAACCGGATGTGGGTGCTGCCTACCCGATTACTGTGCCTGATGTTTCAGATAATTTCCAAAATGATCGCATAGGAGTCCAGTGGCAGTGGCAGGCCAACTCCCGTCCCGAATGGGCAGAGGTTGTTCCAGACAAGGGACTTGTATTACATATGCATCCTTACCCGGAAGGCATACAATCTCTATTCGGCGTTCCGCAGCTGCTTATGCAGAAGCTTCCTGCCTCCGCCTTTGAAGCAATAACCAAGCTGAACTTCTTGCCGAAGCAGGAGGGTGACCGAGCGGGGCTCATTGTTTTTGGTGATGATTATGCTTGCCTGAGTCTGTCTCAGACGGACACTGGAGCAGTCAGATTGTCCCTGCTCCGCGGAGCCAAACAGCCAGACAACCATTTGCATGCGGATGAATCGGAAGAAACCGGACTGGATTGGAGCGAGCATGGTTCACCGGAAACCGGTTGGACCATTCATCTCCGCTTTTCACTGGAGGAACCCGCTCGCTGCCAGTTTAGCTGGAGTAAGGACGGAGAAGACTTCCAGCCCATTGGTGCACCGTTTACGGCGACAACCGCACTCTGGGTTGGTGCGAAGATGGGGGTATTTGCTCTAAATACGCGATCTGCGAATCGTGGAGGCCAAGGCGTTTTTCGATATTTTAAGGTGAACGAAACGGTGTGAAAAAAGTGTGAGGAGGATGAGATACAAAATGGGGAATCGCATTCAGTTTGATCGATATCCTGGCGGTGTGATGAAGGCACTGACGCTCAGTTATGATGATGGTGTGGTCCACGACCGGAGGCTGGTGAATATTATGAATCGCTATGGACTGCGTGGCACTTTCAATCTGAACTCCGGTACGCTGGGGAAACCGGGGCGAATTGAGCCGGAGGAAGTCGCTGAACTGTACGCAGGGCATGAAGTGGCTGTGCACACGGTTACTCATCCTACATTGCCTTATGTACCGGATGAGCTGTTGAACGAAGAAATCATGGAGGATCGCCGAGCACTGGAGCAGCTTGTTGGTTATCCGGTGAGGGGAATGGCCTATCCCAATGGAGGGTTTGATCGCGAATTAAGCACCAAACTGGAGTGGTTAGGCCTTGACTATGCCCGGACGGTTGAATCCCACGGCAGATATACGCTGCCTGAACGCCCGCTTGAATGGCATCCGACCTGTCATCATAAAAATGACCTGGCAGCGCATGCCGAGCGTTTTATCCAGCATTCCAAAACGGGTACACCGCTCCTGCTCTATGTTTGGGGACACAGTTATGAATTCAATGACAACGACAATTGGGAGATTATTGAACAGTTTGGCGAGCAGATCGGCGGCAGGGACGATATATGGTACGCGACGAATGTTGAGATCATTGCCTATTGGAAAGCGGTCAAGCGACTCGAATGTTCAGCAGACCGATCCATCATTCATAATCCGTCGGCCATATCCGTCTGGTTCACGGCAGATCAGCAGGTCATTGAAGTGCGTGCAGGGGAGACATTGCGTTTAACCGAACGAATCACGGTATAGGGAAGGGGCTGATGATCATTCGCTATTTTCATGCAAACGAGTCGATTGCAGGTAAGGTGCATCATTCAATTCCGGATATTCTGACGACGGTAGCCCAGCGTTATATCGGCGATCATCCCAAACATTCTTTTTTGTTCCGGGCCTACCACCGTGGAGGTTTCCGCAGACTGGGAGATTACCGTTACGATCTGAACCTGGACGAAAAATGGCCAGAAGCGAGTGCAGGGCAGTACGTATACGTATGGGGCAAGTTATGGAGCGAGCAGGAGACTACGCTAAACACGGGTCTGAACTGCTACAGTCCGGTAACGATTTATGTGAACGGAGTAGAGGCCTTCAAATCCGAGCTGCTGCAGGAGCTATTTCCCGAGCGAAGAACCCAGATTCCGATTTCTGTGAAGGCTGGCTGGAATGACGTCTTGCTTTGTTTTGTCAAAACAGAGGTTGGCTTCGGCGGCATTTATGGTACCGCTTCCTTCAAAAATTTCCCGCTTCATTTCCTCACTCCGGGAGTGGATCGGCAAGGTCAGGAAGGCTGGCTGTATTCCGAGCCTCTTGATGAACCTGTAACTTCGATTCCCCATGACGGAATGACGGAAGAAGAAACAGGGCTTTCCTGGTATCCACGAAGAGAATGGACAGCAGAAGAGCGGGAGGCCGGCTCTTTCGCGAGGATCTTTGGTACAGAACAACCAGCCGTGGCCTACGCGTGGACCAAGCTGGATGTAACATTGCCGGGATCATCTCCTGTGATATTGCAAGGTCAGCATGAAGGTGCTCTGCATTTGTACCTGGATGGTAAGGAAGTATATACCTCAGGCAAAAGTGGACCTTATCGTGTGGAACTGCCTCGCCGCTATGGATTATCCGATCTGGTGGCACGAGGGGAAACCAAGGCCGGGGAGACCCATTGGGGATTCACACTGGAATCGCCCGGGGGCTCCGGTTCGGATGGGTGGAGATTGAGTTCTCCGCATCCGGTTGCGGGCACTTCAGATGTATGGCTGTATACCGGGAGATTTGCTCCGGGTTCTGAACCTCCACCCACAGATATTGTCGTGACCGATACTGTTTATGATGATGGATCGAAAGGTGTATACTGGCATGTGGATCAGCCGGATACGAGCGTTCGCCCATATCTCGAAAATACACATTACGGAAAATGGAATTATCCACTGGGGGTCACCTTGCTTGGACTTCTGCGTATCGGCCAGGAGCTGAATCGTGACGATTGCATCCAGTATGTTCGGGAGCATATCGGCCTGAGTACTTCGTTCGACCGTTACGGTCTATGGGACCGTGAAACCTACGGTGCAGCAGGAATTAACAACCAGTTGTCAGCAATCGACAGCCTGGATGATTGTGGTTCGTTCGGATCAACGCTCCTGGCTGCAATGGAACTGGGGGACATTCGCGGGGGGCGAGATACGGCAGATCGGATTGCCCGTTACATTACGGATGAGCAGGAACGGCTGGAGGATGGGGCCTTTTATCGTGTTCGCGGAAGCGGAGAGATGCGCCACGAAACAATGTGGTGTGATGATCTGTACATGAGCACACCATTCCTGATGCGTTATGGTCAGCTGACGGGCAATACGGCGTATTGGGATGATGCCATTAATCAGTTCCTGTTGTTCCGTCAATATCTCTATATTCCTGAACAGCAGATCATGTCTCATGTGTATGATTTTGTCCGAGGACGGGCGACAGGCATACCATGGGGGCGCGGAAACGGATGGGTTCTCTTCTCCCTGACCGAGCTATTAAGCATTCTGCCTCAGGATCATGCAAGGCGTTCGGAATTGCTGAGTTTCTACCGTGATCTGTGTCAGGGATATTTGGCGCTGCAAGGGGAAAACGGTCTATGGCATCAGGTGCTGAACCGTCCAGACTCCTATGAGGAAACTTCATGCACGTCGATGTTCATCTACGCCTATGCCCGTGGAATTCGCGAGGGCTGGCTTGAGACACCTGCGCCATATCTGGAAGCTGTCCGCAAAGGATGGGATGGCATGACAAGGCTGTCCATTGACTACAAAGGCAATATATATGGTGTATGCCGCGGGTCGGGTTATTCTTTTACAGCGCTCTATTATCGGGACGATCTGGGCTGGATTCTGAACGATACTCATGGGATCGGCATTGTACTTCTGGCAGGGATTGAAGCGCATAAAATGAACTTGCGGCTGAGCCAAATGGACGTTACTGAAGAAGAGGATACCATGCAGAAGGCTTGAACAAATCTATAAATCAACTAATTATAAGAGGACTATTTTACGGGGGATTTGACCTGAAGTAGTCCTCTTTTTGGGATCTTAATTATATGATTTTTATATTTTATTGAAAGAAGGGCAGCTTTGATTCTCAGCACATATGTATTCTGATTTCATTTAGTATTAGTAATAAGTTTGTCAACAGAGGCACGAAATGTATCATAATCAAATGAACTGGTTACTTCGTATCTTTGATAACCTTTCATACTGCCAATAGAAATTTGTTTACTATTATCGACTCCGAAGTTGACGATTTCTCTATGAGTACTCTTATCATAGATGTAAATGTTATAGATATAAAGCGAGCTTTTGTCTTTAATTGGTGTACTTATTTTCTGAAGTTTAAGATTTGATAATTGATCTAATATGTCCTGAAAGCCATCCATATCCATTAGAAGTGTTTGAATTTCTTCATTTGTCTCGGGTGAATTAGGCACACGAACGATAGTTAGATACGCATTATCCACATTATGGACCTCGTCAAGAACAGCCTTTTGAAAGGTTGTATTCAAGGTAACCAAATAATAAATCGCAAACGCAGCGACTGTAATGACGATTCCAATAATTCCACTCACTAGAGCACGATTCTGTTCTCTCATTAGTCACTCCTTAGTTCGAGGTTCCATATACATCAATTTAATCAATGAATGTCTGAAACGATAAATTCAAGCTTAAAAAACTCACCTCCAATCTTGTATATCGGGATCATACCTAGATTTTTAAAACAGCTCCAGCTGCTCAGGCCCATCCTCTTCCTCATCAGATGTGCGATCAGGGAATGGTCGGATCGGCATATCCAGCAGCTCCATCATCATTTGTGCATTGGCTGCTGCATCACCACCCGAATTGTTATTAAAAATCACATAGACATCCTTACTCTGCTCGTGCAGCTGTTCCAGATATCCTTTCCATTCCATCAATTCTTCCTTGTTGTACCGGTACAAGTAACGGGTCTCCCGCCAGTTGGGTGCACCGTTCTGGTGCCAGCCTGACACATTGCGTCCGTGCATCCGCACAAGGGTCATCTCCGAATCTGTCGCCTGCGGCACAATTGGAATGGAGCCTGAGCCTGCCTGTGGCTCGTCACAGACACTGTGAATCCAGCCTTGTTCCCGCAGAAAAGCAAGTGTCCGCTCACGCATGCCATTCTCGTACCAACTGCGATGGCGAAACTCGAGCGCACACGGAATGCCTTCCATTCGTAATCTCACCTCACGCAGCTCGTTAACATTATCACGATTGCAGTCAAACCACGGTGGATATTGAAACAGGGCTGCCCGCATTTTGCCGGCTTCCATTACCGGCTCCAATGACTCCCGAAAAGCCTTGTACATGTCTGAGGTACTGGTGAAATAAGGTTTGCCCCTTAGATGCCCGGTCATCCCCTGATACGCTTTGACGATAAACGAAAAGTCATCCGGTGTTTCAGCTGCCCAGCGTGCCATCCGGTCCCGAGGCTGAACAGCATAGAAGGAACTGTCGACCTCTACGGTCGAAAAGTACTGCCCATATAAACGCAGCTTGTCCTTGGCTTTGGTACGATCGGGGTACAGATCATCATGATCTCCCCATCCTGTGAGTCCAATATGAATCATAATAACACCTCCTGCTGTTCTGTCTCTAAAGCTTATATATAGTTAACCGGTTTGCGGGCACGTGACTATGTTTAACATTATATAGGGCCAATTCAGGCCGTTCAATGAACGGAAGCCGCTGGAAATCTTTGAGTTTAAAGAATAAAGAAGATACAATGACTACAAGCTTAGGTATGATCAGCCCTATATCAAGTACGATACAGAGAGAACAGGGCCATTGACCATGTGGAGGGCGATACGAATGACGGAATGGTATGAAGATAGCTTTGGAGAAGACTACCTTCTCGTATACAAGCACAGGGATGTGCAGGGAGCATATGAAGAAGTACATAAAATGATCAATTGGTTAAAACTTGAGCCGCAGGCACGGGTTCTGGATCTATGCTGCGGTATGGGACGGCATTCCTTGGCCCTGGCAGACGCAGGCTTCCGGGTCACCGGAATTGACCTGTCGGATGTGCTTCTGCGTGAAGCGCGCCAGATGGACACCGAGAATCGGGTGGAATGGGTTCATGCCGACATGCGTAATCTGCCGCTCCAAGGTGGATTTGATGCGGTAGTCAACCTGTTTACATCTTTCGGTTATTTTCGTGAGGATGGTGAGCAGCTCAAGGTGCTTCAGGGCATCCGTCATATGCTGAAGCCTGGCGGCAGCTACATTATTGATTTTATGAATACGGCTTACGTAACCCGTCATTTGGTTCCGCATTCCAAACGAGAGACGGAAGGGCATCGGATTGAGGAGTTTCGCCAGATCAAGGACGGATTTGTGCAGAAAGAAATTCACATTACCGATTCAGGGTCCAGTCAGAAACCCCGGATTCATGAGGAACGTGTCAAGCTATACACCCGCGAACAATTAAGTGATCTGCTGCAGGAGGCGGGGCTTGTGGTAGATCAGGTTCATGGAGGTTATGACGAAGAGCAATATGATGAGCAGGATTCCCCGCGCATGATTTTTGTGGGTCATCGGCCTGTGGAGTAAGAACAGCAGGGAGGAGAAGCAAATGAAACGAACGGAAGCAATCAGCATGCCAGAGGGCATGCATCGGCTCCAGATCACGATGTCTTTCCCGCTGCGATGGGTGAACAGTTACGTGCTCTATGATGCTGATGGAAGGATAACCGTGGTTGATCCAGGCCCGCGCAACCAGGGAACAGAACAGGAATGGCAGGAAGCTCTAACCAATCTGGGGTTGTCTTTTCAGGACATTGGTCAAATCGTGCTGACCCACCATCATCCCGATCATCTTGGATTGTCAGGGTGGATGCAGCAGAAGTCGGGGGCGCCTGTACGTATGTCTGCCAGGTCGCGTCAGGAGGCAGATTACATGTGGGGCCCGAGTGCAACCATTGATGCCGTACTGCCTGAATTTTATCGCCAACATGGGATGCCGGATGAGAAGACCTTACAGATCCGTGAACATATGAAGGGATTTATCTCTCAGATCACTCCCTTGCCGGAAGTGACGTTCATTGAAGATGGGGACTGGCTGGATATGGGCGGCAAAAGGTGGATAGCCATCGAGACAGGTGGACATGCCCCAGGACATCTATCCTTTTATGCACCAGAATCCAGAGAGATGTTGTGCGGTGATGCCGTACTGCCACAGATTTCGCCCAATATCAGCTTGCAGCCGGGAAGTGATGCCCAGCCATTGTTATCTTATCTTCAGGGGCTGCATCGTCTAGGGAGTTTGGATGTCGAGAAGGCATATCCGGGACATCGAAATCCATTCAGTCATTTTACGGAACGAACCTCTCATCTGCTAGCCCACCACGAGGAGAGGCTTCAGAAGATGGATGAGCATATTGCTCAGTGCCCGTCGAACGGGTATGACGTTTGTGTTTCCTTGTTTGGTGATCGATTGGGCACACATCAGCTGCGCTTTGCCATGAGTGAAACGCTCGCTCATCTTCAGGAGTTGATCCGGCGTGGGCATATTGTGCAGGAACAGAGAGCGGATGGATCATTTTTATTCAAAAAAGCATAACGGAGTTAGTTGAAAATAGGAAAAGCAATTATTCATAATGGTAAAGGCTCTGTAAGGAGAGAACATCTCCTGTTCAGGGCCTTTTTGTGTATACGGAATTTGAGGAAATGGAAAGCTTTAGTCTTTCTTAACGGTTCATTCATCTGCTTTTAATCCAGGGCCCCTAAGATAAGTGCATGAACTTCGCTAGAGAAAGTAGGGAAGAGCGATGAACAGAAAGAAACGAAATCAATGGAGAAAATGGCAAGCCTCAGCGATAGCAACATTAACGATGGCTGCACTCTTTCAATATGTAAGATCCTCAGATGCCTTTGATGTTGCATATGCAGCAGCCAATGGAACAGATACCGAAAGCTTACCTGCAAGTCAGTCGAATACCAGAGACGATGTGATGGATGAATGGACAGGCAGCTTTGTTCCGAATCAGGAAGAGGAACATGGAGACCGGAGCAGATCCTATGGCCGGAACTTCAGTCAGTCTGATGGTGAGTCTGATTTCGGAACTGGCAGCGGCAGTTACCAGTCACGCACAGGTGCATCATGAGCCCCGCTGCAGAGACCACGCGTCCGTTTAAGTTCAGATTCCGTGCTATGAACACGGATGTGGAGGTTCAGCTGGTAACCGCCGGACGTGAAGAAGCTGAGCATGCAGCAGCGCTCGTGAAAAACTGGTTTGAAACACAGGAGCAGCGCTTCAGTCGGTTTATATCCAATAGTGAATTGAATCGTCTGAATCGATCAGTGGGATGGATGCCAGTTTCCGCTGCCATGGATGAGGTATTGAGTTTGGCATACGGATATATAGGTCAGACGGAAGGGATTTTTCAACCGGGCATTTCAAAAGCTCTTCGGCAATTGGGATATGATGTCAGCTTCGAACAGATCGGGCAGTATGAGCGAGGCATAACGCAGTCACTACAGTATACCTTAACCAAGGTTGCCGCACTAATTCCGGAAGAGGAGCGCGATTATACCTGTCCAGGATGGATGCACAGAGAGGGCAGCCGGATGGTACATCTGGATCCCGGCATTGAACTGGACCTGGGCGGCATTGTGAAAGGCTGGGCAACGGAACGTATTGCGGATTGGCTGCAGCGCACGCTTCACATTCCTGCAGGCATGATTAATGCGGGAGGAGATATTCAGGTCTGGGGTACGCCTGTGTCTTCTGCATGGACTGTTTATATCAAGGACCCTTTACTGGATAAACGCAATCTGACTGGAAGCATTCAGTTAGACTCCGGTGCGGTTGCGACTTCAGGAATTGCACGAAGACAGTGGCAGCAGGCGGATGGAAGTCTGTCCCATCATTTGATTGATCCGCGGACAATGAAGCCGGCTGATACGGATGTGGTGCAATGCACCGCTGTAGGCCAGCATGTCTCGCAATGCGAGATTATCGCGAAGACCGTCTGTATCCTGGGAAGTGCTGAAGCGATGGGTTGGTTGAACAGGCATTATGACCGGCATGATGTTATATGGATGACCCGGGAAGGTAAGTTCTGGTTCAGGGGGGATACGGATGCACTCGAAGAGCGATGGCCAGGCTTTGAACCGGACCACTGCTTCAGCTTTATTTAAAGATAAGTATTAGCATTCATTTATATAGACGCAAAGTGATGAAATGATAAGTCTATCAGATGTGGGGGAGCCGGTTATGGCACAATGGATTGTTGATTATGTACCGACGTGGAATATCATTCGTATTAGCGGGATAGCCGCTTATCTGCTGCTCTTTGCTGGTGTCTTTCTGGGAATCGCCCAAGGGATGCCTGCCGCCAAAGGCAAACCGAAAGCCACTATGTACCAGTGGCATACCCGGACGACCTGGCTTGCCTTTGGACTTGGTATCCTGCATGCACTAACCCTGTATATCGACCATTACAGTCCATTTACCTGGAGTGAACTGCTTATTCCGTTTAGCGCCTCAGTACATCCGGTTGGCAGCGGGCTTGGGACGTTATCCTTTTACGCCTTGCTGATCGTGCTGCTCTCCAGTGATCGGCGTAACAAACTGGGCCGCAAATGGTGGTTTATGTTCCACATGCTGTCCTATCCTGCATTTATCGGTTTGCTGGTCCATGGCATGATTACAGGTTCCGATTCGGGGAATGTACTGATGCGTTTAATGTACGTCTTTACCGGTTTGTCCATCCTTGGCATTACGGTGCTGCGGGGGCTTCTGCGTGAACGCAAAGGACCGCAAATCACAATTGGACCGAATCGTTCACAGTCACAGCCAGCCTTGGAACGCACATGGGGCGAGGCATACGGACTCGTTGGTGCGGGGAGACAGGAACGATTAAAATAGGCATAACATCTGATGTATATACGAAAAAGAAGCGGCCCAAGGGCCGCTTTTTTCCATGAACTCGTCCTTAATAGACATGTCTCATTTCCATATGACAAATGGGGGTTAAACGACATCATCACTGACCGGCTTCTGACCTAACGCTTCTTCCAGCTCCGACTGTTTGCGGTGCGCGATTCGGCTGCTTGCAGCCGAGGCTACGGCACCGACAATATCATCCAGAAACGTATGTACAGGTCCCAGGCTTTTATCGTTCAGCCGTTCAAGTACACCAGGCTTAAGCTTGTCTACATAACCGTAATTCGTGAATCCGATGCTGCCATATACATTGACGATGGAAAAGGCAAGAATCTCATCCACACCGTACAGCCCTTCATCATTTTCAATCATCTCCTGCAAAGGCGAAATGAGTTGACCCTGCTCTGCCAGCAGATCCAGCTGAATGCCTGTCAGAACGGCGTTCTGCACTTCCCGCTTGCGAAGAACCTTCTCCACGTTATCGATACATTCTTCCATCGTAAGATCCGGATAGTACTTTTTCTGCAATAACATGACCAGTTCTGCGATCTCAGGGATCGTGACGCCCCGCTTGTGCAGCCATTCCCTTGTAGCGTCCGCGACTTTGCGGCTGTTCAGGCTGTAAGGGATTTTTTCTTGTTCTGGATGTTCCATGGGCGATTCCTCCTCTGAAGTTAGCAATGTCCTTACACTTGATTCCTAATACGTATTAACCCGTTTTGTGTTTCTTTCTTTCAATATTGTTTTTGCTTGGTGCATCAAGGCTTGTTTAAAAAGTAGTTATTTTTTGGACGAAGGCTCGTATACATGGTAGTACAAACTGTAAAAATGATGAGGGGGAACGTGATCATGAGTAAGATCCGATATATGCGTACGGCATCAGCAGCAGCGCTGCTGAGCATTCCGATGGTGTTGTCCGGCTGCGGCATGTTTAATGCACAGTCATCCGAGGCTATCGATCCACCGCCGCCCATCCAGGAGGCAGCTATGATTCAGGCAGCCGAGGGCAATGGGACACTCGCAACCCTTCCGCTCACAACAGTCTATTTGCAGGATCAGCAGGGATTGCTCGCTCCGGTATCACTGACGCTTCCCGCAGGTTCGGACGTTAGTAGTCCGAAGACTGCCCTGGATACACTAGTAACAGGTGGTGCTTATGCAGGTATGCTGCCTGAAGGATTCCAAGGCGTTCTTCCACAAGGCACGGTGGTGCAGAATGTGACGGTTCATCCTGATGACAAGCTTGCAGTCGTGGAGTTCTCAGGTAACTTTGCCAAATACGACGCCAAGGATGAGCGCAAAATGCTGGAAGCCGTCACGTGGACGTTGACAGGTACACCGGATGTGGAGAACGTACAGATCTGGGTGGACGGCAAAAAGCTGACTCAAATGCCGGTAAACAGTACTCCGCTTCCTGAACCGCTGAATCGGGCGGTAGGTATCAATCTTGATTTGGGAGACACGTTCACCACCAACAGCAGTCCAGTCACCGTGTATTTCTCAGCTGCTTCGCCAGCGGGCATTCAATATTATGTTCCGGTTACCCGCTTGGTCACACCAGGTACGGACCGGGTGCAAGCTGCGCTCAATGAGCTGATTAAAGGGCCAGCCAAAGGTGGTGAACTAGAAGAGGTTATGACAGGCGGCACCGAACTGCAATCCGTTAAAACGGCGGAGGATGGAACCGTTACGGTCGCACTCAAAGACGATATGTTCGTCGAAGGAGATGCCGTGCCAAGCGAGCTGCTGCAATCGGTCGTATTGACAACGGCGGAAAATACAGCGAGCAAGGATGCCAAGGTTCAAATCGAGTGGAACGGCCAAAAAACCGTCATGGGTGACGATAATCGGGATTATAGTTCGCCGGTCTCCAAGCCCGAGTATATCAATGAAATTCCGATCTAGGATTGGGACAAAATCGGGGACGGGTAACAGAGTCTTTGGCGGATAGATGCTTTTAACAGAACTCTTTGGTAAAATAAAAAGGATTAGTAAAGTGGGACTCAGTTCAACAATTACAGGATGCTTAAGTCGTAGGAGGCAGAAATGATGAGATCTAACGGACGAACCAGCGAACAGCTGCGGCCGATGAATTTAACAATTAACACAAATAAATACGCCGAAGGTTCTGTACTGATTGAAGTCGGGGATACGAAGGTTATCTGTACCGCAACGGTGGAGGAACGCGTTCCTCCTTTCATGAAAGGTCAAGGCAAGGGATGGGTTACCGCAGAATATTCCATGCTCCCCCGTGCAACACATACTCGGAATCAGCGTGAAGCGAACCGCGGGAAGCTAACTGGACGTACGATGGAAATCCAGCGTCTGATCGGCCGTGCACTTCGCTCTGTGGTTAACCTGCAGGCACTTGGCGAGCGGACCATTACCCTGGACTGTGACGTCATTCAAGCGGACGGAGGGACTCGTACAACGTCCATTACCGGCTCGTTTGTTGCGCTGGCACTGGCTGTGAACAAAATTGCCCAGCAGCACCGCCTGCAAACCTTCCCCATCACGGATTTCATTGCAGCTGTGAGTGTAGGTGTAGTGGGAGAACAGCCTGTTCTGGATCTGAATTATGATGAGGATTCCAAGGCAAAAGTAGACATGAACCTCGTCATGACAGGTGGCGGAAAATATGTAGAGCTGCAAGGAACAGGTGAAGAGGCCCCATTTGACCGCCGTGAGCTGAATGCCATGCTGGAACTGGGTGAGCAGGGAATCCTGGAGATGATTGAGCGACAAAAAGAAGTGCTTGGACCGATTGCGCTCAAGATTGGCGCTAGTGGATTAGGAGAAGCCTAAGA
Organism: Paenibacillus sp. 7516; assembly: GCF_002272715.1. NCBI lineage: Bacteria > Bacillati > Bacillota > Bacilli > Caryophanales > Paenibacillaceae > Paenibacillus > Paenibacillus sp. 7516. The sequence continues at coordinate 27,595 of NZ_NPBI01000042.1, forward strand.
TGCATCTGGACAGCCCAATCATCATTGTTGCGACCCGGAATCAAGGTAAAGTAAGAGAGTTTGCCCATGCATTTGCACCCCTTGGCAAAGAGGTCAAAAGCATGTTCGATTATCCCGAACTTCCGGATGTCGTGGAGGACGGGGTAACCTTTGCCGAGAATGCCTGGAAGAAAGCAAAAGCGGTAGGAGATGCGCTTGGTCTTCCTGTGCTGGCCGATGATTCCGGACTTTGTGTGGACCTGCTGGATGGGGAGCCGGGTGTGTATTCGGCAAGATATGCTGGCGAAGGGGCAACGGATGCCCTGAATAATGCCAAGCTGCTTGCAGCGCTGGAATCCATCAAATCCGGTGAGGATACGCAGCAGCCACTGCTCAGTCCGGCACGCTTTGTATGTGCCCTGGTTCTGTATGACCCGGCAACAGGGGACAAGTTTGAAGCGGAGGGTACAGCAGAAGGCTGGATTACGAGTGAGGCTGCCGGTGGTGGCGGCTTCGGGTACGATCCTCTGTTCTATGTACCTGAATACGAGATGACAATGGCCGAGCTTACGCTGGAACAAAAGCAGGCCATCAGTCATCGTGGTCATGCACTGCGAGCACTTGTATCCCGGCTTGAAGGCTGAATCCTGGTTAAGGAGCCTTATAAATCAGGTATAACACCATAAGCAAAGATGAAGGCGTTAATGGAAGGAGTATCATTCCTGAAGATTGTGGAATGGACTCCGGCTATTAGCGCTTTTTTTGATATCACCAAGAAGTGCACAGAATCGGAGTGTATAGAACCAAGGTAACCATTGGTGATCATAATTTATATCCATCCATATACCTAACAGGAATCTACCCTTCGAAACTAACCAAAACAGAAACATATGTTCTCTTTCCTAGTTAATGAAGTATAGCCATTTCGTGTTTGAGAATCCTCCTGGGACTGGAGTTGGAAGAAGTTGCAAGCCCCGTACAGGATGGGGTAACATTCAAATTAACGAATCAAGAATGAACTCAATCGGAGGGATTAACCAATGCAGGAAGTGAAGCTTACGGTATCTTATGATGATTATGAGAACGGTATCCGTATGGAGAATTTGATCAGGGAATTGGCTGCCAAACCCGAAGCGGGTTCACTGGAAAGTCTGGTTATTGGAGACTGGGGACAAGCTTACGAGAGTTCTCCGGACGAATTTATGAATGTTCTTATTGAATTGGCTCCAAGTTTTCCGTCAATAAAAAAGCTGTTCATTGGAGATATGGGCTTTGAAGAGTGTGAGGTCTCCTGGATTATTCAGACTGATCTGACCCCACTTTTGAAGGCTTTTCCAGAACTGAAGTCCTTTACGGTGAAAGGCAGTAGCGGATTGAGCCTTGAACCCTTGCAGCATGCCAAGCTTGAAGAGCTGATCATTATTTGCGGTGGACTGCCTCAGGAGGTGCTCGCTTCCATCACCAATGCTCAATTGCCTGAGCTGCGCAAGCTCGAATTGTACCTGGGTGTAGATGATTATGGCTTCGACGGTTCACTTGAAGATGTGCTTCCGCTGCTGGAACAGGGACGATTCCCCAAGCTGGTGTACCTTGGCCTGAAAGACAGTGATATTCAAGATGACATCGCCAAAGCCGTGGCACAGGCTCCCATTGTAGATCAACTGGAAGTACTGGACCTTTCCCAAGGGACATTGTCGGATGAAGGAGCTGAGGCTCTGCTTGCCAGCGACAAGATTAAGAAGTTGAAGCATCTCGATCTCAGCTACCACTACATGACAGACGAAATGCTCATTCGCTGGAAACGTTCAGGCTTATCCGTTGATGTCAGCGATCAGCAGCAGAGTGATGAAGATGACTGGCGTTATCCGTCATTAACGGAATAAGGGATGTCAGGCGTTACGACGAACCAAACAGACCGGAGACTACGATCCCAAAGTAATGAGAGGCACATAGAACGGCCGTTTTGGTTGATCGGAAACCCGGATAATCGCAGAACCAAAGGCTTGCAGCAGGCAAGGCTGCAATGTGGCATGAGCCCTGCTGAAGTGATCCCCTATGCCGACGTGCTCAAGACCTGGAGACAGGGTGGATCCTTGGCCGACGTGGTCAATCCAAGTGTAAAACGCAAGGCTACAGCGGAAGTGGCACCCCTGATTCGAATTGATGCACCGGGAGAACAATGGGATGTAGAGCGTGAATTGTTATCTCTTGGCGCGAAGGATGGTGATCCCAACACTGAACCATTGAGCAGAGAGTCGTTTACGGCAGAGGAGGCGCTTGAGCTGCGGCAGGATTGGGGGCGCATCTATGCACCTGCCCAGTGGTTTAATGGCTGGAAAGGCTGTCTGAAGCGAATTGGAAGTGAAGTGGGTGAATTGTGGCCTTCTGCCAGATTCCTGAACGATCCAGAAGATATTGCTACCATGTTTGACAAAAGGAAGTGCCAACAGCATTTATCGGCTCACAGAGTTGATGTTCCTCCCGTACTCCAGTCTCCAGAGCGAATTTTGAGTTATTCGGATCTGCGCGCAGCCATGCAGGCTTCAGGCATGTACCGGGTATTTGTTAAGCTTGCCTGTGGCTCGGCGGCATCAGGGGTTGTAGCTTATCAGATCAACCCGCGAACGGGTGCAGAGATAGCTGTTACCACTGTGGGGATGACAGTGGTTAAGGGTAGGCCGGTTTTCTACAACGAAGGCCGCATGCAGAGGTACACCCGCAGGGAGGAGATTGAGACTCTGCTGGACTGGTTATGTGCTGAAGGGGCTCAGGTCGAGCGATGGATGGCCAAGGCTTCATATGGCTCGCGTGTATTTGATATTCGTCAGCTTGTAGCTGGCGGTCATGCAGGTCATGCGATTGTGAGGCTGAGCCAGACGCCTATAACGAATTTGCATTTACGCAACGAACGGATGCTGCCAGAGGAAGCAGGTGTGAACGACTACAGGCTGGGTTTGGTCCAAACCGCTGCTCAAACAGCGATGGCAGCATTTCCGAATTCATGGTCTGCCGGCATTGATGTCATGCTTAGTGGCGGGGATAACCCGCGTGCCTATGTTCTGGATGTGAATCCGTTCGGTGATCTGCTGTACCACGTACAGCACAATGGACTGGGAACATATGAATGGGAGATGGATATTTTGCGAAAGGAGCCTTACGAACATGCCTGATATGAACACCATTGTTGGCTCCCATGATCTGTTAATGATTACCCTGGACACGTTAAGGTATGACGTAGCGAAGCAGGAGGAAGCGAATTGTCCCAATCTGTGCGGCTCGGGTCCCTGGGAGAAACGCCATACCCCAGGAAGTTTTACATATGCGGCACATCATGCCTTTTTTGGTGGTTTCATGCCTACGCCCGCCAATACGGACAAGGCCTCGCATGTCCGGCTGTTTCATTCCCGTAATACCGGATTGAAGACTCACCCGCATACCTGGCTGTTTGATGCACCGGATATCGTATCTGGTTTGGCGGAGGAAGGATACCGTACAATTTGTATAGGTGGAGTCATATTTTTTACGAAAAAAAATCCACTGGCCAAAGTGCTGCCTGGTTACTTTCAGCAGAGTTATTGGCGAATGACCTTTGGAGTTACCAACCCTCGCTCGACAGAGCATCAGGTCCAGTATGCATTGAAGCTGCTTGAACAGATACCACAGGCTGAGAAAGTATTTCTTTTTTTGAATGTGTCGGCCATTCATGGTCCCAATCGCTATTTTGTGGAAGGGGCAAGGGAGGACTCTGTTCAGACTCAACGGGCTGCCCTTCGGTATGTGGATCAGGCGCTGGGGCCATTGTTTGATGCCATGCGGGAGCGTTCGCGGCCAACGTTCTGTCTTGCATTTTCGGATCATGGAACAGCTTATGGTGAAGATGGATATCAGGGGCACAGACTGGCCCATGAAGTCGTCTGGAATGTGCCTTATCGTGAATTTGTTTTATAGAGTGAATTGCAGCCATTTATTTTAATGTGAATGAAAACAACCGGAGACAGGAGGAAACCGATGGATAATCCGTCTGAGTTTACAACAACAGGTCATTCCGCAGCGTCCGGATCCAATACGACCACAGGTCTTAGGGAAGTACTGACTTTACCTTATCGCTCTTATCTATACTCTTATCCGCATAAGACGGCATACCGGGAATTGGACCCGCCGCTGCCCTTGGGGCCGCTCTGGGAACGTGAGAATACCGACACGTATTTTTTATATATGCATATTCCGTTTTGCCCTGCCCGCTGCGGATTCTGCAATCTGTTCACTTTGCCTGACCGGCGTGACGATACACATGAACGTTATGTGGATGCACTGGAACGCCAGGCGAAGCAATGGGCTCCCATGACCTCACGCAGACCGTATTCCAGGTTTGCGATTGGTGGCGGGACGCCAACATTGCTGAATGAGGTTCAGCTGAATCGGTTGTTTGACATTGCGGAAAATGTGATGGGACTTGATCCCGCCCATGCTTCCATCTCAATAGAAACCTCGCCTGACACCGTGACTGAAGGGAAGCTTGCGTTACTGAAGGAACGTAGCGTGGACCGCGTCAGCATGGGGATTCAGAGCTTTATTGAAGCCGAGGCTGCAGCAATTTATCGCCCGCAGAAACCACAGGAAGTAGAGCGCGCACTGGAGAAGCTTACTCGGTACGACTTTCCTTTGCTGAACCTGGATTTGATCTATGGTCTTCCCGGCCAAACGGTGGAGTCATGGCTGTATTCGCTTGAACGTGTCCTGTCTTATGAGCCGGGAGAGATTTTCATTTATCCGCTGTATACCCGCGAGAATACAATCGTGAAGCCGGAGGATATTCAGCGTCAAGGGCCGGATATTCGCATGGAGCTATATACTGCGGCAAGAGAAACGTTAAAAAGCCGGGGATATGTTCAGTATTCCATGCGCAGATTTGCAAAAGAGTCATCCTCGCTTGCAAGCAAAGAGCTGCTGCCGTACAGCTGCCAGGAGGAAGGTATGGTTGGCCTTGGATGCGGTGCCCGTTCCTATACCAGCGAAGTACATTATGCATCAAAATACGGGGTGAGCTATAAGGCTACCCAGAGTATCATCGCCGATTATGTGGCTGCCGAGCGATATGATGTTGCTGATTATGGCATTGTGCTGAGCAGGGAAGAGCAGAAACGCAGATTTATTTTAAACGCACTGCTGCATCGGGAAGGTCTGACTTTGGATGATTATTTCCAGCGGTTCGGAAGTGAAGTTATGACGGATTACGCCTGGCTCTCCGAACTGCTGACAGAGGGAATGGCTGTGATTGAGCAGGAGAATGGACATCAGGTGCTGCGTTTAACTGAAGAAGGTCTGGGATATTCCGATGCTATTGGAGATTGGTTAATATCTGCCGAGATTCGCGAGCAAATGGAAGGGTTCGTGTTCTCATGAGAGCAACCTTGTATTATCGGGGGAAGCTGTCGTCCTGTAATTATGATTGTCCCTATTGTCCGTTTAGCAAAACCGTGGATTCCAAGGAGACGCTGGAAACAGACGAACAACAATTACGTCAGTTCGTCGATTGGGTGAAGGCGCAGGAAGAGGTTGGACACGAATTGTCCATTTTCTTCAATCCATATGGGGAGGCTCTGGTCCGGCGCTGGTACAGGGAAGCCATGGTTGAATTATCACATATGCGCCATGTCCATAAGATTGCTGTGCAGACCAACCTTTCCGTTAAGTTGGATTGGGCCCGTGAATTGAATTCCGGGACAGCTGCTTTCTGGGCAACCTATCATCCTCGTGAGACCAAGGAGTCTTCTTTTATTAACCAATGCCTTACTTTGCGTGAAATGGGTCTTGAATTCAGCGTGGGCACAGTGGGACTCCGCAGTGCATTTCCTGCCATTCAGTCCATGAGAGAGGCGCTGCCGGACGATATCTACATGTGGATCAATGCCTTTAAGGATAAGCCTAATTATTACGAGCCGGAAGAGGTTGCCTATTTGCGGTCGATCGATCCGCTGTTTGAGGGAAACTTACGGGATTATGAGAGTTATGGCAAAGGCTGTGCGGCCGGCTCGGAGGTATTTTATGTGCAGGGTTCTGGACATGTAAAAAGATGTTATAAGGATCGCCGGATTATTGGCCATTTGTACCGTGACGGGTTGGAAAAGCTGTCTGCGGATCGGCCCTGCAGGATGAAAAAGTGCGGCTGTTATATTGGATACGTTCATATGACGGACTCTCCATTCAGGGAGATTTATGGCCGTGGCTTGCTTGAACGAAACCCGGAATCCGTTGTGATGACTCGATGATTTCCTAAAATAAGATGGAGATCATGAATGCTTCTAAATTAACACTTATGGCTAAGCTAAGACGGGACAATAATTAAAGAGGGGCGCCCAGGTGAATGCATAAATGCTGTTCACCTGGCACCCTCTTTTTAAACTACATTCTGTTAACGAATGGCAACCTTATATGTGCGCAACCAGGAGTTAATCTGTGTCAAGTAAGCAAACAGCTGTGGACCGGACATGAGCTGCCCAAACCAGGGCAGATTAGACGAAGCATCAGGTGAAGATGCCAGCTTGCGAATCTGGGCCTTGTCAATCAAAGGCAGAATCGGCGAAGATGCATCATCAAGGATATCCAGCACCTGCTGCTTAACGGCCGCTAAATATTCCGGATTATGTGTTTTGGGATAAGGACTCTTTTTACGATATAAAACATCGTCAGGCAATACACCCTCTAACGCTTTTCTCAGGATTCCCTTCTCACGGCCGCCCGTTATTTTCATTTCCCAGGGAATGTTAAATACATATTGAATCAGGCGATGATCACAGTAAGGAACTCGAACTTCTAGCCCTGCCCCCATACTCATCCGGTCCTTCCGATCAAGTAGCGTAGGCATGAATCGGGTGATGTTCAAATAGGACATGACACGCATTTGTGCTGCCTTTCCGATCTCCCCATCCAGCAAAGGAACCTCAGCCACAGCATCCGAATACCGATCGGCAAGATAGTCCAGTGGTCTGATCCACTCCCGAATGTCTGCAGATAACAAACCTGCACGCATGTCAGGTGCTACCGACCAAGGGAACGTTCCTGAATTCAGCATCTCGTCCCGATGGAACCAGGGGTACCCTCCAAACACTTCATCGGCTGCCTCCCCCGAGATGGCGACGGTTGCCCCTTTCTTGATTTCCTTACAGAACAAATAGAGAGAAGAATCCACATCCGCCATCCCGGGCAAATCCCGAACTAACATTGCCTGATTCAAGGCATGAACCAACTCTCCATTCTCAATCTCGATCCAGTGATGATCTGTCTTCAGTTCATCCACCATACGCTGGATCCAGGGGCCATCTGCACCAGGCTGGAACGAGTGCGCCTGAAAGTGCTTGGCATTATCCACGTAGTCGACGGAATACGTACTAACTTGACCTTGACCCGTTCGGTTGTAATAGTCTACGGCCAGTGCTGACAGGGCACTGGAGTCGAGTCCCCCTGACAGAAGGGAACAGACCGGAACATCTGAAGCGAGCTGACGCTCGAGTGTATCCTGCAGCAGACGCCGTACCTCGGCGGCAGTCTCATCCAGATCATGCTCGTGAGGCTGGCTTTCCAGCTTCCAGTATGCGTAGGTTCGGATTCCATTCCGGTTGAAGATGAGCGCATGGGCTGGTTTGAGTTCATTCAACGAGGAATAGACACCGTGTCCAGGCGTCCTGGCCGGACCTACGATAAATACTTCTGCCAGGCCCTCGGGGCCAACAGCAGCTTCGACATCGGGGTGAAGCAAAAGGGATTTGGGTTCGGAGCCGAATACGAGAGCGTCTTTTGCATTGCTGTAAAACAATGGTTTGACGCCAAGGCGGTCACGTGCCATGAAGACCTGTTCGCGTCCTCCATCCCAGATGGCAAAAGCAAAAATGCCATTAAAACGGTCTACACATGCCGGTCCCCATTCGATATAAGAGGCGAGCAAAACTTCCGTATCACATTGAGTACGGAAATGGTGCCCCCGTTGAAGCAGCTCTTTCTTCAATTCGGGTGCATTGTATAGTTCTCCGTTATACACGACGGTATAGGAGGTGTCTCCCTGTAACGCATGCATGGGCTGAGCCCCGTTCTCCGGATCCATTACGCTGAGCCGGCGATGTCCAAATGCACAAGGATTGGAGATCCATGTACCTGAAGCGTCGGGCCCCCGGTTCGACAAACTGTCCGTCATTCGGAGCAGCAGTTCCGATTCCTGGGTCAAATCCCGATTCCACTGTATGAAGCCGGTTATACCGCACATGGTTGTTCATCCTTTCTTAGTCGATTCGTTGATCCTGTAGAGTGTTGCATGGCATGGAGCCAGCGAATGTTGTCTTTTTCGTCAGAAGTCGTAACAAATATATGCCGAAAGCAGGCATAAAATGTCTGTCCTCTTCGGAAACTATATCTAGGAACAACTGCCTCAGCATGCCTGTGAAGGAGAGAATGGACTGTGGACAAAACAACCTATTATGTTTCTGTGGGTGGACGTTCCGTTTTGCAGGATCAGCACGCAGCTGCTTATGAATGGGTTATTCAGGCGACACCTCAGGAAGTAGACCATCTAATGGGACTCCTCAACCTGATGCAGGAAAAAGAGGAAGAGGCCTTTCCAGGAATGGTGTTCCCATGGCCGGATACACCTGAAGAAACGGTGAATCGGGCATATGAAGCTGTTTTACAGCAGGTGTATCAAGAGATTTACCGTTTGGGAACACCGGAGACAAGACGAGAGATCGAACAAAGTACATGAAATGATAAGGAGCGATAACAATGTATGCAATTCAGGATGCCAAGATCCGCAGATTAACCGAGGTGGATGGATTGTCTTGTGCAGAAGTGGAGGTACAGCCAGCAAACGCAGGAGATCCTTCTTTATTAGTATATGTAGCGGCAACTCAGCCTGGAAGCACATTGGAAGTGGTAAGGATTGTACGCAACCATTCGGATGCTGTTCTGGATTGGTACAACAACAATATGCACACTGCTTTTGAGGACGCAACGGAGACAGCGTTTCAGAACAGTGAAGGTATAACCGCTGGAGAAGATAAAGCCCGGTTCCAAAGTGAATTGTTAGCGTTTGGGCTGCTCGGTCCAACCCTTCAACGTTACTTAGTTGGTCAGGCGTAATCATCTTCCAGCATGGATAATGGAGCTAACCCGGAGCATACTACAACCAAGTTCCGGGGAGGTGATAGCAATGGCTTCCAAGTTCAAGAAAAACAAAGGAAACCTTTACGCGCATCATACCGAGTTTGCCGGGGAAGTGCTCGCCGTTAACAGCAAGCGTCCTACGCTTAGAAATCCATGGCGTAAGGGAAACAAGTAACCGGAATGAAGAACCCGCCGTTTCTTTTGGAAACGGCGGGTTTCTGCATGTAATCTGATGGTAAGGACGGTGTAGAAGTCAGGCATACTCACGAAGGACTTGAATCCCTTTGACGATATTGTAAATAAAGCTTAATCCATAAATCACAAAGAACAGAATGACATAACCGATGGCGCCACCGATGCTCTGGGAGGTAACGAAGAAATAAAAGAGGGGAATGGCAGCGAGAAACGGGAAAACGTGTGAAAACAAGGCCCGTTTGGCATGTCCCTCAATATAATTGTCCCGCGCAACAATCCAAATGATAATCGGAAACAGAAAAGGAGCAAAGAAAATACTGAAATAGGATAAGGCGGACAAAAGCTGTCTCATAACAATTCTCTCCTTCTTGGAATGAATTCAGGTGTAAAGGTATGTATGCAAAAGATTACCCATCCACGCTGACAATGAATAGTCTATGTTCCATATGGGGTATAAACCCTGCCATCAACAATATTGCCTGCGAATCCGGATCATATTCGATCGATTGAGAAGCATATGAAATTATACGTAAATGAATGTAACTGGATGCAACTTATTAATTTTTTTATAAAAGTATTGAAAAATATAGAAAACCGAGTATAATAGAAATCGCGCCAAAAATTTTATTTATACATACTTGTCTCAGTAGCTCAGCAGGATAGAGCAACGGCCTTCTAAGCCGTCGGTCGGGGGTTCGAATCCCTCCTGGGACGTTCAAGAAAGCTTCCTACGGGA
>NZ_NPBI01000043.1:0-2739 GCF_002272715.1 Paenibacillus sp. 7516
AATACTTCGCAGTCTCGACTGCAAGGAGAGTATCCCTCCTGGGACGGAAAAAGCTCCCTGACGGGAGCTTTTCATATATTAGACTTTGAATTTACCGATAACTTCCTGCAATTCTTGCGCCATTTTGCTCAAGCTGTCTGCGGATGCAGAAACTTCAACCATGGAAGCACTTTGCTCTTCCGTAGAAGCGGCAACATTTTGAGTATTTCCAGCGGATTGCTCCGCGATATTGGCTACACCTTCTGCCATGTTAACCATGCTTTGGGCGCTCGCGTGTACCTGTTCCACGATGGCAGAGACATCAATGGATTCGGAAGCAACGCGGTCAATGGATTCCACAATATCGCTGAAAGCCTCTCCGGTTAGGGAAACGAGGGAGATTCCTTCCTGTACAACGGCTGTACCTTCATTCATGGCCGTTACTGCATTTGCGGTTTCTTCGCGAACCTCGTGCACCAGATTACGAATTTTCTCCGCAGACGTTGTGGATTGTTCAGCCAGCTTTCTGACCTCGTCAGCAACGACAGCAAATCCGCGGCCGTGTTCTCCTGCACGTGCTGCCTCAATGGCTGCATTCAGTGCAAGCAAGTTGGTCTGACTTGAAATCTCAGTGATCAGCCCGATGATATTACCGATTTCATCTGTTTTTTGACCTAATGCATGTACCACATTCGCGGTATTATTAACTTTTTCATGAATCAAATTCATTTGTGCTACGGCATGATTAACAACGGCTGTACCTTCTTTTGCTTTCTCATTGGCACTGCTTGTTAATTCAGTCACTTGTTGAATGGATGTAGCAGCCTGATCCATGCCTCTGGAAATTTCCTCGGTAGATTGTGTAAAAGCCGAAGAGTTATTAACCAGTTTCTCGGAGCCGTCTGCAATATGCTGCACCGCTTCCGAGATATATTCGGCAGTTGCCCGGGTTTGTTCAGCGCTGGCCGACAGTTCTTCTGAAGTTGCAGCGACCTGCTCCGAATTGAATCCGACCTGGGATACCAATTGTCTGAGATTGCCGGACATGGTATTAACCGCTGCGGACAGTTCGCCGAGCTCGTCCTTGGATGTGATCTTAATTTCGTTCGTCAAGTCACCTGCTGCAATATTGTTGGTCGCGATCATTAATCGTTTCAGAGGCAAGTCGATGGAACGAATGACCCATATAACAAGGACGGATCCGCCAATGATGGAAATTGCAATAATAACCAGTGTTGTCATTAAGATTCCGCGGCTTGCTGCTGAGATTTCCTCTACGTCAATGACACCAACGATTTTCCACCCTGTAAGATCATTCGTTTGATAGACGGCGATCTTATCGTTCCCCTCAGAGGAGAAAGTTACGTTACCTTCCGGTTGTGCGTTCATTTGTGCGACATAGGTTTCCGTGTCTTCTGTCCCAATCTCCATCGTTGGATGAGTTATGTATTTATTATCTTTATCCAGTACAGTAACCGTTCCTGTTTCGCCAACCTTGATTTTATTAACCTGTTCGGCAAAATTAGTGAGACTCAAAACAATACTGACGACACCGGAATCATCGGCTGTTGCCATGGAAGGGACGACGATGACTTTGCCATCCTGACTAATGATCGGGCTATTTACAAGTGCTTCGCCTTTCTTCTCGATTGCCATGGAGTACCATGCCCGTTCCCGTGGATCAAAATCTTCGGCAAACGTTTGCTGTGGTGAGTTCAGAAGCTTACCTTCTGCTGTGGCAAATTGAACATGATCATATTCGGATTTAACCGCTTTGATGGGATCGAGAATTTGTCTTAGTTCAGGGCTCTCATCGCCATCAACCATTTCTCCGTTAACGGTTTGTGACAAATACTTAAGATCTTCCAGACTGGTATTGATCAGCATATCCAGCTGAGTATTCACAGTTTCTACGGACTGACGTGTATTTCTCATGAATTGCTCGGTGATGTCATCTTTTGCAGTCCGATATGATAAGAAACCAAGGATGGCAGTTGGCAGGATCAGGATCACCAGAAAAGCGATACTCAATCGTGCTCTAATCGTTATGTTTTTGCCCAACCTAAATTTGTCGAACTGAGATGGTTTAGAAGGAGACTTCTTTGTTTTTTTCATTACCTATGTCCTTTCCTATGTTTAGTTTAGAAATATAAAAATCCTGTAAAGTGGAAACAGGACATTTTTATATGTCGGTAAAACCACTTGAAAAGTTTAGGTCTTTTGTCATAAATGTTTATGAAAGCGCTAAAATTCGACAAGTTTAAATAGGTGCTATTTTACAAAAATAAAATTAATTTAATTGAAATATATTATTTTGTAGTATTTAAGACATGGTTGTTCGTGAAAAATCTAAATGTATTAGTCTATAATACCTAGTTAAAAATTGACAGAATGTGTATCTGTGATATAGTTAGCGAGAATATTTTAAAACGTATACATAAGAAAGGTTGTTGGAAATGACGAGTAAACAGACAGGAAAAGCTGTAAGGCGTTTAACGGCTGGCGTGCTTGCGTTGCAGATCGGGTTTGCAGCAATGGGTACTCCCGCCTTCGCTTCCAAGGTAACCGTTGTTTCGCCTCATGGCGTTGAAACGTTAGCACCCAATGGTGCCATCCAATCGACTGGCACATGGGATGTGGGAACTCGTGCGGGAGATTATATTTATGTTGCTGGCATGCGCGGAATTGATCCGAGCACGAACAAGCTTGTTAGTGATGAAGAGGGACGGATTCGCCAAGCTTTTTTGAACATGCAGCTCA
>NZ_NPBI01000044.1:0-851 GCF_002272715.1 Paenibacillus sp. 7516
AGCTGGCCCATATCCACCCCGGACTATTATAGAAGTGGACCGCCTAAATCAGGATGATATTGTAGAAGTAGAAGGTACATTCTATGCTCCACAAAACGCATCGAAATCAGGCAAATTAAACGGGAATTCCAGCAATAATGGAGCAACTGCAATCAGTAAAAACGTATCGCCAAACGGCGTAATAACCCTCTCACCGAAAGGTGCGATCCAGTCTACAGGAACTTGGAATCTGGGCACAAGAGCAGGCGACAGTATTTTTGTAGCAGGTATGCGCGGAATTAATCCGAGTACGAACAAGCTTGTAGCCGATGAGGAAGAGCGGATTCGTCAGGCATTTCTCAATATGAAACTGATTGCAGAATCTGAGGGTGCAAGCCTGAAGGATGCGACACGTCTTATCGTGTACGTAACGGATATGTACCGCTATCGTCCAATCGTCAACAAGATTCAGGAAGAATTGTGGGGTTCAGGACCTTACCCGCCACGCACAATTGTTGAAGTGGATCGTTTGAACCAGGATGATATTGTCGAGGTGGAAGGCACGTTTTATGCGCCGAAGTCGGCATCCAGAAAGACAGTTGCCCAAGGAGGCTCCACCAATCAGGTGACATCATCACAAGAAGCAGCATCCAGCAATGTCAAACCGGCAACAAGTGCTAACGTATCTCCAAACGGAGTGATAACCCTGTCACCAGAAGGGGCTATTCAGTCAACTGGAACATGGGATCTTGGAACTCGGGCAGGCGACACAATTTATGTGGCTGGTATGCGCGGAATTGATCCGAGTACCAACCAGCTTGTAGCCGATGAGGAAGAGCGGATTCGTCAAGCATTCCTGAATATGAAACTGA
>NZ_NPBI01000045.1:0-60057 GCF_002272715.1 Paenibacillus sp. 7516
TTCAGGGCCATATCCGCCACGTACAATCATTGAGGTGGATCGTCTGAATCAGGATGATATTGTCGAGGTGGAAGGCACATTCTACGCACCAGAACATAAATAATGCAAAATAGGGCAGGTCTCCAATCATGGTGGCCTGTTTTTAGTTTTCTCAAATTCAAGTTGGGTGAAGAGAAGGTTTGAAAATATATAGGTTTTACCTATTAATGAAATAGAAATTATATATTTAAATAATAAGTCCAGATGTGCCACAATAACCTTATCATTACGAAAGCGACGGTGGTATCGATGAAATCAATCAACCAATGGCAGGCAGAGAAGTATGATCACAAATTGGCCTTTGTATCGGGATACGGAAAAAGTCTAATTTCATGGCTTCAACCTCAAAAGGGAGAACGGATTCTCGATTTAGGCTGTGGGACGGGTGATTTGACGCATGAAATTGCCTCGTCACATGCAGAGGTGGTTGGTATGGATGCCTCTCCGGACATGATACAACGGGCGAGAACGAAGTTCCCTGAACTCGAATTTGTGGAAGGGGACGGACATCATTTCAAGGTAAGCAAACCCTATGATGCAATCTTCTCCAATGCGGCATTGCATTGGATGAAGAACCCTGAACTTGTCGTAGAAAGCATATGGAATGCACTAAAGCCTGGCGGACGTTTGGTCGTGGAGTTTGGTGGAAAGGGGAACGTTCAGACCATAGTGAATGCACTGGAGATGGTATTCGAACAAAAAACAGGAATTCATGCTGCAGATCGCAATCCTTGGTACTTTCCAACAATCGGTGAGTACAGCTCCCTCTTGGAAGAGAAGGGATTCCTGGTTCGGCAGGCCTATCATTACGATCGTCCTACCCAACTTCAAGATGGGGAGAAGGGTATTGAGGGGTGGTTAGCTCATTTTGGAGGGGACTATTTTGCTGGTCTAAGCAAGGAACAAATTGAGGGGATTTGCCTTGAAACAAGTAAAATAGTATTACCCAAGCTCTGGAAAGATGATGCCATCTATGCGGATTATAAGCGTTTGCGGGTGGAGGCTGTAAAACCTGATAAGTAAAATAAATATATTATTTGCTTTGTTAAATGAAATTTAAAAGGTCATCACTCTTTAAAGTCTGTATCTTGCAGGGATCATGATTCTCATGCTTCAATGAGGATTGTGGTCTTTTTTCCTATGAACTAGTTCAAAATTCAATATCTTCATCGACAAATAAATACACTTTCGTTATTTTCCTCTTACTCAAGAACCATATAAGTAATTTTTATATCATATCTGTAATTATTTAGAAGGAAAATGCGGTATTTTAGTTGAATAATTTACCAAGGGTCAATCTTCTTGCGGAAAGGATGGTGAGGTTACTCAAGTATTGCAGTACTTGTTCGGGCAAGGTCCCAGTGATTAGTGAGGTATTCATATTAAGAAGGAGGGGCATAGCCTTGAATAAGCGATTGATATCCATGTTATTAAGTGTCCTTATGGTTTTTTCCATCATCATGCCTGCGGCTGGAGCCGCTCCAGCAGAAGTACAGCTTGACAGGAATTTGCCTACCAAGGCTGAAGCCGAACAGTGGAGAGAGATCCTCGACCAGCGGGAAGAGAAACTTGCCGCAGAACCTTTTTTGGATCAGAGGCTGGAAGGTCTCGGTGGCGAGAAAACAAGAGTGATCGTTGAACTCTCAAACAAACCCGTAGCTGTAGCGCAAGGCGAATCAACCCTCTTAGGAAAGTCATTTACCTCCTCTATGGAAACAAATGCTGTGACGAAGGTCGAACAACAACAACAGTCATTTGTACATAGCCTCACTCAGAACAAAATCAATTACGAAGTATTGGAAAAGTACGCATACGCCCTGAATGGTGTAGCCATTGAAGTGAATGGAAGCCAAATGGGACAATTGCTTCGCATACCAGGTGTGGTCAGTGTGTATCCTGACCTTGAAATCGAATTAACGCCAGAGAACGATGAAGTTAATCCCTATATGAAGGATACAGCCCCGTTTATCGGTGCCCCGGAAGTATGGGATTTGGGATACAAAGGAAATGGTATCAAAGTCGGGGTTATTGATACAGGGATCGACTACGAGCACCCTAATCTGACAGAAGGTTATAAGGGTGGTTGGGATTTTGTTGATAATGATGAAGATCCTTATGAAGCAACAAGAGAAGAGTGGAAGGTGTCTGGACAGCCCGAGTTTAACGAAAGAGGCAGTTCTTACTATACATCCCACGGTACTCACGTAGCAGGAACGATCGCTGCTCGTGAAGCTGGAGATTATGGGGTTATTGGTATTGCTCCTGAAGCTGAAATCTATGCTTACCGCGTATTAGGGCCTTATGGCAGCGGACAAACCGCTTGGGTACTGGGCGGAATTGATCGCTCGGTTGAAGATGGTATGGACATCATCAATCTCTCACTGGGGAATTTGGCAAATGATCCAAGCTACATTACTTCGGTTGCCCTCAATAATGCCATGCTGTCAGGTGTGACTGCAGTGGTAGCAAGTGGTAACGAAGGCCCGAACCGTTACACACTTGGTTCTCCGGGAGCATCGGCTATGGCAATCACGGTCGGTAACTCTACGGGGCCTAGTCAAATGATCACAGCCGAAACACATTTTTGGATCGGTGAGGAAGGTGAAGGTATACTACCTGAAGAATTGCCGGTACCTGAGGTTGAACAATCACCTGAACTGGGAATAGCACCAGGAGCTGGAGCTCCAGAGACTTCAGAGGAAGATATTCCTGCTAGCACACCAGATGCGGAAGAGCCAACCGCTCAAAAACCTGAATCAGCGGGCGAAGATGCGTTCCCACAAGTAGAGCAAGCAGAGACTACTTTGGAAACAGAACAAAATACAACTATTCCTAGTACGGATGAAGCGGCACCTGCTGAAGAGGAGGAAGTCGCAGCTCCAACTGAAACGGACACCAATCCACTAACCGTTACAGAGTCAGTCTATCGCCTGGATGTGATGGGCTGGAATCTAGCGGAGGATCCGGAAACGGTGTTGAATGGACAATACGATTTGGTGTACGCCGGCTTGGGCAAACCAACCGATTTTGAAGGAAAAGATATGAACGGCAAGGTTGCTTTCATCCAGCGTGGGGAGCTGGCTTTCGTTGATAAGATTGCCAATGCCAAAGCGGCCGGGGCGATTGCGGTTATTGTTTACAATAACATTCCTGGGCCAATTGGAGTTAGTTTAGGGGATGATTTTGAATTTATCCCTACCCTGAGCATGAGCAAGGAAGATGGAGAAGCTATCAAAGCTCAGCTCGATGCTGGTCAAGGCGTTGAAGTCAGCTTCAGTGATTTCGTCAAAGACATGACAGAGGGAGATGAGATGAACTCCTCAAGTTCCCGAGGACCAGCCAAGGTAACACTGGACATTAAACCTGACATTGTTGCACCAGGAACCAGCATCCTGTCAACCATTCCTGCGTATGGCAAGGATGAGCCTGGTGCGGATTACGATCAAGCGTATGGACGTAAATCAGGAACAAGCATGGCGACTCCGCATGTAGCCGGACTAATTGCATTGCTGATCGAAAAACATCCGGATTGGACTCCTTTTGATATCAAAGTTGCCCTTATGAACAATGCCAAGGTACTGAATACAGAGAACTATGATGTGTTCGATCAAGGTGCTGGACGTATACAGGCAACGGAGACGATTGATCCTGAGACTTTCGTTAAAGTCATGGATGTTACGAAATATACTGAGAACGGCGAGGCAGTAGAAAAAGAAAACATTACAGGCAGTGTCAATTTCGGAAACTTCCTGAGTACAGACGGAAAAACGGTCAGCAAAACGCTCAAAGTACAGTCACTAAAAGGGACAGGCGGGGAATATTCTGTATCCGTCAATCCTACTCGTACTATTAATGGTGTCTCGGTTTCTGTTGATAAGACGTCCTTTGAATTGAATGGAGAAGAAGAGGTAACGGTGACGATTACGGTTCCAAAAGGCGTGACTACTATTGGAGAAGCCCAAGGGTATCTTCAGTTCAGTCATGGAGCGAAAACGTACAGCTTACCGTACGTGGCTCACTTCAATGTTACAGAGGCCGGTGTGAAATACATTGAAACGAAGTATGGTAATGAAACGAATCCATTCCATTATCCATTGAAGGAAGATGGCACACTGGATACGTTGAATGTAGCGATGGAGTTCCACAATCCAATGAACTTTGCGGTGGTTGAAATTTTCGATGGAATTGACATGGAGGCCGGTCCTAATCAGGATGGTTACATTGGATATATTTATGGAGATTATAATAACTTCAAATCCAACACGAGATACAATTTGGCTTGGACTGGAAATTTTGTGAATTACACTACAAAAGAAGTAATGGAAATCCCTGACGGTTTGTACACCATTGATATTACAACTATAGGCACAGACGGCAAAACGTATGTAGAAGATACTCCTCCATTTTTGGTAAAAACAGAAGCACCGGTGGTAAAAGTGCCTGAAAAACTGGAAATAAAGCAAACAGGTACGAACTCTCTTGCAGGTACGGTTGAAGACCTGTACTTCACTGTTGCTCCTGCTCTTAAAAGTGGATGGAATTATGACCTTGACGTAACAAAATCCTTGAAGTCAGGTTATATCGTCAAAGACTCTACTGATAAGAAGATTACAGAAGGGAACTTTGAAGTAGATTCAGACGCTTCATTTAATGTTAGTCTTGGAGAATTGCCGGCAGGAAAATATAGTGTGGAAATCACTATAGAGGATCTTCAAGGGCTGGTGGGAACATCTTCGACCGCTTTAACTGTAAAAAAAGATCCTGATCCGCAAGTGCCTAATCCTGGCACACCATCTCCAGGCTCTGGTTCTTCAGGTGGATCAAGCTCAGCACCTTCGCCAACACCAACGCCATCGCCAACTGTAAAGGGGGATGCATCTGTAACCGAGAAGAAAAATACGGACGGAACAATCCAAGCTACAGCTGCACTTTCCGAAACGGCTATCAATACACAATTATCAGGTGATGGAAAAGAAGTGAAGCTGGATCTATCCGCTATAGAATTTGAGAAGTATAGTCAAGTGGAACTAACATTAAATAAATCTATAGCTGATAAGATTCAAGCAGCTGGCAAAAGCTTGGTTCTTGAAGGTCTAGCGTTTAATGTGTCTATTCCTGCAATTTCACTAACGGACTACATCTCTTCAAGCGGCTTCAGTTTGAAACTGCATGTATTAAAAGAGCAAAAGGGCCGTCAGAATGAGAAGCATGTTTCTTCAATCGTGTCCATAGATCAGGATAAAGACACATTTAAGCACAACATTACGCTTACTTTGAAATATGATGCAAAGTCTGTGAAAGATCCGCGCAAAGTCATTGCTTACCACCAAACAACAGAAGAATTATGGCAGCCTGCATCATTGTCGGATGTGTCTCAACAAGGGCAATTGAAGTTCAATGTTACAGAGCCAGGAGCTTATGCTGCGGTTGAAAATGACGTAACTTTCGGGGATATTATTAATCACTGGGCTAAAGATGAAATCGAAGTAATTGCATCTCAACAAATCACTAAAGGTATTAATGCAAATACATTTTCACCTAATAGCACCATTACTCGCGCAGAATTTGCAACGCTGCTCGATCGAATCTTTGGAACGGGTATCGATTGGGAAGTACGCAGCAAAGAGACTGGTGCACGGGAACAATTGACTCGTGAAGAAATGGTTCTAATGATCGCAGATGCTCTGGAGCTGGAACAAGGACCGGCATCTGTTGATTTCAAAGACGGAGATCAGATCTCGGATGAAGCGAAATCCGCTGTAGCTTTTGCGGTAGAGAATGGTCTGGTTAAAGGGATGAACGGTAATCAATTTGCTCCCAAAGCCACATCAACCCGCGCACAGGTATCGGTTATTCTGTACCGCCTACTTGAACATCTGGGCAAAATCTAATGAGCATAGGGCATATCGCATAGTTAAAGATAAAAAAGGGACCTTCCGTTACGGAGGGTCCCTTTTTATTGTTTGGAATTTATCTATCTCATGAATCACCAATTAATCTATTTTTACTGGCCATAATGCCTGTAATCAGCAATACGATGGCAAGTGCAACCTGCAAAAGCAATGGAATGGTCCAGCCATGCGTCCAGTCATGAATTAGTCCAAACAACAAGGGGCCTCCCGCTGCCAGCATATATCCGAACGATTGAGCCATTCCCGATAATCCTGCCGCTTGTCTTGCGTCCGCAGTCCGAAGTACAAAGAACATCGTAACCAGACCGAATGAAGCCCCGCCACCGATACCAGCGAGAACCACTCCGATAGTCACCAGTGATGAGATCCCGCTTAAGAGGAACGCATACCCCAAAATGAGACACGTACAGGTGATGGCTGTCAGCACGCGTTGATCCTTCATTCGCCCAGCCAAGATGGGGATAACGAACGTCACTGGAACGCTGACCATCTGCATCATGGACAACATCAATCCTGCAGAAGATGGGTTAAAACCCTGCGTAGACAAAATTTCGGGCAGCCAGGTAATGGTCGAGTAAAAAATCAACGACTGTAACCCCATAAACAGCGTGATATACCAAGCGAGTGAAGATGAGATGAGTCGTACCGGTTTCTCAGTGTTCCGGGATGCTACATAGACTTCTCCGCGGCGTCCGTTACGAACGTGGGGCAGCCACAGGATAAGAGCCAGAATGGAGAGCACAGCCCACATTCCAAGTGAAGCATGCCAACCCATAGAGGTGAATCCTGCTGCCGGAACGCTAATTCCCGAGGCGATGGCACCCCATATATTCATGGAAACGGAGTACAGGCCAGTAACCAGTCCTACGCGTAATGGAAAATCCCGTTTAATCAAACTGGGGAGTAAAACGTTACTCAGTGCAATTCCACATCCGAGGATGGCTGTGCCAGCAAAAAGTGCAGGGACGGACGGCAAAAAACGTAGTGCAATACCAAACGTTACAATAATGATAGCGGTCAGCAGTGCGGCCTCCAAACCGAATCTTTTTGCCAGCTGCGGGGCAAAGGGGGAAATTGCCGCAAAAGCAAGCAGTGGCAGTGAAGTGAGCAATCCCGCCATGGTATGACTTATCCCTGTATCAGCACGGATTAAATCAACGATAGGCCCTGCCGCTGTAATGGGCGATCGCATCGTGGCTGCGATCAGGATGATGCCTGTAAGGAGAAGTCCGAGTTTCACGGACGCTGTAGAGTTATCCGCAACTGCATGGTCAGGCGAATGTTGATGTAAAGAGGATGGCATAGGTAAATCTCCTGTTATTTATTTTTTTCTAATATGTATACTTTGATACATACGTATACCAACAAGCATAACATTCGGTGTCAACATTGGGCAACGAAGTTGGATGAACATATCCCTAGAACGCAAAAAAGCTTCCCGAAGGAAGCTCTTTCTTAATACGTCCCAGAAGGGATACTCTCCTTGCAGTCGAGACTGCGAAGTGGTGCTATCGAAGAGGATGCTCCGACGAACCAATGGGGTTCTCATCCCCAGAACGCAAAAAAAGCTTCCCGAAGGAAGCTTTTCTTAATACGTCCCAGAAGGGATTCGAACCCCCGACCGACGGCTTAGAAGGCCGTTGCTCTATCCAGCTGAGCTACTGAGACATGAATTTTTCAAGCAAAAATGATTTTATCATAAATAATGATGAATATCAAACATTTTATTTAAATAACTTATTCGTATATGATGTTTGGCGGCAGGGGACGTTTTTTTCATTATATTTAAGGTTATGTTAGAATATCAGGAGAACTCAGAAAATAGATCGAAATTCGTTTAATATACATCTATTTATGGTTGATTCCGACTGGAGATTGAGGATATAGAGGAGGTGCTCCTATCAAGGAATCCACGACCCCGGAAAACGAGCACATTAACAATATTGTTCTGTTTCCTAAGACGCTGGACTATTACCAGATTCAATTAACTGTCATGCTTGAAAACGAGCGATATGGGGAAGCCATGAATCTGCTCCGCTTCCTGCTGCAATGTCAGGGACAGGAAGAACGTCATTATGATGAATGGCGGGCTCTGCTGGAGTGGCTTGAAGCTGCGTTCCCTCATTACGCGGAAGATTCCTCTATTGCCCCAGATGTACAAGAAGAAGAGGAAATCAGTGAGGAAGATATGGCACGTCAGCATGCCAGGTCCAAGCTGGAGCAGGACCAAGGATATGCGGATAAGCTGCTTCGAACAGTAATGGAAGAACCGCTATCCGAACAAACAATGCTTGCATTGGAGCAGCTCGCCTATCTTGAACTTCCGGAGATCGATGAGGCACTCAGTAGCTGGTTGACCGAAAAGTCTCTTCATCCACTGTTGCAGTTCCGGGTGTTGCAAACCTTGCGGCGTCGCGGTACGCAGGGCTTCATCACGTTCACAAGAGGGGAAGAGCAGGTTGAAGTGGAGATTGATACGGTCCCTCTGCGCCCGGAGGATTTCCCGCTTCAGATCGTGCGCATTCTCGAGCGAGTGGCCGATCAGACGGAAGTTCACGAGCCGACACTCTTTTATTTTGCTCAGGAACTTTGGATCCAGTTTGTCATGGCGGTGTATGGAACCCGAGACTACGATTCCATGCTGGAAGATAATGATTCCATGACAGATATATGGGCAGCAGCATTACATATGACCGTTGCAGACAGCCTGGGAGGCTCCCACGACGAAGAAGATACCCGTTCAATGTATGCTGTAACTGGAGCGATGCGCTTCCGTTTGGAGCAGGCATATCGTTCGATGAAGCAGTTTGTTTCTGCAGGTTTGGGGGGGCAATAAGGGCCGGAAACGTTTACCTCAAACCGCATCAAGGGATTCCCCTTGAAAAAGAATGTAATCTTGTTTATACTAAAATGGTTATTTTGTACGTGATCGCCTACGTGAACATGTGAATTTTGGAGGGGAAAGTATACAATGAAAGCAACTTGGGAAAAGATAGAGAAGAACCTTGGGGTTCTTGAAGTTGAAGTTGGTGCAGATCGTGTAACTGCAGCACTCGACAAAGCTTTTAATAAAGTAGTAAAACAAGCGAACGTGCCTGGATTCCGTAAAGGTAAAGTGCCACGTCCAATCTTCGAAGCTCGTTTCGGTGTAGAAAGCTTGTACCAAGAAGCAATCGACATTTTGCTTCCTGAAGCTTACACAGAAGCTATCGACCAAACGGATATTTTCCCGGTAGATCGTCCGGATGTAGATATCGAACAATTCGCTAAAGGACAAGCATTCAAGTTCAAAGCGAAAGTAACGGTGAAACCTGAAGTTACCCTGGGTGACTACAAAGGAATCGAAGTTGCTGTAGCTAAAGGCGAAGTAACAGAAGCAGAAGTAACTGAAGAGCTTGAGCGTCTTCAACAACGTCACGCTGAACTCGTTGTAATCGACGAAGGTTCTGCACAAAACGGTGACGTTGCAGTTATCGACTTCGATGGTTCCGTTGATGGCGTACCATTCGAAGGTGGACAAGCTGAGCGTTATTCCCTGGAACTGGGTTCCAACACATTCATCCCAGGATTTGAAGAGCAAGTTGTGGGTCTGTCCACAGGCGACTTCAAAGACGTTGAAGTAACTTTCCCAGAGAGCTACCACGCAGCAGAACTTGCTGGCAAACAAGCGGTATTCAAAGTGAAAGTACACGAAATCAAACGCAAACAACTGCCAGAACTGGATGATGAGTTTGCGAAAGATGTCAGCGAATTTGATACTCTGGAAGAGTACAAAGCTGATCTGAAAACACAACTCGAATCCCGCAAAGCAGATGAGTTCAAAGCAGCTCAAGAAAATGCGGTAGTAGAAAAAGTAGCAGAAAATGCTGAAGTGGACATCCCTTCTGCAATGGTTGACAGCGAAGTACAAAACATGATGCGTGATTTTGACAACCGTCTGCGCAACCAAGGCATGAACCTGGAAATGTTCCTGAGCTTCTCCGGTCAAACACAAGCTGACCTGAGAGGTCAGATGCAAGACGATGCTTCCAAACGTGTTCGCAACAACCTGGTTCTTGAAGCTGTAGGTAAAGCGGAAAACATCGAAGTATCTGATGAAGAAGTGAACCAAGAACTCGAAAAAATGGCTGAATCCTACAAGCGTCCTGCTGAAGAGATTCGTGGCATTCTGGAGAGCAATGGTTCCCTCGACAGCCTTCGCGATGAAGTTAAACTGCGCAAAACGATTGATGTTCTCGTTGAGAACAGCAAAGTTGTAGAGCCAGTTGAAGCTCCTGCTGAAGAAGCTGCTGCAGAATCTGACGAAAAATAAGACAAGCTGTGAGGCAACAAGCAGCTGAATAAAGGATAAGGCACGTGAATCATTGCGTGCCTTATTTTTAAATTATGGCATCCATTTTATAGATGATTCAGTAATAATATGGATGGTTATAATGTTGGATAGGGTTATACCGCTTCAAGCTTCCTGTGTAGTTCATGCAAATAAAATGAGGTTAAACGGCATAGGATTCCTTCGATTTGCACATACATAGAAAACATGGTTAAATATGATCAGGCTAAAAAGTAAACTAACTTATGCTTGACACTACTTGTGAAAAATGACATTGTCACAGGAACGTGTTAGAATGAATTTGGGTTTGCTTTACAGGTAGCCTATGTCTAATTACATGTAGAAAAGAGGTTGGTCTCATGAGTCTGGTGCCAATGGTTGTGGAACAAACCAATCGAGGCGAACGGTCTTACGATATATATTCGCGTTTGCTGAAGGATCGCATCATTTTTCTAACCAGTGCGATTGATGACGATGTAGCCAATCTTGTCATAGCACAGCTTTTATTTTTGGCAGCCGACGATCCTGAGAAGGATATCAGCTTGTACATTAATTCACCTGGTGGTTCTGTCACCGCAGGGATGGGTATATACGATACGATGCAGTATATCAAGCCGGATGTATCTACCATTTGCGTAGGGATGGCAGCAAGCATGGGTTCGTTGTTGTTAACGGCCGGTGCTCCTGGTAAACGATATGCGCTGACCAACAGCGAAGTGATGATTCACCAACCGCTTGGCGGCGTTCAAGGACAGGCTGCGGATATTAAAATCCACGCCGAATGGATTATTAAAACACGTCAGAAACTGAATCAAATATACGTCGATCGTACAGGTCAGCCCCTTGAGAAAATTGAGCGGGACACGGACCGTGACTTTTTCATGAGTGCGGAAGAAGCCAAAGCGTACGGCATTATTGACCAGGTGCTCAGCAGACCGATCAATTCCTAAAGGGGTGGTTTCATGTTTAAATTTAACGATGAGAAAGGGCAACTGAAATGCTCTTTTTGCGGTAAATCTCAAGAACAGGTGCGCAAGCTGGTCGCTGGACCAGGCGTTTACATTTGTGATGAATGTATCGAGCTTTGCACCGAAATCGTTGAGGAAGAGCTCGGTCATGACGAAGAACTGGACCTCAAAGATATACCGAAACCAAAAGAAATCCGCGATATTCTGGATCAATATGTTATTGGACAGGATCAAGCGAAGAAGTCTTTGTCTGTAGCGGTTTACAATCACTACAAACGGATTAATACTCAAAGCAAGATCGAGGACGTTGAACTGCAAAAGAGTAACATTTTGCTTCTCGGACCTACAGGTTCCGGTAAAACGTTGCTTGCACAAACCATGGCCAAAATCCTCAATGTTCCTTTTGCTATTGCTGACGCGACTTCATTGACTGAAGCTGGTTATGTCGGTGAAGACGTAGAGAACATTCTGCTCAAGCTGATCCAGGCTGCTGACTATGATGTGGAAAAAGCAGAGCGCGGTATCATTTATATCGATGAAATTGACAAAGTAGCCCGCAAATCCGAGAACCCGTCCATTACACGTGACGTATCGGGTGAAGGGGTACAACAAGCATTGCTGAAAATCCTGGAAGGAACGGTTGCTTCTGTACCACCACAAGGTGGGCGTAAGCATCCACATCAGGAATTCATCCAAATTGATACAACCAATATCCTGTTCATTTGTGGTGGTGCCTTTGATGGTCTGGAGCAAATGATCAAACGCCGGATCGGTAAAAAAGTCATTGGCTTTAATACCGTTGCGGAACAAAAAGACCTCAAACCGGGTGAGTACCTGGGTATGGTCCTGCCGGAAGACTTGCTGAAATTCGGTCTGATTCCTGAATTTGTAGGCCGTCTACCAGTCATCTCCACTTTGGAGCCACTGGACGAAGATACACTGGTACGGATTCTTTCCGAACCAAAAAACGCCCTGACCAAGCAATATCAAAAATTGCTTGAACTGGACAATGTAAATCTGGTGTTTGAACCAGGTGCATTGCTCGCGATTGCAAAAGAAGCAATCAAACGTAACACAGGTGCGCGGGGATTGCGTGCAATCATTGAGGGCATCATGCTTGAAATCATGTATGAAGTGCCTTCACGTGAAGATGTTACGAACTGTGTGATTACCGAAGAAGTCGTTGAGAAAAGAGTTGTGCCTGAACTTGGCCAATCGAAGGACGATAAGCAGGAAGAAAGTGCCTAACTGAAGGTGGCATTTCTGCTCAGCTCTGAAATATAGACTTGTCAGTTCTCCACTTTGGCAGAAGGCGAATTCATGTCTCTGTCAGGGTGGAGCTTTGACGTTGTGGGGAGAGAAATCACTCATGTATTTAAGACAAGATACACGTCCCGTAAAAGTAGGGAATATAACGATTGGTGGCAGTAATGAAGTCATTATCCAAAGTATGTGTACTACTAAAACGGCAGACGTTGAGGCTACCGTTGCGGAAATTCTGCGATTGGAAGAAGCAGGATGCCAAATAGTACGTGTAACCGTCAATAATGAGGAAGCTGCTGCAGCCATTAAAGAAATCAAGAAACGCATCCACATTCCGCTTGTAGCAGATATTCACTTTAACTATAAACTTGCTCTTCTTGCGATAGAGAACGGCATCGATAAAGTCCGGATTAATCCAGGCAACATCGGTAAACGTGCTAAAGTGGAAGAAGTCGTGAAAGCATGTAAGGAACGTGGTATTCCCATTCGGATCGGGGTTAACGCGGGTTCACTGGAAAACCATTTGCTTGAGAAGTACGGATATCCAACAGCTGATGCTATGGTAGAAAGTGCATTGTATCACATTGGTATTCTGGAAGAACTCGATTTCCATGATATTATCGTTTCACTGAAAGCATCAGACGTACCGATGGCGATTGAAGCGTATTCCAAGGCAGCTCAGATCATTAAATATCCTTTGCACTTGGGAATCACGGAAGCGGGTACGCTATTCTCGGGTACAATTAAAAGCTCTGCAGGTATGGGTGCACTGCTCTCCATGGGTATTGGTTCAACCATGCGGATCTCGCTCAGCGCAGACCCGGTAGAAGAAATCAAGGTTGCACGCGATCTACTCAAAACCTTTGGGCTCATTTCGAATGCCGCTACGTTGATTTCTTGCCCGACCTGCGGTCGTCTGGACATTGATCTCTTCTCTATTGCCAACGAGGTGGAAGAGTATATCTCCAAACTCAAGGTGCCGATTAAAGTGTCTGTACTGGGATGTGCGGTGAATGGTCCAGGTGAGGCGAAAGAAGCGGATATCGGGATTGCCGGTGCCCGCGGAGAAGGTCTCTTGTTCCGTCACGGTAAGATGATCCGTAAAGTCCCTGAGGAAATCATGGTAGAGGAATTGAAAAAGGAAATCGATAAAATCGTCGAAACCTATGAAACAACAGGAGTAATTCCTGGACGTTCGCACTGATCGTTTCATATATGCTTAACCAAGAGCCCGTCAGCAATGACGGGCTCTTGGTATCTTAACATCCATAAATTCTACCTGGACCGTTTACCTGTTGGTGAAACGGCTATACTACCATGTATTAGTATGATTCCGTAGGGAACAGTCAGAAGAACAGGAGGATGTTAAGATATGGGTGATTTAGGCATGGTCTTCATGTTGATACAGTTATTTTTTGGTGTGGTGATTGGTTTGTATTTCTGGAATCTGCTTCGGGGCCAGAAAACCAATCGCAGTGCCGTCGAGCGCGAGTCTCGCAAAGAGCTGGAGAAACTGCGTAAATTGCGTTCCATTTCACTTACGAAACCACTCGCAGAGAAGACACGTCCAGCTAGTATCAATGATATCGTGGGGCAAAAAGACGGCTTGCGTGCTCTCAAGGCTGCCTTGTGCAGTGCAAATCCGCAGCATGTAATCATTTATGGGCCTCCCGGAGTTGGGAAGACAGCAGCGGCCAGGGTGGTCCTGGAGGAAGCCAAAAAAAATCCATCATCACCGTTCAAACCAGATGCCAAGTTTACGGAGCTGGATGCGACAACTGCCCGTTTTGACGAGCGCGGCATTGCCGATCCCTTAATCGGTTCGGTACATGATCCGATATATCAGGGAGCAGGTGCCATGGGGGTTGCGGGTATCCCTCAACCGAAACCGGGAGCCGTGACCAAAGCCCATGGGGGCATGTTGTTTATCGATGAGATCGGTGAATTGCATTCCATTCAAATGAATAAATTACTCAAAGTACTGGAAGATCGCAAGGTCTTTTTGGAAAGTGCGTACTATAACTCGGAAGACACGCATACTCCTGCTTATATCCACGATATTTTTCAAAATGGCCTGCCAGCGGATTTCCGTCTTGTCGGAGCGACGACTCGTTCGCCTCATGAACTGCCTCCAGCGCTTCGTTCGCGCTGCATGGAAGTATATTTCAGACCACTATTGCCGGAAGAGATTGGGAAAATTGCTGAGGACGCTGTGCAAAAAATCGGCTTCAGTCCTTGTCCGGATGCCGTTGAAGTGGTCAAGCGATATGCCACGAATGGACGAGAGGCAGTGAATATTATTCAGCTTGCTGCCGGACTGGCACTCACTGAAAAAAGGGAGACCCTTCAGGCCTCGGATGTCGAGTGGGTGGCTGGCAGCAGCCAAATCCAGCCGCGTCCGGATCGCAAGGTGCCTCAGCAGCCACAAATTGGTTTTGTTAATGGCTTGGCCGTATATGGTCCGAATATGGGCACCATACTTGAGATCGAAGTGTCTGCCGTGCCTGTGCTCAAAGATCAGGGCCGAATCAATATTACTGGCGTGGTGGATGAGGAAGAGATTGGAGGCGGTTCGCGTACACTCCGGAGAAAAAGCATGGCCAAAGGTTCGGTTGAAAATGTGATCACCGTGTTAAAAGCCATGGGACTTCGTCCGAATGACTATGACTTGCATATCAACTTCCCGGGAGGAACACCAATTGACGGTCCATCGGCCGGCATTGCGATGGCTACGGCAATTGTCTCTGCTATTCAGGGACGTCCTGTTGATCATGAGACAGCGATGACTGGGGAGATCAGCATTCATGGTCGGGTGAAGCCGATTGGCGGCGTACTCGCCAAAGTAGAGGCTGCTTTTCAGGCGGGAGCCAAGACCGTTATTATTCCTGCCGAAAACTGGCAGTCCATTTTTGAGAATCTGGATGGATTACGCGTCATTCCGGTAGATACGGTTCAGGATGTTTTTCGTGAGGTATTTGCCTGGGTGCCTGATTCTCAGCAGGCGGAGCAATTGAAGCACGCAGATGAGCCAGCAGCACCCGCTGCAGAGATTTTCCCTCCAGCATCTGCTTCATTTTTACGTGCTGACCTGACCCGTCCGGGACAGGTTACTGATTCAGGAAGCTGCTAAGCGCTTCCCTTCAATTGGTTTTTTATGTGAACATTTGATAGAATAATGAATGACTACAACCTGAGAGCCATTGGAGGTGCGAAAGCGATGGGACCGAGCAAAACGAAAGGTCGTCGTTTTCCTTTACTGCCTTTAAGAGGACTTCTCGTCTACCCGAGTATGGTACTGCATCTCGATGTGGGCCGGGAGAAATCGGTCAAGGCTTTAGAAAAAGCGATGGTAGAAGAACATTTGATTCTCCTATGTTCCCAAGCCGAGGTAAATATTGAAGAACCAACACAAGAAGACATTTTCAGAATCGGAACCGTAGCCAAGGTCAGACAAATGCTGAAGCTTCCAAACGGAACGATTCGTGTTCTGGTGGAGGGCTTGGAACGGGCTGAAATCATTGAATATACGGACAACGAGGAATATTACGAAGTGCTGGCACAGGAACTGCCTGAAGAAGAGAATAGCCATCCGGAAACGGATGCTCTGATGCGTACGGTTCTGAACCAGTTCGAAAATTATATTAATCTGTCCAAAAAGGTAACACCCGAGACACTTGCCGCTGTGTCCGATATTGAAGAACCGGGCCGACTGGCTGATGTGATCACGAGTCACCTGTCCCTGAAAATCAAGGATAAACAGGAGATTCTGGAGACCATTGATGTTCGCGAACGTCTGGAGAAACTTCTCGACATTCTCAATAATGAGCGTGAAGTGCTGGAGCTTGAACGCAAAATCAGCCAGCGTGTGAAGAAGCAGATGGAGAAAACCCAGAAGGAATATTATTTGCGCGAGCAAATGAAGGCGATTCAAAAAGAACTGGGTGAAAAAGAAGGCCGTGCAGGTGAGGTTGAGGAACTCCGTAACCAGATGGAGACGCTTGGTCTGCCGGACAAGGTTAAGGAGAAGGTCGAGAAAGAGATCGACCGACTGGAGAAAATGCCTGCCAGCTCTGCTGAGGGCGGGGTCATTCGCAACTATGTGGATTGGCTGCTGGCTCTACCTTGGGGCGAGATGACAGAGGATGATCTGGATATTCAAAAAGCCGAAGATGTGCTGAATGCCGATCATTACGGTCTGGAAATACCAAAAGAGCGTGTGCTTGAATATTTGGCGGTTCAGAAGCTTGTCAAAAAGCTTAAAGGGCCAATTCTCTGCTTGGTTGGTCCTCCAGGGGTAGGGAAAACGTCACTTGCCCGTTCGATCGCAAGATCGCTGGGCCGGGAGTTTGTAAGAATCTCCCTCGGTGGGGTGCGGGATGAAGCGGAGATTCGTGGACATCGTCGTACGTATGTAGGTGCCATGCCTGGGCGTATCATTCAGGGAATGAAAACGGCAGGCTCACTTAATCCCGTTTTCCTGCTGGACGAGATCGACAAAATGGCATCTGACTTCCGCGGGGATCCATCTGCAGCGCTGCTTGAGGTACTTGATCCTGAACAGAATAGTACGTTTAGCGATCACTTTGTGGAACTGCCTTTTGACTTATCCAACGTCATGTTCGTTACGACCGCCAATACGGTGCACAACATTCCTCGCCCGCTGCTCGATCGGATGGAGATGCTCAATATTCCTGGGTATACGGAGATCGAGAAACTGCAGATTGCCAAAAACTATCTGCTGCCGAAGCAGAAGCGTGATCATGGTCTGGAAGAGGAACAGCTGGAGATTGGTGATGACAGCCTGCTTCGTGTCATTCGCGAATATACCCGCGAGTCTGGCGTGCGGAATCTGGAACAGCAGATGGCTTCATTATGCCGGAAAGCGGCTAAAAATATCGTATCTGGTGCGGAAGGTCAGATCAATATCACACCGGATGAAATCAAGGACTATCTTGGACCTGGCAAGTTCCGTTACGGCATGGCCGAATTGGAAGACCAGATTGGTACCGTAACCGGGCTTGCATGGACCGAAGTAGGTGGAGATACGCTTGTTATTGAAGTCACGGTTGTGCCTGGAACAGGGAAACTGACATTGACTGGTAAACTGGGTGATGTCATGAAGGAATCCGCTCAGGCAGCCTTCAGTTATACCCGGTCCAAAGCGGCCCAGTTAGGCATTCCGGCTGACTTCCATGAGAAGAATGATATCCACATCCATGTACCTGAGGGAGCCATTCCTAAGGATGGACCTTCTGCAGGAATTACGATGGCTACAGCTTTGATTTCTGCATTGACGAACAAACATGTGTCGAAAGACATTGCGATGACGGGTGAGATTACGCTGCGTGGTCGTGTGCTGCCTATCGGCGGTTTGAAGGAAAAATCACTGGCAGCACATCGCGCCGGTTACAAAAAAATATTATTGCCCAAGGATAACGAACGGGACCTGCGGGACATTCCGGACAGCATCAAGGAAGATGTGGAATTTGTCCCAGTCGCCCATATGGATCAGGTGCTGCAGCATGCACTCGTGGAACAGACAGGAATTCACCTGTAGATCCGGTTAACCAAGGGAGCGTATGAAGAATGAACCGTTCTGCGGAAGCTTCGGCGTCCGCTGGAACGGTTTTTTTGGTATGATAGAACAATGATCCAAGGCATAATACGTTTATTGGCTTTTAATGCAAGAACAAGAGATCCAGAGAGGACAGATATATGATGAAAGTAAACCAATCCGAATTTATTATCAGTGCCGTTAGGCCTGAACAATATCCTGATGATGGCCTGCCGGAGATTGCTTTGGCGGGACGTTCAAACGTGGGCAAATCATCTCTGATTAATCGTTTGATTAACCGCAAAAATCTGGCACGAACAAGTTCGACACCGGGTAAAACGCAGCAGCTGAACTATTATAAAATTAATCAGGATTTATACTTTGTCGATTTTCCGGGTTACGGTTACGCCAAAGTTTCCAAGGAGCAGCGCTTTGCCTGGGGTAAAATGATGGAGAAGTACCTGCTCGGCCGCAAGGAATTGAAGCTTGTCATGCAAATGGTGGATATGAGACATGAACCCTCCAAGGATGACAAGATGATGAATGAATGGCTTCGCCATCACGGATTGCCATTGGTAGTCGTAGCAACCAAAATGGACAAGATTCCAAAGACACGCAGAGCCAAACATATCAAAGTCATCAAGCAAGCGCTCGATCTGCGTCCAGGAGACTTGTTTGTACCGTTTTCATCCGAATTAGGACTGGGTAAAGATGAATTATGGGAGATCATCACACGCCACGCAGGTATTGGACAATCTGCTTCCGACGAATCTGAACCAGAAGAGATCAGCGAAGTGAATGAATGAGCAGGCAGATTGTGCCATGTTAATGCGGAAAAGGGAGTAAGCTGGCTGAATAAAGAATGAATGATCGATTATATCCGTATTTTCATGGGATTTTATGAGAATTCACTGTTTTGTTCTGGAGCATATTGGTTTGGCGGTGGTGTATAATGAATGTAGGTGCGTTCATGCCACAGGAACAAAAATACCGGCTTTGCCGGCCTGAAGAATTTTGAGATGACTGCCCATAAGCAGGAAGGCAAAACAATCGGGGAAGAATTGAGGAGATTTGTATGGCTCAGCGGTTAGCCACAGAGTATGTTAATGCCACTTTTAAATTGTCAGAACCCCAGATGCATCAGTTTTTGCGCATGTCGGACGATGGCCGGATTCATCACCGGGTTAAGGTGCTTGATAATGGTTGTCAGGAAATTGTGCTTGCAGATGTCAGTGGAGAGGAAGTTCATTTTCCTTTTGACCGTCAGAAAGGGTTTTACATCTGTGAGTTGTCTTGCCGTCTGGTAAACCATCATCTGACCAACGTTGTCCGAAAACTCTTTATGACCTTTAAGGGTAACGGCGTTGTTCATCGGATTTATGAAGAATTCACCATGACGTATGTTTATGCTCAAGGCTCTGTTCGTAAAATAGTAGAACAAAACGGGGAAAATACCCGCCTGATTTATGAATACAAAAACACATTGCTTGAATTACAGCGTCAGTTCCAGGCTCGGGATGTTGAGCGTGAAATTAACCGCTTATATGCAGAGGTGGACACACTTCTCGATACTAGGATTCATACATCCGTTCCTGAAGAGCTTCATCAGATTGATGCAAGACTTGCTCGACATCAAAAACGGCTCTTTGAACTTGAGGCTTAATGAACCTTAAGATGCCCGTTATAAGACTATAAATGCTTGATCCATCCCCTTAATGATTCTGATCGCAGGCACTTGCCGGTTCAGGTTCGAAGGGGATTTTTTGTGAAGAATGCGTTCATTTAGGCTGGCAATAATTTATTTGTTTAACTGTAAAAAAAGGGTTGCATTCCTTTAAAATAGATGTTATTTTTATTCTCGTTGAAAAGAATATAGGAACCAGGATTCACTCATGACATTATATGTTGCGAGAGGTTTTTCCCTCGGGAAGTGAATGACGTAGGTCCTAGCGGATGAAATTTTCAAACATTTTATTCCTAGGAAGGGGGAACCGAAGGATGGAATATTCAACTTTCGGAAGACACGTTGCTGTTGATGTTTGGGGTGTCGACTTTGATCTACTGAACAGTGCAGAGTATCTGCAAGCCCAACTGGTTGAAGCTGCAGAGGCATGTGGTGCGACAGTAATGTCCGTGCAATCCAAGCAGTTTGAGCCACAAGGAGCGACAGTGCTTGTGCTATTGTCAGAGAGCCATCTCTCCATTCATACGTATCCTGAGAGAGGGTTTGCGGCGATTGACTGCTACACTTGTGGTGAAACGGTAGACCCACAGCTGGCCATTGACTACCTGGTATCCGTTTTGAAACCGGAGAAAACGTACGCGAAGAAACTGGTGCGTGGATTGGGTGAACTGCAGGTCGTAACACCGACCATGCAACCTATCGAACTGGTCTAATTGATGTAGATAAACATGAGTAATGTTCACATATCGGGAATGAAGCAATGATCCCGAATTATAAATAGTCATGGAATTATTCCATGACTATTTGTTTTAATGTTTTGAAGAACGAATAACGGAGAAGATTGGTGAGACACTACAATAAATGACAATGCATAGGATAATCTACATGGGGATTTCATAAACATTTCATAAAAATGGCCCGGTCGCAGTCATGATGTGTGATATAATTAACCATGTCAAGCATAAATGGATGGAGATATGTAGAAAACACTTTGATTGGAAATTTATTAGGCAGGTGAACTTGCAATGCACATCGTTGTAGTTGGTTTGAATTATCGCACGGCGCCTGTAGAGGTTAGGGAACGATTCACATTTGCAGAAAAAGACTTGTCTGAAGCGCTGCAGCAGCTCAAGCTGACCAAGAGTGTATTGGAAGGTGTAATCGTAGCCACATGTAACCGTACCGAGTTGTATGTTGTGGTAGACCGTCTTCACATGTGTGGTTATTTTATTCGTACGTTTATGGAACAATGGTTTAATGTTCCGCGGGAAGAATTTACGCAACACTTATATATATATGAAGATGATCAAGCCATTCGCCATTTGTTCCGTGTCATTTGCGGGCTGGATTCCATGGTGATTGGTGAAACACAGATTCTTGGACAGGTGAAGCAGGCCTTTTTCACTGCCCAGGAAGAGAAATCGACAGGCACCTGGTTTAACATGTTGTTCAAACAGGCGGTAACTCTGGGCAAGAGAGCACATTCGGAGACTTCCATTGGGGAAAGTGCAGTCTCGGTCAGTTACGCCGCTGTTGAACTGGGGAAACGTATTTTTGGCATGTTTACGGACAAGAAGGTACTTATTCTTGGAGCGGGCAAAATGAGTGAGTTGACAGTCAAACATCTGTACGCCAATGGAGCCTCAGAGGTCATTGTAGCGAACAGAACTCTTGCAAGGGCTCAGGAGCTGGCTGCCAAGTTCAGGGGAACCCCTTGCACGATGGAGCAGGCTTTGGAGAGACTGAGTGAGGTTGATATTGTCATCAGTTCAACAGGTGCAGAGCGATATATTCTGGATGCTTCCGTTGTCCGTGAGAGCATGAAGCGCCGTCAATCACGTCCATTATTCCTGATCGATATTGCGGTTCCTCGGGATATTGATCCGGCCATCGGAGAGTTATCCAACGTATTCCTTTATGATATTGATGATCTGGAAGGAATCGTGGAGAGCAATCTGGAGATGCGCAAGGTGGAAGCGGCCAAAATCGAAAAAATGATTGAACTGGAGATGGAAGACTACTATCACTGGCTCAAAACATTAGGCGTTCGCCCGGTGATTCGGGCATTGCAGGAGAAAGGAGCTTCCATTCATGAAGATACGATGGAGAGTCTCTTTAATAAACTGCCTGAGCTGGACGAACATCAGCGTAAGGTTATCCGTCGTTTAACCAAAAGCATCGTGAATCAAATGACGACAGATCCGATCAACCGGATCAAGGAAATGGCTGGCGGCAAGCATGGAGATGAAGCACTACGCATGTTCACCCAAATTTTTGCCTTGGAGGATGCAGTGGAGACGGCCGCAGAAAAAGTAAACCAAAGCGATGCCTCGGCCTTGGGTAAACCGGCCGCCGTTCATCTTAAAGACAACCGGCAAGACGCAATGCCGGCTTATGCTCCGGCTAGTGTATAAGGGCGGGTGAACAGCTTGACCCTTTCTGAACAAATCTATGAAGCTCTGATCTATATGTATGCCCTGAGCCTTCTGTTCTATTTCTCGGACTGCATTCGACGGAATGCGGGGGCGAAGCGAACGGGCACAGGGTTTCTTGTTGTTGTCTGGCTGCTTCAGGTCGTTCATGTGATTTTGCGAATGTGGACCGAGGGCCATTTTCCGATCTATACAACGTTCGATTTTCTGTTTATCTTTTCGTTTAGTATTGTATTGATGTCCCTGGGGATGATACGTGTCCAGCGTTCGGAATTTGTCATCCTGTTATTGAATATTGTGGGCTTCTCGGTTACCGTACTGAATCGATTGTGGTTTACGGCTGGGGAGATCTCGCTGCATAACTGGCAGACCGTTCACGGGCTGCTGATCATGCACATTACGCTGGCAAATCTGGGCTTTGCAGCCCTCACGGTAGCTGCGGTCTTCGCCATGTTGTATCTGTTCCTGCATCGTAAATTGAAAAACAAAAAATGGAATGATACGATGCGGCGGATGCCGAGTCTTGAAGTCATTGGCAAATATATGGATGGCGCAACATTGATCGGAACACCGTTACTTGGCGTCTCCGTGGTGCTGGCCGTATTATCCATTGTCGCTGAGACCAGGTGGTATCTGCTTTTGGATCTGAAAGTCATTGCAACAGGTCTCGCTATCGCGATCTATATCGGTTATTTCGTTTCTAAGCAGAGAAAGCAGTTTTCCAACATCATCATGGCAAGATGGACATTGATTGGATATGGTTTTGTCATTATGAGCTTTTTATCCAATGCGTATTCAGCGTTTCATCGTTGGACAGGAGAGTGAGGACTATGGATCGCTATACGCCGTTATATGTGAATACTTCAGGCAAAATCTGCTGCGTTGTTGGGGGCGGACGTGTTGCCGAACGTAAGATCAAAGGTTTGCTTCACGCCGAAGCGCATATTAAGGTGTTTAGTCCGGAAATCACATCGGAGCTGAAACAACTGCATCAGGATTCCCGAATTGAGTGGATAGCCCGGTCCTACCGCAAAGGTGATTTGCGGGGGGCCTTTCTCGTATATGCAGCAACGGATCACGTTGAAGTCAATGCACAGGTAGTACAGGAAGCTAACGATGCGGGCATACTGGTGAATGATGCAATGTCTTCCGAGAACAGTGCTTTCATCACCCCGAGTGTGGTCAGGCGTGGAAGATTGAGCATTGCCATCTCAACTGCTGGAGCAGGACCGGCAGCTGCTGCAGAGATTCGGTCTACACTGGAGCAGCAATTTGGCGAAGAATACGAGACGTATATTGAATTTCTGCATCAGATGAGGATTCAAGTGAAGTCACGTGTGTCGTCTTCGCGTGTGCGAAGCATTTTACTGCGGCGATTGACTGAGATGAATGTGCTGGAGGATATCCGTGCAGGGCAATTTCAGTGGTGGACAGAAGAAGAAATCGGGAACTGGATATCCCGTAATCAGGAGGAGCTGTAGACATGCGTACAATTAAAGTGGGAAGCAGACAAAGCGCACTGGCTTTGACACAGACAGGACATGTAATTCAGGATTTACGAAGCATTTGTGAGCGGGAAGGTTTAGCATTTGACTTTGAAGTACATAAGATCGTTACGAAGGGAGACTTGATTCTCGATGTAACGCTGTCCAAAGTCGGTGGCAAAGGACTGTTTGTCAAAGAGATCGAACAGGCCATGTTGGACCGTACCATTGATATGGCTGTGCATAGCATGAAGGATATGCCGTCTGAACTGCCCGAAGGATTAATCAACGGTGCTGTTCCGCGCCGTGCCGATCCGCGTGATGCATTGATTTCCAATGGAGGTCTATCTTTGGATCAATTGCCAGAAGGGGCGAGAGTGGGGACAAGCAGTCTCCGTCGTTCCAGTCAGTTAAAGGCATACCGCCCGGATCTGCAGCTCGAATCGCTGCGTGGTAACATTGACTCACGTCTTCGCAAGCTCGAGACGGAGGGTCTCGATGCTATTATTTTAGCTGCTGCAGGATTGTATCGAATGGGCTGGCAGGATCGGATTACTGAGTATCTGTCCGAAGAGGCTTGCCTCCCTGCCGTTGGCCAGGGTGCATTGGGAATTGAATGCCGTGAGGATGACGCGGAGCTGCTTCATCTGTTGAAGCTATATAACGATCCGGAGACCGCTTCTCCTGTTATGGCAGAACGTAAATTCCTCAGTGTATTGAATGGGGGATGTCAGGTGCCTATCGGTGCTCATGCCGTCTGGAATCGTCAGCAAGATACAGATTCCCCGAATGGGCAAAACACGTTACAATTAACGGGTATGGTTGGTACGCCGGATGGCGGACTGATCCTTAAAGAAGCTCTGACCGGAACAGATCCGGTACGTCTTGGAGAAGAAGTAGCGTGGAGATTGATTGAACGGGGAGCAGAGCAGATACTGGCAGAAGTTAGGGGATGAGGACATGGTGGGAAAGGTCTTTTTGGTAGGAGCAGGTCCAGGGGATGCTAAGCTGATAACGGTAAAAGGATGGGAGTCTATCGGCAAAGCAGATGCTGTAGTCTATGATCGGTTGGCCAGTCCAAGATTGTTAAAACAGATGAAGCCTGGCGCAGTGAAGATTTACGTAGGCAAGCGGCCTGACCGTCACACGATGAAACAGGAAGAGATTAATCAGCTGCTCGTCGATCTGGCCCTTGAAGGGAAAGTGGTTGTTCGGCTGAAGGGCGGAGATCCAACGATATTTGGACGCGTCGGCGAAGAGGCAGACCTGCTGCGCAAAAACGGCGTTCCTTTTGAAATCGTGCCTGGGGTTACCGCAGCCATAAGTGTGCCTGCTTATGCCGGAATACCGGTGACCCACCGCGATTATGCATCATCCATTTCCATTATTACAGGGCATGAAAGCCCGGACAAGCTGGATCGCAGCATTCATTGGGATAAAGTAACGAACGCAACGGGAACACTGGTATTTATGATGGGTGTAGCCAAAATCGGCTATATCAGTGAACAGCTCATCCGTCATGGCCGTCCGGCACAGACACCCGTCGCACTGGTTCGTTGGGGAACAAGAGCTGAGCAGGATACCCTTGTGGGTACGCTTGAAAATATAGAAGCCAAGGTCATTGCTGCCAACTTCCAACCGCCTGCAGTCATTGTTGTGGGGGAAGTGGTGAATCAACGTGAGCAATTGAAATGGGCTGAGGTACTACCGTTGTTCGGCAAACGAATTCTGGTGACGCGCGCTCGCAGTCAGGCGAGTGAACTGGTGAACCGCATCGAGGAACTTGGTGGTGAACCGTATGAGTTTCCAGTTATCGAAACCGTTATGCCTTCGAGTGAAACAGCAAAACAAAGTGTCAAGGATGCCTTCGGTGCGTTAAATACATTTGATTGGGTATTTTTCACGAGCGTAAACGGTGTGGAGTTTTTCTTCCGTCACCTGGAAGAGCAAGGCAAGGATATCCGGGCCATGCATCAAGCAAGAGTTGCTGCGGTGGGACCTTCAACTGCCGAGGCCTTGCGCAAGCACGGTATTGTTGCCGAAGTGGTCAAAGGGCCTTTTCAGCAGGAAGGTATGCTGGAAGCTTTTGAGAGTGAACTGAAAGAAGGTCAGAAAGTGCTGCTTCCCCACGGTGATCTGGCACGATCCTGGTTGCCTGACCAGTTGAAGGAACGTGGACTTGAGGTCACAGAAGCAATCACCTATGACACCGTACTCGCGGGTGAGGATGATGATGAACTTCTGAAGCTGCTCGAAGAAGGCGGTATTCACGCGGTGACGTTCACGAGCTCTTCAACGGTTACGAACTTCATGGATATGCTTAAACGGATGGGGCTCCAAGATCCATTACCGTTGTTAAAGAATGTCGAGGTTGCTTGCATCGGGCCAGTGACTGCCAAAACGGCAGAAGCAGCTGGCCTGAAGGTAACGCTGATGGCCGCAGAAGCAACGATCGAAAGTATGATCTCTGCGCTGATTGAGTGGAAAAGGACGCCTTCTCCAGAAGGGGCTATGCCTCGTTGATTTAGGAATTGTACGCTATTGTAATAGATATTATCCATATACAAAATGCAGATTGATGAAGCGTGCTGAATTCGTTAGGATACCGGCGCGCTTCCCTTTTTGCTCTACTTTACTCTAAGAGAGGATGTTTCTATATGAGTTTTCCAATTGTACGACACCGTCGCTTACGTCAATCCGCAGGCATCCGCAATATGGTCAGAGAGACTCATCTGACCGTGGATGATTTTATCCAGCCCATCTATGTAACTTACGGTGAAAACGTAAAATCCGAGATCAAATCTATGCCAGGCGTATTCCGTTTTTCTCTTGACCGTCTGCAGGAAGAGGTAAAAGAGATTGCCGATCTGGGGATTCCGGCCGTATTGTTGTTCGGTATTCCTGAGACAAAGGATAGTATTGGTTCTTCTGGTTTCGCTGAAGATGGTATTGTGCAGGAAGCAACGAAATTGATTAAGTCCTGGTATCCCGACCTGCTGGTTGTGGCAGATACCTGCTTGTGTGAATTCACGGATCACGGGCACTGCGGCATGGTGCATACCGTGGAAGTTGACGGACATATCTGCGGAGATGTTCTGAATGATGAATCACTGGATCTGCTTGTGAAAACAGCTGTATCCCAAGCCAAAGCAGGCGCGGATATTATTGCCCCATCCAATATGATGGATGGATTCGTCCAAGCCATTCGGGCAGGACTGGATGAGAATGGATTCAGCCATATTCCAATCATGTCCTACTCCGTTAAATATGCATCTGCTTTTTATGGTCCCTTCCGTGAAGCAGCGGATTCCACCCCACAGTTTGGAGATCGCAAATCATATCAGATGGACCCGGCCAATGCCCGCGAGGCACTGCGCGAAGCTGAAACGGATGTACTTGAAGGAGCAGACATGCTGATGGTGAAACCGTCACTCTCCTATCTGGACGTGATGCGTACAATCAAGGATCAATTTGACCTCCCGCTTGTGGCTTATAATGTAAGTGGTGAGTATGCCATGGTGAAGGCTGCAGCAATGCAGGGTTGGATTGATGAGAAAAAGGTCGCGATGGAAATTCTGCTCAGCATGAAACGCGCGGGTGCGGATATGATCATTACGTATTACGGAAAAGATGCCTCCCGCTGGTTGGCTGAGAAGTAATAGTTCTTTGTAATTACACGTTTGCTAAGAGAGTCGTTATAAAATGATCAACATATAGCAAGGCCCTGCACGACCCGGTTATGTCGCTTGTATAGATCAGTTTACTGTTCATATAAGGAGCGGGGCCTTCATATTAAGGAGGATGTTCATGACTGCACAATCAGGAAAAAGACGAAACGATGAGCGCTCACGCAGCGCATTCGAGGAAGCCAAGCAGTACATACCTGGAGGCGTAAACAGCCCCGTTCGGGCATTCAAATCCGTAGGACTTACCCCGATCTATGCAGAACGCGGAGAAGGGTCCAAAATTTACGATATTGATGGCAATGTATTTATTGATTATGTGGGCTCATGGGGACCGCTTATCATGGGACATGCCCATCCTGATGTCGTTGAAGCACTGCGTGAAACAGCTCTGAAAGGAACGAGCTTTGGTGCTCCAACGCTGCTGGAGACCGAGATGGCTAAGCTTGTTTGCGAACGCGTACCATCCATCGATATTGTGCGGATGGTCAACTCGGGTACGGAAGCAACCATGAGTGCCATCAGATTGGCTCGCGGTGTAACGGGCCGCAGCAAAATTTTGAAGTTTGAAGGTTCATATCACGGACATGCGGACAGCTTGCTGATCAAAGCGGGCTCCGGTGTCGCTACCCTTGGATTGCCAGACAGTCCTGGAGTTCCTGAAGGTGTCGCTACTAATACGATCACAGTGCCTTACAATGATCTGGAATCGGTTAGCCTTGCCTTTGAACGTTTTGGTGAGGAACTGGCTGCTGTCATTGTCGAGCCTGTGGCTGGGAATATGGGCGTTGTACCTCCAGCAGCGGGCTTTCTTGAAGGCCTGCGCAGCCTGACGAGCCAGTACGGCAGCCTGCTCATCTTTGACGAAGTCATGACCGGTTTCCGTGTAGGCTTGAACTGTGCACAGGGGCGGTATGGTGTTACGCCCGATCTGACATGTCTCGGTAAAGTTATCGGCGGCGGCCTTCCGGTCG
This sequence comes from Paenibacillus sp. 7516, assembly GCF_002272715.1. Lineage (NCBI taxonomy): Bacteria > Bacillati > Bacillota > Bacilli > Caryophanales > Paenibacillaceae > Paenibacillus > Paenibacillus sp. 7516. The sequence continues at coordinate 28,324 of NZ_NPBI01000045.1, forward strand.
GAGCATATGGCGGTCGACGGGATCTGATGGAGCAGATCGCTCCAACCGGTCCGATCTATCAAGCGGGAACACTCAGTGGTAACCCACTGGCTATGGCAGCAGGCTATACCACCCTCAAACTGTTGACACCGGAAGTCTATGATCGTTTGGAGACGTTGTCGGCTCGTTTGCAGGCTGGCTTCGAAAAGAATGCAGCAGAGGCGGGTATTGCAGTAACCATTAACCGCGTTGGTTCCATGGTATGTCCGTTCTTCAGCAGTGTACCTGTTACCAATTATGATATAGCCAAAGGAAGCAATTTGGATCAGTTTGTTCGCTACTTTGCAGCAATGATTGATGAGGGTGTAAGCGTGGCACCTTCCCAATTTGAGGGCATGTTCGTCTCTGGTGTGCATACAGAGCAGGATATTGACGATACGATTGAAGCAAACCGCAAGGCTCTACAATCTCTATGACGATCAAAAGTTGGAAGCGTCGTGGGGAATGGCTAGAGCTGATGCCAGGCAAAGTGGTAACAGGCAGTCCAGACAGACAGCTTGCGGCAGAGCAATGGCTGCTCACTGAACTTTCGTTTCCAGAAAAGCTGCTTCGTCAGCTCAAGGCAAATCACGGAATTCAACTCGCAGGGGACCGGCTTCGGCTGGCCCTTTTTGCATCTCAGCCCATTGATGTTGAACCCCGCTGGGCAGAGATTGAGGTGCTGTACGAGGATGATTTTAGTCTGGTTGTACATAAACCCGCGGGTATGAAGCTGCATCCGGATGGAACTCGTGCCGATCATGCCATTACGCTAGATCACGCTGTCGCCTCTTATTATGAGATCAACGGTATCGTCACCAGCGTGCGCCATGTGCATCGCCTCGATGAAGATACAACAGGCCCCGTTCTCTATGCCAAGAATGCTTTTGCTCTGGCAAAATTGGATGAGGCAATGCGTCGCAAAGAAATTGGGCGTCAGTATGTAGCCATTGCGGAAGGGCAGGTTTCTCCGGAATGCAGCAAAATTGATGCGCCCATCGGTAAGGACAGGCATCACAAGCAGCGCAGACGCGTTTCCGAGAGTGGGCAGGAAGCAGTAACACATGTAGAGATTGTGGAAGTGTGGGAGCGCGCTACACTTGTGCGTTTAATACTGGATACTGGACGTACGCATCAGATCAGAGTGCATCTGAGTTATGCCGGACACCCGCTTGTTGGCGATCAGCTGTATGGAGGAAGGTCAGATTCTATTGGACGCCAGGCACTTCATGGTGAAGTGTTAACGTTTAATCATCCGCTCACGGGAGCGCTGATTGAAGTTCAAGATCCGTGGCCTTCTGATTTTGAACAGCTAGTCCAGCGGGAACGAACAACCTAATAAAAAGGCAAGCTTTGAACAAAGGTGGCATGCTCATCTCATCGATGGCATATAGATGGGGTAACGAAGGATTTGGACCATGGATCAGTCCCATGAGAAGGATCATGGTGAACATATGCCGAAAGGAGGACGCCACCTTTGTTGAATCAACCTTATGGTTTGCGGTTCGATATTTATGAGCGCGTTCATTTGTCCGAGGGAGTCCCTGCCATTGAGGAACTGGAGGAAATTGAGTTATACCCGCGTATTCAAGTCATCGGTCAGGATGATCATGCAACGTTGCGAGGCCATCTTTTGCTTACAGGTGCGTATCGGGGAGAGAACGAGATCTCGGAGGAACTGAAACATTTTATTCCGGTTGAGATCACGGTTCCCCTGAATCGGGTGAGATCAATTGAGGATATCTCGATTGAGATTGAAAACTTTGATGTGGATTTGTTATCCAGCCGAAGCTTGAATATTACAGGTGTGCTGTCACTGCGTGGCATTGAGGGCTTTCCTGTTGAAGAGCCGCAGGCCTGGTCAGCGGAAGAGTTTACTGTGGTACACTACCCTGATCCGCAGCAGGTTAACCGCGCCCCGGAGGCAGAGGATGCAGATGCTGGGTTGAACACCTTTGCTCAGGAATATCTGCTGCAGCGCAGTGAAGAGGAAGGTCTGCCTATAACGGCCGAGTCTCTATACACATCAGAAATTCCTGAGAATCCGCAGCAAGCCGCTGAAGAAAACATCCGTTATGAGGAAAATGCGCAGCCGGAAGAACAGTTAACCCCTGCACCGCAACAGATCTATGCTGATACGCTCGAGAATCAAGATGAAGAAGAATATCAGAAAAGACCTGCTGAAGATAACGCTCCTTCATTAATCACCCAAGAAGATGAAGCAGCTGATAATCAAGTGCCTGCCTCACCCTCACCCGTCTCGTCTTTCATGGCGGAGACTGCAGACCGGCTGGCTTCTTATCCGGAGTCTGAGCCATTGCTACCTCTGACTGAGGAATCACCATCTGTCTGGGCGGAGCCTTCCGTGGAGACCTTACATACAAACACGGAGCTGAACCAACAACCATCAGAAAACGTGGCTGTTTCGAATGTTTGGAACTTCGAATCTTCCAGGTCAGGTTCACCGCAGGAAGATCAGACGGAGGCTGAGAAGCCAGCAGAGAATTGGCAGGATGTGTTTGCAGCGTCTGAACTGGAATCTGCCGAAGGGGAACGACCTTCTGCACCGGAAGCAGTGGAAGCAGATGAATCTTCAGAGCCAGTTTCGTTCATTCCTGAACCTGTGGCTGAGACAGAAGACAAGCCAGAGCTCAAAGTCGCGTTTGGCAGCAAGAGGGAGTCTTCACCAAGACAGGAAGAAGGGGTGGGGATCTCGTCCCTGTTATCTTCGGGTAGGTCAGTGCGGGATACAGAAACGGATCGGGAGGACGAGTCGGTCGCTGGCTCCGTACAGGAAGAAGCCTACCAGGCAGATGATGTTCAGTGGAAGAACCTGTTCTTGGGCACGATTGTGGATCAGACACCATTCCGCAAAGTTAAACTGTGCATCGTCCAGCGGGAAGAGACGTTGGATAGCATTGCTGACCGCTACCAATTGAGCACCCGGGAGCTCCAATTATACAATCGTTTATCAGAACAAGTCGTTGAAGAAGGGCAGATTCTATACATCCCCTGACCTCTGACTTGTAAAATAACGTCCATACCAACCCGCAATCCAGTAAGGATTGCGGGTTTTTGCTGCTTTTAGGCTTAATACGCAGGGCTGCCGCCCGTTTACGCTGTTGTCAGGTTGACTATCGGGCACGGTCAGGGTATGATGTGTTTAGGTTTTTTAAAGAACAACGTCGAATGGGAGTAGTAGACAGCAAGGCCTTTCAGAGAGCGGGATTGCAGCGCTGAGAAATTCCGCAGGAACCTACTGATCGAAGTCGCCCGGGAGTTGCCTGTTTGAATACGAGGAACGATGAAGCATGTCATTGTGATTTGTTTGTTCCTGAAGTAGGATGGGCCGGTAGCAGCCGTTATCTGCTTGAAGTGTCACGATAGCCTCAGAAAGGCATGCTGTTTCTTTCTGTCTGCGTGAAACAAAGGTGGTACCGCGAAAGCTAACCTTTCGTCCTTTGATGGATGAAAGGTTTTTTTGTTTTTTGGCGATGATGATTAAGTAACGGAGGAATGACACATGTCTGAAGAAAAAAAATCAGCGGCAACAGAAATGCCGACTACGTATGATCCGAAAGCTGCGGAGCAGAAATGGTACTCTACCTGGACAGAACGTGGATATTTCAAGGCTGGTCAGCGCAAGGATGCTGAACCATTTACTATTGTAATTCCACCCCCGAACGTAACCGGTATGCTTCATATCGGGCATGCACTGGATTTCACACTCCAGGATATCCTGATCCGCACCAAACGGATGCAAGGATATGACGCTTTGTGGCTCCCAGGTTCCGACCATGCAGGTATTGCGACACAAACCAAAGTAGAGCAAAAGCTGCGTGAAGAAGGCTTGACCCGCTATGATCTTGGACGCGAGAAGTTCCTGGATAAAGTCTGGGATTGGAAAGACCAGTACGCGACAACGATCCGCCAGCAGTGGGGTAAAATGGGACTCTCCCTGGATTATTCACGTGAACGCTTCACGCTCGATGAAGGGCTTTCCCAAGCGGTGCGCAAAGTGTTTGTTCAACTATATGAAAAAGGCCTGATTTACAGAGGCAAACGCATTATTAACTGGGATCCGGTGAACCGTACCGCATTGTCTGACATTGAGGTTGAGTACAAAGAGGTTCAGGGACACCTGTACCATCTGAAATACCCACTTAAGGACGGTAGCGGTTATGTTACAGTGGCAACGACTCGTCCGGAGACGATGCTTGGTGATACTGCGGTTGCTGTTCATCCAAAAGATGAACGTTATACAGACATGATTGGCAAAACGCTGATCCTGCCGATCATCGGCCGGGAGATTCCGGTTATTGCAGATGATTATGTAGATAAGGAATTCGGAAGCGGTGCTGTAAAAATTACGCCTGCACATGATCCGAATGACTTCGAAGTGGGTCTTCGCCACGATCTGCCTCAGATCACAGTCATGGATGAGACAGGTACCATGAATGCGGAAGCAGGCAAATATCAGGGTATGGATCGCAGTGACTGCCGCAAGCAGATCGTTGCAGATTTGCAGGAACTGGGTGTATTGATCAACATCGAGGATCACACACACCAGGTTGGACACAGCGAACGGACGGGAGCTGTGGTTGAGCCTTATTTGTCCACACAATGGTTTGTTGAGATGAAGCCTCTCGCCGAAAGAGCCATCCAAAAACAGAAAAATGGGGAAGGCGTAAACTTCGTTCCGGATCGTTTTGAGAAAACGTATCTGAACTGGATCGAAAATGTTCGTGACTGGTGTATCTCACGTCAGTTGTGGTGGGGACATCGTATTCCGGCCTGGTACGACGATGAGACTGGTGAAATTATTGTATCGGCTGAAGATCCAACAACACTGCCAGAGTACGCTGGTCGTAAGCTGAGACAGGATGAAGATGTTCTGGATACGTGGTTCAGTTCGGCATTGTGGCCTTTCTCCACACTCGGCTGGCCTGAAGATACAGAAGATCTGAAACGTTACTATCCGACAAGTGTACTTGTAACCGGATATGACATCATTTATTTCTGGGTTTCACGGATGATCTTCACAGCTCTGGAGTTCACGGATGAAATTCCATTCAAAGATGTTCTGATGCATGGTCTGGTTCGTGATGCGGATGGCCGCAAAATGTCCAAATCACTCGGTAATGGTGTGGATCCGCTGGATGTTATTGAGAAATACGGTGCAGACGCGATGCGTTATATGATCTCCACCAGCAGCACGCCTGGCCAGGATCTTCGTTTCCGCTGGGAGCGGGTAGAACAGGCACGTAACTTTGCTAACAAAATCTGGAATGCATCACGTTTCGCACTGATGAATCTGGAAGGCTTTACTTACGAAGATCGCGACATCAGCGGAGAGCTTGGAACAGCCGATTATTGGATTTTGCACCGTCTGAACGAAACTTCCCGCGATATTACGCGTCTAATCGAAGCATACGAATTTGGGGAAACAGGACGATTGCTGTACAACTTTATCTGGGATGACCTCTGCGACTGGTATATTGAATTTTCCAAGTTGTCCTTCTACGGTGAAGATCCGGTTGCCAAGAAAAAAACACAATCGGTACTCGCTTATGTCCTGGACCACACCATGCGCCTGATTCACCCGTTTATGCCTTACATCTCGGAAGAGATCTGGCAGCATCTGCCTCATGAAGGCGAGACGATTACACTTGCATCTTGGCCAGTGTATGATCCTGCGCTGGAGAATCCGGAAGCCGTTGCCGAGATGAACCTGCTCATGGATACCATTCGTGCCGTACGTAACATTCGTGCAGAAGTAAACGTGCCGATGAGCAAGAAGATTGAATTGATGGTAAAAGCGAACAGCGCTGAGACATTCAGCATTATCGAACGCAATAGCCATTACATTCAACGATTCTGCAATACATCCGAGTTCGACAGCGGACTTGATCTGAGTTCACCGGATAAGGCCATGAGTGCTGTAATTACGGGAGCTGAGCTTTACCTGCCGCTGGCTGGACTGATTGATATTGAGCAGGAAGTGGCTCGCCTGGAGAAAGAGCTGCAGAACCTTGAAGGCGAAGTACTCCGTGTAGAGAAAAAGCTGGCGAATGAAGGCTTCGTAGCCAAGGCACCAGCCAAGGTTATTGAGGAAGAGCGCGCCAAACAAGCGGATTATTCGGATAAACGGGATAAAGTCATCGCCCGGATCAAGGAACTGAAAGGTTAATGTTTCTGGGTCGGATGGAGAGCAACCATGCCATCCGGCCGCTTTTTTCAATCAAACTCGGGACCGAAGGTGAAACATATGACGGAACTTAATGGCACGGGCGTAGATGCCCCTCTGCATACCTATGACGAGGCTGTGGATTGGATCAATGGCCTTATTCCTTTTGGCATCAGACCCGGATTGGAACGAATCACGGAGCTCATGTCATTGCTCGGTAATCCTCATCAGCGTCTCAAATTTATTCATGTCGCGGGAACGAACGGAAAAGGTTCGACTTGCGCTTTTTTGACGTCGGTGCTGCTTCAGGCGGGGTACGATGTAGGAACGTTTACGTCTCCGTATATTACGAAATTCACGAATCGTTTTCAATACAACGGCGAGGATATTCCGGAAGAGACTCTGCTGAAGTTGGCGAATCGACTCCATCCGCTGGTCACAGATATGGCTTCTACTGTTCTTGGATCCCCTACCATGTTCGAAGTGTCTACAGCCCTGGCGCTCTTGTACTATGCAGAAGAGTGTTATCCGGATGTAGTAGTATGGGAGACTGGACTGGGGGGAAGGATGGACGTAACGAATATCGTTACACCCGTGGTTTCGGTCATTACGAATATCGGTATGGATCATACGGATGTCCTGGGTGATACCATTGAAGCGATCGCGGGAGAAAAAGCAGGCATTATTAAACCAGGCGTACCTGTTGTCACCTGTGTTACGCAGCCAGAGGCTGTTAAGGTGATTCAGGAAAAGGCCCAGCAAGTCCGATCAACTGTGTATTTGTCTGGAGAACAATTTTCTTACCATAGACTCCATAGTGATGAGAATGGTCAATCCTTTCATTTTGCAGGACCATTCCGCGAGCTGGATGCTCGCATTCGAATGCAGGGCATTTATCAGATGGATAATGCTGCGGGTGCTCTTATGGTGCTTGAATTGCTCAGACAGTACATGGCATTCATTCTGGATGACAGAGATATTGCCCTTGGATTGGAGAATGCCTTCTGGGCTGGCCGATTCGAGAAGGTCGTTCACGAACCCCGAATTGTACTGGATGGTGCGCATAATCCGGAAGGGGCAGAGTCACTGGCCAAGAGCATTGTCGACGTATATCCTCACAACAAGTTAAATTTGATGATGGGCATGCTGGCGAATAAGCATCACGAAGCGTATTTGCAGCATATACTGCCACTAGTGGATACGCTGATCCTGACCGAGCCAGATTTCCGACGCAAAATGGATGCAGCCGAGTTGCTGCAAATCGTCGAGCGGTTACGTCCCGCCATTGCGAAAGAGAATCTGGAAATCATCGTCGAGCCCGATTGGGCGAAGGCACTTGATCTATTGAAGTCACGGACGGAAGCGGAAGATCTGGGGGTGGTGTCCGGCACACTGTATCTCATTGCAGATGTGAGGGCAGCCCTTTTGCATCAAACCGATTCTGAAAAAGGTTGGTGAAAGTTTTGTTAAATACATCAGAACACGTTCATTTTATAGGGATTGGCGGATATGGCATGAGTGCCATCGCACGAGTTATGCTGGAGATGGGATACACCGTTACCGGATCGGACGTCGCTTCACAGGAGTTGACTGAGAAGCTGGCGGCCAAGGGAGCGAAAATATATATCGGACATACGGCAGAACACGTAAATGGAGCAGATCTTGTGGTCTACTCCACAGCAGCTCCGGCGGATAATGTGGAGCGAGTGGCAGCCGAGCAGCTTAATATTCCGATTCTTCACCGTGCGCAGATGCTGGCGCGCCTGCTCAATGAGCGCAAAGGTGTTGCGGTTGCAGGTGCCCACGGCAAAACGACGACTTCCTCAATGATTGCACTTGTCATGGACAAATGCGATACAGACCCGACGTATATCATTGGCGGAGAAATCATGAATTTGGGAACCAATGCCAAGGCGGGCCAGGGCGACTGGGTCGTGGCTGAAGCAGATGAGAGTGATGGATCGTTTTTGCAATATCATCCATGGCTAGGTATTGTGACCAATATCGAAGCAGACCATTTGGAGAATTACAACAGCGACTTCGAGGAGCTCAAAAAAGCGTATGTACAGTTCTTGAGTCAAATTCGTCCGGAAGGAACAGCCATTGTCTGTGCGGATGATGAGAACGTTCAAAGCATTTTACCTGAGCTGAAATCCCGAATCACGACATACGGCATTGATCAGAAGGCCGATTATATGGCATCGGATATCGTACTGGGTGACCGCAGGATATCCTTCACCATGAGCCATCAGGGTAACGCACTGGGAACGGTAGAGCTCTCTGTTCCAGGCAAACATAATGTTTACAACGCCATGGCTACGGTCATTACCTGTCTGGAAGCAGGCATTCCGTTTGAGCAAATCACGGCAGCCATTATTCAGTTCCATGGTGCCAAACGCAGATTCCAGGTGCTGGGTGAAGCACGGGATATTCTGGTCATCGATGATTATGCACATCATCCGACTGAAATTGAGGCAACCATCAGTGCAGCGAAAGCAACAGGGAAACGTATTATCGCGGTGTTCCAACCACAGAGATATACGCGTACCTTCTTCCTGCTGGATGCGTTTAGTCGTGCTTTTGCGGAAGCAGATGAGGTACTTATTACCGACATCTATTCTCCGGCTGGAGAAAAACAGATTGAAGGTGTTCACTCCGCTAAGCTGGTTGAACTGATTGTTCAAAACAGTAATGCTGCTGCTCGTTATTTGCCTACCAAGGAAGAAGTGGTAGCCGATTTGCAGAATCGTCTGCAGCCAGGAGATCTTGTCCTCACGATGGGAGCAGGGGATATCTGGAAGGTTGGCGATACACTGGCCAAAGGGCTGAAATAGTCCACTTTATGACCCGCTTGTCTTCGTAAAGAAGCAGGCGGGTTTTTGAATTTCTAGGAATCTTTCATTGTCTCTAGGCATATAGCTGATATAAATGGGACAAAGGAGAGGGTACGGGGTGAGCAATGCTAGAATGACGTTTCGTTTCGGGGAGAACGAGTCGGACAAGCCGAATCATAAGGATGAGAAGGTGATTGGAACCTTTCCATCCTTATCTGATGAGATATCGCACAGTGCTCCGCGGATCGATGTCGCGCCTTCATGGACACCGGAGGATATCCCTGGAGATTGGGGAGAGACCACCCTGACCGGGACAAGTATACTGGAGCCGGATCAGAGAAAGGACCGGAATCTGGATCCTGTACAGTCGCAGTATGTTTATTCGGATCATACAGTGTATCCTGACGAAAATGAGAAAGAGCTTCCTGAAGACAGCGATTATGCGGGTCATGACTGGATGGCGGATCGTGATCATTACTCCTACAAGCGAAATCGCCCTCCGAGGGGCTGGAAGATGATTGGTTCGGTTACGGGAGCACTGGTCACCGGTGCCCTGTTCGGTATGGTTATTCTCTCTTTTTTTAATCGGGAAGGAACAGGTCCGGACGAACTTCCCCAAACCAATCAACCAGTATCGAGTGTGACAGGAGTGCAGGGTGCTTCCGGGACGGACCAACAAGCACAGTCAGCACTTAGCGGAGGCAGTTACTATGCGCTTCAGTACGGTGTTTTTAGTTCGCCTGAACGTGCTGAACAGGCCAAGCTTGAACTGTCACAGGCTGGAATCGCTGCAGGAACGGATCCGGACGATGGGAATCGGGTGTATGCGGGCATCTCTTCCGACCGTGAGGAAGCCAAACTGCTGAGCTCCCGTCTTAAGGCGGAGGGTGTGGAATTGTATGTCAAAGAGATCGCATATCCTGCAGTGGACTCTGCAGCTCTCGGTATGAATGAGGAAGATGTTCAGCTCTTCTTCAGCAGCAGCAATGCATTGGTGGAACAACTATCCACATTGTCCATCGGGCAGCTTGGTCAAGCAAATCCAGAGCCTGTAGCCTCGGAAACGATGACTGCATTACAGAATCAGCACGAGGCCTGGATAACAGGTGTGGGTAAACTCTCGGCAGGTCTCGGACAAGAAGCAGCGCCGATCGTTTCAGCCATGGAAAAATCGATGAACAGTGCTATTACGGCAGTTGCCGAGTATAACAAAAATCCCTCCGATGTACACATGTGGGCGGTACAAGCGGATCTGATGGATTATGTTCTGCAGCAGAAAAAATGGCTTGAAGGGATCAAGCAATAAGTTTTCCTTCCCCTAACACAGCCCCGAAATCCCTGTCCGGCAAGGAACTGGAAATAGTTCCCCTTGCCGGATTTGTGTTTGTATTGACGTACAAAACCCCGTATAATAATGTGGGTGTCAAAAAATGGCGAGGGAAGATAACCGATGAAAAAAAACTTCGGCATGTTAATACTGTTTCTTCTGCTCGGCTGGATGGCCGGAGCGTGGATCGCCAAGGCACTGCAGCCAGTCAAGGCTGTAGCTATTCTAACCAAAGCCACGACCATACGTTGGTCACCGCAGGCTGATCTGGATATTATCAGTTATGACATTTCATTTCAATTTCAAATGAGCCTCCTCAGTTTGATTGGTATTATTGCAGCTGTATGGCTGTATCGCAGACTGTAGGAGAATGACGATTTTTGACGACGAAACTAAGCGAATGACATCTACTATGGTGATGCGACAGATGTCGCCGTAGCATAAGGAGCCGTTTATTTTGAATAAATCACAATCGCGCCCTATTATTCTGGCCTCCACTTCGCCGCGGCGCAAGGAGCTGATCGCTTCACTTCAACTAGCTTTCAAAGTAATACCAAGTCACGCGGATGAAGACACGCCGCCGGAATGGACTCCTGAGCAGACGGTTCAGGAGCTCGCCATGCGCAAAGCAATGGCTGTCTATCGTGGGCTTGGAGGTCAGGAACAGGAAGCCATTATTGTAGGCAGTGACACTGTCGTTGTGCTGGATGGAGACATTCTGGGCAAACCTGTGGATCAACAGGATGCTGAACGTATGCTCGCCAGACTTCAGGGACGTACACATCGTGTATTCACTGGTGTTGCTTGTATTGATGCTGGAGATGGAAAGTCCGTTGTGCACTATCGGCAGACGGAAGTAACGATGAAGGAGCTGTCCGAGGCAACGATCAGGGCGTATGTTCAGACAGGCGAGCCTATGGACAAAGCAGGGTCGTATGCAATTCAAGGAATTGGCGCTTCACTGGTAGACCGCATTGAAGGATGTTACTTTAATGTCGTGGGCTTGCCTCTTTCCTTGCTCAGCGACATGTTGGATGGATTCGGAGTTCATGTGCTGCCGCGAGCCTGATTGTGGGAAATGATTGCTGTGAAAAGAGGGAATATATGGAGTCGCCTCAGTACATGATGCGCGACATCCCCCATGAAGAACGCCCGAGAGAACGCATGATGGAATATGGGGCGGGCGCCTTAAGCCATGCAGAACTGCTGGCTATTTTACTTCGGACCGGTACGAGGCAGGAATCGGCAGTGCACATGGCACAGCGCATCCTCACTGAAGCAGGTGGCATCCGTTCACTAATGGATATGAGTCTGAACGAATTGACTGCCATGAAAGGAATAGGTATGGCCAAGGCTGTTCAGCTCAAGGCTGGTATTGAACTTGGTCACCGGATTGCGAAGAGCAGACGGGTGCAGTCTCCTTCAATCCGCACACCTCGTGACGCAGCTGATATTTTACTCGAGCAGCTGCGTTACTTACAGAAGGAACACTTTGTTTGCCTTTTCCTGAATAGCAAAAATCATATTATTGCCCAGGAAACACTCTCCATGGGTAGCCTCAATGCTTCAATTGTACATCCACGTGAAGTGTTTCGAGCTGCCATCAAATGCAGCAGTGCCTCGATCGTATGCGCACACAATCATCCGAGCGGTGATCCTACGCCTAGTCCTGAGGATATTCAAATAACCAAGAGACTGATCGAAGCAGGTTCAATCGTGGGCATAGATGTGCTGGACCACATCATTATCGGCGATGGAACATACGTAAGTTTGAAGGAGAAGGGCTTAGTATAATATAATGGTTGGCGTTGATGTTTTCCTATGAATATTGACGGCGTTGTCCGTAGAAGATAGGTTCACTTTACAGATGCAATACATTTTAATGAATGATAAACCCTGCTGGATTGCAGAGGAAATGAAAATGAAACGCTCTGAACGTTAATAGGGCGGCAATATGAGGCAGAAAAGGAGATTACGTCATGTTTGGTGGTTTTACGAAAGATTTGGGTATTGATTTGGGGACAGCGAATACGCTGGTTTATGTACGTGGAAAAGGTATTGTGGTGCGGGAGCCTTCGGTGGTTGCTCTGCGGACAGATACCAAGAGCATTGAGGCTGTTGGGGAATCTGCCAAAAAAATGATCGGACGTACTCCTGGTAACATTCGTGCGATTCGTCCAATGAAGGACGGCGTTATTGCCGATTTTGATACGACGGCAACGATGATCAAATATTTTATTCGCCAGGCGCAAAAACAGCGCTCAATGTTCCAGCGTCACCCGAACGTTATGGTATGCGTACCATCCGGTATTACAGCGGTAGAACAACGTGCGGTTGAAGATGCAACAAAACAGGCTGGCGCGCGTGAAGCATATACGATTGAAGAGCCATTCGCAGCAGCCATTGGTGCAGATCTTCCGGTATGGGAGCCAACAGGCAGCATGGTTGTGGACATCGGTGGCGGAACGACAGAAGTGGCGGTCATTTCCCTCGGCGGAATCGTAACAAGCCGTTCCGTTCGTGTAGCTGGTGATGAGATGGACGAATCGATCATCCAGTATATTAAACGTCAGTACAATTTGATGATTGGTGAACGTACTTCTGAGCAATTGAAGATGGAAATCGGTTCAGCTATGCCGCTGGAACAAGTGGAAACGATGGAAATTCGCGGCCGCGATCTCGTAACAGGTCTGCCTAAGACCATCACGATTACATCGGATGAAATCAGCGAAGCTCTAGCAGATACGGTAAATGCTATTGTTGAAGCTGTGAAAGTAACTTTGGAAAAATGTCCTCCTGAGCTTGCGGCAGATATTATGGACCGCGGTATCGTGTTGACCGGCGGTGGCGCGTTGCTCCGCAATCTGGACAAGCTGCTGGCTGGTGAGACAGGTATGCCGGTCATCGTAGCGGAAAATCCACTCGATTGTGTAGCAATCGGAACAGGTAAAGCTCTGGAGAACATCCATTTGTTCAAAAGCAGAAGCAGTTCGGCAGTTCGTTCCAAACGTTAATCCGGCACTGATCGCTTAATGCACGTTTGAGTTAGGCGTCAGTTGCCAACGAAGAGGACCCGACTTCAGTCGGGAGAGCTATTACCCGCATACCCGGGGAGATCAGCGAATATTCTCGAAGGGACTATCAGTCTGCACGTCTCCCCGCCGGGCATAGCTCGGAAGAGAATATGGATGTTAGAGGGTGTTCGAACTGTTTAAGCTGCTGGGCAACAAAAGACTTTTTGTTTTGCTGGTGGGCCTTGTTACATTTATCGCGTTAATGGGCTTTACGCTCGGTCCGCGAACCGCTCTATCCTGGCCGGAAAAATTCCTGAAGGATTCAGTCGGATTTGTACAATACGTATTTTACAAGCCCGCTTCTGCTGTAGCGGGCTTTTTCAAAGATGTGGCGAACATGCGTGCGGTTTATGAAGAGAATGAAAGACTCCGCATTGCGATGGGACACTATACGCGAGACCGCCTGAAGTACAATGAAATAGACAAACGAATTGCCAGACTTGAAAGTCAGTTGAATTTTACCACTGAACAGAGAGAGCGATATAATTACGAAACCCGGATCGCTCAGGTAATCAGTGCTAACTCTGATCCGAATAGCAGGTCCATCAACATTGATATTGGAGAAAATGCGAATATCAAACCAGGGATGGCAGTCACTTCACTTGAAGGCCTTGTGGGAGTAGTCAGTCATGTGAGTGCTTATACAGCAACGGTTAATTTGCTGACTTCGATGGATGCCAATGATCCGAATTCCAATGCCATAGCAGCTACCGCGGTGGGTAAAGAAGATAAGGTATTTGGCATGATTGAGAGTTATGATCCGAAGACAGGCATGCTCAAAATGACCAAAATTTCCGAAGAATCCGATATCAAAAAGGGAGATGAAATTATCTCCTCCGGGATCATCAACAATTTTCCAAAGTATATGCGGATTGGAGAAGTCAAAAAGGTTGAAGTCGGGGAGTATGGTTTGACACGAACTGCCATTATTGAACCTTATGCCAGCTTCCTGGATTGGAAAGAACTGATTGTTATCATCCCGCCTGAGGTGAAAAAATAATGGTGACGCGCAAGCAAGTCTTGTTTCTGTTGCTGTTCATTTTGTTTATCGCCGAAGGAACGATTCTTCCATTGCTTATTCCATCAGCCTGGCAATTGCGAATTTCAGCAAACCTCGTTTACATTGTAATTTTGTTTATCGCTGTATATCATCATCGCCACACTGCTCTGGTGCTCGGCATCTTTTTTGGACTGCTTCATGACGTTGTATTTTATGGAGAGATGATCGGACCTTATGGATTTGCAATGGGGTTATCTGCTTACATGATGGGACTTATATTCCAGGCACCACGTGCACCGCTTCCAGTTATGGTTACAGTCGTCATTTTGGGAAGTCTGCTTAACGACACCATGTTGTTCTTTTTATATAAGCTCTTCCGCCTCAATCACGTGACCTTTGACTGGGCTTTGCTTGAATATATGATTCCCAATCTGTTCATTCATTTCGTGTTTGCTCTGATCATTTATACTCCGCTGCGGAAGCAGCTGGAGCGTATCGGCAAAAGAAAGAGCAAGGTGCAGGAGGCATCCTGATACATTTTATAGAGTGAAAAGCAGGAACTTCGAGGCCCGGGCACGAAATGTAATGAGATGGGAGGGACAGGCTTATGACGGTAAAATCGAATCACGTAACGATTAAAGGCATCCGAGACGGCTTGGTTTTCCTGTTGGACGATCAATGTGAATTCGAGGAATTGCTCTATGAGCTCCGCTATAAGCTGGAACACAGCCATCAAAATATTTTGACCGGACCGATTGTTCATGTGGATATCAAACTGGGCAGCCGCGAAGTGACAGAGGACCAAAAAGAAGCGATATTGGACATATTGAAGCAAAAAGGGAATCTGCTCATTCGCTCCATCGATTCACCAGCCCTTAAACCAGAGGTTAAAGGGCCACCGCCAATTGTTACGATGTGTGGCATGGTGCGTTCAGGTCAAGTGCTTCATCACGAAGGGAATCTCCTGTTTCTTGGGGATATCAATCCGGGGGGCACGGTGACGTGTACCGGAGATATATATGTTTTGGGTTCACTCAGAGGCATGGCTCACGCTGGGATCGGCGGGGACGACGAGTCAATCATTGCCGCATCGGTATTTGCACCGACGCAGCTTCGAATCGCTGATATCATCAGCCGTCCCCCTGACGAATGGGAGAGCCGGGATACCGGGATGGAATTTGCTTATTTACAGGACAATCAGATGCAGATCGACAAGATGAGCAATATCGTTCGGTTGCGCCGAGATTTTAATGTGTTTAAAGGAGTGTAGCTCATGGGAGAGGCGATCGTGATCACTTCGGGTAAAGGCGGCGTTGGTAAAACAACCACCTCAGCAAACATCGGAACAGCGCTGGCGCTGCTCGGAAAAAAAGTTTGTCTGGTAGATACCGATATCGGCCTTCGCAATCTGGATGTCGTGATGGGACTCGAGAACCGGATCATTTATGATCTGTGTGACGTAGCAGACGGGCGTTGCCGTCTGAATCAGGCGTTGGTGAAAGACAAACGCTTCGAAGAATTGTATATGCTGCCTGCAGCGCAAACAAGAGATAAGAACTCTGTATCGCCGGAACAGGTTAAGGACATCATTCTTGAATTGAAAAAAGATTTTGAATATGTCATTATCGATTGTCCTGCCGGAATTGAACAGGGATTCAAAAATGCGGTCGCTGGAGCAGATCAGGCTATCGTGGTAACAACACCGGAGAATGCGGCTGTACGTGATGCGGATCGGGTCATCGGTCTACTTGAAAGTTCGCATATTCAATCACCGAAGCTGGTTGTAAACCGTATTCGGAACAACATGGTCAAATCGGGCGATATGCTTGATATTGATGGTATTCTGCAAGTCCTCAACATTGATCTGATTGGCATTGTGCCAGATGATGAACTTGTCATCAAAGCGGCTAACTCTGGAGAACCTACAGTCATGAATCCAGACTCGCTTGCAGCGATTGCCTATCGGAATATTGCTCGTCGCATTCTGGGAGATACGGTTCCACTGATGCAGTTAGAGCAGAAAAAGGGAGCATTCTCGCGCTTTAAAAAGTTTTTTGGTATGGGTTAAATGGGTTAATACAATCGTTCTTATAGATATAATACTTACCGCCGCGGCCTTTGCAGCCCGGCTTTTTTAATGCCTTCAGCAAATAGAAATCCCTATCATTTTTCTCCACGTTAAACTCCACTCGGCAGGTTGATCTCACCTGGGTGGAGTTATTTTGCTTTGACCCGGAAGCTTGTTCATATTATGAAAGAGCTGTTCATAGGATGTATTAAACAAGCCTCGGCGGGAGGATATTCCATGAATACGAAACTTCGAATCAAGCAGAGAAGAGAAGAACGGATACGGCGGTTGCTGGATGGCGCTGCGATGGAGATTATGCAGGAAGCAAACTCGGGGCCCAGCAAGAAGATTGCCGAGAGCCCAAGACCACCTTCTTCTTTTGATATACAGGATCAGACAAGACATGTTGGATCACTACTGGCAGAACAGGAAAGGGATCCTGAATGGCTGTGGAAAAAAGAGAACGGACATTACGGTTCAGGTGGCCATACACGTTTTAACCTGGTGAAATCGTTGGTGCGTAGAACAGTAGTCAGTACATTGGTTTTTGGTGCCGTATGGGGACTGTTTCAACTCAATGCGTCATGGACATCTTCACCCAAAACGGTAATTGCAGATGCGCTGCATCGGGACATGGACTTTGCGTCGGCAGCGCTGTGGTATGAACGGCACTTCGGCGGAACGCCGTCTTTCCTGCCCGTGCTGGGCCATACTACAGATGCAGTTAATGGTTCGGGGGTCAGATCATTGCTGGGTAAACCGCTCTCCGGGACAATCGTCCAACCATTTGCGCTGAGCATGAAAGGCATAGAGATTGTCCCGGAAGCAGAAGGGACTGGATTTGTGCAGGTGGTCAGTTCGGATGCAGGGCGAGTTCTGCAAGTTCTTGGTGATACAGAGAATGGGATAACCGTAGTCATCCAGCATACAGGCAACTTGACTGCGATATATGGCCGACTGAACGAGAGTGAAGTCGAAGTGAATGACTGGGTGGAGGCCGGAAATGTCGTTGGCAGCCTCAAGTCCACAGGTGGAGAACAACCTGCCACGCTGTACTTTGCTGTAAAAGAGGGCGAAGAGTATGTAGATCCTGCGGAAGTGGTTGCCCTTGATTAGGTTGTGGGGTGTACGCATTTCGCTTCATCCATTTTTCGTCATTATTATGCTGGCTTCCTTGGCTACAGGACATTTCATAGAACTCATCACCCTGTTTGCGATCGTATTTATTCATGAATGTGGACATGCTGCGGCGGCAGCCCTTCTGGGCTGCCGTGTCCTGTCGATTCAGATGCTTCCTTTTGGCGGTGTGGCTGTTATTGAAGACGGGGGCCGGCTTACGGCTGGACGTGAAATCATCATTGCGCTGGCCGGTCCTCTGCAAAACATGTTGATGGTCGGGATCACCATGCTGCTGCAGTATGCCAACCTGGGAGATCCAGTATTCTTGGCATACATTATCCAAGGGAATCTGCTGATTGCCCTGTTTAATCTGCTGCCCGTACTTCCGCTGGATGGCGGTAAAATAGTACAGGCACTCGTCAGTCTGATTGCTCCCTACTATACGACATTAATGTGGACCTATCGGATTAGCATTTTATGTAGTACAGGGGTTATTCTGTTTGCGATCAGCAAATGGATCACTGGAGACTACGGGCTCCCGCTGAATATCTTGCTTATTGGTCTCTTTCTGTTCTACTCCAACGTGACCGATTATCGAAACGTACCTTATCGCTTTATCCGTTTTTTGATGAATCGGGAAGGTGCATTTGCCCATCATGCGGCTACAGGCAGCTTGGCACAGCCGATAATCTCATTTCCGGCGAAACCTTTGGACACTATTCTGCGTCTATTAAAGAGAGAGAAATATCATATGGTATATGTGATGAACAGACAGGGACGAATTATGGCCGTTTTGCCTGAACAGCGAATTATCGGTTCCTATTTCAAGCAGAACACAGACAAACTGTAATCGGTTGGTGAACTCGTCCAGATTTGGGGTAATACATATACATTGAGAATTGCAAAGACACAGAATGGATGTGGATGAATTGAATTGTCTTCTAGAGGTCAAGCCATGAAACAAATGATCGTACATAATGAACACAACCTCATGCAAATGGCGCTTCTGGAAGAAGGCAAAGCTGTGGAATTTACAGCAGAACGTACGCGCGAACGCGGACTGCTTGGTTCGTTTTTCAAAGGACGGGTCGTCAACGTGCTACCGGGTATGCAGGCTGCTTTTGTGGATATAGGTCAGAAAAAAAATGCCTTTCTATATGTGGATGATGTCCTGCACCCTCATTTGGAGAAACAACCCAAGGTGAAACCTTCAATCTCCGAATTGCTTCGTCCAGGTCAGGATGTCATCGTTCAGGTTCTGAAAGAGCCGGTAGGAGGCAAAGGAGCCCGGGTGACGACACATTACTCACTACCGGGCCGATGGCTTGTCTACATGCCGATAGCGGACTACATAGCTGTCTCGAAGAAGATTGCCCGTGAAGGGGACCGCTCCCGTCTTAAGGCATTGGGAGATCAGCTCAGACGTGGGGAGGAAGGGCTGATCATTCGAACCGTATCCGCAGAAGAGCAGCGGGAAGCCATAGAGGCTGACTTGGAATCGTTGCGTGAGCAGTGGCGTTTGATATGCGAAAAAGCAGACAGTTTGCCTTCACCGAGCCTGTTGCATCGGGATCACAGTATGGTTCAGCGAATTATTCGGGATGTGTATACTCCAGGCAGCGATGAGGTTATTACAGACAGTGAAGGACAAGCCCGGGAGGTGAGGGCTTTACTGGAGGAGATCTGTCCGGGTCATCAGCCGAAGGTACAGGTTTATCGGGGCGCAGAGTCCATCTTTGCTGCGTATGGTGTTCAAGAACAGCTCAATAAGGATTTTGCACGCAAAGTATGGCTGCCCGGCGGAGGTTACATCGTCATAGATCATACAGAGGCACTTACCGTGGTGGATGTTAATACAGGCAAATTTACCGGAGGCGGCGGGGATAGTCTGGAAGAAACCGTAACGGAAACCAATATGCAGGCAGCCGTCGAAATTGCACGTTTAATGCGTTTGCGGGACATTGGTGGCATGATCATTGTGGACTTTATCGATATGGAGGAAGCGACCAATCGGCAGGAAGTTGCTGCAGCGCTGGAGGCTGAACTTAAAAAAGATCGAACCAAAGCTTTTGTCATGGGCTGGACCAAGCTCGGTCTGCTTGAACTTACACGTAAAAAAGTCCGGGAAGAAAGTACACTTCCTTATGTGGAGCCCTGTTCTTCTTGTCACGGGACAGGTAAAAGATATATTTCACCATTGCATTGATTTTTACTCGCGATGATGATATAATCATCAGGTATGTGTTTAGCCTATTGGTCTTGCACATGCTGTAACCGCACTGGCCGGGTACAAGAACAGCTCCGCAAGGAGGCTGTCACCTGAGACCGGGCGAGTCTGAGACATGAGGAGGTGCAAGGCAAATGTACGCAATTATTGAAACAGGCGGCAAACAGTACAAAGTCCAAGAGGGCGATGTTCTGTTCATCGAGAAATTGACTGCGAACGATGGCGAAAGCGTAACGTTCGACCGTGTCCTGGCTGTATCTAACGATCAAGGTTTGACAGCAGGTACACCATTGGTTTCCGGAGCTACTGTAACGGCTAAAGTGGAGAAACATGGCAAAGGTCAAAAGGTTGTTGTATACAAATACAAACCGAAAAAGAACTACCATGTGAAGCAAGGTCACCGTCAACCGTACACTAAAGTAACTATCGAGAAAATCCAAGCGTAAGAGGGTGCGATAAGTGATTATCGTTCAGATCTTTCGTAACGATGACGAGAGCATCGATCGCTTTTCCATCAAAGGGCATGCCAATTATGCCAAGCGGGGAGAAGATATCGTATGTGCCGGGGTATCCGCTGTTACAGTGGGTACGGTGAATTCGATCGAAGCATTGACCGGTGTCGAAATGGATGCCAAAATGAAGAATGGCTTTTTAAGCGCTTCTTTGCCAGTGCTGGAGAGAGACGGAACTTGGTCCCAGGTGCAGTTGCTGCTCGAATCTATGGTTCTTATGCTCACTGATATTGCAGAGTCATACGGGAAGTATATTAAGATAGAGCAACTCAAATAAGTAAAGAAGGAGGACAACCAATCATGTTGAAATTAAATCTTCAGTTATTCGCATCGAAAAAAGGTGTAGGTTCCACGAAGAACGGTCGTGACAGTAGAGCGCAACGCCTTGGCGTTAAGCGTGCTGACGGTCAAACAGTAACTGGTGGTAGCATTCTTGTTCGCCAACGCGGAACAAAAATTCACCCAGGTACGAACGTGGGTATCGGTAAAGATGACACTTTGTTTGCGAAAGTGGACGGCGTTGTGAAATTCGAACGTTGGGGACGCGATCGCAAAAAAGTAAGCATCTACCCTGTGGACGTTGCTCCAGTAGCAGCTGCAGTAAAAGCATAATATCGGCATTCCGCCTAAGGAGCCTTCGGCAATTTTGCCGGAGGCTCTTTGTATTTAAACATGTATAGATGTTTTCGATAATGAACTGGCAGAAAAGACATGTTATACTTGGTTACGGTGGGGTTTAAAACCAACCGAGTTTTGTAGAACGGGGAGAAGCCATGAAATCTTGGAAAAGAGTGCCGTGGATTGCGGCATGTTCACTTCTGATTCCTTTGGTTTTCGTTGTGCTGTATCCGGCAGCCATTTCGAGTGCTGTATGCGCATTGTGGTCCGTGGCCGTAATCTTTGTTTCAATGAATGTGATGAAGAGGCAGGCGGAAGCGGAACGCAGAACCATCATACAATCTATGGAAAAGACAGCAATTGCATCACTAAATCATCATCGGCATGATTGGATGAACGATCTTCAGGTGTTATATGGATATCTTCGGCTGGGCAAACTTGATAAATCCGTGCAATGTGTGGAAAGAATAAAAGAACGGGTAACCGAGGAAAGTCGGATTTCAAAATTAGGCATTCCCTCACTCGTTTTTTATCTCCAGTCTTTTCGTGCCAGTGGCGCAGCTCTGGAATTGCATGTGGAAGTCGAGGAAGAATTGCAGCTTAGTGCTCTGATCTCTCCCGAGGATGGCGAGTCGCTTACGGGGGCAATTGCAGATGCAATCAGAGCCTATCAATACGGTGGCGGCCGGTCGTCTTGGGGAGAGGTTCGCAAACTGACCTTGAACTTCGGACAAGACCATGGGGATGTGGTTGTTCGGCTGGACGGGGATCAAACACCCGATCCGGAAACATTGCGGCAGCTTAATGCCGTACTCAAAGGAAAAAAAGTCAGAACGGAGCAGCTTCCGTCTGAAGACACGTTTATACAATTTAGAATGCCGTGTGGAATATAGGAAGAAGGGGTAGCCATGTTTGTAGATAAAGCGAAGATTTATGTAAAAGCAGGAGACGGAGGGGACGGACTTATTTCGTTCCGTCGTGAGAAGTATGTACCAAACGGCGGACCTGCCGGTGGTGATGGAGGCAGAGGAGCTGACATCATTTTCCGTGTGGATGAAGGCCTGCGTACCTTGATGGATTTCCGTTACCAGCGTCACTTCAAGGCCCCTCGTGGTGAGAAGGGACGCAATAAAAGTCAGCATGGTGCGAACGCTGAGAACATGATTGTGCGTATTCCACCTGGGACTGTGATTTTGGATGAAGACAGTGGAGAGGTATTGGCGGACCTGACGCGACATGGTCAACAGGTTGTTGTTGCGCGTGGTGGCCGAGGTGGCCGGGGGAATATCCGTTTTGCCACACCGAATAATCCAGCTCCTGAACTTGCCGAAAATGGTGAAGAGGGCGAAGAGCGCTATATTGTGCTTGAGCTTAAAGTTATGGCGGATGTGGGTTTGGTTGGTTTCCCGAGTGTAGGGAAATCTACACTATTGTCCGTTGTATCAGCGGCGAAGCCGAAGATCGGAGCCTATCACTTTACGACCATTACACCTAACCTGGGCGTAGTCGGTGTAGGTGAAGGACGCAGCTTCGTTATGGCCGACTTGCCAGGATTGATTGAAGGTGCTCATGAAGGCATCGGACTTGGGCACGAGTTTTTGCGCCATGTCGAACGTACCCGCATCATTATTCACGTTGTGGATATGTCTGGTTCGGAAGGACGCGATCCGTTTGAGGACTGGGTTAAAATCAATGACGAGCTGAAGCTGTACAATCCGGTACTCGCGGAGAGACCTCAGATTGTGGCAGCGAACAAAATGGATATGCCGGAATCGGAAGAGAATCTGGAGCAATTTATGCAAAAGGTTCGTGAAGTTCAGCCGGATATTGAGATCATGCCAATTTCTTCCCTGACTCGCAAGGGGATTCAGGAACTCCTGTATCGTGCGGCCGATCTGCTTGATCAGATTCCGGACGAAGTCGTGGTGGAGGAAGTAGCGGACATATCTGAACGCAAAGTGTACAGTCTGGATAAGAAAGAGGACGAAGGCTTCCGTATTGTGCGGGAGAATGAAATCTTTGTTGTTGAGAGTGCCAAGATTGATCGCATGATGAAACGGATGCAGCTGAACTCGCATGAGGCTATCCTTAAACTGGCGCGTACACTGCGTCATATGGGTGTGGATGAAGAGCTCCGTAAACGTGGTGCTGAAGAAGGCACGATTGTGCGCATTGGTGATTTTGAATTCGAATTTGTTGAAGGCAGCAGCTACTATTAAGTTTGATATGTGAAATTTAATGTATGGCTGCGCAAATATAAAAGAACATGTAGACGCAGAGAAGTGGGAAATGACCCGCTGCTCTGCGTTTTTTTTGTTTTTTCCTAACATGAGGCAGGGAGAACCTTGTATACTTTGAGAAACGCTTTTGAAAAAATAGACATGTAACGTATTGCCCTTTTAGTATAGATCCGATATAATGTCCACTATATGAAAACATGAGTCTTTGAGGAGAGGACGTTCTGTGAATGAACGCTATTACTTAGTACGGGAAGACATTTTGCCGGAAGCAGTGGTGAAGACGATGCAGGTGAAAGAGCTGCTTGCTTCGGGGGATGTCAAAACAGTGCATGAAGCGGTAGAGCAGGTCGGATTAAGCCGAAGTGCTTTTTATAAGTATAAGGATGGAATTCACCTCATCAACCAATTGGAACGGGAAAGAATCGTCACCATATCGATTGATCTGGAGCATCAGTCTGGTATATTGTCTCGCGTGTTGGGACATGTGGCTGGATATGGAGCCAACGTACTCACGATTAATCAGAGTATTCCGCTTCAAGGAAGAGCCAATGTCGTTATCTCGGTAGAGACGTCACATCTTCACGGAGAAATCGGTGAAATGTTGGATCGGATGCAGGATATGCCGGGGGTTCGGCGCACACGGATTGTTGGTCAGGGCTAACTGGATTTTATCTCATAACGTCCGGATATATGAAAAAAACTGCTTCATTGTACATAGAGGGTGTACAGAGGTGGCAGACATAAAAGACATTAGGGGGTAGATCGTTGGTGAAACCGGTAAAAGTAGGATTATTGGGACTCGGAACAGTAGGTACCGGGGTTGTTCGCATCGTGGAAGGAAACCAGGAGGATCTGAGCAGTCAGGTCGGCTCACCGATTGTTATCGAGAAGATTTCTGTAAAAAATACGGTTAAGGATCGCGTCATTGCAGTGGATCGAGCCAAACTGACAGAAGATCCGTGGGAAGTGATTCGCCACCCGGACATCGATGTGATCGTGGAGGTTATGGGTGGTATCGAACAGACGAAGGAGTATATTCTTGAAGCGCTGGAGCGAGGGAAACATATTGTCACGGCAAATAAGGATCTGATGGCTCTCCATGGATCCGAGATTTTAGCGAAGGCACAGGAGAAGAAATGTGATGTCTTCTATGAAGCCAGCGTAGCTGGTGGGATTCCCATTATCCGCACCCTGATTGAAGGTTTCTCCTCTGACCGGATTACCCGTATTATGGGGATTGTGAACGGAACAACGAACTTTATTTTGACCAAAATGAGCCAGGAAGGCGCTTCTTATGAAGAGGTCCTCGCAGAGGCACAGGCTCTGGGTTATGCGGAAGCCGATCCAACTTCGGATGTGGAGGGACTGGATGCCGCTCGCAAAATGGCAATATTGGGAACACTGGGTTTCCGCACCAATGTGGAGCTCCAAGATGTGGCGGTTAGTGGTATATCGTCCGTAACTCGTGAGGACATTACGTATGCCAGAAGACTCGGTTATGAGATGAAACTCCTTGGAATTGCGGATTGCCGTGATGACGAGATTAATATCAGTGTTCAGCCTACCATGGTGAGACAGAGTCACCCGATTGCCTCCGTTAATGGGGTGTTCAATGCAGTTTATGTTCATGGAGAAGCAGTAGGCGAAACGATGTTCTATGGTGCGGGGGCGGGTGAACTTCCAACGGCCACTTCCGTCGTTGCAGATCTGGTGGCTGTGATCAAAAATCTGAAGCTTGGCGTAAACGGACTTAAGGCCATCGTTCCTTACAAGCAGAAGCGTCTGCAAAGCGATGAACAGATCATGTCAAAGAACTTCATTTTGCTGCACGTGGACGACAAAGCGGGCGTGTTGGCGCAAATCACGCAAATTTTTGCCGAGTATGAAGTCAGCCTGGCTTCGGTCGTTCAACAGCCGAACGAGCATAACCCGGATGCCGAGATCATCATCGTTACTCATAATGCAAGCAAGGCAAGCATGGATAAAGTGTTGAAACACTTTGAATCTCTTAGCGTAATACGCCGCATCAAGAGTGTATATCGGGTTGAGGGGTAAGGTTATTGTTCTAATTCTGTACCATTCGAATTGCTAGGTTAAATTGAATGTACAATTTTTAATACTAGAATTTCAGGTCTTCATATTCGTATTACTTAATCATAAAGGAGCTTACTACAATGAGATATCAAGGATTGCTGCAAACGTACAAAGAGTACCTTCCGGTTAATGAAAATACACCTATGCTTACGCTTCAGGAAGGAAACACTCCACTGATTCATGCCGAAAATCTGTCCAAGGAACTTGGACTGAATTTATATTTCAAATACGAAGGCTTGAACCCAAGTGGTTCTTTCAAAGACCGCGGTATGGTAATGGCTGTTGCAAAAGCGATGGAAGAGGGCAGCCGTACGATCATGTGTGCCTCCACGGGTAATACTTCTGCAGCTGCTGCAGCATATGCAGCACGTGGTGGTCTGAACTGCATCGTATTGATCCCTAACAATAACATCGCACTGGGCAAGCTGGCACAGGCCATGATCTATGGGGCCAAAGTGATTGCGATTAACGGTAACTTCGACCGTGCACTGGAAATTGTACGTGAGATTACAGCGAAGCACCCCATCACCCTGGTGAACTCTGTGAATCCTTATCGCATCGAAGGTCAAAAAACAGCTGCATTTGAAGTGGTTGATCAACTGGGTCAAGCACCTGACGTACTGGCAATTCCAGTCGGCAATGCAGGGAATATCTCTGCTTACTGGAAAGGCTTCAAAGAATACAAAGAGGCGGGAAAATCGGACTCCTTACCGCGGATGGTTGGATTCGAGGCAGAAGGCGCGATGGCAATCGTTAAGGGAGAGCCAATTCTTGAGCCAGAGACTGTGGCCACTGCGATCCGCATTGGTAACCCGGCTAGCTGGAAGACCGCTGTAACCGCGGCTGAAGAGTCCGGTGGACAGATCAATTATGTAACGGACGAGGAAATCCTGACAGCATATCGCACGATTGCAGCACGGGAAGGTATCTTCGCTGAACCGGCATCGGCTGCTTCGGTTGCGGGAGTATATAAATTGAAGCAGGAAGGATACTTTAAAGGCGGAGAGACGGTTGTATGTGTCTTGACGGGTCATGGTTTGAAAGATCCGAACATTGCGATCAAAACGGTAGCAACAGAGCCGCTTGTAGTAGATGATTCGGAAGAAGCGGTTATGGCGGCTATTGCACAGCTGGAGCAGCAATCCGTATGAGTTTGCAGCAAAGAGTTACAGTAAAAGTACCTGCAAGTACAGCCAATCTGGGTCCAGGGTTCGATACCCTGGGCATGGCATTGTCTTTGTATGCCTGGATTGAGATGAAGCCGTCCGAACAGACGGTGTTTCATCTGTATGGAGATCATCTGAATGGTTTGCCAACGGATAGATCTAATCTAATCTACGAAGTCGCACAGATGGTATTCAATGAAGCAGGCGTGTCTGTTCCTGAACTGGAGATTTCCATGTTTTCGGACATTCCTCTTACCCGCGGACTGGGAAGCAGCGCATCTGCCATAGTTGGTGCTCTGGCTGCCGCGAACGCATTAATTGGTTCTCCGCTATCTGACGATAAGTTAATGGATATGGCTACTTCGCTCGAAAAGCACCCGGATAATGTGGGGGCTTCTCTATATGGGGGGATTATTGCGGCTGCTTGGGATGGCCGTCGTGTGGATCACATCCGTATTGAGCCGCATCAGGATTTGCAGACGTTGGTCATTGTGCCAGACTTCGAACTATCGACTTCCGAAGCAAGAAATGTCATTCCACAGCAATTTGACAAGTCGGATGTCGTGCATAATATCAGCAGGTCTTCCCTGTTGGTTGCAGCGCTGGCCAGCGGGCGGCTGGATATGATACAAAGGGCGATGCTGGATCGTATTCACCAACCATACCGGGCATCTTTGGTACCCGGCATGACTGAAATTTTGGAACATGCTGTAGAGTATGGTGCTTTGGGAGCTGCACTAAGTGGAGCCGGACCAACTGTTCTGACATTGGTGGATCGGCATGATCCCCGCAAAGCCGAGCTGGAACAGTATTTGATGGAGACTATGGGCAAGGAAGGCATTAATGCAACGCCGCTATGGCTGGATCCGGACCTAGACGGTGTAACCGTGCTGCCTGATCAAGATGAACGTCCTTTTTTGGACCGAATTAAAGGGGAAGTTAAAGCATGAAACGAATTGCCGTATTACCTGAAGGCTCCGTTTCCCATGAAGCTGTAGAATTTCTGTTTAATGGGGAACCGCTGGAGCTGCTTCATTCCAAACTGATTTCTGATGTGTTTCGCGCCACGGACAGTGGCAAGTCACAATATAGCGTCATTCCCATTGAAAATACAATTGAAGGCTCCGTTAGTTTGCATATGGACTGGCTGGTTAACGAAGTGGATATTCCTATGCAAGCGGAGTGGGTGTATCCCTCCATACAAAATGTGATTGGACATGGTTCCGAGTTCGCTGACGGGAGCGGTGCATATGACTTCAGCAAAATTACCAAGATCATGTCTCATCCGGTAGCCATTCCGCAGTGCCATAACTTTATCCGTCTTCATTCCCCGGAGGCTGAGCTTGAGGGCGTCAATAGTACTGCAGAAGCGGTCGAGTTGGTAAAAAAGAATCCCGGAAAGGGCTGGGCCGCTATTGGCACCCGCCTTGCTGCACAAAAGCATGGATTGGATATCATGGCTGAACGGGTGACTGATCATGATAACAATTACACTCGTTTTGTACTTATTGGTCATGAGCCAGTGCAGATTCAACGTGAGCCGGATCATGTGAAAACAAGTTTGCTGGTTACACTGCCTGAAGATGCACCTGGTGCTCTACATCAGGTATTGTCCGCATTCGCCTGGAGAAAGCTGAATTTGACTAGACTGGAGTCTCGTCCTACGAAGAAAAGGCTGGGCAGTTACTATTTTTATATCGATGTTGAGGAAACCGTAGAATCCGTAT
Organism: Paenibacillus sp. 7516; assembly: GCF_002272715.1. Taxonomy (NCBI): domain Bacteria; kingdom Bacillati; phylum Bacillota; class Bacilli; order Caryophanales; family Paenibacillaceae; genus Paenibacillus; species Paenibacillus sp. 7516. Next base: position 56,535 of record NZ_NPBI01000045.1, read on the forward strand.
TGCTCACAGCAGCCATGGCTGAGATCGAGGCGTTGAATTGTCAGGTCCGTGTTCTGGGTAGTTATCCCTGCTATACATATCCTTCATTGAAAACTACCTGATAAACGGGTAGGATTTGCTGAGGATTGGCACTGAGATGGGTAAAACGTGAACGTAAAAGCTTGCCACATGTTGTACAATGTAATGGAGCAAGTCAAGAATCGGGAGATAATGATTGGAAATTAAACGGAGGTGCAGTCATCCATGTCAGAACAGTGGATTTATCTGGATGGTCAATATGTAACCAAGGAGAACGCAACCGTTTCCGTGTATGATCACGGCTTTTTGTATGGGGACGGAATTTTTGAAGGTATCCGGATTTATAACGGCAATATTTTCAGATGCAAAGCGCATTTGGACCGTTTGTACGATTCGGCAAAATCGATCAGTTTGAACATTCCTTTATCCTATGATGAAATGCTAGAAGTAATGGCAGAAACAGTGCGCCGCAATGATATGCGTAACGGCTATATCCGTTTGATCGTATCTCGTGGACCTGGTAATCTGGGTCTGGATCCGCTGCGATGCCCGAAAGCGTCTGTTATTATTATTGTGGAGCAGCTGGCAATTTATCCTGAGGAAGCATATCTTACAGGGTTAAAGGCCGTATCTGTATCTCAACGCCGGAATATCCCGGATGCACTGAATCCCAAAATCAAATCATTAAATTATCTGAATAACATACTTGTTAAAATCCAGTCCAACTATGCAGGTGTTGGCGAAGCAATCATGCTGAATTCCCAAGGATATGTTACCGAAGGATCAAGTGACAACATATTCATTATCAAAAATGGGGTAGTCTATACGCCGCCATGTTACCTCGGAGCGCTCGAAGGAATCACGCGTCAGGCCATCATCGATTTATGTGGTGAACTCGATCTGGAGCTAAAAGAAGTTCCGTTTACCCTGCATGATGTGTACATCGCTGACGAAGTCTTTTTCACGGGAACAGCTGCAGAAGTCATCGCTGCATATGAGGTTGATGGAAGAACAATTGGATCGGGTGTAGCTGGCCCAGTCACGTTGAGGCTGCTCGAAGCGTTCCGTCAAATTGTAGACAAAGACGGTTATAAGGTTTGGGAAGCTTAACCCTTCTAAACATATTGAAATGCAATATCCTTCTTGTCCAATAAAATCAGCATCCCTAATAGGATGCGGGTTTTGGAGGCGGGGAGGATTTTTTTTGTTTAGATGATGTCATTAGCCCAGTTTCTGCATAGGATGTAGTAACGGTATGGGCGAATGCACTGCCCAAGTAACACGTCTAGGAGGTTAGTTCCCCGTGAAAATACACATGGTGAAAAAAGGCGACACGCTATATTTACTGTCCCAAAAATATAATGTGGGCCTGGACAAAATTATTGCGGCTAATCCGCAAATTACTGATCCCGACAAGCTGGATATCGGTATGAAAGTTAAAATTCCTGCAGATCCCGTAACACCAAAACCGGAAGGAATACTGCACAGTCACAAAGTCCAGCAGGGGGATTCTTTATGGAAGTTGTCTCAGGCTTGGGGAGTCTCATTGAAGGATATGATCAACGCAAACCCTCAGTTGAAAAACCCGAATGCCTTGCTTGTTGGAGAAACAGTCTATATCCCGTCCCAACATGTACAGGGAAACACGGTGACGGGAAGCAGTGCGGGTAATATTGCTGCTCATGAAAAGCTTTCGCCTGAAGGCAAGGAATATACAGGCGTCAAAGAAGAGCCGGTACCACCAGCACCACCAGCACCGGAAATACCTAAGGCAGTAGAAGAGACGCCAGCTCCTACTCCAGCACCAGCACCTTTACCAGCAAATCCTGTCATGCCAAATGTGATGCCTGAATTAGAAGTACTGCCGCAGTTACCTGAGCTCCCTGAGGTTAAACCGGAGAAGGCACCTGAGAAAAAAGAACAGGTCGCCCCAGTTGCCGAAGTACAGCCTTTGCCGGAAGTGCCAACATACACCATGCCTAATCTTTCTCCTGAGATTATGCCGCTACCAGCCATCCCTAATACGAAGTCGCCGTCAGTCGTTTCACCTGCGACCAAATCTCCTTGTGGCTGTGGGAAAAAATTGCATCATGCGCCGGCTGAGCATCCATATGCTCAAATCCCTGTTCCTGTTCAAGAGGTTTATGCTGTTCCTGAATCATCTCATATTGCTGGATTTAATCACAATTCTGGGTTCCCAGGGTTACCTGAAGCTACTCCTTATTCGGTGAGCCCTTCTTACCAAGGTCAATGGACAGAGCAGAACCACAATAACTATATGCCGAATTTGGCTCCTGAACATCAGCAGGACAATTTTTATCCAGTCGCACCCGCTGCACAAGTCAACAGCCCGTTTCCTCCATTTGTTGCTGATACACATATGAACCAGCAGCCGTTTATTTCCCCTTACTCAACACTCCCGTATCCACCTTGTGGATGTGGCGGACATATGCATAACCCGCATTACGGCCACCCTGGATACAATTATCAGGATCCTGCGTGGGGAATGTATGGTTCATATGACCCGTACGGTGTACAGACACATATGGGGCCAAACATAGTACCAAACCAGCCCGTAGAGTATGCATATCAGAATCCGTATCCTTCACAAAACATGGTGCCCCCATCTCCACTGGGAGCTTTTGGGGAACTGTACCCAGCTCAAGACACTGTTGGAACTAAAAAAGGTGGACGTGAAGAAGTGGATTTAAGCCAGTCCAATGTATCGGGAGAAGAAGTAACGGAAGCAGGAGGCAAAACCAAGCAAGCTTCTGCAAAAACTGGCACTGCAAAACGCAGAACAAGCAAATCAAGTGGTAAAAGAACATCCAAAGTATCTGTTTCTTCTGCAAATGGAAGACGTAACTCAGAGGCGGAGAAACGTAATTCAACCAAAAAACGTCGTAATCCCTGGATACAGTCTTAGTTAATACAGACAGGATCGCAGATCCTGATGGTTAAGAAGAGGCCGGCCTATGTTGAAGGCTGGCCTCTACTTTAAATAAGAGGAAAAGAATGAGCAAATGATTGAATGTGAACTAGAAGTAAACGAAAAGTTGTAAATTAATTGTTAATTCGTTGTATGTGTGATAATATATCCATACGTTTTATTTTATTCTTATCTATATTATTTCAATGGATTTTGGTAGAGTTATTACGTATCTAAAATCTATGAAATAAAAAAAAGAAAAAAAGTGTTGCATTGATCTAATCGATATGTTATATTATTTAAGTCGCCGCTGAAACACAGCGTTGACGCGATAGAGAAATACATTAACAAGTTTGATCTTTGAAAACTGAACAACGAGTGAGTAATGATCTTACATGTAAGATCGAAAAGCTGAGAAATTGGTACAAGTCTTTTGACTGTATGATTTTGAAGCGAAAATGAGATTTTTAATCTCGTCAGATTCAAAATGAGCTAATCGCTCTTTTCAATACTTTATTGGAGAGTTTGATCCTGGCGCAGGACGAACGCTGGCGGCATGCCTAATACATGCAAGTC
>NZ_NPBI01000046.1:0-67828 GCF_002272715.1 Paenibacillus sp. 7516
ATAAGGCAGTATTAAGAGAATGGAAGCGTCATCAGAAGGTAACAGTATTGTTACAGAATATAAGTAAGAAATCAGTATAATAGGACTATGTTAAATATGCTAAAAGTACCTGACCACAGAGCTGTGAAATGTGCAGCTGTGAAAAGGAGGGTGTGTGTGTTAAGTTGGCGGAGACTTGGGCTGTATTCATTTCTAATGATTGGTTTGTTGGGTGTGCTTACAGGATGCGGTGATGCCGGACCTTCCTGGACTTCATATGAAGGCGCAGTCAACGAGAAGAGTTTCCCTGTACCGAAAGTAGCGAATAAATCGGACCAATCCGGAAACAATTCGGAGATGGACTATGTTCGATATACATTGTCTGGTATTAGTGAGAGTACCAGCCTGCCTGAAGTATATCTAGACGAGATTAAAAGCTGGGGCTGGACGGAGACACAAGCCAAGAGTACATCAAACACCTCAAACTCTCTTCGTGTGTTTGCTAAAGAGGGGCATATTGTTCATCTAGCTGTACATGATGGATTCTTCACGCTTATGGTACCTCGAAATGATACTGCGACAACAACGGTGAAATCCCTTGTTGATGATGAAGAGTAAGAGTACGGTTTGTTTTGTAACATTGTAATGTTCAGACGATACAAGTTCCCGTATGCCTACGGGGGCTTTTTTTATTTCAGGGAAGAGGAGATACACTGGGTTAGTTTAGGAGGCTATGAGTCCTTCCAAAAACCCGACCCAAGATGACTTGAGCTCTTCATAAGCTGCCAAGTTACTGCACGACAACTATGGGTTCCATGGTAATTGATACTCTTATTATTAGAGGGAGGGCCCTAAAGCAGGATTTATGAGCGCGTAGGGATCTCAGTTAGGTAGTCCAAGACACTAGATAAAGCGTAGAGACATGAGCTGAAAATAGGCTTGAGGCGAAGAGCAGTAGAAATATGGCTGCTTAATGGGGTACAGTTTAAACGGCTGCAATGTCTGATCACTAGATAGAGGATGAGAACGGGAATAAAATAAGTGGGGATAACCTTGTTAGCTTCTACCCATGCTGTGGATAAAAGAAAGGTTAGTTAGAACAAACAAAGGTTATCCACAGTGGATAACCTTTGTTATTTATTAAATAGTAGGAATGCTTGATTGCTTACGAAGACCATAGGTCATTTTCTAAGCCAAGCTGGGAGCACGGTTTATGTATTGCACTTGCACATGATACTTTTTATAAATGAGATAAAGGCGTCTATTGCAGATAGTACGAAACGTCCTGTTCGTTTAGTTTGATTAATCCGTCTTTGCGTTCACGTGAGAGAATCATAACCACGTACAAACGGGGGAGGAGCAGCCACAGATGCCAGAAAATCAGTGAAAGCGTGAAGGACAGCGGAGACCAGATCAGGCAAACGGTAATGATGCATAGTCCAATCCAGCTCATGTTCAAATGTACTCTGACAAACATACGGTAACTAAAGTGCTGATCCGGAATATAACCTAACCAAGGCATATGGAAGTTCCAGCGCCAGCGTTTGGCATAAGAGGCACGGACCAGAAGTAATATGGTTCTGGCAATGACATAATGAATCCAAAGGGTGATGGGCCCTGCCAGTAGAAAAAAGAAGAGGCCGGTCCAGGAGAATGCCAGTAAATTAAAAAAGAGCATAATGATAGGCAAGCACAGATAGCTGTAGATGACACTGCGGGCAATAGCCTTTTTTTTCAGAAGCCGGTATTGATAAAATGTAGCTTTATTCTCCGGTTCAGCGGTCATACGATTACAAATCCTCCTTCTGGGATCACGTTTCGTGTATGGACGTATGCTTGTTACGTTGCTGTCGTGCAAATGATCCATATGCGTATAGGAACCTTGGAAGCGCTATAGGGATAATGTACAAGTTTAAGTGTAGCAGACCTCATACAAGTATATCCTCGAACATATCGACTGTCAGGTTCTGATGTATTATATATCGGCTGAAAATCAAAGTTTTTTTAAGATTATAGAATATAAGTTTTTAGTGGAGGCGAAGTTGAAAGTGTATATATGAGGGAGGAGATATAACCTTATGGGAAGCATGAGTGCAAAAAAGTACGAGCGGTATGCGATTTGTTGAACTTTTGAATCGGTACAGACACCCAATGGGTGTTGGGCGAATATATATATTTTACAGAAAGAAAGCACTATGAAAAGGTTTAAAATAATAGAAACTGTGCAATACTGATAGTAAACGTAAAACAAGGTGGGATGGTTGATGGAAGAACACACCGAACACACATGTATTATCTGCGAACAGAAAAAAAGAGAAGGCATTTTTATTGTATCTGAATTTATATGCGATGCTTGCGAAGCAGAAATGGTTCATACTGATGCACAGGATGCCAAATACAATTATTTTATACACCAAATGAAACAGATTTGGGTGCAAAAAAACGCATAATGACCATAAGCCGAAACATCCATTCATGTAGGTGTATTCAGGGGCCCGTAGGGCCTTTTTCTGTTTGGTAGGAGAATTGTAGAACAGACGATTGTGAAGTACCGTGGATTTGGCGAAAAGACTGATATAATAAAAGGGTTAATGAGGAGCAGAATAAGAGTAATCTTGTGCTCTTCACTTAATGCCGATCAAGAGAGGGACAGTTCACAAGAGAGCTCTTATTATAATAGGAAGTTAAAGAGTAAACGTGAATCCAAATTTATTGATTATATAGGAAGGTAATTCTATGAAATACAAACCATATCATGCTCCTTTGTACGAGGCTCTGCTTCATTACCAGGATTCGGGGAATCGTTCTTTTCATGTGCCTGGGCATAAGAATGGAAAAGCTTATCGAGGTTTGATGAATACAGAAAATAGGAAGCAGCACGGAAGTTCTGACGTTGTGCCAACGGCGGCCTTTCTGGACATGATGCGGATGGATGTAACGGAAATTACCGGTACGGATGATCTGCATCATCCAGAAGGAGTGATTCTGGGAGCTCAAGAGCTAGCGGCCGATTGTTTTGGTGCGGAGGAGAGTTTCTTCCTTGTGGGCGGAAGTACGGCTGGTAATTTGGCTATGCTGCTTACGGTGTGTGATGAGCCACAAAGTATCGTGCTTGTCCAACGTAATGTACATAAATCAGTCATTCACGGGCTGATGCTTGCTGGCGCAAGAGCTGTGTTTCTGGAGCCCCATGTTGATCCATGCAGCGGACTTGCCGTTATTCCGTCGGCAGAGACGGTTGCGGCTGCTGTCCAGGCTTATCCTAAGGCAAAGGGGGTACTTGTTACTTTGCCGAATTATTACGGCATGGGGGCTGATCTGACGCCCATAGCCGACATATGTCACGCTGCTGGCATGCCACTGCTCGTGGACGAAGCGCATGGCGCGCATTATGGACAGCATCCACAGCTGCCTGCTTCATCCTTGTCATGCGGAGCGGACGGGGTGGTGCAGTCGACCCATAAGATGCTGTCTGCCTTCACCATGGGAGCCATGCTGCACATTCAGGGGCCGTTGTTGAACCGGTCCCTGCTGCGGCAGCGTCTGGCCATGGTGCAGAGTTCAAGCCCATCATACCCGGTGATGGCTTCGCTTGATCTTGCGCGCCGGCTGCTGCATGTGCAGGGCGCAGACACCTTCACGGCGGGGCTTGCCGCCGTGAATGCCTTCAAGCGCGGCCTTACAAAGCTGCCGCGCTTTCAGCTGCTGCAGCCTGTGCAGGCGCTGCAGCAAGAGCCGCCAGCCGAGGCAGAGCCGGCTGCTGGCGGTAACAAGGCCGCCGATGTATCGGGGCGGCCAACAGCACCTCCCGCGGCGGCGATGCCATCTGCCGCGGGTTACACCGCTCAGGACCCGTTTAAAGCCGTCATATATGACGGGGCGGGGGTACTGAGCGGTTATGGGCTGCAGCAGCAGCTGGAAGCTTACGGCTGCGTGCCCGAGATGAGCGACGAACGGTACGTCGTCCTGCTCTTCAGCCTTGGCTCAACGCGAAGTGATGCTGAGCACTTGCTGCAGGCGTTAGAGCACATTAGTCAAGCCAATGAGAATGAGCATAGGCAAGACCTGAACGAGCCATCAACGCAAGCTGCGAAAAAGGCAATTCACTATATTTCCACGTGGAACAATTTACTAGATGCATCCATGGAGTCCTTTTCAGAGCCTATTTCGTTCTCGCTACAACCTATATCAGAAAAAGATACAGCAGAAGTTGAACTCGAAGACTGTGCAGGCTATCGATCCGCTGAGATGATTATTCCGTATCCTCCTGGAATCCCAATTCTATATGCCGGGGAACGAATAAGTCCTGCTGCAGTAAAACGTATAAAGCTTCTGAGGGATGAAGGGGCGAGGTTTCATGGCGCAGCGGATGGTACTCTTCGATCATTGAAGATCATGAAGGAAGGGGAGAAGTTAAGTTAAACCCAAAATGTGAGGCAATACTTCTCATTACGTACTCACTCACTCTTTCATCACTAATCCCTCAATAATTCTATTATTCGTACCAGCTAATACATCATGTGCGGTCTAGACATAAGAAAGAAGGGAATTATTTTGGATATTCCGATAAAGAAATATACAGGAATAGTCCTGCAAGTCATGTTAATGTATGGCTTTTATTGGATAGGAACCTGGATACAGTCTATATTGCATCTACCTTTGACAGGCAGCATTGTGGGCATGCTGCTTTTGTTCATGGTCATTCAAATGGGGTGGATCAGGATCAGCTGGGGAAATGAAGGTTCGTCCTGGCTCCAGTCCAATCTACAGTTATTGTTTATCCCGCCTACGGTAGGCATCATTAATCACTTTGATTTCTTTACTGCGAATACAATCCTGCTTGTGTTGGGATTTATCCTCAGTACCCTAGTCACTTGCTTGCTATCTGCCAAAATTGGTGAGTGGCTTATGGCGTGGTTAAGATCGCATCGAGACAAGAAGGAGGCGATCTCATGTCCACATTCATCATCGGAATAGCTATGATTGCTCTGACTGTGGCCTTGTATATCCCGGCGACTCGTCTATATAAGAAGATAAAGTGGCCTGTTCTTATGCCAGTACTCACAACAACGGCAGTCATTGTAGTCATACTGCTCATTACAGGAATTAAACTGGATACCTATATGCTGGGTGGAAAATGGATACAGGATCTTCTGGGGCCTGCGGTCGTTTCCTTAGCCTTCCCTTTATCCAAACACATGGATGTGCTGAAGCGGAACGTCATTCCCATTCTGGGTGGTACGCTTGGAGGAAGCATCATAGGGATGTTTACCGGAGCATCGGTAGCTCTGCTGCTTGGTTATCCCAAAGATATTGTGATCGCCTTACTGCCAAAGTCAGTCACTACTCCTGTTGCCATCCAGTTGGCAGATCAGGCAGGAGGCAACGCTTCATTTACGTCCCTATTTGTAATGATTGCCGGTTTTTCGGGGATATTACTTGGGCCGCTGATGATGAAATGGATTCGAATAAAGGATAATAGTGCCTATGGCATTGGACTCGGCTCAGCTTCTCATGCACTTGGCATGGCCAGATCTTTTGAATATGGCGAGAACGCTGTAGCATTAAGCTCCGTCTCCATGATTGTCAGTGCGATAGCCGGATCATTGTTCCTTCCCTTATGGGTATCCATCATCTATGGTTGACCGGTCATCTCTATTGAAAATATTGGCGGAATAGCTGACCGCTATCGCTTGATCATGTATAGTATGATAGTAAGAAGCTTGTACAATATGGCCCAAACGACAATACCATGATCATGAACATACACCTCTGGGCGTGTCATTTCATAATCTGAAGTAGAAAGATCAAGGCCATATAACATTCACAGCAGAGTAAGATGCCATTATCGACATAGAAAGCAGGGAAGCATATGCAGGGCAGAGGTAAATTCATTACGTTGGAAGGGGGAGAGGGGTCCGGTAAAACAACGATGATCAGCAGATTGGGTTCTTACTTCGAGGAACAGGGTATACCTTACGTAGTTACTCGTGAACCTGGGGGGATCGAGATCGCGGAGAAAATACGTGCTATTATCCTTGACCCTCTCCATACGGCAATGGATGCGCGTACCGAAGCACTGCTCTATGCAGCTGCACGCAGCCAGCACTTGGCCGAGAAGGTGGAACCGGCGCTGAAGGCAGGCAAGACGGTCATCTGTGACCGCTTTGTCGACAGCAGTCTGGCATATCAAGGTCATGCACGTGGGCTTGGAATAGAGAATGTCTGGGCCATTAACCGGTTCGCAATAGGTGAGCTCATGCCGGATGTTACACTATATCTGGACATCGAGCCTGAAGCAGGTCTTGCCCGGATTGATGCCCACGATGGACGTGAGGTAAACCGTCTGGATCTAGAGAGTCTGGAATTCCATCGTAAGGTTAGGGAAGGGTACTTCCTGTTAAAGAAACAATTCCCGGAACGAATCCAGGTTATTGATGCTTCCAGACAGCCTGATGAAGTCGCAGCAGCATTGATTTTGTCGCTGGAGACAGGGATTTTGAAGGATTTTGGCGAGTAATTGTCTAATATATAGACAGGGCATTTCTAAGGTGCTTATTCTGAAGGAGGTTATGCAGGATGAAACTGATTGTTGCGATTATACAGGATAAAGACAGCAACCGATTATCCAGCGCATTGGTCAAAGCTAATTTTCGGGCAACGAAATTGGCCAGTACCGGTGGATTTTTGAAGGCAGGCAACACGACGTTTATGATCGGTGTCGATGATGGTCAAGTCGAGTCCGTAATGAATGTCATTCGCAGCAGCTGTAAGGTTCGTGAACAGCTCGTGACTCCGGTCACACCGATGAGCGGAACAACCGACTCTTACCTGCCGCTGCCTGTTGAAGTCCAAGTGGGCGGAGCTACCGTGTTTGTTCTGCCAGTGGATCGTTTTGAACACTTCTAATAATGCGTTCTGTGTCTATGATGCAAAATGATTGCTAGTGTTCTTAGGCGACTTATATGTGTCCTTCCTGATAACAGGAATCGGCGCTTTCCGTCCGAAATTAGGCCATCTTTTGAAGGGAATGCTTGCTTTCGGGCGGAAGTTGACTACCAAGCAGGTTAATGGTGGCAAGTTTTATCTACCATTTATATAGAGACTCATACAAGGGTATCTTCCACGCACAGGCGCAGCGCGCACTGTGCTGATGGTCGATGGTCTACTATAATAGAAAGCGGGCATATCGATGAAAATCAATCCTGGATTCAGACCGATGCAGAGCGGAATCAATGCTACCGACTCCAGTTCCAAACCGGTTCAATCCAAAAGTTTCTCTGACATGATGAATCACCAGGGTGAACGAGCCTCACAAGCCGAGCTTAACCGCCGACTAAGTGAAATTCAGATGCAGGGCGATCGCTTGGCTCGTTCCATGACGATTCGTGAACTGAAAGCATACAAGCAGCTGGTCAAAAGATTTCTGGAAGAAACGGTTCGCCGGGGTGTATCCATGAAAGAGACCAGAGGATGGGATCGGCGGGGCAGAGGCAAAAGATACAAGCTAATTGATGAAATCGACTCTGCACTGTTATCCATGGCTGATGAACTGCTCGAAACAGAAGAAGGTAAAATCACGTTATTACAACAAGTAGGAGAAATTCGGGGAATGCTTATTAATTTAAGCTTCTGAGGAGGAAGTATGTCCTTTCAACAAATTATGGGTCAGCAGGCAGCCAAGCAGATGTTGCAGAGCAGCTTGAGACGCCAGGCAATCAGCCATGCGTATTTGTTTAGCGGGCCAGCCGGCAGCGGGCAGCTGAAGACAGCGGTCACGTTTGCCAAAGCCATATTCTGTACAGAGCTTGAAGATGATGCCTGCGGACAATGTCTGGAGTGCCGTAAGGTCGAGCATGGTAATCATCCGGATTTAACGATGCTTGCACCAGATGGAAACAATATTAAAATCGATCAGATTCGGGATCTGCAGCGTATTTTCTCATACCGTTCAGAGGCTGGCCATCCCAAAGTTTATATTATAGAACAGGCAGAAAAAATGACCGTACAGGCGGCGAATAGTCTGCTGAAGTTTCTGGAGGAACCGCAGGTGCCTGCGGTAGGGATTCTGATTACCGATAATGGCCAAGCCATGCTGCCGACTATCCGCTCACGCTCACAGCTTGTTCCTTTCAGTGCACTGAATCCGGAAGAAATGCTGCAAGCTCTGATCGCGGAAGGACACCCGGCCAATCTGGCACGTTCGGCGGTTCATTTGGCATCAGGACTGGAATCATGTAGAGAAATTCTCCAGCAGAATTGGTTTGCAGAAATTAGAAACGTAATGTTACAATTAGGGAAGGAGTCCCTGGGCAGAGGGAGCACATCATTGATCTCTGCACAGCAGAAGCTTTTTAAAACCGGACTCTCGGAACATCTGGATATTATGCTGAGTCTATTCCATTTATGGTTTAGGGATATGCTGTATGTCCAGCACGGTAGGCATGAACATATCGTTTTTATAGATCAGTTGGACATGCTGTCTCAGTTGGCAAATACCCGCAGCACGGAGCAGTGGGTGTCCTATATGGATTTGGCCGCGGCATGCAGAAAAAAATTGCGTTTCAACGTCAATGGCCAGCTTTGTCTGGAGCAATTTTTGATCGGTTTGGCATAAGGCTGGGGAGAGGACAGTTTTTGTTCCATTCATATGCAAACGGTTATAACTTCGGAGGGTTCCCTAAGAAGACAGGGCTTCAGACGAAGTGGGATTGGCTTACAAGGGGGTTAATTTTTTGTACAGTGTAGTGGGTGTCCGTTTCAAAAAAGCGGGCAAAATTTATTACTTCGATCCCCTGGACCTTCCCATTGAGAAAGAAAATTGCGTTATCGTGGAGACAGCGCGAGGGGTAGAGTACGGTAAGGTTGTCGTTGGCAAGAAGGAAGTAAGCGAGTCCGATGTGGTGCTGCCGCTCAAAAAAGTCATTCGGGTTGCGGGAGACACTGATGCCCGCGTAGTGGATGAGAACAAGCGCGCAGCGAAAGAAGCTTTCGGTACTTGTTTAAATAAAATCAAAGACCATGGCCTCAAAATGAAGCTGGTCGATGTGGAATTTACGTTTGATCGCAACAAGATCATTTTTTATTTTACAGCTGAAGGAAGAGTGGATTTCCGGGAGCTGGTCAAGGATCTCGCAAGCATTTTTCGGACACGGATCGAGCTTCGGCAGATTGGTGTGCGCGATGAGGCCAAGATGCTTGGAGGAATCGGACCTTGCGGCCGTGTATTATGCTGTTCTTCCTGGCTGGGAGACTTTGAGCCGGTATCCATCAAGATGGCCAAAGATCAGAGCCTGTCACTGAATCCGACGAAAATTTCAGGGTTGTGCGGAAGACTCATGTGCTGTCTGAAATTTGAGCATGATAACTATGAAAGTGTGAGAGAAGAACTGCCGGCCGTAGGCAAGTTGGTCGTCACCTCTATGGGTGAAGGGAAAGTTGTCGGCATCAATGCCGGTAATCGCACAGTCCATGTTCAACTGTTCGACATCAGTAAAGTCAAAGAACTTCCGCTGGATGACGTCGTTATCAAGTAAACCATAAAGGTTGCTTCGGGGTGGAAACTTGGAAAAGAAAAATCTGTTTACGCACATTCATGAAATGGAAACCCAATTGGGTCAGTTGCACAGTGATTTAGGAGAGTTAAAAATGATTGTCAAAGAGCTGCTTGAAGATAATCAGCGGCTTACGATTGAGAATGAGCAGCTACGCAAACTGCTCAAGCGTGAGGCTCCGGTAGATCTGCCTGTTTCATCTGCACTGGCTCCAGCCGCTAGACCGGCAGGTCCGGCTACAGGTGAAGATGTGGTAGGTGAAGGATATGATAATCTGGCCCGGCTGTATCACGAAGGATTCCATATCTGCAATGTCTATTACGGACATTTGCGGACGGAAGGCGATTGTCTGTTCTGCCTGTCTTTTTTGAATAAATGAAGTGACCGTAGGGAAAAGCCCCTACGGTTTTTTTTCAAGGTTATAGACCTAAACTAAAGCTAAAATGCGATATAGAGTACCGGAGGATGAACGTATCATATGACAGCCAATGAAGCTAAAGAAGTAATTTTGCATGAATCAGAACGGATTGATGATCTGCTCTCTCATGATTTGAGAATCATTCAAAGTGATGAAGTATTCAGTTTTTCCATGGACGCCGTATTGCTTGCCAGGTTTGCTTCTGTTCCAAAACGAGGCCGTGTACTCGATTTATGTACGGGAAATGGGGTTGTTCCGATTCTGCTGACAACGCGTACGCAGGCTACCCTGGAAGGAATCGAGATTCAGCCAAGGCTGGCAGATATGGCACGGAGAAGCGTGAAGCTGAATGCTCTGGACCAATCGATCACCATTCATGAAGGCGATCTGCGGGAACTGGTGAAACAGACAGGACATGCTGTTTATGATGCGATTACCGTGAATCCGCCGTATATGCCGCTGAATGGAAGTGACCTTAAAATGAATACACACCAAGCCATGGCACGTCATGAGTTGGGATGTACATTGGAGGAAGTGATTCAGGCATGCAATCGTCTCGTGCGTAATGGAGGAAAAGTATCCATGGTTCACCGCCCTCAACGGCTCGGGGAGATTATCTCTCTGATGAGGGAGTACAAGCTTGAGCCCAAGCGAATCCGAATGGTTCATCCACGCGCTCACCTTGAAGCCAATATGGTGTTAATCGAAGCGCTGAAGGATGGTAAACCGGAAGTGCGCATGCTTCCGCCCCTCATTGTCTACAATGAAGAAGGAACCTACTGTGATGAAATTATGGATATTTATTACGGATCACAACAACCAACGGGTACTACGGAAGGAGGAGTGTAAGTGACACTGCACATTCAAAAAAGTTATGCGGAAGTCCATGATGGTCGGGGTAAATTATATTTGGTTGGAACACCTATTGGGAATCTGGATGATATGACATTTCGAGCAATTAAGACACTGCAGAGTTGTGATATTATTGCGGCAGAAGATACAAGGCAGACCCGAAAGCTGCTCACTCATTTCGAGATCACCCCTTCCATGTTGTTTAGTTATCATGAACATAATAAGGCGGCAAGTGGCCCTGAACTGATACGCTATATAATAGAAGGAAAAAATTTGGCACTGGTCAGCGATGCTGGTTTGCCAGCCATTTCAGACCCGGGTTCCGATCTGGTACAACTAGCAATTGAGGCAGGAATTCATGTTATTCCGATTCCGGGTGCCAATGCAGCATTGTCAGCTCTAATTGTATCCGGACTACCGACGGAACGCTTCACGTTCGGCGGCTTTTTGCCGCGCGAGAAAAAGGATATGCGCAAAGTGCTGGAAGGTTTTGACGAATCTAACGGTACCTTGTTGTTTTATGAGTCACCGCATCGTATTCGCAAAACGTTGGTCAATCTAGAAGAGATTCTGGGGGATCGTTCGGTTGTGCTGGCTCGTGAGCTGACGAAGCGACATGAGGAGTTTGCACGTGGCACGGTTCGCGAGTGCATAGACTGGCTGGAGGAACATCCGCCACTTGGAGAGTACTGTTTGCTTGTGGAAGGCATTAAGGAACAGGAACGTAAAGCAGAGCGTGAAGCTTGGTGGCAGCAATTGTCCCTGGAGGACCACGTTAGCCACTATGAAGGCGAAGGACTTCACCGCAAAGATGCGATGAAAAAAACAGCAGCGGATCGAGGGTTAACGAAACGTGATGTATATAACGCGCTGATCTAATCCTCTGCATGACACAAATACGGTTAAACAGGGGAACATAACCTGAAAAGTTTCTTATTGGAAACCTTAGAGAAATATTAAAAGTCCGAGGCGGTGCAAAAATATTTTTGGATTTTTTCACCGCTTTTGTAGTTATGGAGGAGCTGCATCAGGGTTTGTCTGAATGGGGTAATAAAAAAAAGACCTTCCAACGGTGGGGTTCACACCGGGAAGGCAAGCAAGGAATATAAAAAGGTTAGAATTAACAATTCAATAAGTCCATTATACCTGAAATTTCTTATTTTGTCACAGGTGCAGGAATTTCGGAAATACATTCGTTACAAACGATTTTACCTTTGAAGTATGTAACGTTCTCAGCGTTACCACAGAAGATACAAGCTGGCTCGTATTTTTTCAACATGATGCGCTCACCGTCAACATAGATTTCCAGAGCATCTTTTTCACCGATACCCAGTGTACGGCGCAATTCGATTGGAATAACTACCCGTCCCAGTTCGTCTACTTTTCTAACAATACCTGTTGATTTCATCATTATAATCAGTGCTCCTCTCAGCTACTTATCTTTGTCATTATTCGACATTATTTTATGTTTTATGATACTCATCATACCAACGATTCCCAAAACAGTCAACCTTAAAATTAGCTTAAAATTAAGGCTGTTTTTGATAAGATTACGGCGGGCAAGGGGTTAAGAGCGATTTTTCATATTTAAACATCAATGTCAGGTTTGTCGATTTGGAAAACAATAAAAGTACCTTATTCGACAAAATTCGTCATTTTATGTCGAATAAACGGGTTGGGTAAGACTGAAAGCGACAAACACAACTCAAAAACAAGGGAGCGAAGCGACATGGAACAGCGTTTAACCGAAGAGAAAGTGTTTAAAGATCCGGTACATAATTATATTCATGTGCAAGATCCGATAATATGGCAGTTGATCAATACCCCAGAGTTTCAGCGCTTACGACGGATCCGTCAGTTGGGAACATCCTATCTGACTTTTCATGGTGCTGAACACAGCCGGTTTTCACACTCATTGGGCGTTTACGAAATTACACGGAAGATTATCTCTCAATTTGAAAGAAGTCACTACTCCGATTGGCCTAAGGAAGAAAAATCCGTTGCTCTCTGCGCTGCATTATTGCATGACTTGGGACACGGGCCATTCTCCCATTCCATTGAAGAAGCCTTCGACATGAACCATGAGGACTGGACGTGCCAAATTATCCTTGGGGATACCGAAGTGGGGGCGATCCTGAGACGGTATGCTCCCGATTTCCCGGAGAAGGTGGCATCTGTTATTCAGAAAACATATGAAAAGCCAATCGTCGTGAATTTGGTCACTAGCCCGCTTGATGCAGACCGGATGGACTATTTACTTCGGGATGCATACTTTACAGGTGTAAACTACGGAACTATCGACCTTGATCGCATCCTGCGAATGCTTCGTCCTTATCACGGGAGAATTGTAGTCAAGGAATCCGGTATGCATGCCGTGGAAGACTATTTGATGTCACGTTACCAGATGTACTGGCAAATTTACTTTCATCCGGTTACCCGAAGCTCCGAAATTATCCTGAGACAAATATTTAAGCGTGCAAAAGAGCTGGTAAAGCAGGGGTTCCAATTTCGTTTCATGCTGGAGCCATTGCCGCAGCTGTTTGCAGGAGTGCTCTCTGTTGAGGAATATCTGCAATTGGATGAGGCTTTGATACAGACCACATTCATGCAGTGGCGTAAAGAGAACGATTCTGTTCTGAGCGAGTTATGCGAACGTTTTATGGATCGCAGGTTGTATAAGTATGTAGAGGTTGAACAGATCGATGTGGAAACGATTGAAGAAATTCAGGTTGCCTTTGCCAATGCAGGTCTTCATCCCGAATATGATCTGGAAATTGATTTTCCGACGGATCTTCCGTATGATGTTTTTCGTCCGGATGAATCGACAGACAAACAGATTCTGCTGCTGGATAGACAGGACAAGTTGCATGAATTGTCCGAGGTTTCGGACATCGTCCGTTCAATCAGCGGAATACATCGTGGTAAGCACAATCTGTACTATCCGCAAGACAAGGTGGACGCCATCATTCACGAGCTGCCCTCTCATATTCGCCCATACTTCTCATGATCATGAATTGAGCCGTGGGGAGTAAAATATTTACAAATTAGCTATGACAGAAAGAGTTTCTACTTCGAGATATTATCATGATACAGTAATCTGCTTTAATGGAGAGTATATGTAGATCGACATAATTTTGTAATGTACACTTTTTTTGAACAAATTGAGATCATAAGGGCTCCTATATATAGTAGAAATTGAATTTGGTAATTCCACATGTTGTACTCTGAAAAATCAATGATGATGATAAAATGGGTGCATTTTATAGGATTTTGATTGGGATAGAAAACAGTTATTCGACAGGAAGGGAGAAATACAAATGATGTTATTCGACACACATACACACCTGGACGCACCGCAATTCGACGAGGACCGCGAGGAGATGATTCAACGTGCTGTAGACGCCGGGGTTGGCCGTATGATCAATGTCGGTTTCAACCGGGAGACCATTCCATCCACGATGAAGCTTGCCGAAACGTATGATTTTATATATGCTGCTGTAGGCTGGCATCCTCAGGATGCCATTACGATGCAGGAGGGCGATCTCGAGTGGATTGCATCTCTGTGCAAACATGAAAAAGTCGTTGCCATAGGCGAGATTGGCCTGGATTATTATTGGGACACTTCACCCAAGGATGTGCAGCATCGTGTATTAAGACAACAGATCGGACTGGCTCGTGAACTTAACATGCCTATTGTCATTCATAATCGCGATGCTCATGAGGATATTGTCAAAATTTTGCGTGAAGAGAAAGCTGGCGAAGTCGGGGGTGTGATGCACTCTTTCTCAGGAAGCTGGGAAACGGCAAAACTCTGTCTGGATCTAGGGTTCCATCTATCCTTCGGTGGACCAATTACGTTCAAAAACGCCAAGCAGCCGAAAGAGGTACTGGCGAAGGTGCCAATGGACCGATTTTTCATCGAAACCGACTCCCCATATCTTACACCACATCCTTATCGTGGAAAACGAAATGAAACAGCGCATGTACGTCTGGTTGCAGAAGCAGCTGCGGAAATTAAAGGCATTTCGGTAGAGGAAATTGCTGCAATAACAACCAAAAATGCCATGGAACGATTTGGTATTCGTTAAAAAACGAAGCAAATGCGGTGAAAAAGAGAGGTAGACGGAGCGAATTTGCTTTTTGATCCAAATAAATGAAGAATATTACAATATTTTAACCAAATATTTAGAAAAACGTACTTGAACAACGCTTTACAACATGCATCGAAACAGGATATCATCTTTTCAGTGAATTGTTGTGCGGAAAATTGGACAGATGTTCGGGGGATGAACAAAGGGACACTTTCCGATGACACAACAATACTTTTCATGAACCGATCTCGCTGAGTCTCCGTTAACGGAGAGCGGGGGAACCAATAGGGCTTAAACATCAGTGTAAGCAGCTGATGCGCATCGTTCGCTGACCCAAAAGCAGCGGATGCATTTGCGAAGCGCTATTTGATTTCTTCTTTGGGTCTCGGGGTGAATTCAAGGGCATCCGCCATGAGCGGGTGACCGGAGATAGGGCGGCTCTCTTTCGCCCGAACCCGACAGCTAACCTCGCAAGCGGAAAAAGAGAGGCAACCTCGTGCATGAATTTCCGATATTCAAAATCATTCGGAAGCCACGAAAGAGTTCCTCTGACACTCTTTCTTTGGCTTTTTTGTTTTTGAATAAAAGAAATAAGGTCATCATACGGTAAGAATTCAGGTGGTGACATCATGTTGCGAAGAGTGGTTCATGGTGCAGAACCGGTCATTGAGATAACGGTCAGTTCTGTAGAAAATTTGGTATAGTCGCGTCAAAGACATCATGCATTAACTTTAGACGGCGAGGCTATGAAGGAGGACGGAGAAGTGGGCACATTCCAACCAGAAGAGACCCATGAGTCACGATCATCCAGTAAGTCTTACGCGTTGCGGTGGAAGCATGAGAACATGCGTCAAATGGCACTGATCGCTATTTTCTCAATCGCGCTTACAATCATGATCTTGTTAGTCGTTTACGGTCAAGCCGGGAAACAAATTTCGCTGGTTATTGATGGCAAAGCTCAAGCGGTAGAGACTCGTACAGGAATGCTTCAAGAAATGCTGGAGGAGCAATCAATCACAGTCAGCCCCCATGATGAGGTATCCATGCCTTTGAACGGGGCAATCGCAGATGGAGACCGCATTGTTATTGAGCGGGCCGTTCCAGTCAACATTACGGCAGACGGAGACACCAAGACTCTGTATACAACCGATTCATCGGTAGAAGATGCAATTCAGAAATCTGGAATTGAAGTTGCCAGTGAGGATAAGGTTTATCCTGCGCTCGCAACACCAATCAAGGCAGATATGAAAATTCGCGTAGTGCGTGTAACAAAGCGTACAGTGGAAGTGGAACAGCCGATTGCGTACAAAGTAATCAAAACGGCTGACCCTAGCTTGTACAAAGGTGACAATCGCGTCATCGTAAACGGCAAAGAAGGTACACTTGTACAGCATATCGAAAAGGTGTTTCAGGATGGAGAATTAGTCTCCAAAAAGATGGTGGGCAAATCGGTATCGACCAACCGTGTCGATAAAGTTATTGCTGTCGGAACCAAAGCAAAACCTGTTGTGAAGCAGCCGGAGATTCAGACGGTATCGGCCCAAACCTCCACAGCAAAGAAAGAAACGACAACGAACTCGAAGAAAACCGCTGCATCAGGCAGCAAAGTGATTACCGTCTCAGGCACTTCTTTTAAATATTCCAAAGTACTTAAAAATGTATCGATGACTGCGTACTCTTCTGAAGAGCCTGGCATTGGTACAAAAACAGCTTCCGGTACCCGGGTAACCGAAGGACGGACCATTGCGGTCGATCCAAAAGTGATTCCGATCGGCTGGTGGGTGTACATTGAGGGACTCGGCTTCCGTCGTGCGGAAGATACCGGCGGTGCCATTAAAGGCAACAAAATCGATGTATATTATGACAGTGTAAAGCATGCCCTGAATTTCGGACGTAAGAAAGGCAAGACGGTATATGTGATCGGTCCAGTTAAGCCGGAAGCGAACTAAAATCGTTTTACTTTGAAATGGGAATGCTATAAAATAGTTGCATGAATGAATCATGCGGAATATGCGGCGGTGGAGTCTGAACAGGCTCGCCGCCGTTTGGCAGAGAAGAGGATATTCCTCTTCTTTTTGCGTTAGAAAGGAAGAAATGGAACATGATAAAAGAAGTCATTGTGGTAGAAGGACGCGACGATACCGTCGCCATCCGGCGGGCTGTTGAGGCAGACACCATAGAGACCGGCGGATCAGCCATCAACCAGCGAATCTTGAAGCGAATTGCACTGGCACAGGAGAGACGCGGTGTAATTGTTCTTACGGACCCGGATCATGCTGGTGAGCGCATTCGCAAAATCATTGCAAATAAGGTCCCGGGCTGCAAGCATGCTTTTATTCCGGAAGCGGATGCAACCCGCAAAGGGGATATCGGGGTCGAGAATGCCTCACCTGAGGCAATCCGCCATGCACTGGAGCGTGTGCATACCTCATATGAGGGTGTACCGAGCCTGATCGATTGGGAGGACTTGATTGCAGCAGGGCTGATTGTGCACCCGCAGGCAGCCGCAAGGCGTATGGAGATGGGGAATCTGCTCGGCATAGGTTACTGCAACGGAAAGCAGTTCCACAAGCGGCTGGGTGTATTCCAAATTAGCCGGGAAGAGTTTTCTGCAGCATTATCGCAAATTGAACGTGAAGGATTGTGAGCGTATGAATGGCATGGATGAGACTTTGGAAATTGCAACACCCAAGCGAACGAAAGAGATAATTCAGAGACACGGTTTCTCCTTTAAAAAAAGTCTAGGTCAGAACTTTCTGATTGATCAGAATATATTGAACAAAATTGTAAATGCAGCGGATTTGGACGAGTCCAAGGGCGCACTCGAAATCGGCCCGGGGATTGGGGCACTTACGGAGAGGCTGGCCCGAGCAGCCGGCCCTGTAACAGCTGTAGAAATCGATCAGCGTTTGTTACCGATCCTTGGAGAGGTAATGGAGCCTTATCCCAACGTTCGGATACAGCACGGCGATGTGCTGAAGCTGGACTTGGCAGAGCTTTTTCGCACAGACTTTGCTAGTGTGAGCAAGGTGAGTGTTGTAGCCAATCTGCCGTATTATGTGACGACTCCTATTATGATGAAACTGCTGGAAGAGAAACTGCCGGTAGACAGCATTGTCGTTATGATTCAGAAGGAAGTAGCAGAACGTATGGCAGCTGCACCCGGCTCGAAGGACTACGGAAGTCTGAGCATTGCGGTCCAATACTACAGTGTGCCTGAATTGGTTTGCATTGTGCCGCCAACTGTATTTATTCCGCAGCCCAACGTGGAATCAGCTGTCATCAAGCTCAAGGTTCGTGAGCAGCCTCCTGTCGAAGTGCCGAGTGAAGCACACTTTTTCGAAGTGGTACAAGCCTCATTTGCCCAGCGCAGAAAAACTATCTCGAACAATCTCAAGGCTCGCTTCTTCACCAAGGAGAATCGGGAGCAGGCGGATCAGTTACTGGAGCAGGCTGGCATTCAGCCGTCCAGGCGGGGTGAGACACTTAGTCTGCAGGAATATGCGACGCTAAGCACAGTAATGTGGGATGCAGGAGTTCGTGCCGGCCTGTAAATAAATTCGGATGAACCAAACCGGGTCTTTGCCCATACGATGGGGTAGAGGTGATTATGTTGATGAATATCGGAGACTTGGTCGTTCGTAAGTCATACGGTGGAGATGTGACTTTTCGGGTGGAAGGCCTCCAGTTGGATAGCGCGGTCATTAAAGGGACCGAATTCCGGCTGCTTGCCGATTCCCCGGTGGACGATTTGATACAGGTTCCTTATGAACCGCAGAGTGCCAAGACCAGACAGGCACATGTAAAAGCGCATCAGACACTCTCCAGGCTGCAGCAGAACCGGATTGAACAGGCGGAACGCAACCGTGAAGGCTTGACGCAGGACTGGGCTGCACAGCGCGAGCCTGCTTATTTTGAAATGCCAGGCAAGGTGCTTCACTTGGATGGGGATCCAAATTACCTGAAGAAAAGTATGGCTCTCTATGAGCAGCTTCGTGTCCCGGCAGAGGGTCAATATGTCCATGAGTCAGCCATGGCTGATGCCCTGTATCGTCTTCTTCCCAAAGTCCAGCCTGACATTGTGGTTATTACGGGCCATGACGGGGTGCTGAAGACCCGTCAGCCTTACGACTTATACAGTCTTGGAAGTTACAAGAATTCGCAAAATTTTGTTGCAGCGATCCAGGTTGCAAGACAATATGAGCGTCATCTGGATGCACTCACGATCGTTGCAGGAGCATGTCAGTCCCATTTTGAGGCACTTCTGCGGGCAGGTGCGAACTTTGCCAGCTCACCAGGCCGAATTCTGATTCATGCCCTTGACCCGGTATATGTGGCAGCCAAGGCGGCCTTTACATCCGTTAGAGAAACGGTGAATATGAATGATATTCTGCATAACACAATTAGTGGCAGCCAGGGTGTAGGTGGTGTCGAAACACGCGGCAGTTACCGCGTTGGCCTCCCTGGTTTGAACGATTTATCTACACTTAAAGTTAACCCATCAGTCGTCTGATACAGGTCAATTAAAGTCCCAATTTGGGGCTTTTTTCATTTGCAAAAAAATTCATTGACAGCAACTTTTCCATGCTGATATAATATTTAGTTTTGATTTGACATTGACTGTAAATTCAGGTATAATGGACAAGAAAAGAGGTGGTCGTCGACAATGGCTAAAAATACGCTGTTGGATATCAAACGCAATCTCGACGCTCATATAGGTCAAAAAATTATGTTGCGGGCTAATGGTGGCCGCCGTAAGACTATCGAGCGTACGGGTGTATTGGAAGAAACGTACCCTTCTGTTTTTATCGTCAAGCTTGATGAGGAGCAAGAAACATTCAAGCGAGTCTCTTACAGTTATGCAGATATACTTACGGAGTCGGTGGAAGTCATGGTATTTAACCCAGGCGACCAGACGCCTAACTCCTACATGGAGACGTAAGCATCGTTTTACAGGCAGTTTGCCCCTTGGGGCGAACTGCTTTTTTATTTGTATAGAAATACCGTCCAGGGAGGCATCTGCAGGAATGAGGTTTAACCAGAAACGGCATACTACTTGAACAGGCCCATACTGATATGCTGAACAGTTCATCGAAAATGGTGGCTCTGAAGCTGTCAGGAAGAATCCTGGTGTAAATGGACTAATCAGAACTGCTACTTCAAGGAGGATGGTTTCATGAGCCGCAGAAGAAGAAGTGTGATGTCAGATGAGCTCAAGTATGAGCTGGCAAAAGACCTGGGATTTTATGATACCGTACAGCAGGAAGGTTGGGGTGGTATCAAAGCCAAGGATGCAGGCAATATGGTGAAGCGTGCCATTCAGCTTGCTGAAGAGGCAGCACGCAAATCGTAATTCGATCTAGACGGTTTGGAGAGCGGGGCCTTCCACGAGGTTGACCTCGCTTTTTCCCCATGAATTCGGAATAAAAATGACTTGACAGCCCCATTTTGATATAATATGTTAAGTTGTCTTAGGGAAAAGGTGAGGACGGGTGAACGCCTTGAAAATTTACGAAAAAGCGCCTGCTAAAATTAATTTGATGCTGGACGTTTTACATAAACGAAGCGACGGCTTCCACGAAGTCGAGATGATTATGACCATGGTCGATTTGGCAGACCGGCTGGAAATGTCAGAACTGCCTCGCGATACGATATTTATCTCCAGTCAGGCCGGGTATATTCCGCTTGATGAGAAGAATCTGGCATTCCAGGCGGCCAGATTAATCAAAGAGCGCTACGACGTGCGTACTGGAGTGCACATTCATCTGGACAAAAAGATACCGGTGGCTGCCGGTCTGGCAGGTGGCAGCAGTGACGCTGCAGCTACGCTGCGTGGCTTGAACCGCCTCTGGCGTCTGAATATCCCGGATCATGAGCTCCAGGAGCTTGGGGCAGAGCTTGGTTCGGATGTACCTTTTTGTATTACAGGGGGGACAGCGCTCGCTACAGGCCGTGGAGAGAAATTGAAACCCATGCCTAACCCACCGCAATGCTGGGTCATCTTGGCGAAGCCTCCAATCAATGTGTCGACAGCGGATGTGTACGGAAGATTCCGCAGCGACAAGATTGTTCGGCATCCAAGTGCGGCCAAAATGGAGCAGGCCATTCGTAATCATTCCTTTGCAGAGGTGTGCGGACAGATGGGTAATGTGCTTGAGGATGTTACGCTTAAGCTGTATCCGGAAGTTCAGCATCTGAAGGATGCCATGATGAAGCTGGGTGCGGATGGGGTGCTCATGTCGGGTAGTGGCCCAACCGTATTCGGGTTGGTCTCCAAGGAAGCAAAGGTTGCACGGATCTATAATGGGCTGCGCGGCTTCTGCAAGGAAGTGTATGCAGTACGCATGTTGACTTAGAATTCGCTTTTATAATGTACAAACACGTATAAAGGTGGTATATTTTTAAATAATTATTCGGATTTGGATGTTTTCCGTGATCGTGAGGATGGATCTCTGTGAAGAAATTAAAACGAAGCGCTAGGCTGGTTGAAATGACGCAGTATTTATTGTCAAGACCGCATACGGTTATTCCGTTAACCACTTTTGCCGAACGTTATGGTGCCGCAAAGTCGTCAATCAGTGAGGATTTGGCGATTATCAAGGAAGTGTTCGAAGAAGGTGGGTCGGGAGAACTGCAAACACTGGCAGGGGCTGCCGGGGGAGTGAAATGGATTCCGAAGGTGTCCAGAGAACATGCTCTGGCTTTTGCCGAACGACTAAGCAATCAGTTGGAGCAGCCTGACCGTATCTTGCCTGGCGGTTACCTCTATATGTCTGACCTGCTTGGACAGCCTGCATTGATGAATGAAGCAGGTAAAATATTTGCGACTGCTTTTGGCAATATGGATATCGATGTAGTCATGACGGTAGAAACGAAGGGCATTCCTCTGGCGTATGCGACTGGAGCCCAGCTTAACCTGCCTGTAGTGCTCGTGCGCAGGGACCATCAGGCTACGGAAGGATCGGCCGTAAGTATCAATTATGTATCGGGGTCCCATAAAAGTCTCCATACCATGTCCCTATCCCGCAGGGCGATGCGTGAGCATTCGAGGGTTCTAATTGTGGATGATTTCATGAAAGCCGGTGGAACGGTACAGGGCATGATTGATTTGCTCGCCGAGTTTAATGCAACGGTAGCAGGTGTAGGGGTGCTGGTAGAATCTGGTTCAGTTGATTCGGAAGAGCGTTTGCTGACCGATTACGTATCTCTTGCGCAGCTGACAGCCGTGGATGCAAAAAGCAGACACATTTCGGTGAAGCCTGGTAACTATTTTGACCTGTAGAAAGATGACGAATGACATGTCGGTAAAGGTTCTATTCCATCGACCTGGCACTAACGTTGTCGAATTGTGTATTAAATAAAAAAATTCCTGAAATTAGGACATTTTTGTGGGTATAAAAAGAAGGAGTTCGTATAGGCTGTGTGGAATTATACACCAAGTTCTGATGGAAAAAGGTGGTGAACACACACATGCAAATTACGGATGTTAGACTCCGCCGTGTTAACTCGGAAGGGAGAATGAAGGCTATCGCATCCATTACCATCGATAACGAATTCGTCGTTCATGACATTCGCGTCATTGATGGGAACAACGGAATGTTTGTTGCTATGCCGAGCAAGCGGACTCCTGACGGAGAATTCCGTGATATCGCCCACCCGATCTCTTCCGGTACTCGTGAGAAGATTCAGGCTGCTGTTTTGACTGAGTATGACCGCGCTGCAACTGAGGAAGAAGTCATTGAAGAAGGTGCCTGAGAACATTATTGGGGTTCGAAGGAAAAGAGAGCCATGTCTTATGGCTCTCTTTTCTTTTTGACCGGAATAAGATATATTCAGTATTGAGTTTATTCAAACAGGAACATTTAGCAGCATTATTGCTGGAAAATGTTGAAGGAAACATTAGCGCAGCGTGCGCTTGGTGACAGGGCGGCATCTTAAGAGTCATTGGGATTCGGTTAAGGCTCGCAGGTACACGGCGTATACATATAGGTCACGATTTGCTCGTGTCCGCGTTGTTACGTGTGATAACAGAGACAGCAGGCGATGAACAAGACCGGCTTCAGGCCGGCTGAACGATACTTATCAGGGGTGATCCATCAAGGTGGGTCTTCCGGATGGGGTTTTCAGAACAGGAGGTCGTGAAATTTGAAACGAATGGCAATTGTACTTGCTGCAGGGCAAGGCAAACGAATGAAATCTAAATTGTACAAAGTACTGCATCCCGTATGCGGAAAACCTATGGTGGCTCATGTGCTGGATGCAGCTCTACGCGCAGGTGTTGAGCGCAGTGTAGTGGTGGTCGGTCATGGTGCCGAAGCGGTGCAGTCATTTTTGGGTTCCAAAGCAGAGTACGCACTTCAGGCTGAACAATTGGGAACGGGTCACGCGGTGAAGCAAGTGAAGTCTTTGCTTGGAAGTGAGCAAGGCTCTACTATAGTCGTCTGTGGAGATACGCCACTGGTAACCAGTGAAACGCTGGAAGGTCTGATGAAGCTTCATGAGAGTCGCGGAGCTGCGGCAACTGTGCTAACGGCTCAATTGGACAATCCAAAAGGCTACGGCCGCGTCATTCGCGGAGAAGACGGTTCTGTACAACGCATTGTGGAACAGAAGGACTGCAACGAGCAGGAAGATGCTGTGAAAGAAATTAACACAGGTACTTACTGTTTCGATAATGCGAAATTGTTTGCTGCACTGGAGAAAGTAACCAACCAGAACGCCCAAGGAGAGTACTACCTGACAGATGTTGTTGGGATTTTCCGTAACGATGGAGAAGTGGTTGAAGCTTATATGTCAGATGATATCGCAGAATCCATCGGAGTTAACGATCGACTTGCTCTGTCCCAAGCAGAAGCATATATGCGTGAACGTTTGGCTGTAAAACATATGTTGAACGGTGTTACGATCATTGATCCGTCATCGACATATATCGGAGCGGATGTTACGATTGGATCAGACACGGTATTGTACCCGGGAACCATTCTGAAAGGGACAACTTCCATTGGTGAAGCTTGCCATATTGGTCCTCAAGCCGATATTGAAGACAGTGTTATTCAGAACGGTGTAACGATTAAACATTCCGTGTTGGCACAGGCCGAAGTAGGCGAAGAGACAACGGTAGGACCATTTGCTTACCTGCGTCCTGGCACCAAGCTGGGCCGGAAAGTAAAAATTGGTGACTTTGTCGAGGTGAAAAATGCTACAATTGATGAAGGATCCAAAGTATCACATCTCAGT
Source organism: Paenibacillus sp. 7516 (assembly GCF_002272715.1). Lineage (NCBI taxonomy): Bacteria > Bacillati > Bacillota > Bacilli > Caryophanales > Paenibacillaceae > Paenibacillus > Paenibacillus sp. 7516. The sequence continues at coordinate 24,132 of NZ_NPBI01000046.1, forward strand.
TATATTGGGGATGCTAAAGTAGGAAAGAACGTAAATGTTGGATGCGGGGCAATAACGGTTAATTATGATGGATATAATAAAGCTGTAACGACAATCGAAGATGATGCGTTCGTAGGCAGCAATGTCAATCTGATTGCACCGATCACGGTAGGAAAAGGCGCTTATGTGGTTGCTGGCTCAACCGTTACACATTCCGTTCCGGAGAACGATCTGGCTATTGCTCGTCCTCGCCAGGAGAACAAACCTGGTTACGCGGAGAAAATTCGCGGACGTGCCAAAGCCAAGAAACAAAATGCCAAACCCGAATAAGGGGTATTGATATTCTGATTGCCTCCCGATCTTCGGGAGGTGCCGACATGTCGCAGACGCTTATAGATTCCAATGAACCAGCACGGAGGGTTTTTATTTTATGACTTATTTTGATTCGAAATTAAAAATATTTACTTGCAATTCTAACCCCAAGCTTGCCCATCAAATTGCTGATTATATCGGAATTCCTATGGGTGAATCTCACACAACCAGCTTCAGCGATGGTGAGATTCAAGTGAAGCTCTCCGAGAGCGTTCGGGGCTGTCACGTATACATTGTGCAGTCCACTTGCTTGCCGGTTAATGACAACCTGATGGAGATGCTCGTCATGATTGATGCACTGAAACGGGCATCAGCCAAGACAATTAACGTTGTAATTCCGTATTACGGTTATGCACGGCAGGATCGTAAGGCACGTTCACGTGACCCAATTACAGCGAAACTGGTAGCCAATCTGATTGAAAAAGCAGGAGCTACCCGCGTGATTGCGATGGACTTGCATGCGATGCAAATCCAGGGCTTTTTTGATATTCCAGTGGATCATCTGCTTGGTGTGCCGATTCTGGCTCAATATTTCCGCTCCAAACAGATCGAAAATCCGGTCGTTGTATCTCCTGACCACGGTGGTGTAGTACGTGCACGGAAATTGGCTGATTTCCTGAATGCACCTCTGGCCATCATTGATAAACGCCGTCCGGAGCCGAATGTAAGTGAAGTTATGAACATTATCGGTAACATTGAAGGTAAAACAGCGATCCTGATCGATGATATCATCGATACGGCAGGAACCATTGTGCTGGGTGCAAACGCACTGATGGAAGGCGGCGTGAAGGAAGTATACGCATGCTGTACTCACCCGGTATTGTCCGGACCAGCGATGGAGCGTTTGGAGAATGCACCACTGAAAGAGGTTATCGTAACGGATACGATTCCAATCACGCATGCCAATCCGACAAGCAAACTTAAAGTGTTGTCTGTAGCACCTTTGCTCGGGGAAGCCATTATCCGGGTTCATGAGGAATTGTCAATCAGCAAGCTGTTTGAAATTGAATAAGGATGTCTGCACAAAGTAGTAGAGGGGTTACGTTTTCCGGTCGAACGGAAAATGTAACCCCTGTCGGCGTGCCATTATAATGATGCATGGAGAGGCCGGATATTAATATCCTGGCCGTGAAATGAAGCGAAAACGCCGCCGATGAAAAAGAGTGTCGGCAATTTCGACAAATTGATTATCGAAACGTGTAATCAATCCGATCTCAATATGGGTGTCGCGATCATATACCTGTACGGGTACATGGTATTCGAGATGATAGATAAAATCACTATGTTGAGTCAGCTGTCCGTTATCTTCGCGCAAAACCCGCTCACCTTCCTGGGTTAATAAGATAAGATAATAATCGTGAAAATTACAGTAAATAGGAAGTTCACTTTCTTGATATTATATGAAATATAACATTCGAAGTCTATGCCTCACCTCATGTGATTCGAAGGAGGGAATAAGATGAAGTGGATTGTAGGCCTGGGTAACCCGGGCTCAAACTATGCCAAAACACGACATAATATTGGTTTTATGGCACTGGACCAACTGGCCAGTCGTCATGGGATCTCCATCACTCAGAGCAAATGCAAAGCGTTAATTGGAGAAGGAAATATTGGCGGTGTAAAAACCGTGTTAATCAAACCCATGACATTCATGAATCTGTCCGGTGAATCGGTACGGGCATATATGGACTTTTACAAAGTCAGTCTGGAAGATCTGATTGTCGTTTATGATGATATGGATACGGAGATTGGCAAAGTCAGACTGCGTTATCAAGGTAGTGCTGGCGGCCATAATGGCATCAAGTCCATTATTCAGCATACGGGCACACAGCAATTCAACCGTGTACGGATGGGCATTTCCCGCCCGGAACCTGGACACGCCATTGTTGATTATGTACTGTCTACATTTATGAAGAAAGAGAAGGAAGCGCTCGAACATACCATTGAGCAAACTTGTGATGCTTTGGAGCATAGCCTCAATCATACATTTGAGCAGACAATGGCTAAGTTTAACGGGTAATACTTGTTGGAAGACATGCTGGGAAAAATGATCAAATCCGGGTTCAATTCAGTCATAATGGGCATACTGGACGTATAAACCATGTTCAGGAGGCATAAATATGTCAGTGAATTATGTGTGCAGGCACTGCCGTACCTTTATTGGAAGAATCGATTCTGCCCGAATATCAGAAGAACAGTTGGGCTTTCATTTCTTGACCCCCGACGAGCGGAGGGATATAATAGCGTATAATTCCGGTGGGGATATTACCGTTCGGATTACATGCGATTATTGCAAAGAAGCGCTTGAACTCAATCCTGAGCTCAGCCTGCTGGCGAGCCCGCTTCAATAATAAGCCTGGTTCGCAGCGAAGATGGATAACAGATGATGGGGGCCGCGGAATACCGCTCCACCTTTATAGCCTTGGCAGCCTGCTGAGGCTTCTTTTCAATTTGGGAATGAAAATGCTCATGACCGAATTTAGGTTATTGGTTGAACCTGATGTGGTAATGCAGCGAGTAATCCGATATGATGAAACAGGACAAAAAGGAATTTGTATCCAATTTAGAATGATAAACCTGCGCTTAGGCGTGAACTAATCAAGTAAGTTATAAGAGAGGTGCCCCTTTTGTTACAAGCACTTATACAGGCTTTTTCCAAAGATCCCGATTTTGGATCCATTACTGCCGGTATTACGTCCGGTATGAAAGAGCAGCTGGTCTCAGGATTGTCCGGATCAGCGCGCCAGATCATGCTGGCAGCTCTGCACCAAGAGATGAACCGACCACTGCTCGTCGTTACACACAATATGTTTTCCGCACAAAAAATCGCAGAAGATTTACAGGAAGCGCTTTCACCTGATCAGGTGCTGCTCTATCCTGCGAATGAACTTGTTGCCGCTGAAGCCGCCGTTTCCAGTCCGGAAACACTGGGTCAGCGTATTGATGTGTTAGTTCGTTGCGCCCAAGGTTTTAGGGGCGTTGTTGTTATTCCATTTTCCGGCGTGCGACGTTATGTCCCTCTTCCGGAAGTGATGGCGAATGCTCAGATTACCATCAAACAAGGGAATACACTCGATCTGGACTCGTTCCTTCTGGAGATGGTGAAGCTTGGGTATGAGCGTGTGGAACGGGTTGAATCTCGCGGCGAGATGAGCGTGCGCGGAGGAATTATTGACTTTTATCCAGTGACTTCGTCCATTGCCTATCGGGTGGAATTGTTTGACGATGAAATTGACTCCATACGAACATTCGACCCAGCGGATCAACGCTCCATTGAACGTATCGATGAAGTTACGGTGCTGCCATGCAAGGAATTGATTGCTGACCGCGAACGCATGGAGAAGGCTGCGGATGAAGCTGTCGTTTTACTGGAAAAACAGCTGGAGAAAATGACTGACCGCCAGGCCAAGCTACGTCTCCGTGAAGAAATTCACCGGGAGATTGAACTGCTGCGGGAGCATGTATATTTCTCTGAAATGTATAAATATATATCACCGCTCTATCCGGAGCATAAAACCATTTACGATTACATGCCAGAGGACACGCTTCTTGTTCTGGACGAACCGGCACGGCTGGCTGAAACGTCCAAGCAGCTCGACCGGGATGAATCGGAGTGGAACCTACATTTGATGCAAAACGGAAAGACGCTGCCTGATCTTCATTTGTCGGCAGATGGGGATGAGCTGTTATATGAACGCCCATTCCAGACGCTGTTTATGTCGATCTTCTTGCGTCAGGTTCCACATACACAGCCTCAAAACATTCTGAATTTCATCAGTCGGGGCATGCAGGATTTCCACGGACAGATGAATGTACTTAAGGCCGAGATGGAGCGCTGGCAGAAAGCCGGAGTGCATGTGCTTATGCTGGCGAGCGGGGAAGAAAGACTCGAACGTATGCGGCGCGTCCTCATGGACTACGATATACCGGAACCGGAAATGCTTATCGGTAACCTGCAGACCGGATTCGAACTGCCGTCCATTCATTTAGCCGTCGTAACCGAAGGTGAGATGTTCTCCCAAAAGCAGCGCAAGGCGCGCAAACAAAGCCGGAATGTGGATAATGCAGAACGGATTAAATCGTATAGTGAGCTGAAAGTGGGCGATTATGTTGTCCACCAGAACCACGGGATTGGTAAATATCTAGGCATTGGTACACTTGAGGTTGGCGGTATTCATAAGGACTATATGCATATTCTCTATGCTGGTGGGGATAAACTGTCGGTACCGATCGAACAGATCGATCTGATCCAGAAATATGTCGGGTCAGAAGAGAAAGAGCCCAAGATCTACAAGCTGGGTGGTAACGAATGGACACGGGTTAAAAATAAAGTTCGCTCATCTGTACAGGATATCGCCGACGATCTGATCAAGCTCTACGCAGAGCGTCAGACCTCAAAGGGTTTCGGCTTCGAGAAGGACTCTGCCGAGCAGCAGGAATTTGAGGCCATGTTCCCTTATGATGAAACTCGTGATCAGGTCCGTGCGATTGAAGAAATCAAAAAGGACATGGAACAAAATCGTCCCATGGATCGTCTGCTATGTGGAGACGTCGGTTACGGAAAGACCGAGGTTGCCATTCGTGCTGCATTCAAAGCGGCTATTGAAGGCAAGCAAGTTGCGGTACTCGTTCCAACCACGATCTTGGCACAGCAGCATTATGAGACATTCCGTGAACGTTTCTCGGGGTATCCATTCAATATTCATGTCCTTAGCCGGTTCCGTTCCCGTAAGGAACAAAATGAGACGGCCAAAGGCATTAAAAGTGGTACGGTCGACATTGTTATCGGTACACACCGGTTGTTATCTCAGGATCTGGTATTCAAGGATCTTGGACTGCTTATCGTTGATGAAGAGCAGCGCTTCGGTGTAACCCATAAGGAGAAACTGAAGAAGCTGAAAACAAACGTGGACGTGCTTACACTGACGGCTACACCAATTCCGCGTACCCTCCATATGTCCATGCTGGGAGTCCGTGATCTCTCGGTTATTGAAACACCACCAGAGAATCGTTTCCCGGTGCAGACCTATGTCGTGGAACATAGTCAGGCGCTTGTTCGGGAAGCCATTGAGCGGGAACTGGCACGTGGGGGTCAGGTCTATTATTTGTATAACCGTGTTCAAGGGATTCAGGAGATGGCTGCCGAAATTGCTGATCTCGTTCCTGGAGCCAAAGTCGGCGTGGGCCATGGTCAGATGTCGGAGACGGAGCTGGAGAAAACGATCCTGGACTTCCTGGATGGCGAATATGACGTGCTCGTAAGCACAAGCATCATTGAGACGGGGGTAGATATCCCGAATGTAAATACCCTGATTGTTCACGATGCAGACAAAATGGGCCTTTCCCAGCTGTACCAGCTGCGTGGTCGCGTTGGACGGTCCAATCGAATTGCCTATGCGTACTTTACGTACCAACGGGATAAAGTGCTGACAGAGGTTGCAGAGAAACGTCTGCAGTCTATTAAGGAGTTTACCGAGCTGGGGTCGGGATTCAAAATTGCGATGCGAGATCTATCGATCCGCGGAGCGGGGAACCTGCTGGGTGCAGAGCAGCACGGCTTCATTGCCTCAGTCGGATTCGACCTGTATTCTCAGATGCTGGCCGAGGAAATTAACAAACGCAAAGTCACTATGCTCGGGGAAGAGCCGGTACCTTCCGATCAATGGAACACCACACTCGATCTCAGCATTGATGCCTACTTGCCGGGCGATTATATCTATGACAGTATACAGAAGATTGAAATTTACAAAAAAGTGGCGGTCATTGCCTCGTTCGACGATGCCATGGAACTGGAAGACGAATTGGTTGACCGATTCGGCGACCTTCCGGAGGCCGTCATTAATCTTATGGCTGTAGCCAGATTGAAAGTGTATGGCAAAATGTATGGAATTGAGTCCATTACGCAGCGTGGTGACGACCTTACCGTGAAGTTCTACGAAGGCCGTGAGCATGCGTTTGAGCTCTCGAAAATTGCGCACATTGGAAATCAGTTCGAAAGACGTGTACAATTTGAACAAGGACCCCATATGCTTATTCATGTCAAAGGCAAAGGGCTTGGGGACAAGCAACTGATGGAGCTGGTAGAGAAATTTCTGGAGTCCATGAAGAGTGCTTTTAAATCAAAGGGGGAACCAAAGGATGTTACCAAAGTATAAAAAAGTAGGGAAAGTACTCTCCGTGAGTATGGTTGCTGTACTGTCCTTATCACTGCTTGCTGCATGCGGCAAGAAGGATGAAGCAGCTGCACCAGAAACTAATGATACAAGCGCTGTTGTAGCGACCTATGATGGCGGTACAATTACAGCCAATGAATTCGATATGGAGCAGCGGGTCATGAAATTCCTCTATCCGGAATATGCACAAATGATGGAGATGGACGATTTCAAGGACTACCTGGTGCGCCAGGAAGTTGCTTATGAATATTTGAGTGGCAAGGCGAGTGAAGAAGCCAAAACAGAAGGTGCCAAAGTGGCAACCGAACAGTTCGACAAAATGAAGGCTTCTGTTCAAGCCGATCAATGGACTGAAATGTTGAAAGCTCAGAACCTGACAGATCAAAACATCAAGGATTACATGACTCGCATCATGACTGTAATCAAGGATAAAGAGACTGGCGTTACGGAAGATGCGATCAAAAAAGAATTTGAAACAAACAAGGATCAGTTCACAACGGCTTCGGTTCGTCACGTCCTGATTAACTTCACGGACCCGGATACGCAAAAAGAGCGTAAAAAAGAAGATGCTTTGAAAATTGCGAAAGAAGTTAAAACTAAGTTGGATGCCGGCGAAGACTTTGCAAAAGTTGCAAAAGAATACTCCGAAGATCCAGGCTCTGCAGATAATGGCGGATTGTACGAAAATACCCCTGTATCCAACTGGGTAGAAGCGTTCAAAGAAGCTGCCAAAACATTGCCGCTCAACAAAATCAGTGATCCTGTTGAGACGGAATACGGCTATCACGTGATGAAAGTGGAATCCCGTACGGAAGCAGACTACAGCAAATTGACAGATGAGCAAAAAGAAACACTCAAAAGCCAATTGGCTGCTGCAGAGATCGATACGTTCATGACCAATGAACTGGATAAGATCGTGAAGGAAGTAAACCTGCCGAAGACAGACAAGGCTGAAGAAGGTACTACGGAAGGTACTGAAGGCACAACGGGTACTGGAACTGGAACCGAAGGTGACAAATCTACAGAAACCAAAACGGACGAGTCCACAGGTACTGACGCTAAGACAGATCAAGGTACTAAAACAGAGTCCGATGCAACAACAGGAGATAGCGCAGATACAAGCAGCAAGTAAGAAACGAGCTGAAGCACACTTACTTTCTGGACAAGCCTAGAGAAGCAAGGGGAGGACTTATGGCCTGCCCCTTGCTTCTCTTTGTACAGACAGAAGCGTAATGGGTACATGGTCACCTTCTGCGAAGAGAACACAACTATATTCTTCAAAGTATGTATAAGGAAATGGGAACAGATGAATACTATGGTCAAGATATCACACTAAACGTTCTGGGACTTTCCTCTACCCATTAAGGAACAGTAGTTGAAAAATCTTCTCGAGAAAGTGGGGCAACATGTGAAATGAAAGCTACTGGTATTGTCCGCCGTATTGATGACCTCGGCCGTGTGGTCATTCCAAAAGAAATCCGTCGTACGTTAAGAATTCGTGAAGGAGATCCGCTTGAGATTTTTGTGGATCGTGATGGAGAAGTCATTCTAAAAAAATATTCGCCTATTGGCGAACTGGGCGATTTCGCCAAAGAATATGCTGAATCGTTGTATGAGAGTACAGGTCATGTAACCATGATCTCTGACCGCGATACCATTATTACGGTAGCGGGCGGCTCCAAGAAGGAATATCTGGACAAGCAGGTAGGTCAGCTGGTAGAGAGCTGCATGGAAAACCGCAAAACCATCGTTGAGACAGGTAGTGGCTCCTATGAGATCAGCAAGGATCATGATGAAACATTATCCTCTTTCGTCATTGCACCCATCATTTCGGGTGGAGACCCTATTGGAACCGTCATTCTGTACAACAAGGATGAATCCGTGAAAATGTCCCAGATGGAAGTTAAAATGGCTGAGACGGCTGCTGGCTTCCTTGGCAAACAGATGGAACAATAAACAGCAATCAACTCCTGGTGCCTTTCCGGCAGACAGGAGTTTTTTTGCATTTAAAAAGGCATAATGCTCAGGCAGAATGAAGAGCGGAGAGAGGGAACTTCAACAGAAGGTTAGTCTGTGCGGCTTCAGGCAGGTATAATAGCAAAGTATGCTTACTGGATATAATCGCTTGGATAACTGTAGGAGGGATTTATGAAACAGCCGTCTACTACTGGCTCAAGATTGCTGCAGGGTGCATTTGTGCTTGGCCTTGCTGCCATTATTTCTAAAATCATCGGTGCTTTTCAAAAGATTCCGTTACAGAATCTAGGGGGCGACGGTGTTTTTGGCATTTATAACACGGTATATCCGTTCTATATGCTTATTATTACGATTGCAGCCGCCGGACTGCCTGTTGCCGTATCCAAATTTGTTGCCGAACAACAGGCGCTGGGGAGGCCAGAGGAGGGCAAACGGATTATCCGCCTGTCTTCGATACTTCTTGGAAGCATCGGATTAATCCTGGCCATACTGATGTACATCAGTGCACCACTTATAGGTCATCTGATTGGTAATGGACATGTCATACCTTCTATTCGGGCTGCGGCGCTCGCACTGCTATTTGTCCCGCTAATGACTGGACTCCGTGGATATTTTCAGGGTTTACAGCAGATGGTGCCAACTGCTGTGTCACAGGTCGTAGAGCAGACGATTCGTGTGACGGTAATGATTGTGCTGCTGCTATGGCTGATGAAGCAGGATGCATCACTGGAGACCATTGCTGCGGGAGCCATGCTGGGTTCTGTTGCCGGTGGAATCGCGGGATTACTCACCATGCTCGCCTATGTGTACGGTAGGCGGCGAAAGAGCGGGAAAACTGGACTAACCCAAGAAGAGCTGGATGGCTTGCAGAGATCGGGAGCCAGGGAGGGACAACCGGAGCAATGGACAGGAGAAGGCACTCAAGCGGAGAAGCTTCCCACCAATGGTCAATGGATTCGAACCTTGCTGGTGTATGCCATTCCCGTCTGTCTGGGTTCGCTCGCTGTACCTCTGATGAACCTGGTGGATACCTTCACGGTGCCCCGGCTTCTAAGAAGTGAAGGGCTGGATGAGGTCGAATCCATGGTGTCGTTCGGAATTTATAATCGGGGCTTGCCGCTTGTACAGCTCGTGACGATGCTTGCTACGTCGCTATCGGTGCTGTTCATCCCGGCGATGGCCGAAGCTCGCCTGAAGGGCGGGCCGGAAGCCGCCAGGCAGCAGGCAAGCATTGCGCTGCGCTGGTTCTGGTTAATCGGTCTGGCTGCATCCGCTGGTCTGGCGGTGCTGGCAGAACCGATCAACCGCATGCTGTACGGTGATGCCGCAGGCACCGAAGCTCTGCGGTATATGGCGCTGACGGCAGCAGGCAGTACCGTCAGCATCATTGCGGCGGCGCTGCTGCAGGGGCTCGGCGCCGTGCGCGCACCCGCGTTCAGCATGCTGGCCGCCGCAGGTGTCAAGGCGCTGCTGAACGTCATGCTTGTGCCGGCGATGGGCATCAGCGGGGCGGCCCTGGCAGGCGCAGTCGCCTATATGCTGGCGGCTGGCCTGAATGTGGCATTGCTGGCGCGGCGTACCGCAATGCGCCCTGCCCCTGGCGCCGTGCTGGTGAAGCCGGCGCTGGTGATCGCCGCCATGAGTGTGGTGGCGGCAGGCATGGCCTGGGCCACCGGAGCGGTGCTCGGCGGCATGGGCATCGCGGCTGATCGCAGGCTGGCCGCGGTAGGCATTAGCCTGCTTGGCATTGCCGCAGGCGCAGCCGTGTTCTTGCTGGCGTCAGCCCGTACCGGGCTGCTGACCGCCACAGATCTGGCCGCGATCCCGAAGCTTGGACCGCGTCTGGCCAAATGGCTTCGGAGGCTGCATGTCCTGCGCTAGCCCTGTCTCACCCTTTTGCGTGTGAAATTATTGGATATCCGCGGATTCTGTTATAATACGTGTAATTATAGAGCGCTGTTCTGCGTATGTTTCTCATGTCAATGTAACAGTGGGAGGCATTCTGCAGAATGGTTCGGATGGAGGCCTAAAAATGAGCGCAGCAGCTTTGACCGTCGTTGGTCTCGGATCAGGAGATGCAGATCAGCTGACAGTAGGTATTATCAAGAAAATGAAACAAGCAGCTACGCTGTATGTCCGCACATTGGATCATCCCGTGCTGAATGACCTGAAGCAGGAAGGGCTGGAGATGACATCATTTGATGCGATCTACGAGGCGAAAGCATCGTTCCCGGAGGTCTATGACGAGATTGCCAATCGCCTCATTGAGGCTGCCCGTCAGGGAGAGCAGGGAACAGAGATTGTCTATGCTGTGCCAGGCCATCCGATGGTGGCAGAGGCAAGTGTACGGCTGCTTAAGGAGCGCTGTCCGCAAATGGGGATCTCACTTCGTGTCATGGGGGGAGAGAGTTTTCTCGATGAAGCCTTTATCCGTCTCGGATTTGACCCCATTGAAGGCTTTCAACTTCTTGACGCAAGCAGCCTGAGCACGGAGCTAGTGCAGCCTCAGCTTCATACCTTGATCGGACAGGTCTATGATGTGTTTACCGCGTCTGATGTGAAGCTTTGCCTGATGGATGTATATCCGGATGACTACCCGGTATTTGTTGGACACGCCCTCGGTGTACAGGATCAGGAGATCATCCACAAGGTACCGCTTCATGAGCTGGACCGGATTGAAGGTTACGGAAACCTCTCCCTCATTTATGTGCCGAAAAACACGGATGATGCCTTGCGACGCCGCTCTTTTGCAAGGTTGCATGAAATTGTTAATATTCTTCGCAGCCCGGGCGGATGTCCATGGGATCAGGAGCAGACCCATCAGTCGATTCGCAAAAACCTGATTGAAGAGACGTATGAGGTCATTGAAACGATCGATGAAGATGATCCTGACCACATGAAAGAGGAGCTTGGGGACTTATTGCTGCAGATTCTGCTGCATTCCCAGATGGAAGAGGAAGTGGGCACATTCAATGTGTATGATGTTATTGAAGGGCTTAATGACAAGCTCATTTTCCGTCATCCTCATGTATTTGGCGAGCATCAGGCCGAGAATGCGAATGAAGCACTGCAGAACTGGGAACAGATGAAGGCAGAGGAGAAGAAGCGCAAAGGGATAGATCAACAGACCGTTTCGGTGCTGGATGGTATTCCCCGCGATTTGCCTGCCTTGATGAAAGGGTACAAGCTCCAGAAGAAAGCAGCCAAGGTTGGTTTTGACTGGGATGATGTGAATGGCGTATTTGCCAAGATTGAAGAAGAACTGGCAGAACTGAAAGAAGCGGTGCAAAGCAATCAATCGGCTGAAGAGCGGAAGCTGGAACTGGGCGATTTGCTGTTTGCTACGGCTAATGTGGCTCGTTTCATTGATACGGACCCGGAGGAGGCCCTTGCTGCCACCAATCGCAAGTTCACTCAGCGGTTCCGATATATTGAGGAGCGGCTTCGTGAACTTGGACGGACACCTGCAGATAGCAACGTCGAAGAGATGGAGCAATTCTGGCAGGCGGCGAAGAAGGCTGGACTGTAACAGGGTAGACCAAGTAAACTGTTCAAATATCCTTGTTCCATGTTTTTCAATGGTATGATATGCTATACGAACATGTGTTCATATTCGGATTAGGGTTATTCCTGATTAATCGGACAACATTCCGGGTATTGGACTTAGACTTTCCATAGGCACAGGTTCAACATAAGCCAAAAAAAGTCGCTGGCCGAGGCAGGAATTCAGAATCCAAGCCAGAATACATGTGTAGTAACCTTGCGCGAAAGCCGCGGCAATCAGGCCGATTGCCAGGATTCGCAGATACTTTCTTTTTAATTTGGGAGGCTTTTAAAAATGAACAAAACAGATCTGATTAACAACATTTCCACCAAAAGCGGTTTGACTAAAAAAGACGTTGAGTCCGTATTGAACGGCTTCTTGGGAGAAATTACAGATGCACTCGCAAGCGGAGACAAAGTACAACTGATCGGCTTTGGCACTTTTGAAACCCGCAAACGTTCCGGTCGTACCGGACGTAACCCACAAACAGGGAATGAAATCGTAATTCCTGAGTCCACTGTTCCTGCATTCAAAGCAGGCAACAAACTTAAAGAAGCCGTAAAATAATGCGTCTTGATAAATTCCTGAAGGTCTCCCGGCTGATCAAACGCCGCACTGTGGCCAAGGACGTCTCCGAACAGGGACGTGTTCTGATTAACGGACGTGAAGCGAAGCCAAGCGCTGCTGTTAAAGTGGGCGATGAGCTGACGGTTCAGTTCGGTCAGAAGCTGGTCACCGTGAAGGTGGAACGTCTTGCTGAGAGCACCAAGAAGGACGAGGCGAGCAGCCTCTATACCTTGGTTAAGGAAGAGCCGATCGCCAAGGATAACGGGCTGAACTGGTAATCAGCTGCCCGATATGCTCTTTTGTGAATGAAAGCAAGTGAGATAGAAGCACCTTTCCTATACAGGAAGGGTGCTTTTGTGTTTGGATAAGCAGAAGCATTTCCTTCATGATCCCTGGTTCTATTCCCGCCTTCGCCTCCATAAGCTAGGTGTAAGAAGGAGGGGTACATGCCATGGTTGAGCACGGTAAACCGAAACAGCATCATTTGAGCATGCAAAATCGCAAACTGCTGGATCTGACAGGTGTCTCCAATGTAGAGAGCTTCGACAGTGAGGAGTTTTTGCTGCAGACTGAACTTGGGCATTTGACCATCCGGGGGCACAATTTACATATCAAAAACTTGAGCCTGGAGGAAGGTTTGCTATCCATTGAAGGCACAGTCAGTTCTCTGCAATATCTGGACCCCGGTTCCCAGAACAAGAATAGTAAAGGCCTGTTCGGCAAGATGTTCCGATGAGTCTGGACACGCAGTGGATCACATTAACATGGATGCTGTTGTCGGGAATCGTAATGGGTATGGCCTACGACAGTTACCGGGTACTGTCCGGTCAGCTGCGCTTCCCGAGATGGAGCATGCACACGCTTGACCTGTTGTACTGGGTTGCTTCCGCGCTGTTCGTTTTCCGGATGCTGTACGCCGGAAACCACGGACAGCTGCGGTTTTATGTCTTTTTGGGGCTAATTATAGGGGTTTGCTTCTATTTTTGGCTTTTAAGTGTTACAACCCAGCGTTTTGTGGTAATGTTAATTAAACTCGCAAGAACACTTATTCATTGGTGTGGACATGTCCTTAACATCCTGTTCGTTATGCCAGCGAAGGGACTATACAAGCTAGTTCGCGTGATATTGGGTTTTGTGCTCGCGATACTGATATTCCTGGGCAAGCTGGTACTGCAATGTTTGGTACCTTTCGGCAAGTTGTTCCGCTGGATGTTTAGGCCGCTCCTGAAACATTGGGTAACGCCCCGTTGGATAATCCGTGCGGGTTCAAGTATTGCAGCGATTTGGAAACGCTGGTTTTAAGGAGGTCCAAAAATGGGTAAAACACCTGTGGGGAGATCTGCAGCCCCGACAGGCCAAGGGAAATCTGCCGGCGCAAGAAGACGCCTCATGCTCTGGATGACATTTGTCGTTGTATTTGTTATTTGGGCAGGATATACGTTCCTTGTACAGAATGCACAGATTTCGGACAAGAGTTCGAACTTGGCCGCACAGCAGGCTTCAAAGGAAGAGACGCAGAAGAAGCTGGATCAGTTGAAGTATGAAGTCAGTCGGTTGAAGGACCCTGAATACATAGGACAGCTGGCGCGGAAAAAAGGCTATTACTTGCCTGAAGAGACGCCAATCCAGGTTGAAGAGTCAGGGAACTGATGGAATTACGCTCATGACTGAGCAAGAATTATTATCCATATATCTGAAGCCGTTATACTGTAAAAAATAGGCTTCCCTGCGGGGTAGAGCTCTGTTGACCTTGGTTTGCGGCATAAGGTATAATTACATTTAGCACAGCATTGATTTTGGCATCTAAAAAATCGGGTTGTATATTTTTAAGGGAGGATCATTTTATTCTATGGCAATTGAAGTGGGCACCAAGTTAGAGGGCAAGGTGACAGGCATCACGCATTTTGGAGCATTTGTGGATCTGTCAGGAGGTGTCACGGGTCTCGTTCACATCTCGGAAATCGCCGACAATTATGTCAAGGATGTCAACGACCACCTGAAACTTAATGACGTCGTTACAGTGAAGGTCATCAACGTTGACAAGGATGGCAAAATCGGACTTTCCATTAAGCAAGCTGTTGACAAACCGGTTGAGCAACAAACACAATCCAGACCGCCAAGAGCTCCAAGACCGGAACGCAGTGGAGGAGATCGCGAACGATTCAGCGGTGGAGGCCCAAGTGGCGGCCAAGGCCGTGGCGGCGGCGGTGGATTTAACCGCGACCGTGGAGGCCGTTCTTTCAAGCCCGCAGCAGGCAAACCTTCATTTGAGGATAAAATGTCACGCTTCCTGAAAGATAGTGAAGAGCGGATCTCTTCGCTCAAGAAGAACACAGAGGGCAAACGCGGAGGCCGTGGAGCCAAGCGCGTGTAATCTGTATCAACCTGATTTAAAATATAAGAAAAGCCGTTAACCCGAAAGGGTCGACGGCTTTTTTGTGTTTTGTCCTTTTTTTCTTTTAGTCTGTTGGTTGCGCATATTTTTTAGGGTTTACCGTCGGCTATGCGCGTCCCACTGGATTCCTGGCTTTTCTTGTAAAGTAGTGCTCCACAGATGCACTTTTTTCGCACAAGGACCAGAGGAAATAAGAACATTTGTCGTCTACCATTTTTTACCGACATGTTTCCATGCCATTCCGCAGGTATCCCGTTCAATTCAAGTTGAAGGAAGAACAAATGCCATTCAAAATCAGACAACTCTGTCCTCGGCGAATCAGGTTGTAAAGGATGGAATGACAATAAGGCCGGGGGTTTCGCTCCTCCGCGCCATGCTTGTTTCTTTTGTCGTAAACTTTTTGAACCCTGTCCACCTATTGTGACAAACTACGTCTTCTAATCTATCTATAATCAGAACCATCGAGGATGAAACATGAAAACAAATAATCGAATGGGGTGCCTTTGGGATGATGGAAAAGTGGAATGTCATTCAATTTCCGGGAATGAAAGCTGGTAAAGGGAGTACAGAAGCTCGGGAGGAGCTGTCCGTACGTCTCAAACAGTGGATTACCTCCCGCAAGGCTGTCCAGTTCGTTGCTGCACGCAAATGGGTGCTGCTCCTTACATTTATGGGATTCTTATTGGGGAAGGCCATGATCCTGAATGAACTATCGCCCTTTGCAATTGCGTACTTCGCGGTGATTGCCTTCATGCGAAGGGATTACATTATTCCCGTTGGGGCCGCTTTGCTGGCGGGGAGCCTGTTTGCTCCGTTTCCGGTTCCACTTATCGTTGCATCTGAGATGGCGATCTTCTATCTCTTGTTCAGAGGGCTGGAGTCTTATGACCGTGCTGAATTATCTTATGCACCAACAATGGTGTTTACGACTACTTTTATGGTCAAGTTGTTCGCAGTCGTCATTGGGCCGTCTTTCAGCTGGTACGCTATGTTAATGCTCACGATGGACTCCGTACTCAGCTTCGTGCTTACCCTGGTTTTTATACAAGCCATACCGATTTTTACGTACCGCAAAAAGAAATTCAACCTAAAGAGCGAGGAGATCCTCTGCCTGATCATATTGCTGGCCTCCGTTATGACAGGCGCGGTGGGCTGGACCATTCAGTCCCTTTCCGTGGAGCATATGCTCTCTCGTTATTTAATTCTGATCTTCGCGCTGGTGGGCGGAGCCCCCCTTGGGGCATCCGTCGGGGTCATTACGGGGCTGATTTTGAGTCTTGCTGACATGTCCGCCGTATACCAAATGAGTTTGCTCGCTTTTGCCGGGATGCTGGCGGGTATGCTTAGAGAGGGCAAACGTGCAGGCGTTGCACTGGGGATGCTGCTTGGCTCATCCATTCTATCCATTTATCTGGGCGGTCCAGGTGACGTGATGAATTCCTTATGGGAGACGTGTGCTGCCATTGTTCTGTTCATGCTTACACCTAAAAGCATGATGGCGGCCATATCCAAATATGTGCCAGGTACACAGGATCATACCAAATCGCAGCATGAATATGCGAAGCGAATTCGGGATATCACGGCAGAACGGGTGACCCGCTTCTCGCAGGTATTCCGCCAGCTTTCCCGCAGCTTCGATCAGATGTCCGGTACGGGGGAACCGGTACAGAACGAAGGCGGCATGGAGCATTTCATGAATGCGGTAGCAGAGGGAACGTGCGCAGGGTGCTTTAAACGTGCACAGTGCTGGGATGCCAAGTTTATTCAAACGTATAAATACATGACAGATGTGATGAGTTCCATTGAGGCCAATCCGGAGATGTCGGGCAAACAAATCCCAGTGGAGTGGAACAGGGTATGTGCCAAACCGGAGGAGGTGCTTGAGGTTATGCGTGCCCAATATGGGCTCTACCAGCATAATATGCAGTGGAAGCGTCAGATTGTGGACAGCCGGCAGCTGGTTGCCGAGCAATTATCCGGAGTATCCCAGGTGATGGAGGACCTGGCCAGAGAAATCCAACGGGAAAGTGAGGAGATGGTACAGCAGGAGGAACAGATTCGGGATGCGCTGGAGTCGCTGGGCCTGTCCATTCATTCGATTGAGATTATCAATCTGGAAGCAGGCAATGTGGAAATCGAGATAGTTCATGCCTATACGAGGGGATTTGATGAATGCCGGAAGATGATCGCGCCGCTGATCTCGGATGTTCTGGACGAGCATATTGCTGTTCTTCATGAGACGATGACGGATCCCCGTCAGGGTCTGGCAACCGTTACCTTTGGATCAGCCAAAACCTATGAAGTGACTACAGGGGTAGCTGCGGCTGCCAAAGGGGGAGATTTGTTATCCGGGGACAGCTTCAGCACGGTTGAACTGGGGAATGGTACCTTTGCGGTGGCACTCAGTGATGGTATGGGCAACGGGGAACGTGCGCGCATGGAGAGCAGTGCCGCGTTAAATATTCTGGAACAGCTGCTTCAATCGGGCATGGATGAGAAGCTGGCGATCAAGTCCGTGAACTCTGTGCTGATGCTGCGCTCTCCTGAAGAGATGTATGCTACGGTGGACATGGCTCTAATCGATGAATATACGGCAGAGACCACATTTATGAAAATCGGCTCAACTCCGAGCTTTATTAAACGCGGACAGGAGGTTATTCAGGTATCGGCCAGCAACCTGCCCATTGGCATTATTAAAGATATCGAAGTGGATCTGGTCACTGTACAGCTTCAACCGGGCGATATATTGATTATGATGACAGATGGAATCTATGATGCCCCAGGGTATGCCGTCAACAAGGAGCTATGGATGAAACGTCTCATTCAGGAGATTGATAGTGACGATCCGCAGGAGGTAGCGGACTGCCTGCTTGAGAGTGTGATTCGATATCAGCAGCATGAGATTTTGGATGATATGACTGTCGTTGTAGGAAAAGTAGAGCACTACCGTCCCGAATGGGCCACATTACGAGTACCGGGAATTAACCGGATGGAGCGTCCCCGTACAGTAAGTTAATTGCATCGTTCTCTGTTTGAAGTCTCTTCATTCTGGCAATGCTAGTCATAGAATTGGAGAGTAACGAAAAACGGAGGGATTTCGGATGAAGCAGATCTTGTTGATCACCGACGGTTGTTCTAATGTAGGTACAAGTCCGGTACTGGCAGCAGCGGAAGCACGTGAAGAGGGAATCACGGTCAATGTGGTTGGTGTGATCGATTATGGAACCATTGGTGAACTGGGTAGTCGGGAGATTGAGGATATTGCGAAAGCCGGAGGGGGGATCAGCCAGATTGTCGGCACAAGGCAGCTTGCCCATACGATGCAGATGATGACAAGGAAAACGGTGGTTCAGACCATTCAGCAGGCGGTTAATAGAGAGTTAACACAAATTTTGGGAGAGAAGGTGTCCAAAACCGTAACGGACCTTGAACCTGCCCAGCGTGCTCAGGTGGTAGAAGTGATAGATAACCTGGCTGAAACAGCCCCTCTTCAGGTCATCCTGTTAATCGATGTAAGTGCAAGCATGAAGCCTAAGCTCGCTGCGGTTGAAGAAGGAATCCGGGATTTGATGTTGAGCTTGCAGTCACGTGTAGGGCAGAGCAAGCTCTCGGTATTTCATTTCCCGGGTCGCCATAGTGGAGAAGAGGCTGTGATGGATATCAACTGGACATCGGATCTGGGTAGTGTCCGTTCGCTGTTTGGACGTCTGCAGATGAAGGGTGCGACCCCGACAGGTCCTGCGATTCAGAAGGTGATTGATTTTTACCGATATGGTACACTGGAGGGACAGCAGGAAATAGAAGGGAACTATCGCATTGAAAGAGAAGGGATGCTCGGTGACAACGTTGTCTGATGCCTCTTTCCCGCCAGGAACAGTAATTACGGGGAAATGGAATCGCAGCCGTTATACGATTCGCAAGCTGCTGGGCAAAGGCGCCAACGGCATCGTTTTTCTTGTCCAGCGGGGTGAGAATGGCAAGCACTATGCACTTAAGATGGGATTTGATCCGTTCGATCTGCAATCAGAGATCAATGTGCTCAAATCGTTTCAGCTACAGCGTAATCATGAGGCCCTGAAGCAGAGTGGTATTCCTTCCTATCTCAAGGATGTGGACGATTATGCCATTCAGGGACGGGATATTCCCTTTTATGTGATGCGTTATGTTCGGGGTGAAGCTCTTCACCACTTCATCAGGCGTCAAGGGACGGACTGGACACTGCTGGTTGGGCTTAGACTCTTACAGAAGCTGGCACAATTACATCAGGCGGGATGGGTGTTTGGTGATCTTAAGCCTCAGAACGTACTGGTATCCGATTATGGTCAAGTGGAGCTCATTGACTATGGTGGAGTAACGTCGATTGGACGAAGTGTGAAACAGTTTACCGAATGGTATGACAGGGGCTTCTGGAATGGCGGAAGCCGAACAGCAGATGGCACCTATGATGTCTTTGCTTTTGCCCTGTTACTGATTCACGTATTGGAGGGGGAAGCACTCAAGTCGCTGGCTGCCGAAGGATTGCCACAATTGCGGAGTGTCAGTCAGCTCACGGCTCTGGTGGAGCGAAGCGAAAGGCTGCGACCGTTTCGTAACTGGACGATTCAGGCTCTTCGGGGACAGTTCCGGGATGCCGGACATGCAGCCAAGGCCTGGAAAGACATGATGGCCCGGCCTACACCTCTTCGCCGGCGTTCATCAAGCTCTACACCACGCTGGCTTAAAAATGCATTCGCTGTATCCGTTATATTACTTATTGGGGTACTCATCTATGCACTGCGTTTTTAATTTTTACAGGTGCATATACATAACGCAAGGAATGAGGAACAGGTATGAAGGCTTTACGCTGGAACGAGCTGGTGAATCATGTGCTGGAGGCAGCGGAAGAGCATCAGTTATGGGTTCCCGGGGATCGGATCATCGTCGCAGTATCGGGCGGACCGGACTCGGTGGCTTTTTTGCATATTATGCATGAGATCAGTACAAGACATGTTCCGCTGAAACTGGTCTGTGCTCATGTGCATCATGGGTTCCGCTCAGAATCCGATGAAGAGGCCGAAATGGTCGGGAAAATGGCAGCACAGCTGAACATTCCTTTTGAATGGGTGAAGGCCGATATTCCTTCCTATATGAAGCTTACAGGAAAGGGATCACAGGAAGCAGCACGCGATAGGCGGTATGCATTTCTGCATGAGGTAGCTGACAAATATGGTGCAGCAAGCATCGCTCTGGCACATCATGCGGATGATCAGGCAGAGACCGTTATGCTTCATTTATTGCGTGGCAGCGGGTTAACCGGACTGTCCGGAATGAAGTTTAAACGCCGCGAAAAAAATGTGGAACTTATTCGTCCATGTCTTCGTATAAACAAGACAGACCTTGTAGAAGCTTGTAATACTCAGGGATTTCTGTACTTTAATGATGCAAGCAATTCCCAGCGTAAATATCGGCGTAATGCCATTCGCTTGGATGTGCTTCCTTATTTGGGGCAATATAATGGACAGCTCACGCCGTCTTTGAATCGGCTTGCCGAAATTGTGGGCGATGAAGACGATTTCATGGAACAAGGTGCATATGACGCATACAGGTGTCTAGTGCAGGTGAACGGCGGAAGGCAAACCTTTGAGGTGCCTTCCTTTTTGAAGTTACATGTCGCTTTACAACGAAGGTTGATTAAACTAATATTGAATTATCTGCCTTTGGACAGTGATTTTGTCGACTTTACCCGTATCGAAACCATTCGCCGCAAGGTGATAGAGCCTTATGCGAAGACCTGGAGCCTAGATATAGGACAGACACTCGCTTGTACCCGGGAGTATGATCTGGTTTCCTTTGGCTTACGGACAGACGTACAGGATCAATCTTTCGAGTATCGTCTCGTGCAATGGAACGGAACTTATGAGCTTTCACTCAGGGAGATTGACCGATATCTTCGGATCGTTCCTATGAGTCCCGAGGACTATCTTGTACCGGAAACGGCAGATCAGGCCGCATTTGATGCGGATCAACTGCTCATGCCGCTGGTTGTGCGTTCACGGTTACCTGGAGATACCATGAAAGTCATGGGATTAAACGGAAGCAAAAAGGTGAAAAATATTTTCATCGATGAAAAAATCCCCCCCTCTGTCCGTCCGCGTATTCCCGTGGTTTGTGACGGAGCAGGCAACATTGTCTGGTTGCCGGGTGTTCGCCGGTCGAATATTGCACCGGTGAAGGAGGATACTTCCGCCATCCTGTACATGACTGTAGGCAATTCAGCGATTCAGGGGTAGTGGTTATGGTTCAGGTAAGGCTTTCATAGTATAACTTAGGAGGTTCGCACAGTTGCAGAACGACATTCAGGAAGTATTGATCAGTGAAGAAGAAATTCAAAGTAAAGTCAAGGAATTAGGCGCAACACTAAGTGCCGAATATGCAGGTCGCAATCCTTTGGTCATTTGTGTGCTCAAGGGTGCGTTTATATTTATGGCTGATTTGGTTAAAAACATAACGGTACCTGTTGAAATGGATTTCATGGCAGTATCCAGTTATGGAGCATCCACCAAATCGTCAGGCGTTGTTAAGATCATCAAGGATCTCGACGTCTCGGTTGAAGGCCGTGAGGTTCTCATTGTCGAAGATATAATTGATAGTGGACTTACGCTCAGTTATTTGATTGAACTGCTTCAAAATCGCGGTGCCGAATCGGTGCGCGTGGTTACGCTTTTTGACAAACCTTCAGGCCGTAAGGTGGAGCTTGAAGCTCATTACACCGGCTTTGACATTCCTGATGCATTCATCGTTGGATATGGTTTGGATTATGCCGAGAAGTACCGAAATCTCCCTTACATCGGGATTTTGAAACCGGAAGTATACAGCAGTTAATAAGCATGCTAGTTCCAAGCCCAGTTCTGCTCGTGCCTTCTGTTGAGAAGCCATGTCGGGCTATGTTAAAATAATTAAAGTGTCTCGAGAGGAGGTAGGGGATGAATCGGTTCATCCGGAATTCTGGTTTTTATTTGATTCTTTTTTTAGTCGTGGTGGGCATAGTGCAGTTCGTCAGCAATGGCGGCGAAGCCACAGATAATCCTAGATATGATCAGTTGCGCACGGCGGTTAAGGCGAACAACATCTCGGAATTGACGGTTCAATTCGACGGTCAGTCTTTTCTTGTGACCGGTCAATATAGAGAGAAGCCTAGCGAAGCCAAATCAGAAAATTTCTCAACGTACATTCCTCCTACGGATGAAGCGATTAGTGAGCTTGTAGCGGCAAGTGAAGCTAATAATTTCAAGTTAAATCAGGAGCCAATGAGAGGTGACAGCATCTGGCTGACACTTCTGACATCCTTTATTCCTTTGATCATTATGTTCCTGCTGTTCTTCTTCCTGTTTAATCAGGCACAAGGCGGCGGCGGTAAAGTAATGAACTTTGGTAAAAGCCGTGCCCGTCTCTATAACGAAGAGAAGAAGCGGGTTACATTTGAAGACGTCGCAGGTGCGGACGAAGAGAAGCAGGAGCTTGTTGAGGTCGTTGACTTCCTCAAAGATCCTCGCAAATTCGCAGCTGTAGGTGCGCGGATTCCTAAGGGCGTATTGCTCGTGGGGCCTCCGGGTACTGGTAAAACGTTGCTTGCTCGTGCTGTTGCAGGTGAAGCGGGTGTGCCGTTCTTCAGTATCTCGGGTTCTGACTTCGTCGAAATGTTTGTCGGTGTCGGTGCATCCCGTGTACGTGACCTGTTCGAAAATGCAAAGAAAAACGCCCCATGTATCATCTTTATTGACGAGATCGATGCTGTAGGTCGTCAGCGTGGAGCTGGCCTTGGCGGTGGTCACGATGAACGTGAACAAACGCTCAACCAGTTGCTCGTTGAAATGGACGGATTCGGAGCCAACGAGGGTATTATCATCGTGGCTGCAACGAACCGTGCAGACATTCTGGACCCTGCCTTGCTGCGTCCGGGACGTTTTGACCGTCAAATTACGGTTGACCGCCCTGATGTAAAAGGTCGTGAAGCGGTACTGAAAGTACACTCCCGTAATAAACCACTCACAAAAGATGTGAAACTGGACATTATTGCGAAGCGTACAACAGGCTTCTCTGGTGCGGATCTTGAGAATCTCCTGAATGAAGCGGCATTGCTTGCGGCACGCCGTAACAGAAGAGATATTTCCATGCGTGAGGTAGACGAGGCGATCGACCGTGTCATCGTAGGTACGGAGAAGAAAAGCCGTGTCATCAGTGATCGCGAGAAACGAATTGTTGCTTATCACGAAGCAGGCCATACCATTGTAGGATACTTCCTGGAACA
The DNA here is from genome assembly GCF_002272715.1 of Paenibacillus sp. 7516. Lineage (NCBI taxonomy): Bacteria > Bacillati > Bacillota > Bacilli > Caryophanales > Paenibacillaceae > Paenibacillus > Paenibacillus sp. 7516. Next base: position 47,426 of record NZ_NPBI01000046.1, read on the forward strand.
TGCCGATATGGTACATAAAGTGACCATCATTCCGCGTGGACGTGCGGGTGGATATGTAATCATGTTGCCAAAAGAAGACCGTATGCTGGTTACCAAGCAAGAGCTCTTGGACAAAGTTACAGGACTCCTCGGGGGCCGTGTGGCAGAAGAATTGTTCATTGGTGAAATCGGTACTGGCGCATACAGTGACTTCCAGCAAGCGACAGGTATTGTACGCAGCATGGTTATGGAGTACGGTATGAGTGAGAAATTGGGACCTATGCAATTCGGAAGTTCACAAGGACAGGTATTCCTAGGACGGGATATCGGCCATGAACAGAATTACTCGGATTCCATCGCTTATGAGATCGATCAGGAAATGCAGCGCTTTATCAATGAATGTTACGAGAAATGTAAGGACTTGCTCGTAAAACATTCCAAAGAAATGCACTTGATCGCTCAAACGTTGCTTGAAGTGGAGACACTGGAAATGGATCAGATCAAACAATTGATCGAGACAGGTTCCTTGACTCCAAAACCGGAGAGCGATAATGATAACGAAGGTACGCCAAGTGAAGGCGGAGAACCAATCGTCGATAACATCGGTGATGTGCGTGTTCGCATTCAAGGCAAAGACGAAACACCTGAGCCACCTGCCGGAGATATCCCTAACGATGCTCCGAATCTGGATAAAGGCAACAGTAATGATCCAGATAATGGTGGTACGAAGCCAACGTCTTAATGTCTAACAGAACCTGTTCTGAGAACAGATCAAAGAGAGCCGAAAGGCTCTCTTTTTTTGTGCGTTTTGTTCAAATTGCAGAGATAATGATAACTGCGAGCTAGAGCGCGAACTACGCAGGAAACGGTTGATTAGGGTGTTGTTCTGTGCCATTTTCATTTATTGACAGAGTCGTGAACGTTGTGTACATTAGGTGTTAAACCGCTTGTGATTCGTTTCTCAAGCGAAAATATCGACGCAGATAGTCACAGGAAACGGCGCATGGCGCTGTCCGTCAAAGGAGAGGATCACAGGTGGAAGCTCTGGCTTTAGAGCGCAAGGCTGAGATGAACCGGGAGCTGCGAGAGCGGCTGATGGAGTTGAAGAAGGAACGTAACGCTATTATTCTTGCTCATTATTACCAACGTGACGAAGTACAGGAAGTAGCCGATTTTCGTGGGGATTCCTTCCTATTGGCACAGAAAGCCGCACAAACGGATGCGGATGTCATTGTATTTTGCGGGGTTCATTTTATGGGTGAAAGCGCTAAGATTTTGGCCCCGAACAAGACGGTTATCATTCCGGATGAACGTGCAGGATGCCCCATGGCAGACATGGTCAATGTTGAGGGCCTGCGTAAACTGAAAGCGCAGCATCCCAATGCAAAAGTAGTGACGTATATCAATTCCTCGGCTGAGATCAAGGCGGAGACCGACATCTGTTGTACATCGGCCAATGCAGTCAGGGTTATTCAATCTGTTGATTCTGATGAGATTATCTGGGTGCCGGATAAAAACCTCGGACATTATGTTCAGCAGCACACAGACAAAAAAATGATCATCTGGGAAGGGTATTGCAACACTCACGATATGCTGACTGTAAAAGACGTCGTCGAGATGAGAGCCAAATATCCAGATGCCGAGTTTGTCGTACACCCGGAATGTCGTCCGGAAGTCGTAGAGATGGGAGACTTTGTAGGCAGCACGACAGCAATTCTTGAATACTGTAAAAATTCTTCTACCAAGGAATTTATCGTGGGGACGGAAGATGGTACAGGATACCAGCTGCGACTGGATAGCCCGGATAAACAGTTTCATTTTGCCACCAAGTTCCTGGTGTGTCCAAACATGAAGGTCAACAACCTGAAGAAACTGGTTAAATGCCTGGAAACGATGAAGCCGGAAATTTACGTACCACCGGCCGTTGCCGACAAAGCCAGAGAATCGCTAGAGCGCATGTTACTGGTGAAGTAGCATGCGCTACTCTTGCTCCGAGACAGGTGAATAGGATGATACCGCAATATATAGTGGATTTTGATCTGTCCCAGCTGCCCATTGTGGAGACGGATGTACTAGTTATTGGTTCTGGCATTGCCGGATTATATACAGCCATCAGGGCAAGCAAACATAATCAGGTATTGATGATTACGAAGAAGTCGTTACTGGAGAGCAATACCCGCTATGCACAAGGAGGCATCGCTGCGGTAATCGCTGAAGATGATTCCCCTGCATACCATCTGCAGGATACACTTGTGGCTGGAGCGGGCCTGTGTCGCCGCGAGGCCGTGGAAGCATTGGTGAACGAAGGCCCGGATGGAGTACAGGAACTAATCCGTCTGGGCACATTGTTTGATGTGGAGAACGGCGAGCTGGCGTTGACGCAGGAGGGTGCGCACAGTCACCGCCGTATTTTGCATGCAAATGGTGATGCGACTGGATACGAGATCGTGAGGGCTCTTGCAGCTCAGGCCAGTGCACATTCAGGTATTGAAGTCTGGGATGAGCATTTTGTCATTGACTTGATCACGGATCATGGAGAATGTGTAGGGGCATTGGTTCAGAAGTCAGACGGTACCAAGGTGTTTGTAAAAGCGCGTGCAACGGTGCTCTGTTCCGGTGGGGCGGGGCAATTGTACCGCTATACAACCAACCCTGAGGTTGCCACAGCTGACGGTGTTGCCATGGCATATCGTGCAGGTGCAGTCATTCGGGATATGGAGTTCATCCAATTCCACCCGACATCCCTATGTTATCCAGGCGCTCCTCGTTTCTTGGTTTCTGAAGCGGTACGGGGCGAAGGAGCGTTTCTGCGAAATATCAAAGGTGAGCGTTTTATGGAACGTTATCATCCACAGCTTGAACTCGCTCCGCGCGATATTGTTGCACGAGCGATTGTTAGTGAGATGGAGATGACGAACAGTACATTCGTGTATCTGGATATTACTCATGAGTCGGCTGATTTAATCAAGCACCGATTCCCTACCATATATGAGACATGTATGCGGTACGGACTGGATATGACCACAGACTGGATTCCGGTTGCTCCGGCAGCACACTATATGATGGGCGGCGTCAAAACGGATTTGAACGGGGAGAGCAGCATTGGAAGGTTGTTTGCTTGTGGTGAAGTTTCCTCAACTGGAGTCCACGGAGCCAATCGTCTGGCGAGCAACTCATTGTCTGAGGCCATCGTATTTGGGCACAGAATTGTTGAACGCATTCAAACACTGCCACCGCTAAATTCAATACAGATTGAAACCCCTTCGCCGCATAGTGTCGGGAATAGAACATGGGATGAGCAGCAGCCCATTTCGGAACGACGTTTGCGTTTGCAGAAAATGATGGTTCGTCAGGTGGGTCTGAGACGTAACGGTGCCGGCTTGCAGGGAGCCTTGGATAAACTAGAGAGTGAAATGGATATCTTCAATTATTTGCTGACCCACAAGGAAGAGATGGAATACGCCAACCTTTTGACCTGTGCCTGGCTGGTCACCAGTGGAGCATTACATCGTCAGGAGAGCCGGGGAGCACATTACCGTGAGGATTTCCCGCTTCGTGATGATGCGGCTTGGCAGAAGCATAGTTTGCAGCAAAGAGAACAAGCGATTGTGGAGGAATTGATGTCATGATACTGAACGGATATAATGAAGGACTCATCGAATCCATCAAAAACTGGCTTCGCGAGGATGTGGGGGCAGGGGATGTCACTACGAGTGTGACGATTCCGGCAGGCCATCAATCCAAGGCGGTTATTCACGCTAAAGACCACGGGTTCATCGCAGGCATATCGGTAGCTGAACTGGTATTTCAGGTAGTAGACCCATCGCTCGTATTTAGACCGATGGTACAAGATGGAGATGAGGTTACTCGGGGAACAACGCTGGCAGAAGTGGAAGGAAGCACCCACAGTCTGCTTACAGGTGAGCGTCTGGCGCTAAACCTGCTGCAGCGTATGTCGGGGATTGCAACGCGCACACGTTCATATGTTGATGCATTAGAGGGCCTCTCTACGCGATTGGTGGATACACGTAAAACAACCCCTGGACACCGCATGCTTGAAAAATATGCAGTACGGATCGGTGGAGGGGCGAATCACCGATTCGGATTGTACGATGCGGTTATGATTAAGGATAACCACATTAAAGGGGCAGGCGGCATCACAGAAGCGGTGAAGCGGGCAAGAGATGTCATTCCTCATACGATGACTATTGAGGTGGAGACTGAGAATCTGACACAGGTGAACGAAGCCTTGCAGGCAGGTGCGGATATCATTATGCTGGACAATATGCACCCGGATCAGATGCGTGAGGCTGTTACGGTTATTCGTAAACAGGCTCCACATGTTAAAGTGGAGGCATCAGGTAATGTCTCTCTGGATACCATCCGGGGGATTGCCGAGAGTGGTGTGGATGTAATTTCGGTTGGAAGGTTAACCTATTCTTTCGAGAGCCTTGATATCAGCCTGGATTTAAACGAAAAGAAAGAGGGGTGAACCTCTTTGATTCTTGTTGTAGACGTGGGCAACAGTAATATTGTACTCGGCGTGTATCAAGGCCGGTCGTTGCTCCACCATTTTCGTCTGAGTACGTCCCGTCAGTCCACAGTGGATGAATACGGCGTATTGATTTATAATTTATTTCATATGTCGGATATATCAACACGCGACATTGAAGGAGTCATCATCTCATCGGTGGTTCCTCCGCTTGTGCATGTGATGGAAACGATGTGTGAAAAATATGTTGGCAAAAAGCCAATGGTTGTGGGACCCGGCATTAAAACAGGCCTAAACCTAAGGTACGAGAACCCGCGTGAGGTAGGCGCAGATCGCATTGTGAATGCAGTGGCAGCCGTTGAGAAATACGGTGGTCCACTTGTGGTTGTTGACTTTGGTACTGCGACGACCTTCGACTGCATTGATGAGAAGGGCAACTACCTCGGGGGAGCTATCGTACCGGGCATTCACATTGCCACTGAAGCGCTCTATGAGCGGGCATCCAAGCTACCTCGCATCGAACTGGAGAAGCCCAAGAAGGTTATAGGACGCAATACGGTGCATGCCATGCAGGCTGGTATCATTTATGGCTATGCTGGACAGGTCGACGGCATTGTTGATCGCATTCGTACAGAGATGGGTGTACAGCCCAAAGTTATTGCAACCGGGGGGCTTGCACCGCTGATTGCAGAGGAAACACGCAGCATCGAGGAAGTTGATCCGCTGCTTACGCTGGAAGGGCTGCGTATCATTTATGAGCGGAACCGGGAAAGGTAAGGAAAGAGACGGCATGCAGCGGGCTGATTTACCAGTCTTACGTAGCCGTTTTTTCTGTAAATTGAACGCATTTATAAGTTGAACGAATATCACATTCAACTTATATATCGTGCATCAGAGATACTATAGTATACGCCAAAGGAGGCTGAATGACTTGGAAAACAACAAACAGGACCGCTTGATTCGCGGTACAGCAATGGAAGGACGGGTTAGAGCCTTTGCTGTCCAAACAACAGAGTTGGTTGAGGAATTGCGCAGAAGACATGATACGTTTCCCACGGCTACAGCTGCCATGGGGCGTACGGTAACCACTGCAGCCATCATGGGTGCAATGCTTAAAGGTGAAGAGAAGCTGACCATTCAGGTCAAGGGAGACGGTCCCATTGGACAGATTGTTGCCGATGCGAATGCCAAAGGTGAAGTTCGTGGCTATGTGACGAACCCGCATGTGCATTTACCAAGCAACAGTATGGGTAAGCTTGACGTTAGAGGAGTTGTGGGCACAGAGGGCTTCGTGAACGTAACGAAGGACCTTGGCCTGAAGGAACCTTATCGTGGCAGTGTACCGATTGTTTCGGGAGAGCTGGGCGAAGACTTCACATACTATTTTGCCAAATCGGAGCAGACGCCTTCTGCTGTAGGCGTTGGTGTGCTTGTAGATACCGACAATTCGGTCATTGTCTCCGGCGGATTCATTATACAGCTGCTGCCAGGGCTGACCGACGATGAAATTACCGTAATTGAAAATGCTATCGGCACGTTGCCTGCTGTGACGACACTGCTGGAGCAAGGGCTTGAACTGGAAGAATTGCTGAAGCGCGTACTGCCGGATGTACAGGTTATGGATGGCATGGACATTCATTTCCGCTGTCAGTGTTCCCGGGAACGGGTCGAAAAAACGTTGATCAGTCTGGGTCAGCACGAAATGGAGCAACTGATCGAAGAAGAAGGCAAAGCAGAAGTGGTGTGCCAGTTCTGCAATGAAGCTTATGATTTCAATAAGGAACAACTCGAGACCATTCTAGAGCAAGCCAAGAACTGATATAAGCGGGGACGGGACGCGGAATGACGAGACAGGAAAAAGGGCTGTGGACTGCTGTAATTGTCCTGACGCTCGGCATGCTGGTGATGGGGACGGTAATGGTTGTCCAGGGTATGAGATCAGGTCGGGATGATGCAGATGCACCTCATGATACAGGTCAGGAAGAAGGAAGCGCCATTGCCACAATCAACGGAGAGGTCATTACTGACAAGGAATGGACGGATGCGCTGAAACGACGGTATGGCAGCGATATGCTCCTTCAGATGCTGAACCGCAAAGCGGTTTATGCGGAGGCTGTTGATCGGAACCTGACAGTTACACCGGAGGAAATAGCGAAGGAAATGTCTGTTGCGATGGATGGCTATGATTCGGAGCAGGCATACTTTCACGAGATGAAGTCCCAGCTTGGCCTGACGAAACAAGAGCTTGAACTGGAAGCGGGTTATCGACTTTTATTGGAGAAGATCGCTACGAGCGGTATTCAGGTCAAGGATGCAGACATTGAGCATTATTGGGACGAGCACCGCGAGGACTTCATCTCTCCCGAGAAATACGATCTGTCCATGATTATGGTGGAAGATGAAGAGCAAGCCGATTCGTTACTGGACGATTTGGAGCAGGGTGCAGACTTCGAAGATATGGCAAAAGCTGAATCAACAGACAGCTTCACCCGTGATGCTGGAGGGCGGCTTGGCTGGATTGAACAGAATGATCCGTTTCAGTCGGAAGACGTCATGAACCTGGCTGAACAATTGGATGTTGGCGATATTGCTGGGCCAGTACAGGTCGAAGATGGATATGCCATTATCAAATTGAATGATAAGCAGGATGCCCAAGTTCAATCCGCAGAAGAGGTACGTGAAGATATCCGAATGCAGCTGGCTCTGAGCCAGGCTGATCCACTTCCCCAGGTGGAAGAGAGGCTGCGCAACAAATATGAAGCCGTGATTATCGCCGAAATTCCTGCTTCCTGATTTTTTACTGATCGATGGATGGGTTGTTTGGAATGCTACAACGTGATAAAAATACTCTGTCTACAGGCTTAGGGCCCAGGACAGAGTATTTTTTTGAGTACTCATATTGACAATGGCGTGCAACGTTGATAAGATAAAAATAATAAATACCTACTCGTTTACTCGGATTAAAAGCAGTGTTTAACCCTAAGAAACCTTCGGAAACCTTATATCCATTCCATGGATATGCATCTGGACCAGATGGAGTAAGGGATTTCCGCAGTTCTTCTATAACATCAAGAGGCTGCTCCGGCCGCGCAATATAAGCAACAGGACTTAAGTATTATTCATCCCACTAAGGAGGGCATTCATATGGCTAAAGTTGTTAATAACGTAACAGAACTCATCGGAGGTACTCCGCTTGTTCGTCTCAACCGTATCGTACCTGAAGGCAGTGCTGAAGTATTCGTGAAACTTGAGTATCAGAATCCAGGCTCGAGCGTTAAGGACCGTATTGCGATCAGCATCGTAGAAGAAGCGGAAAAAGAAGGCAAGCTGAAACCAGGTGATACCATCATTGAAGCAACTAGCGGTAACACAGGAATCGGTCTTGCAATGGTAGCTGCAGCCAAAGGCTACAAGTCTGTCATTGTTATGCCTGAAACGATGAGCTTGGAGCGTCGTAACTTGCTTCGTGCCTATGGTTCTGAGCTGGTGCTCACGCCAGGATCCGAGGGAATGAACGGTGCTGTCAAAAAAGCAGAAGAATTGCTTAAGGAAAACCCAACATACTTCATGGCTGAGCAATTTAAGAATAAAGCAAACGTAAAAATCCACCGTGAAACAACAGGTCCAGAGATCGTTGAAGCGATTCAATCTGTTGGTGGTACATTGGATGCCTTTGTTGCAGGGATTGGTACCGGCGGAACAATTACAGGTACGGGCGAAGTATTGAAAGAAGCCTTCCCTTCAATTAAAATTGTTGCTGTAGAGCCAGCCGCGTCTCCAATTTTGGCAGGCGGCAAGCCGGGTCCTCACAAAATTCAAGGAATCGGTGCAAACTTCATTCCTGAGATTCTGGATCAGGAAATCTATGACGAGATCATTCACATTGAGAATGATGATGCGTTTGAAACGGCTCGCCAAGTTGCGAAGGAAGAGGGCATTCTGTCCGGTATTTCTTCCGGTGCAGCGATTCGTGCAGGTCTGCAAGTAGCCAAACAGCTGGGTGCAGGCAAACGTGTTGTTGTTATCGTGCCAAGTAACGGAGAGCGTTACCTCAGCACACCACTTTACAACTTCGAAGCTTAATCGTAAGCATAATGATATCAATCCTCCGTACCCACATGCTGGGTATGGGGGATTTTTTGCTGAATGCTTTTAAAAGATGCGGCGCTTTAGTATACTATCAGACAATAGAACTAGCGACAGATGGAGGGCGGCTAACCGCAATGACACACCTGATGACAACATACGCCGATTGGACAGAGTGGGCCAGACAAGGATGGACCATGATGCCGTATATGATCAAGTCGGATGAGGGACCGGTTCATGGCGGTTTACCGTTAACATGGGAAGCAGCTTGGCACCAGGCATCGCCCTATTCCATGGTGCTGGAGAACGGGAAGGGCGGAAGATATACATTTCTGGGATTGCATCCGATATCCGTTATTTCAGGCAAGGGACATGAAGCGGTCATCTATGATCTGAAAAAAGGATTGACGTCCACAGATACGGGTAAACCGCTGGACGTGTTAAAAAGGTGGTCAGTTCCGTACAGTGCCCCTAAGGTGAGTGAGGCTCCTGATTTTGGTGGGGGGAGTGCAGGTTACCTCAGCTATGACGTAGCCAGATCACTGGAAAAGCTGCCAACGCTCGCTGAAGACAATCCCGCTTTGCCTGACTACTGGTGGATGCGTTTTGAAGAGCTTTGGGCATATGACCATGAACAAGAGGCACTGTATTGTATGGTCCATCTGCCGCTAAGAGCTGAATCGGACGAGGCACACCTTCAAGTCTTGTATGCAGAAGCTGAAGAGCGAGCTCAAGCCATGCGACAGCGGTGGCTGGATATTTTGGGATTTGCTCAGGCAGAGGAGCAGCAGCAAGCATTGGAGCATCGCAGCAGGCACATGCGTCAGTCGCAGAGGCAGGAAGATGCGGACAGGGAAACGGAAGGATGGCAGACATCATTTCCCCAACAGGATTTCGAACAGGCTGTACGCACCGTACAGGAATATATCCGGCAGGGTGATGTGTTCCAAGTAAACCTTTCGCTGCGGCAGGAAAAGCAAATCCAATCCAGTGCCGAGGATATATACGAATGGCTGCGTCTTGTGAACCCATCGCCTTATATGGGAATGCTTCGCAGTCCGGACTTTCAACTGGTGAGTGGTTCACCGGAGCTTCTTGTCAAAGTGGATAACGGCAAGGTAAGTGCACGCCCGATTGCGGGCACACGGAGAAGAGGTCGTGATGCAGCCGAGGATGACGCAATGGCCGCTGAACTGTTGAACAGTGAGAAGGAACGGGCCGAGCATATTATGCTGGTTGACCTGGAGCGCAATGATATTGGGCGCATTGCAGCCTATGGGTCGGTTCATGTCCCCGAACTGATGACCATCGAGAAGTATTCGCATGTGATGCATCTGGTTTCCCAAGTGGAGGGGAGGCTTGCCGATGGTTTATCCGTTTTCGATGTCATTGCAGCCACATTCCCTGGTGGAACGATTACCGGTGCTCCCAAAGTACGGACCATGGAAATTATTGAGGAGCTTGAGCCTATGCGGAGAGGCCCCTATACAGGATCCATTGGGTGGATGGACTACAGTGGGAATATGGAGCTGAACATCGTCATCCGAACACTGGCCATCAAGGATGGAGTGGGCTATGTTCAAGCGGGAGCAGGCATTGTTATTGACTCCGATCCGTATCGGGAATACAAGGAGTGCCGGAATAAGGCGAGAGCCATGATGAGGGCCGTGAACTACAGTGAGCAAGCGGAAGCAGTCAAACTAAACTAATCGAAACAACCGTCATTATATGACGGGAGAAGAGGAGGAACAAGAATATGATACTGGTTATCGACAATTACGACTCCTTCACATATAACCTGGTTCAATATCTGGGTGAGCTGGGAGAGACGGTGGAGGTTCGCCGGAATGATGAGATTGATCTGGCAGGCATTGAGGCATTGGCACCTGATCATATTTTGATCTCTCCTGGACCTTGTACTCCGAATGAAGCAGGCATCAGTCTGGCTGTCATTGATCACTTCAAGGGTAGCATTCCGATCTTTGGCGTTTGTTTGGGACACCAAGCCATTGGACAGGCTTTTGGAGGCAACGTCATTCGTGCAGATCGCATGATGCATGGCAAAACCTCGGAAATGCATCATCATGGAACGTCTGTCTTTGCCGGACTGCCTTCCCCGTTTACGGCAACCCGCTATCACTCCCTTATTGTAGAGCGCAGCAGTTTGCCGGATTGCCTGGAGATCACAGCCGAGACGGCAGAAGGTGAAATTATGGGACTGCGCCATAAGGAGTTTGCCATTGAGGGCGTTCAGTTCCATCCTGAATCGATCATTACAGATCATGGGCATCAGATGCTGCGTAACTTTCTGTCCCAGAAGGTGAAGGTATAGGAATGCAGTACGCCGCGATAAACGGAAATGTGGTTCATATGGCGGCAGCCGTGGTTCCGGTAACGGATCACGGCTTTTTGTACGGACTGGGCTTGTTCGAGACTTTTCGGACTTATCAGGGCGTCCCCTTCTTGCTGGAACGCCATCTGGAACGAATGGCCGCAGGGTGTGTGGAGCTTGGAATTCCATTTACTACGACAGTTGAGGAACTGAAAGACTGGATCGATCGTCTGCTGCAGGCAAACGGTCTTCGAGATGCGTATGTACGATACACGGTTTCGGCAGGTGAAGCTGCGCTAGGATTGCCCTCCGGGGATTATGAATGCCCCAATCATATTGTATTTGCAAAAGCATTACCTGAGTCCTCTCCATCCTTATACGAGGAGGGCAGAATGCTTCAATGCTTATCGACGGTTCGCAACACACCTGAAGGGAATATACGATTCAAATCATTGCACTACATGAACAGCATCCTGGCCAAACGGGAATTGAATGGATACGGTAAGCCTGCTCAAGGGGCGGAAGGCCTGCAGCTGACCAGGGAAGGTCATGTGGCTGAAGGTATTGTCAGCAATGTATTCTGGGTGAGGCAGGGGGTTCTCCATACACCATCCATCGAGACGGGGATTTTACCAGGCATCACTCGGGCAGCAGTTCTGGAAATTGCAGCTGATATGGGATTAGCCAGCGTCGAGGGCTTATACACCTGGAATGACCTGCAGGAAGCAGATGAGATATTCCTGACAGGATCGGTAGCAGAGCTTGTGCCGGTTACGACTTTACGAGGACAGAACGGAAACGAAACGATAATCAGTAACGGACATATCGGCCCGGTTACAGCAGCACTTCTGGGTATGTACCGTCAGAAAGCGGGGTATACTTCATGACACTCACACCAGTTATTTACGAACGGAACTATTCATGGGGGACAGCTGAACTCAAGCTTGGCACACGGACACAGATCATGGGCATCCTTAATGTTACGCCGGATTCCTTCTCCGATGGAGGATGCTACAATCAGGTAGATCTGGCAGTTGCCCATGCGATACAGATGATGGAGGATGGAGCAGATCTGATTGATATCGGAGGCGAATCGACACGCCCAGGGTCAAAGACCGTCAGCGCCGAGGAAGAGCTCAGCCGAATCATACCTGTGATCGAAGCATTGCAGCTTCAGGCTCCGCATATTCCGATATCCGTGGATACCTATAAGGCGGAGGTTGCACGGAAGGCTATCCTAGCCGGTGCTCACATCATTAACGATGTATGGGGAGCCAAGGCAGACCCGGATATGGCCCGCACGGCTGCGGATCTGGGATGTCCAATCATTCTGATGCACAATAGACCCGAGCGGGATTACACAAGTTATCTGGGTGATGTGGTTCAGGATCTGCAGGAAAGCATTCAAATTGCCTTGGACGCCGGAGTGCATCCGGATCAGATTATTCTCGACCCGGGTATTGGCTTCGTGAAGGATCTGAGCGAGAATCTGACGCTGATGTCTTCTCTTGGACTTCTTAACGAGATGGGGTATCCGGTTCTGCTGGCTACTTCACGCAAGCGATTCATTCAGAACACCCTTCAAGTGCAGGCGAATGACGCAGTAGAAGGGACGGCAGCAACGGTTGCATTCGGCATCGCCCAAGGCTGCCAGATGGTTCGGGTTCATGATGTGAAGCCGATTCGGAGGACGGCGGACATGTGTGATGCCATGTTGTATGCCTCTCCGGGTCTACGGAGGAAATAACCTGGCGGGTCCGATTGACCCGCTCTAGGAGCGTAGCGTTTTGCACGAGGTAACGAACGAGTAGTAACACACAATCTCAATATTATAGAAGGCGGGCGAATCCTATGGATAGAATGGTACTGCATCGGATGGAATATTACGGATATCATGGTGTTTTTGCAGAAGAGCGGAAGCTCGGACAGCGCTACTACATAGATCTAGAATTGGATATGGAGCTTGGGGAAGCTGGGCGTACAGATGATCTGACCAAGACCGTTAATTATGCCGAAATTCATGAACTTGTAAAACATATTGTGGAAAACAAATCATTCCAGTTAATTGAAGCTTTGGGCGAACATATTGCATCTTCGTTACTGGACACTTATACTATTATCAATGCATTGACAGTTAAGGTGACGAAGCCGCATCCACCGTTTGATATTCATTTTGAGGGCGTAACGGTAGAGCTTCGCCGCACAAGAAAGTGAGAACCGATCATGACTGCACATTCGACCTCTGAATATTCAGAGGCTTATATTGCTTTAGGGGCCAATTTGGGTGACCGGGAACAGACGCTGCTTGAAGCGCTGACGTTACTCGATGCACACCAAGATATAGAAGTCCTTCGTTGTTCATCGCTATATGAGACAGAGCCTGTAGGTTATGTGGATCAGCCCTCGTTTCTGAATATGGCGGCTGCTGTACAGACGCGTCTTACTCCCGAGCAGCTCCTGACTGAATTGCTGGATGTCGAGAATCGGCTTGGACGAGTCCGCGATATTCGCTGGGGTCCTCGAACAGTAGATCTCGATTTGCTCTGGATGGATGGGCAGAGTCGGGATACCGAATTGCTTCAATTACCACATCCGCGGATGGGCGAACGGGCCTTTGTGCTTGTTCCATTGTCAGATATCGTACCTGAAGGCGAGCTTTCAGGCTTGTATACCTATGTACACTCATCGTTGTCTGTACTGGATGGAAAGGATGGAATACAGCTTTGGAAAACGTGCAACTGGCGAGCCGCATCCGGGCCTTTCGGAAGCTGAAAGGTTTAACACAACAGGAACTTGCAGCTGGTACTGGCATATCGCTAGCTATTCTGGGAACGATTGAACGGGGGAACCGCAAGGTATCCGAACAAGAGCTGGAGCGCATTGCGAGCGTGCTGAACATCAGCGTTGAAGAAATGCAGGGTAAGTAGAGGTTCATTCACTATAGTCACTCATGAGTATATAACGTGTTTTACGAAGACACCTATCGTTAATCGTTGATTGTATATAGCACAACATAACCGGGATTCATGTAAGAATCTGCGGTATTCAGAAGGAGAGAAACACAGAAATGCTGAAAATCGGTGGCATTGAAATGAAAAATCAGGTCGTACTTGCGCCGATGGCTGGCGTGTGTAATCCGGCTTTTCGCCTGATTGCAAAAGAATTCGGAACAGGGCTTGTCTGTGCGGAAATGGTAAGTGGCAAAGCCATTGTGCATGGCAACAAGCGTACACGTGAGATGCTGTTTGTAGATGAGCGGGAGAAACCGCTCAGCCTGCAGATTTTTGGTGGAGACCGTGAAGCGCTTGTAGAAGCTGCCAAAATTGTAGACAAAGAAACCAACGCGGATATCATCGACATCAACATGGGATGCCCTGTGCCAAAAGTAACGAACTGTGATGCAGGTGCGCGCTGGCTGCTTGATCCGAACAAAATCTATGATATGGTATCCGCTGTAGTGGACGCAGTCGAGAAGCCTGTGACCGTCAAGATGCGCATCGGCTGGGATAACGAGCACATTTTCGTCGTTGAAAATGCACTCGCGGTAGAACGTGCTGGAGGTCAGGCGGTAAGTGTGCATGGCCGTACACGTGAGCAGCTTTACACAGGTACAGCTGACTGGTCCCATATCAAAAATGTAAAAGAAGCAGTCTCCATCCCGGTGATCGGAAACGGAGATGTATCTTCACCGGAAGATGCACGTCGCATGCTGGACGAAACGGGCTGTGATGGGGTCATGATCGGCCGAGCGGCACTGGGTAATCCATGGATGCTGTATCGTACTATTCAATACTTGAGTTCCGGAGAATTGCTTCCTGATCCGGGTGCAGAAGAGAAAATCCGTGTGGCCATTCTCCATATGGACCGTCTGATTGCGCTGAAGAATGAGGCCGTAGCGGTCAAGGAAATGCGTAAACATCTGGCTTGGTACCTGAAAGGATTAAAAGGTTCTGCACGCATCAAGGACGTTATTATGGAAGGAACTAAACGTGATCAGATGGTACAGATTCTGGAGAACTTTGTAGGCCAGATTCAAAATGAAGAGCACGTTGATGCGGAATCAGTGGTAGCCGAAAATGCATCCTGATCCTGTCCTGTAAAACGTTTACAAATATAAGGGGCGTAACATTGACTTTTCGAGACCGTTCCCCTATAATTTCACAGTATAAATTCGCCATGTGCGTTATAAGGCTAGTGCATCAGGAGGAACGTTCTGTTTCTCTGGAGAACTTCATATAGTTTTGAAGATATATGCGGTCGGAGCTCTGTATTCAGCATTGGTTCCGTTCCCGTGCAATCAAATTATTCCCATGACAGGAGAATCGGTTGAGATGAGCGATAAGGAAGTTATCCTTACACAAGAGGGACTCAAGAAGCTGGAAGAAGAACTGGAAACACTGAAATCGGTTAAGCGCCGCGAAGTGGCTGAACGGATCAAAGTAGCCATCGGGTATGGCGATATCAGTGAAAACTCCGAATACGAAGACGCGAAGAATGAGCAGGCCTTCATTGAAGGTCGTATCATCACTCTGGAGAAAATGCTTCGGAATGCGCGGATCATCAACAGCGATGAGATTGATACCGATGCGGTAAGCGTAGGTGCAACCGTAACTGTAGAAGATCTGGAATTCGGAGACATTACAGAGTACACAATTGTAGGTACCGCGGAATCCAATCCGCTTCAGAACAAAATATCGAACGAAAGCCCTGTTGGAAAAGCCATTTTGGGTAAGAAAAAAGGTACTGTTGTTGACGTAAGCGTACCAGCTGGCGTAATTCAATATAAAATTGTAGATATTAAGAAGCAATAGTCAGTATATTGCAATGAAGCAGTCGGGCACGGAGACAAAAGCTTCCTTAGGGAAGCTTTTTTCAACATTTGAGGAAGAACACATCTGAGGATGTCTGCAATGTAAATAAGGAGATGAATATAGATCATGACGGATGAAGTCTTGAATCAGGAAACCGAACTTAGCGAGCTTTTGCAAATTCGCCGCGACAAATTGGACGAGCTCCGCAAATTGGGAATCGACCCTTTTGGCCAAAAATACGTACGTACCGAAGAAGCCGGTTCTATTCTGAAGAAGTATGAAACACTGACCAAGGAAGAGCTGGAAGAGAAGCAGATCGAAGTCAGTATTGCCGGACGGATTATGGCGAAGCGGGGAATGGGTAAGGCAAGCTTTGCGCATATTCAGGACCTGAGCGGCAGAATCCAGATCTATGTTCGTCAGGATACGGTATCTGAGGACAAGTTTGCGGCTTTCAGCCTGCTGGACCTTGGTGATATCGTTGGAGTTAGTGGTATAGTCTTCAAGACCAAAACCGGTGAAACGTCTGTTAAAGTAAAAGATTTGGAAGTGCTGTCCAAGTCGCTGTACCCGCTTCCGGATAAATATCATGGTCTCACCGATGTAGAGCTGCGTTATCGTCAGCGCTATGTGGACCTGATCATGAACCCAGAAGTACAACAGACCTTTATTACACGTTCCAAAATCATTCAGTCGATGCGCCGCTACCTGGACTCCCTGGGCTATCTTGAAGTGGAAACTCCTACACTGCACAGCATTGCTGGTGGTGCGGCTGCACGTCCATTCATTACGCATCATAATGCACTCGACATGGAGCTGTACATGCGTATTGCGATTGAGCTTCACTTGAAACGTCTGATTGTAGGCGGACTCGAAAAAGTGTATGAAATCGGCCGTGTCTATCGGAATGAGGGGATGTCGACTCGTCACAACCCTGAATTCACGATGATTGAGCTGTATGAGGCTTATGCGGACTACAAAGATATCATGCAATTGACCGAGAATCTGGTTGCTCATATTGCACAGGAAGTGCTCGGAACACAAGTGATCCAATATGCTGACTACCAAGTAGATCTTACTCCGCAATGGCGCCGTGTAACGATGGTGGATGCGGTTAAGGAAGTCGTTGGTGTGGACTTCTCCGTGCAAATGACAGATGAAGAAGCTCACCAGCTGGCCAAAGAGCACAAGGTTCCGGTTGAGCCGCATATGACGTTTGGCCACATTTTGAATGCATTCTTCGAACAGTTTGTCGAAGAAACGTTGATTCAGCCGACGTTTATTATGGGACACCCGGTTGAGATTTCTCCGCTGGCGAAGAAAAGTGATGCAGATCCGCGTTTCACAGACCGCTTTGAGCTGTTTATCGTTGGACGCGAGCACGCGAATGCCTTCACCGAGTTGAATGATCCGATTGATCAGCGTCAACGCTTTGAAGCACAACTGCTGGAGAAAGAACACGGGAATGATGAAGCACACGAAATGGATGACGACTTCATTCGCGCACTCGAATACGGAATGCCGCCAACAGGCGGATTGGGTATCGGGATCGATCGTCTGATCATGTTGTTGACCAACTCACCGTCCATTCGTGACGTGCTGCTCTTCCCTCACATGCGTCCACGTACGCAAGAATAATAAGGAACGTATTACACGTTCATAATAGAAGAGGAACCTGCCATTCAGTATCATGCTGGGGCAAGTTCCTCTTTAGGTTTACATAGGAAGCTTTCCTTCTAAGGTTCCTTGGTTCATTTTGATCTGACTACAGATTGTATTATGTTAAAAGAGGTGCCCTTCATGAAATTCAGGCTTCACATTGCCAAATTTCTGTCACCCCCGCTTATTTTGGTTGGCGGTTTCCTGCTGATTATCTCTATTGGTACCATTCTGCTGATGCTGCCTATTTCGAACCGAAGCGGTGAGCATCTGGCGTTCATTGATGCGTTATTTACAGCGACTTCAGCAGCATGTGTGACCGGACTTGTCGTTGTGGATGTAGGAACGACATTTAATCTGTTTGGACAGATTGTCATCATGGTACTCATGCAGCTTGGCGGTCTAGGCTTCATGACCATTGCAACGCTGTTTGCGCTTGTCCTGGGTAAACGGATATCCCTCAAAGACAGGCTGCTTCTGAAAGAGGCCATTAATGCAGACAGCATGGAAGGGATTGTGCGCATTATCCGTAAGGTACTGATCTTTTCCTTTACGATTGAGGGTGTGGCTGCTGTGATCCTGGCTTTGCGCTGGGCAGCCGAAATGCCTCTGGGACAAGCAGCCTACTATGGGATATTTCACTCGGTTTCCCTTTTTAATAACGGTGGATTTGACCTGTTTGGCAACAGCTTTCAGTATTATACCGGGGACCTGTTGTTTAACCTGACTGCATCTGTGCTCGTTATATCTGGCGGACTCGGCTTTGTGGTTCTGAATGACCTGTTTGAATTTCATAAACGCCGCCGTTTATCGCTCCAGTCGAAGCTGGTACTTTCCGTGTCTGGTGCGCTGATTGGTATTGGAGCCCTTGTGGTGTTTATCTTTGAATTCACTAATGGACATACGCTTGCTTCGTTGAGCTGGCCTGAGAAGATTTATGCTTCCATCTTCCAGTCTGTTTCTACGAGATCGTCTGGAACAAGCTCCATTGATATAACGGAGATGAGACAGGCGACTCAGTTTTTCTTCATACTGCTCATGTTTATTGGAGCTTCACCGGGTTCAACCGGTGGCGGAATCAAGACAACGACGTTCCTGATTATGATTGGAGCGGTATATGCCATGATTCGCGGAAATAAGGATATTGTATTTTTCCGTTCTCGTGTTCCCAAAGAACTGCTCATGAGGGCATTGACCATCATTATGGTTTCGTTAATCATCTTCATGATTGTGGTCATGCTCCTGCTTACAACGGAAGATGCACCATTCCTGTCACTGATGTTTGAAGCTGCTTCCGCGATAGGTACGGTAGGTCTGTCCGTAGGGGTGACTCATGAATTAACGGATATAGGAAAATTGATTATCTGTTTTACAATGTTTGTTGGCCGGATCGGACCATTAACTATTGCGTATGCGCTTCGTCCGCGTAAAGAGAAGAAGTTGTACCGTCATCCGGAAGGCCGGATTATTATCGGATAGAGAAAAACCGTTAGACAACGGTCTACCTCCTGCATTAACAGGAAGTGGACTCGAAATGTCTAACGGTTTTCTTGTTTTATGGGCATGTCTTTTGTTGTTCAAGCTTTCGTTAAGTCTAGTTGTAATGAAAAGTACCAAACTTTATTCTTTTACACTTCTTCGCGACACAATGAGGCGAGATGTAGAGAAAGAGCACTTTCCATAATTTCAGAGGTCATCTGATCGGGTCTGAGCACGGCATGAATGGACAGTCCGTCCACTAGGGCATAGAGACGCTCTATCTCCAGTTCTTCATTGAGATCAGCTCGTGAGAGGTTAAGCTTAACAAGGTACATGATTACAGTAGTCACGGCTTGTCTGATTTCATCATAAACCTTGTTAGCGAGTGCTTTGAGAGCCGGATCGGTTTTGGACTTGGCTGTAAAAGCAAACCACACCTCCATTTCGGCCATTTTTTCGTCCGTGTTCGGCATGAATTCGAGCAGCAGAAGTTTCATATTCTCCATAGGAGAACCGTTAAACGACTTTTGCTTAATTCGGTTGGATACCCTTTCGGATACCAGATTCATTGCATATAGGAGTAATTCGGATTGAGTTGAGAAATAGTGACGCATTGAACCGGCAGATATTCCTGCTTCTTCAGCAATATTTCGGACAGATGCTTGCTCCATGCCATCTCTGCGTATAATGCGCCAAGCTGCTTCAGCGACAAGGAGTCGCTGTTTGTCATGATCTACTATTTTAGGCATATGTGAATTATAACACTATTGCTTAATATAATACAAACGTGTTAAATTGTATTTAGCACAATTGTGTTATAAAGGGAGGGGTTATAGTGATTGCCTATTTTATAATAGGATGTGAAATTGCCTTTTGGATTTTCGTTGCTGCTGGATTATCTGTAAGATACCTGCTAGGTATGAAGCGTCTGGGTGTTGGTTTACTGATGGCGACACCTGTTATCGATTTATTGTTATTAGTGGCTACGGTTATGGATCTGCAAAGAGGGGTTACAGCGAGTACGGTGCATGGCATCGCGGCCATATATATAGGTGTTAGTATTGCTTTTGGTCATCAGATGATTGCGTGGGCAGATCGATACTTTCTATTCTGGTTCAAAGGCGGAGAGAATCCACGCAGTAGGAAAGCATACGGAAGGGAACATGCAAGTCAGGAACGGCATGGATGGTTTCGGCATCTGGCTGCCTACATTATAGGAAGTTCTTTTTTACTAATTATGATCTGGTGGATCGGTGATCCTGCCCGTACTGAAGCATTCGTGAACATTGTAAGAGTGTGGGGAATTATATTGGTCATCGACTTCATAATCAGCTTCAGTTATACTTTTTGGCCGAAGAAGATGCCTGCAAAGAAAGTCGAGTAGAGAATAAGAGAGTTAATCAGAAATTTTATATCATCAAGTAACCGGCATTTAATGTTAACATTTTGTATAGTCTACTGAAGCGATTGACCAAATAATCAGCGAACCTAAGATTAGAATATAGGGATGTTAATGAGAGCGGAATTAGAATATACAATCTTTATCGAAAAAGTACTTGCATAAT
>NZ_NPBI01000047.1:0-62522 GCF_002272715.1 Paenibacillus sp. 7516
ACTTCAGTTTTTTGCTGTTTTTCATGTTGCCGTCGTTTTCAGCGGCGACTTTTATAATATATCATGTTCAGTTCCACTTTGCAAGCACTTTTTTTCAGGAATGTTATTCATTCATTTTACTGCAGGCACTTGTTTTAGTGGTTTGTCCTAAAAAGGAACGAAAATTAATTTATCATATCTAAACCAATAGGTCAACCCTTTTTCGACAATTTGTTATCATTTATGTTATTCCATCCATAGATTCGTCCCAGGTAGTTATAGAGGTACAGCTCAGGCTGTAGCGGGCCGCACCTCGCTCATCAATTAATACTGCATATTTTAAGCTCCGTACCATGCTTGTTACGGTTTAGACTTTTTGAGTTTGCCACTTCTTGCGTATTTGGACAGCTCCTTCGGCGGAGCGAATCGAGCATACATGCGGAATACTGTTTTGTATCTACTCGCTATAGCGTATTTGATCTCCTGGTCGAGGCGATTATCACTGAGGTCGAACAACATCTCATCCAGCTCTTTACGTAACACATAATCGAGTTCCTTACATTCCTTCTCGTTAAACAGCATACCCAGCATTAAGAGTTCTCCTTTTTCTGCATATGGATAAGGCGCGCCTTTATATTTGTATATTGAATCCCACACTCTCTAAAGTCAGGTCTATATTAGACGCGCCGATTCCAGCCCCTATGGGTTATAAAATTCTCTTACCTAAGGGATTGCTGAAACCCGTTTTATTGTTATGGTCAACTTTCTGAAAATTTATGAATGTCATACCATACAAATTTATCCACGCACAATACTGAATGTAATCGTACTTTCGATAATGGCTGCAATAAACAGCAGGATAATAACCCAGCACGACGCAGTTATTGTCCTTTTCAAAAAAGTCTCCCACTGTTTTCCTAACCCCTGACGCTTGGCACTTCCAAGTTCAATGAGGCTTCTGGACGCCAGTCCCCCAAACTTGAGACCAAAAGCACAGGCAATGATAATGACGGGAATTTCTATAATTCCGTGCGGTAAAAGTCCCTTTACCACGATATCAAAAAGGCTGGCTCCATTATCTGTGGTGATATGCACTAGAAAACCGATAACCATTCCGTTAATAACTAAAAATATAACAGGCAATATTCCAAAGAAAATCCCTGCATAGATCACTAACACACTTTTGATGGCATTATTAAAAAAGATAAAGATAAAGATAAAGAAATTCCATTGCACATTTCCGCTCTGTTCGAGCTGTCTGCTTACCTCTTGAAGTCCGCCGATCTGGTTCAATAATATGTCCTGCAGTGGCCCTGTGCTTACCCATCCAGCTCCTATGCCTGCAACAAACAATATGACCGACCAGATTAATGCGTTACGAATGGATCCCAGATCCCTTAGAAACGTACTGAATTTTAACATGGTAACCTCCTAATGACTGAAGTTGATGGACAAACAAATTTCTCATGCGAATAACTGCGCTGTACGAGCATACATTGGAGAGTAAACAAGCATTTCTTATGGGAGAGGGGCGCTTATTGAAATGAACTCGTTCTATGTATTCAGTGGCAAAAAGATTAAACGTTTCCTGATTGTGCTGGCTGCTGCCGTCTTTGCTATCGGGATTATTTATCTGGAAAGCGGCAATGTTTCTGTATTCTCGGAGGATGCACCGTCGGCTGTGTACAACGTACCAACAGAGAAAAAGGTAATTGCATTGACATTTGATATTAGCTGGGGCGATAAGCGGACGGAACCCATCCTTAAAGTGCTGAAGGATAACAAAGTAGAGAAAGCTACCTTCTTCTTATCTTCCCCCTGGAGCAAGACACACCCCGAGATTGTAACCTCCATCAAGGAAGCGGGATACGAAATTGGCAGCCACGGACATAAGCACGATAATTACAGCAGCATGACCGAAGAAGAAATTCGCAAGGAAATTTCGACAGCTCATAGCATTTTAACCGATTTAACGGGAAAAGAACCGAATCTGCTTCGTCTGCCCAATGGGGATTTTGACAAACGCGTACTTCAAGTAGCCAGCAGTCTTAACTATCAGGTCGTTCAATGGGATACCGACTCACAGGATTGGAAGAACCCGGGTGTACAAACTATCGTAGATCGGGTAGTCAGCAAAGCGCACCCTGGAGATATCGTACTTCTGCATGCAAGCGATTCCTCCAAACAAACTCATGAAGCACTGCCAGTTATTATCGATAAATTAAGAAACCAGGGGTATGAATTCGTAACAGTCTCCGAACTGCTGAATCATTCCAGTGCCAAAGGTACAGAAGTCCGGGATCAAGCCAGTGCTCAATAACACTCACAAGATTGACGGTTAAACTATAGGCTGTATATTCCATTCTGAAGGTTAAAATTTCACATTGGCAGAGATAAATGAAAAGAGCTAACTAGGTTAGCTCTTTTTCGCGTTTTATTAAAAGATCCAGAATAGCGTCCTTCTTATGCTTGCTCCGTTCTCCCGCTCACGGCCTGCTCTGCAGAACCATCCACCAGCTTATGTAATATTAGCATTTGATATGCATTACATGCCAGTAACGGGACCACAATAAAGGTGGTAGCGGCATTTACATCGATTCGGAGCACACCGATCGTCTCCACCACGGTTACTGCAATCATGAAAAAGAGCGTTGGGACCATTGCCGAAATATGTGTCTTTTTCACTTTCACGTAAGCGGTAACAATTGCGGCTGCCAAAATAATGATTCCAAGTACGATATCGGACAGACGCTCTCGCCCGCCTCCAACGAACAAACGCAAAAACATGACATCAAGTAAAGCCAGTACGGTTAAAACAAGCTGAACGATCTGCCAGCCGCGTTTCGGAAATACACCTTTGCCCATATAATTCAGTATCAAGTAAGCGAAAAAACCCATCTGAGAATACACACTAATCATCACCCCTGATCCAAATAAAATCAGGAGATACAGCAGAAAATCGATAATTCCGTTCGTTCTCTCTCCGTTCACCAGCATCATAATGAGACCTGTTACCAGCGATCCGGCTGCTCCGATAAGTAAGGCTGTCCAAAATAGGAAAAACCATTTACGTAAATTCAAATGTTTTCCACCCCCGAGAGTTTATTTTACCAACCTTCTCAGCAAAAAACCATCACCATTCAACATATTTAGTGCTTGCCCATCACATACTACATGCAGTATCTAATCAAGGAGGGGTTATGCATATGAAACGGCCTTTGTGGCAGCTCAGCTGTGTCGTATTGGGGCTTTCCGTCATGCTCGCCGGCTGCGGTTCAGATCAGAATTCTTCGCCTCCTCAGGGCAGTTATAAAGAGATGAAAACGATGGTCGTGGATATTCTGAAAAGTGATGAAGGCAAAAAGGCTGTCGAAGAAGCTCTAACTGGCCAAAGTTCCTCCGGGGGTGGCGGCGAAGGTGGAGATTCCGAACAAAGTGGCGGCGGATCGGGTGGCGGGTCTGGAACCATCGGTATGAAAATGTTAATGCCCATGCAATCTTCAGAACAAATACGTATTGCTGTTAAAGATACCATCACGGCTCCCGAGTACCAAAAGGAATTCGAGAAAATCATGACAGATCCACAATTTGCAAGTGAATTTGCCAAAGCCATTAACTCGCAGAGCAAGCAGCTGCATATGCAGCTAATCAAAGACCCCACTTACCAGAAATCGGTTGGGGATATCATGAAATCTCCGGAAGTATCTAAAATGTTTATGGACATGACCAAAACACCGGAATACCGTAAACAGACCATGACCGTAATGCAGGAGGTCATGCAGAATCCATTGTTTCGAATGGAAGTGCTGACGCTGCTTAAAAAAGTGGTACAGGAAGAACTCCAACCGAAAGTTGAATCCGGCGGGCAGGAACAAGGCGGACAACAAGAGGGTGGTGGCGGCCAAGAGGGCGAAGGTGGCGGCGGCGACAGCGGAGATGGCGGTAGTGGTGGTGACTCCGGAGGTGGCGGAGGATCATAATCCCCTGTCAACGGATACAGTTGATATACAGTTAATTCTGATTTCAGGAACGGAACCATGTTATACGTTATAAAAGCCCGCATCCGATGGATGCAGGCTTTTTTGATGTTGTGTTGAATTTTTTCAATATGCTAAAACTTCGTCTCAATTACCTGCGCTACTTCATCGTATATGGCACCAATGCGTGTATCAGCCTTATATACCGATGGCGAGAAATCAGGCTCTGATGGATGATTGTCCGGTGAACCGAGAGGGATCTGTGCAAGCAGCTCTGTATGCAGGCTTTCGGCAAGACGTCCACCGCCCCCACGACCAAAGACATAGTCTTTCTCTCCACATTTGCTACATTCGTAATAAGCCATGTTCTCTACCACACCCAGCAGCTCATGCTCGGTCTGAATCGCCATTGCACCTGCTCTCGCGGCTACAAATGCTGCTGTTGCGTGCGGCGTTGTCACGATGATCTCCTTGCTCTGTGGCAGCATTTGATGCACATCCAGGGCTACGTCACCTGTGCCTGGAGGCAAATCAAGCAGCATGTAGTCCAGTTCTCCCCAATTTACATCTGTGAAGAACTGACGCAGCATGCGACCCAGCATGGGACCACGCCAGATTACAGGGTTATTTTCACGAATGAAAAATCCCATCGACATCACTTTCACACCGAAACGCTCGACCGGCTGAATGATTCCATCCTCTACAACAGGGTATTCTTCAATCCCCATCATATCGGGTACACTGAAACCATAGATGTCCGCATCAATTAATCCAACCTTTTTACCTTGCCGAGCGAGGGCAGCAGCCAGATTCACTGTGACTGTAGATTTACCTACCCCACCTTTGCCGCTTGCTACTGCAATATAGCGAACACCCGATTCAGGGCTTAATAACTCATGACCATCCAGACCTGCTGCATGGCCTTTTACAAGCACTTCCTCGTCATTCTGCTCATTCCCTGGTTGTCCTGCATTCACACTCTCTCGTTCATGTTCTGATGCTGCACGCAGGCGTATATGTACATCCTGAATCCCATGTTGAGACAATAGGTTACGTGCGGCGTCACTAAGAGCAGTTGTATCCTCAGTCTGATTGTCCAATGTAACAATGGTCAATGCCACATGATTTTCTTTTACCATGACATCACGAATCCATTGAAGCTCGGTCAGACTCACTCCCAATTGTGGTTCCTGTAAAGGTTGCAATAGTTCAAGTATCTGTTCTTTGGATATCATCAGACAGCACCTCAGCTTTATCTATTGGCATGTAATTAGGTATGCTGTGTTAATTATAACATTCTCCTTCTCTTTGTAACTAACTTTTGGGACGTTCCCCCGAGGAATACCTCAATATTCCATTGTAAATGGAAGCGGCTACTTTACGCTGATATGCTTCATCGGCAAGAAGACGTGCCTCATCCGGATGAGATAAGAAACCAACTTCTACGAGCGCAGAAGGAATTTTCAATGCTTGAAGCAGATATACGGTATTTACCGTTTTTGCAATTCGATCTGTATTCTCTAGATTACGTATCATCTCTTGCTGCAACAGATTGGCCAATCCTTCATTGTCCGGGTGGTTGGGTGTATAAAAGACCTGTGCGCCACTCCAGCGGTTCGAAGGGACACTGTTCATGTGAATGCTGATAAACAAATCTGCCTGCTTGTCTTCAATTCGTCTTACTCTCTGCTTGAGATCTTCTGTCTTCCTTTTGGAATATCCTCTGGTATCTGCCTCTGCAAGATCTGTATCAATCTCTCGTGTCATGACAACCAGTGCTCCAGCTTGCTGCAGATAGTCCCGTACATACAAAGCAATCGACAAATTGATATCCTTCTCAATGACTCCCTGCTTGCTCACAGCCCCCCCGTCTGGTCCACCGTGCCCTGCATCAATCGCGATGACTTTGCCTGCTAGCGGCAGCCCCCAATATCCGGACGTCTTGGATGAAGGAAGTTCATACGTCACCACAGCTACCAACATCGCAAGTAGACAGAGGCTTAGCAGCACACGCTTTACTGTACGCAACCGGATCCATACCACAAAATGCTTGCCCATATTTTTACGCATAAAAAAACCACCTCGTCCCTATAAATGACTCTAATCATCTATATGGGACAAGATGGACAAATATACCGTTAGGAGCGGACTTGCTCCGCCATTCCCTTAATCAGCACTTCAGCTACCTCAGGATGAGTTAATTCTGGTGGCGGGCACTCTCCATCACGGGCTTTCCATCAAGGAGCTGACCACGCACTTTTGTAACGGATAACGTCATAGAGGCAGAAGGGATGTCATTTTGTCAGCACCCTAATTTCTCTTCATAGTGGTGGTTCGATAGAGATAAGCTCAAAGCTATAATGTAAGCTCTAAAGAATGTTCCCGCTATTTCGAATACTTTATTTATGAAGTCCGCATTCTGTTTTATCATTACCGGACCATCGTCCTGCACGCGGATCTTCACCTGGCATAACTTGACGGGTGCAATATTCACAACCAATGCTCGGATAGTTCTGATCATGGAGAGGGTTATATACAACGTTATTGGCCCGAATATAGTCCCACACATCCTCAGAAGTCCAATGAGCGATCGGATTAAACTTCATAAGTCCAAACTTTGTATCGTATTCCACCTTCTTCGCATTAGCACGAGTCGGTGCTTGATCTCTGCGAATTCCCGTGATCCATGCATCATACTGAGAAAGAATACGTGTCAGCGGCTCAACCTTGCGAATATTGCAGCAAGCATTAGGATCTGATTTCCACAATTCCTCTCCATGTTGGGCCGCCTGCTCTTCAGGCGTAATTTTAGGAGAAACACGTACAAAATCCAAATTGTATTTCTCTTTCATAAGATCACGAGTCTCATACGTTTCCTTGAAATGAAAATCAGTGTCGAGATAAAAAACATCCGTAGATGGACTGATCTTCTGCAGCATATCTACAAGTACAACATCTTCCGCACCAAAGCTGCATGCAAAAGTGATATTTGGGAATGTCTCAACAGCGTAACGGATAATATCTTCAGGGCTTGCGTTTTCCATTTCTTCTGCTTTCGCCCGAGCAAGATTTTCTTTTTCAAACAAGTTCATTCTGCTTTTCCCCCATTCTGCTTTTCCCGAAAACTATAATGCCGACCAATCTAATAAGAATTATGTATAGTATAAATCTTTCAGAGGGGATGTCAATGCCTGCCACATAGTAAAATGATTCATTTGCAGCCCATTTTTGTGAGTGGATTAATCAATCATTTTGTGAACACTTAGATTCTCTTCAAATGAATCCATTGCAATTAACTTAAGCAGGCTAGAAGGTATTAGAGTCCAATTTGCTATGCTAATCTTGAAATCCTTTGTCCCTACTGGGTTATCTGGATTAAACTGTACTAAAATTCGTAATGATAATGCTCTTGCTAATAACCAAATATGAGATGCATAGAGACCAATCGGCATGAAAAAACTTAAATTCTCCATGCTTACATGTAAGCGACTTTTATTGAATTTATAAGAAAAGCTGATGATTGTTGTCTCATATAACCTTTCCGGAATGATCTATCTTCAGCCAAATTTAAAATGAGAAATAAGCCATGTTAGATCACATACATATGGCAAACTCTCCGCGCGATCCTATTGGAATAATTAATCCATGTTTTATAGACAACAAAAAGCCTCTGGCCGAGGCCAGAGGCTTGTAATACATATTAACGTTTGGAGAACTGAGGAGCGCGACGAGCGGCTTTGAGACCGTATTTTTTACGTTCTTTCATCCGTGGGTCACGAGTCAGGAATCCTGCTTTTTTCAGGGAAGCACGGTATTCCGGATCTGCTTTGAGCAGAGCGCGAGAGATACCATGACGGATTGCTCCAGCTTGACCGGAGATTCCGCCACCATGAGCGATAACCAAAACGTCATAGTTGCTAAGCGTTTCTGTCAAAGTCAGTGGTTGTTTTACGATCAGTTTGAGTGTTTCCAAACCGAAGTATTCATTAATATCACGTTTGTTGATGACAATGCGTCCTTCACCCGGTACAAGGCGAACACGAGCTACCGAATGTTTACGACGACCTGTCCCATAGTATTGTACTTGTGCCATGAAACTGTCCTCCTTTTAATTAACCGCGAAGTTCGTAAACTTCTGGTTTTTGTGCTGCATGTGGATGCTCAGTGCCTCTGTACGCTTTAAGTCTCAGCTTCATTTTTTCGCCCATGCGAGTTTTAGGAAGCATACCGCGAACAGCCAATTCCAACATACGTTCCGGTTTGTTTTTAACCATATCTTCTGCAGTAGTTACTTTCAAACCACCTGGGTGCATCGAGTGACGGTAGTATTTCTTATCTTGCATTTTTTTACCAGTCAATACGATTTTCTCCGCATTGATGATAACTACGAAATCGCCAGTGTCCACATGGGGAGTGAATTGTGGCTTGTGTTTGCCGCGGATCAAAGCAGCTGCTTCGCTCGCCAAACGTCCGAGCGTTTTGCCTTCGGCATCAATAATGTGCCATTGGCGCTCAACTTCGTTAGGCTTCGCCATGTACGTTGTACGCATGAAAAGTTCCTCCTTAAAATGTTCAAAATCTCATTTTCATTTATCTTCGTTCATTAAGTGATAACTTTAGGTGTTGATGGATAGTTGTTGCGATGTGACCCTCTTAATTGGGGCTGTGGGAAAGCCATTAAGAAAACACAACTTTTATATTACATGATAGGAGGTTAAATCGCAAGTGTTAATTAATCTTTTCACTCACCAAATTTAATCTTTTTTGTATTCAAGATCCCAGAGCATTAAACCGCAACTTACCGCAGTTGGTCCTGCAGCAGAGCGATTACATGCGGCAATCATATTTGGTACATCAGAGGCTTTCCGTTTGCCCTCTCCGATCTCCAGCAGTGTACCTACAATAATGCGAACCATATGCTGCAAAAAGCCGTTGCCGCTCACATAAATATGAATGACTCCCTGATCGCGCGGATGATCTCTGCACATTGAACGGTCAACCTCTATCCATGCGTCGTATACCGAACGTATATGATTGTCTTTCTGAGACTTGCGAGAAGCAAAGGAGGTGAAATCATACGTACCAATAAAATGACGAAGCCCCTCCTGCATTGCAGTTACGTCCAGCCTGGCATGATGATGATATTGCAGCCTTCTGTTGAATACATCCGGAAATTGATTGGCATTGATCGTATACCGGTACGTCTTCGTTTTCGCTGCATAGCGAGAATGAAACTCAAGCGGTACCTCTATCGCATCAATAACAACAATATCAGAGGGTAATCTAGAATTAAGTGCAATACACCATCGTTCAATCGGGATTTGAGATTCGGTAGTAAAGTTGAAGATCTGCCTGCGAGCATGAACCCCCGCGTCAGTTCTACCTGACCCCGTTATCTTTACCGTCTCACCTGTCAACGCACGAATGGCATCTTCAAGATGATCCTGAATGGTATTCCCCCCCGGCTGTACCTGGAAGCCATAATAAGCAGTGCCATCATAAGCAAGCGTCATGCACAAGTTGCGCATCATTACCACACCTTTGTTCCATACTATACATACCCTACCCCGAACAGCAAAAGAAGCCCCTTCCGGAGCTTCTATTACAGCACGAATTCCGAAATGAAGTGAAAAAAAGGGTTAATCCAGAATCAACGACTCTGTCCCCTTTCCTCATCTCATCTGTTTTACGCGCGGTCAACCAGTTCCAAGTAAACCATAGGCGCTGCGTCACCACGACGAGGTCCCAGTTTAAGGATACGAGTGTATCCACCTGGACGCTCAGCGTAACGACCGGACAATTCGCTAAACAGTTTTTGGATTGCATCTTGCTCACCATCGATAGTTTCGCGGCGAACATAAGCTGCCACTTGGCGACGGGCATGAAGATCTCCCTTTTTCGCTTTAGTGATCAGTTTTTCAGCAATAGAGCGAACCTCTTTTGCTTTCGCTTCAGTTGTCTGAATGCGCTCGTACAAGAACAGGTCGGTTACCAGGTCACGGAACAAAGCTTTACGCGCGCTGGAATTACGGCCCAACTTTTGGTATGCCATTGTTTTCCCTCCTTCACTTCAAGCACTCAGCTGTCTATTCTTCTGTACGGAGTCCCAGACCCAATTCTTCGAGCTTCTCTTGAACTTCTTCCAAAGACTTACGTCCGAGGTTACGGACTTTCATCATGTCTTCTTCGGTTTTCGTAGTCAGCTCTTGCACGGTATTAATACCGGCACGTTTCAGGCAGTTGTAGGAACGAACAGAGAGATCCAGCTCTTCGATCGTCATTTCGAGTACTTTTTCTTTTTTGTCTTCTTCTTTTTCGACCATGATCTCAGCGTCTTTCGCTTCGTCTGTAAGACCCACGAAGAGCATCAAATGCTCGGTCAAAATTTTAGCGCCGAGGCTTACAGCCTCTTCAGGACGAATACTTCCGTCTGTCCAAACTTCCAACGTGAGCTTGTCATAGTTGGTTACTTGGCCAACACGCGTATTTTCCACAGCGTAGTTAACGCGGCTGATCGGGGTGAAGATGGAATCGACTGGGATGACGCCGATCGGCTGGTCATCGCGTTTATTCCGATCTGCCTGGACGTAGCCGCGACCGCGATTGGCAAAAATACGCATGTGAAGTCTCGAACCTGGTCCGAGCGTAGCGATGTGCAGATCCGGGTTAAGGATTTCCACATCGGAATCAGCACGGATATCTCCAGCCGTGATTGCTCCTTCGCCTTCAGCATCAATCTCGAGCACTTTCTCCTCATCCGAATGAATTTTAAGCGACAAAGCTTTCAGGTTAAGAATAATCTCCGTTACATCTTCCATTACGCCAGGAACTGTAGCAAATTCATGCAGAACGCCATCGATTTGAACCGAAGACACTGCCGCACCCGGCAGTGACGAGAGCAAGATTCGGCGAAGCGAGTTTCCAAGCGTCGTTCCGTATCCGCGCTCCAGCGGTTCTACTACGAATTTCCCATAGGTGCCATCATCGTTGACGTCTACCGTCTCAATTTTCGGCTTTTCGATTTCAATCACTGCAATACCCCTCCTTCAAAACGTCGGTCCTCTATGAAACATTTACCTTCTCTTGCGAAAACATGTAGTAGTATGCCTAAACAACCATTATTAGCAGATTGTGCTGGATTTATACCACACGCAGGGGCAAATCTCATTAGACACGACGACGTTTTGGAGGACGGCATCCGTTGTGTGGGACTGGAGTTACGTCTTTGATCAGGTTAACTTCCAGACCTGCAGCTTGCAAAGAGCGGATCGCTGCTTCACGGCCTGCGCCTGGTCCTTTAACCATAACCTCAACGGCTTTCATCCCATGTTCCATTGCAGCTTTGGCAGCAGTCTCAGCAGCCATTTGTGCAGCAAACGGAGTCGATTTACGGGAACCTCTGAATCCGAGGCCGCCGGAGCTTGCCCACGAAATTGCGTTTCCGTGAGGATCCGTAATAGTAACGATAGTGTTATTGAAAGTGGAACGGATATGTGCCACGCCAGATTCAATATTTTTACGGTCACGACGTTTAGTACGTACGACTTTTTTCGGTTTAGCCATTTTCTCTTATCCCCCCTTATTATTTCTTCTTGTTCGCTACTGTACGACGAGGACCTTTACGAGTACGAGCATTCGTTTTCGTACGTTGTCCACGAACAGGCAGACCACGACGATGACGAACTCCACGGTAACAACCGATCTCCGTCAAACGTTTAATATTCAAAGAGATTTCACGACGCAGGTCACCTTCTACTTTGACCTCTTTGTCGATACTTTCACGCAATTTGCTGACTTCATCTTCCGTCAAATCACGAACACGAGTGTCCGGATTGATGCCTGTAGAGCTCAGAATTTTCTGGGAAGTCGTTTTACCGATTCCGAAAATATAAGTCAAGGCGATCTCAACGCGCTTATCACGTGGCAAATCCACACCAGCTATACGTGCCATTTTACGCTACACCCCCTTCATTAACCTTGTTTTTGTTTGTGTTTCGGATTTTCACAGATAACCATAACATTCCCTTTGCGGCGAATGACTTTGCATTTTTCGCAAATCGGTTTGACCGAAGGTCTTACCTTCATGTGAATTACCTCCTCAAAGTTCTGCTTAGCAAAACTCTCTTCGTAAGCATTGACCTCGTTTTACCATTGTAAAACCGGCTTCGAAGCTTTCGCAAGTTTTGCCGGGCAAAACCCGCTTCAAGCTTCACAGTTCATTGCAACTGTCTACTACTATTTACGGTAAGTTATACGTCCTTTTGTCAGATCATAAGGCGATAACTGAACAACTACTTTGTCACCAGTCAGGATACGGATAAAGTGCATCCGCAGCTTGCCGGAAACGTGAGCGAGAATTTGATGACCGTTCTCAAGCTCAACCTTGAATGTTGCATTCGGCAGCGGTTCAAGAACCGTGCCTTCCACTTCAATGACATCTTCCTTGGCCATTAGTCAGTCTCCTTTCTCTTCAGCTTGAATGTTGGTGGATTCCAGAAACGAATGAACCGCATAGCGGAGCTTTCCGTTTGTCACCCGACCACTCTCGTTTAAACTGTTTACAACCTCGCTGCTGATCATCGGCTGGAGCTCCAGATGAAGAATATTCTTCTTCTTGGGTTGATCAAACTTACGTTTGTCTCCATCCGCTATATACACGAACCTACTGTCCGCTATAGCAACAATTACCGCGGCTTGGTCCGCATTGCGGCCTTTACGGATCTTCACAAGTTGACCGAGCTGCGGATTAGACTGATTATTCATGCCTCATCACCTACGCATTCAGTTTTGTGAAAATTTCCATGCCATCTGGTGTAACTGCTACGGTGTGTTCAAAGTGGGCACATAACGATCCGTCAACAGTAACGACAGTCCAGTTATCTTCCAACGTTTTCACATACCGGCTACCTACGTTAACCATCGGCTCTATGGCCAGCACCATGCCCGCTTTAAGCCGTGGTCCCCGATCAGGAAGACCATAGTTCGGAATTTGGGGTTCTTCGTGCAGATCCGCTCCTATGCCGTGACCGACATATTCCCGAACTACCGAAAAACCGGCATCCTCAATATATTTCTGAATCGCATGAGATATAGTAAACAAGCGAATGTCCGGTTTAACCAGCGCCAGACCTGCGTATAACGAAGCCTCGGTAACGTCCAGAAGACGACGGGCTTCTTCGGAAATACGGCCGACCGGATAAGTCCAGGCAGAATCTCCATGATACCCCTGGTACTGCGCGCCAATGTCAAACGTAACGATATCGCCCTCGTTCAACTTGCGTTTGCCGGGAAATCCATGCACCAACTCTTCATTTACTGAAGCGCACACACTGGCAGGAAAACCGTTATAACCTTTGAAAGACGGCACAGCTCCTTGACTGCGGATGTATTGATCGGCCATATGGTCAAGTTCTCCAGTCGTAATACCGGGAGCGATATGCTCTGCCAAGAGACGATGCGTTTCCGCAACGATTCTCCCTGCTTCCCTCATCAAGCCCAGTTCCGTTTCGGACTTACCAATGATCATTCAATTAACCTCGCAGTAAGGACACGATCTCTTGAGAGACTTGATCAATATCCTGTTCTCCGTTCATTTGACGAAGAAGACCTTTGTTCTCATAAAACGTGAGGAGTGGTGCTGTTTTGTTGATATATTCGTCAAGACGGGTTCCTACGCTCTCTTCGTTATCATCCGAGCGTTGGTACAACTCGCCGCCGCATTTATCACAAATACCTTCCTGCTTAGGCGGATTGAATACGACATGATAAGTGGCGCCACAGTTTTTGCAAATGCGACGACCCGTCAAACGAGCCAGCAATTTGTCGCGGTCCACTTTCAGGTTGATTACATGATCGAGACCTGAGTTCAGTCGGTCCAGGATGCCATCAAGCGCTTCTGCTTGAGACAGGGTTCTTGGAAAACCATCCAAGAGGAATCCTTCTCTGCAGTCAGGCTGCTGCAACCGTTCTTCAACGATGCCGATGGTTACATCATCTGGTACAAGCAATCCTTGATCCATATATTCCTTGGCTTTCAGGCCAATGGGAGTTCCCTGCTTAATCGCCAGACGAAATGCATCGCCTGTTGAAATGTGGGGAATACCGAACTCTTTCACGATGACGTCTGCTTGTGTTCCTTTTCCTGCCCCCGGAGGGCCCATGAATAGGATGTTCACGTTATGTCACTCCCTCCAAGACTACCCTACATCAACAAACAGCACAATAGGTGCCGGCAAGTAAATCTTAGCTTGACCGGTACCTATTGCCTATTTATTGATAAAACCTTTGTAGTGGCGTTTGATCAATTGGCTTTCGATTTGCTTCATGGTATCGAGCGCAACACCGATAACGATCAGGAGAGACGTTCCTCCAATTTGCGCCGATTGAGGCAAACCAGAAAGTGCCCCTAAGAATACAGGCAGAACGGAAATGACTGCCAAGAAGATGGCTCCGGCCATTGTCAAACGAGTCATGACACGGGTCAGATATTTCTCGGTTGCTTTACCCGGGCGAATGCCTGGGATGTAACCGCCGTTCTTTTTCATATTATCAGCCATCTGCTGTGGATTCATCTGTACGAAAGTATAGAAGAAAGTGAAACCGAAGATCATCACGACATACAATAACATACCCAGAGGTTTGTGAGTAGTCAGATTTTGTCCGATCCACTGTGCCCATAAACGATCAGCCCAGAAGTTGGCGATAATCGTTGGGAACATCAACAGAGATGAAGCAAAGATGACAGGGATAACACCTGCTGCGTTAATCTTCAGCGGGATATGTGTATTCTGTCCACCGTACATTTTGTTACCTACGACGCGTTTCGCGTACTGTACAGGAATTTTCCGAATCGCCTGCTGAATGTAAATGACACCGATGATAATCAACACAATAACAATTGCGACGATTACACCTTTAAGGATGTTCATGAACAACTGATCAGGTTGAATGAAGTCGGACTCGATTGTCTGTTTGATAATGTTAGGCACCGTTGAGAGGATACCCGCGAAGATCAGAATCGAAATCCCGTTTCCTATGCCCTTCTCGGTGATCTGCTCACCAAGCCACATCAGGAATGAAGTACCGGCCGTAAGTACAATCGCGATCAAGATATAATCAGCAAAAGTGGCGTTAGGCACCATCTCTGTATTGTACAAGCGGTTGAATCCGATCGACGTACCAAACGCTTGAATCAATGCCAGACCGATCGTCAAATAACGAGTCAGCTGAGCTGATTTTTTCTTACCTTGTTCACCTTGCTTAGCCCATTCCGCTAACTTAGGGATAACGTCCATGGAAAGCAACTGTACTATGATAGACGCAGTGATGTAAGGTACGATCCCGAGTGCAAAGATCGAGAACTGGAACAGTGCTCCACCCGAGAACGTATTGAGAAGTCCAAAAACTTCTTTACCCGCAGAATTTGTCGCTTCGAAAACCTCTTTGTTTACTCCAGGTACTGGAACGAAGGATCCGATGCGGTAAATGATCAGTACAAAAAGGGTAAATAATACCCTTTTGCGCAGATCTTCAACCCGCCAGATATTCTTTAGGGTCTTGAACATTAAATCACCTCGGTTGTACCGCCGGCAGCTTCAATTTTCTCCACCGCAGATTGAGAAAACTTGTTAGCTTTAACAGTCAGCTTCACAGTGACTTCACCGTTACCCAGGATCTTGATTCCGGATTTAGCGTTTTTAACTACGCCGTTCGTCATCAAGAATTCTGGAGTTACTTCAGTACCCGCAGCAAAACTGTTCAGGTCTTCAATATTCACAACCGCATATTCCTTGCGAGTTGGGTTTACGAAACCACGTTTTGGCAAGCGACGATACAATGGATTTTGTCCACCTTCGAAGCCCGGACGTACACCACCGCCGGAACGAGCGTTTTGTCCTTTGTGACCGCGACCTGATGTTTTACCCGTACCACTACTTGGACCGCGACCAAGACGTTTACGCTCTTTGCGGGATCCAGGAGCTGGGGAAAGCTCATGTAACTTCATCGTTCGTTGCACCTCCTTAAAGATTTATGGGAATATCCCGTATTAAGCTTCTACTTCTTTAACAGCTACCAAGTGACTTACTTTGTTAATCATACCACGAATGGCTGGATTATCATTTTGAACCACTTTGCTGTTGATTTTGCGCAAGCCCAATGTTTTCACAGTTGTTCTTTGCGTCTCCGGACGTCCGATCAAGCTGCGGACGAGGGTAATTTCCAATTTAGCCATGAGATTCCCTCCTTAACCCAGAAGCTCTTCGACGGATTTTCCGCGCAGTTTAGCCACGTCTTCAGCACGCTTCAAACGGGACAAACCTTCCAAAGTCGCATTGACCATGTTCATGGAATTCGAAGAACCCAGAGATTTTGTCAAAATGTCACCTACACCAGCAAGTTCGAGAACCGCACGTACAGGACCACCAGCGATAACACCAGTACCTTCAGATGCTGGTTTCAACAGAACGCGTCCTGCGCCGAACTTACCTGTTACCAAGTGAGGAATCGATGTTCCTACGAGTGGAACGTGTACAAGGTTTTTCTTAGCATCTTCAATACCTTTGCGAATTGCATCAGGTACTTCGCCCGCTTTACCGATACCAGCTCCAACCCAGCCGTTGCCGTCGCCGACTACAACCAGTGCGCTAAAGCTGAAACGGCGTCCGCCTTTTACTACTTTAGCTACGCGATTAATATTTACAACTCTTTCAGTCAGTTCCAAAGTATTCGGATCTACACGCAAGTCGTTAACCTCCTTTTGAAAAATATCTTAAAACTCAAGTCCTGCTTCACGAGCCGCTTCAGCCAATGCTGCGATACGACCATGGTACAGATATCCGCTACGGTCAAATACGATGTTAGAAACGCCTTTGTCTTTCGCACGTTTTGCAACGAGTTCGCCAACTTTACGAGCTGACTCAACAGAAGCGCCGTTTTTGATGTCGCTGCTCAGTTCTTTGTCTACAGTAGACGCGGAAGCGATCGTTACACCAGCTACGTCATCGATAATTTGAGCGTACATATGTTTACCAGAACGGAATACGTTCAAACGAGGACGTGCTGCCGTTCCTTGGATTTTCTTACGAACACGCAGGTGTCTTTTCAGACGAGCCTTGTTTTTATCTTGTTTCGTAATCATCTCAGGGATTCACTCCTTTCAGGTTACCTCGCTGGCTTCAAACCGGAAGCCACGGGGTATATTAGAAACACACGAAGCAAGCAAGCCGAAAGCCGCGCAAAGGCGGTAAGAGAAATCTTATTTCTTCTTACCGGCTTTACCTTCCTTACGGATGATACGCTCGCCTTCATATTTAATACCTTTACCTTTGTACGGCTCAGGTTCACGAACGGAACGGATTTTAGCAGCGTAAGCACCTACGCGCTCTTTGTCGATCCCGCGAACGATGATTTTTGTATTCGAAGGAACTTCGAATTCAATTCCCGCTTCCGGTGTAATTTCAACCGGGTGAGAGTATCCAACGTTCAGAACGATTTTATCTCCGGATTTGCTTGCACGATATCCGACCCCAACCAACTCCAGAGATTTTGCGAATCCTTCAGTAACGCCGCTCACCATGTTGCTTACAACGCTGCGCGTTGTGCCGTGCAAAGAACGGTGAGTTTTGTTATCGGAAGGACGCACAACTGTAATTTCGTTGTTCTCAACTGTAACCTTCATGTCTTTATGAAGTTCACGAGTCAGAGTTCCTTTTGGTCCTTTTACCGTAATAACGGTGTTGTCCAGTGTGATGTCCACACCACTTGGTACTGTAATTGGTTTGCGACCAATACGAGACATATGTTGCACCTCCTATCTTGTGACGTTATATTACCAAACGTAGCAAACGACTTCTCCGCCGGATTTAGATTGACGAGCTTCTTTGTCCGTCATAACACCTTTGGATGTCGAGATGATCGCGATACCCAGGCCACCAAGTACACGAGGTACTTCGTTGCTTTTCGTGTAAACACGAAGACCAGGTTTACTGATTCTTTTCAGACCAGTGATAACGCGCTCGTTATTTTGACCGTATTTCAGGAAAACACGGATAATCCCTTGTTTGTTATCATCGATAACTTCAGCGTCACGGATGAAACCTTCACGCTTCAGGATATCGGCGATTTGTTTTTTCATTGTCGAAGCAGGCATTTCTACTGTTTCGTGACGAACAGTGTTCGCGTTACGAATACGAGTAAGCATATCTGCAATTGGATCAGACATAGTCATTGTGAGTTAACCTCCTTCCCGTTCAGGACTTTTTACCAGCTTGCTTTTTTCACGCCAGGAATCTGGCCTTTATAAGCTAATTCACGGAAGCAAATTCTGCAAATTTTGTACTTTTGCAGCACCGAATGTGGACGTCCGCAACGCTCACAGCGTGTATAAGCACGTACTTTAAACTTTGGTGTGCGTTGTTGTTTAACTTTCATCGAAGTTTTTGCCACTTTAGCCTGACACCTCCTAAATAATTTCGGAGAAAAGGGAGTCCTTCCAGACACCCGGAAACGTTATGCCAACTTTATTTTACGAAAGGCATTCCCAGTTGCGTGAGCAACTCACGGGACTCTTCGTCTGTTTTCGCCGTTGTTACAATAACAATGTCCATACCGCGGACTTTGTCTACTTTATCATACTCGATCTCTGGGAAGATCAATTGTTCTTTCAGACCCAGTGTGTAGTTACCACGTCCGTCGAACGCTTTGCTCGATACACCGCGGAAGTCGCGGACACGAGGCAATGTAACGTTGAACAATTTATCGAGGAAGTAGTACATACGCTCGCCGCGCAATGTAACTTTCACACCGATAGGCATGTTCTCACGCAGTTTGAAACCTGCGATAGATTTCTTAGCACGAGTGATTACAGGTTTTTGACCCGCGATCAGTTGCAAATCGTTTACTGCGGAATCCAACACTTTAGAGTTTTGGACAGCGTCGCCCACACCCATGTTGATAACGATTTTCTCGATTTTAGGCACTTGCATTACCGTTGTATAGTTAAACTTCTGCATCAAACCAGGAGCGATTTCTTGCAGGTAACGTTCTTTCATTCTTGATGCCATGAATCATAGCCCTCCTTTCTCATTCGGTTCAATTAGTCGATAATTTCTCCGGAACGTTTAGCAACGCGCACTTTCTTTCCGTTATCCAACACTTTGTAACCAACACGGGTTACTTTTCCGCTCTTTGGATCGATGTGCATCACGTTGGAAACGTGAATCGGAGCTTCCTTCTCGATAATGCCGCCTTGCGGATTTTGCTGGTTAGGCTTCTGGTGTTTTTTGATCATGTTAACACCTTCCACAAGGACGCGGTTCTCACGAGGATAAGCAGCGATGACACGGCCTTTTTTACCTTTGTCTTTACCGCTGATCACCATAACCGTATCTTCTTTTTTAACGTGAAGTTTGTTGTTATGGGATTCCAGAACTTTTTTCACTCTTGGCATTTCGTACACCTCCTGTTTCTAAACATCACGAGCTTAATCTATTAGATAACCTCTGGGGCCAAGGAAACGATTTTCATGAAGTCTTTCTCGCGAAGTTCACGAGCAACAGGTCCGAAAATACGTGTTCCACGTGGGCTTCTGTCGTCTTTTACAACAACAGCTGCATTTTCATCAAAACCGATGTAGGAACCGTCTTTACGACGTACAGAACGTTTCGTACGAACGACAACCGCTCTAACTACATCACCTTTTTTGACAACGCCGCCTGGTGTTGCTTGTTTTACAGAACAAACGATCAGATCACCGATTTGTGCTGTACGACGTCCCGTACCGCCGAGTACGCGGATACACATCAGTTCCTTCGCACCGGAGTTGTCGGCTACAGCCAAACGTGTAAATGGTTGAATCATTTAGTATTCCTCCTTCCAGCTATGCTGATAATGCATTAGATGATAACCGCTTTTTCTACGATTTCAGTAAGTCTCCAGCGTTTATCTTTCGAAAGCGGACGAGTCTCCATGATTTTCACCGTGTCACCGATTTTCGCAGTGTTTTCTTCGTCATGCGCTTTGAACTTTTTAGTAACCTTGATGCGTTTATGGTACAATTTATGGTTTTTGTAAGTTTCTACAGCAACAACAATCGTTTTATCCATTTTATCGCTAACAACTTTACCAGTTTGCACTTTACGTGCGTTACGTTCTTCGCTCATTGTTGGCCTCCTTCCTGATTACGGACGGAATGTATATCCGACCTCTAATTAACCGATACCCAGTTCTCTTTCACGGATGATGGTTTTAGCACGAGCTATTTCTTTCCGCACATCACGGATTCGAGTCGGGTTATCCAGCTGACCGGTAGCGAGTTGAAAGCGGAGGTTAAAGAGTTCTTCTTTAAATCCGGCAATCTTTTGCTCGATTTCAGCAGAGGTTAGGTTGCGAAATTCACTAGCTTTCATTTGCTTCACCACCCAATTCTTCACGTTTCACAAACTTCGTTTTGATTGGCAGTTTGTGAGCGGCAAGACGCATCGCTTCGCGTGCGATCTCCTCCGGTACACCTGCAAGTTCAAACATGATCTTACCTGGTTTCACAACTGCAACCCATTTTTCTACGTTACCTTTACCGCTACCCATCCGAACCTCGAGAGGCTTTTGAGTGATTGGTTTGTCAGGGAAAATTTTGATCCAGACTTTACCACCACGTTTGATGTAACGAGTCATCGCAATACGAGCCGCTTCGATTTGACGGTTCGTAATCCAAGCCGGTTCCGTAGCTTGCAGACCGTATTCGCCAAAGTTCAGCGTAGTTCCGCCTTTTGCTTGGCCTTTCATATGTCCGCGTTGTTGCTTACGGTGTTTTACACGTTTTGGTACCAACATGATTAGTTGCCTCCTTCCTTAGCAGCTTGTTTCTTAGCCGTAGGAAGAACCTCTCCACGATAGATCCATACTTTTACGCCGATACGGCCGTAAGTTGTATGAGCCTCTGCTGTACCGTAGTCGATGTCGGCACGAAGCGTGTGCAGTGGAACAGTTCCTTCGCTGTAGCCTTCCGAACGTGCGATCTCAGCACCGCCAAG
The DNA here is from genome assembly GCF_002272715.1 of Paenibacillus sp. 7516. Classification (NCBI taxonomy): domain Bacteria; kingdom Bacillati; phylum Bacillota; class Bacilli; order Caryophanales; family Paenibacillaceae; genus Paenibacillus; species Paenibacillus sp. 7516. The sequence continues at coordinate 20,987 of NZ_NPBI01000047.1, forward strand.
ACGTCCGCCCACTTGAGTTTTAATACCTTTTGCACCAGAGCGCATTGTTCTTTGAATAGCTTGTTTCAGAGCACGACGGAAAGAAACGCGACGTTCCAGTTGTTGTGCAATGCTTTCTGCTACCAGGATTGCGTCCAGGTCTTGGTTCTTAATTTCAGAGATGTTGATGTGTACTTTTTTACCGCCAGCAATTTTCGTAATTTGGTTACGAAGATTCTCAACTTCAGATCCACCTTTACCGATTACCATACCTGGTTTCGCTGTGTGAATCGTTACGTTCACGCGGTTAGCCGCTCTCTCGATTTCAACACGAGACATAGCGGAGTCTTTCAATTTATTTTTCAGGAATTCACGAATTTTCACGTCTTCCATCAAAAGATCACCGAAGTCTTTGCCTGCATACCATTTAGATTCCCAGTCACGGATAACTCCGACACGGAGTCCGACCGGATTTACCTTTTGGCCCACACGTTTTCCCTCCTTCTACTTTTCAGATACCACCAAAGTGATGTGGCTAGTACGTTTGTTAATACGACTTGCACGTCCCATTGCACGAGGGCGGAAACGTTTCATTGTCGGTCCTTGGTTCACGTAAGCTTGCGAAATGACCAAGTTATTAACATCCATAGAATAGTTATGTTCCGCATTCGCAATAGCGGAGTTAAGCAACTTCTCAACGATTGGAGAAGCGGATTTCGGAGTGTGACGGAGAATGGCAACCGCCTCACCAACTTGCTTGCCGCGAATCAAGTCAACAACGAGTTGAACTTTACGAGGAGCAATCCGGATAAACTTAGCATGTGCTTTTGCTTCCATTGTGTAACCTCCTCTCAAACATTAAAGATGTTCATTTATCTTCTTGTTTTCTTGTCATCATCAGTATGGCCTTTGTACGTACGGGTTGGAGCGAACTCACCCAATTTGTGTCCGACCATGTCCTCAGTCACGTATACTGGCACGTGTTTACGTCCGTCATATACGCCGAATGTGTGTCCGATGAATTGTGGGAAAATTGTAGAGCGACGGGACCAGGTTTTGATAACGTTCTTTTTACCGGAAGCGTCCATCTCTTCTACCTTTTTCAGCATGTAGCCATCAATGAATGGCCCTTTTTTCAAACTGCGACCCATGTGGAGATCCTCCCTTCAAACGTAGCGTTTATGCATCCGCAGATGCCTCACGAAGTTATGCACAGTGTGTATTACTTCGTGCGGCGGCGAATGATGTATTTATCAGAAGCTTTATTTTTCTTACGCGTTTTGTAACCAAGAGTAGGTTTACCCCATGGTGACATTGGCGATTTACGTCCGATTGGAGCACGACCTTCACCACCACCGTGAGGGTGATCGTTAGGGTTCATTACTACACCACGAACTTCAGGACGTTGTCCCAACCAACGGCTACGACCGGCTTTACCGATTTTGATGAGCTCGTGGTCTTGGTTACCAACAGAACCGATTGTTGCACGGCAAACTTTCAGAATACGACGTACTTCTCCGGAAGAGAGACGAACGGAAACGTATTTTTCTTCTTTACCAAGCAATTGAGCTTCTGTACCAGCAGCACGAACCAATTGTCCGCCTTTACCTGGTTTCAACTCGATGTTGTGGATAACGGTACCTACTGGAATGTTTTCGAGTGGCAGTGCGTTACCAATTTTGATGTCGGATTCAGGACCGGAGAAGATTTGATCTCCAACTTTCAATCCTTTAGGAGCGATGATGTAACGTTTCTCACCATCAGCATAGTGGATCAGGGCGATGTTCGATGTACGGTTCGGGTCATACTCGATCGTAGCAACGCGGCCCGGTATTCCATCTTTAGTACGTTTGAAGTCAATGATGCGGTATTTACGTTTGTGTCCACCACCGTGGTGACGAACTGTAATTTTACCTTGGTTGTTGCGGCCAGCCTTTTTGCTCAGTGGGGCCAACAACGATTTCTCCGGCTGATCTGTGGTGATTTCCTCAAATGTAGATACGGACATGTTCCGTCTTGCCGGGGATGTCGGTTTATACTTTTTGATTGGCACTGGGTTTCCCTCCTTACTTCAACAATTTCAATTATACAGTTTCAAAGAACTCAAGCGTTTTGCTGTCTTGTGTCAGTGTTACAAACGCTTTTTTCCATTCGCTAGTATATCCGGAATAACGTCCGTACCGTTTAGGCTTAGCTGGAACACGAAGAGTGTTCACGTTTTTCACTTTTACGTTGAAAATAGCTTCCACGGCTTTTTTGATCTCGGTTTTGTTTGCACGGATATCGACTTCAAATACATATTTCAAGTCATTCATCATGTCAGCAGTACGTTCCGTAATAATCGGACGTTTAACAATATCACGAGGATCCTTCATTACGCGAGCACCTCCTCTACCTTCTGAACTGCTTCTTTCGTAATGATCAGTTTGTCGTGCGCAAGCACGTCAAGAACATTAATGCCGTCAGCTGCTACGAATTTCACGCCAGGAATATTCCGTGCGGAAAGAGCCACATTATCATCATAGCTAGGAGCTACGATCAAAGCTTTGCGTCCAACTTTCAAGTTGTTCAAGATGGCTGCAAATTCTTTTGTTTTAGGTGTGCTCAGCGAAAGAGCATCCAAAACGATAATGTCATTGTCGAGCACTTTGGATGAAAGAGCTGATTTGATCGCCAAACGGCGAACTTTCTTAGGCAGTTTGTACGCATAGCTCCGTGGTGTCGGACCAAATACGATACCGCCGCCTTTCCATTGTGGAGAACGAATCGAACCTTGACGAGCGCGACCTGTACCTTTTTGTTTCCAAGGCTTACGTCCGCCGCCACGTACTTCAGAACGTCCTTTTACTTTGTGGGTACCTTGACGAAGGGAAGCGCGTTGCATAAGCACTGCATCGTACAGAACGGAAGTGTTCGGCTCTACTCCGAATACTGCATCGTTCAGTTCTACTTCGCCCACTTGGCTACCATCTACATTGTAAACTGATACTTTTGGCATTTTGTGTTCCTCCTTTCTTCAGTGGTTATTTTTTCACCGTTTCTTTAACTTTTACAAGACTGTTTTTCGGTCCAGGAATAGAACCCTTCACGAGCAACACGTTACGCTCAGCGTCTACTTTAACAACTTCAAGACGTTGGATTGTAACAGTCTCATGACCCATGTGTCCTGGCAAGTGTTTGCCTTTAGGAACGCGGTTAGCTTGGATCGAACCCATCGAACCCGGGCCACGGTGATAACGAGAACCGTGAGACATAGGTCCAGTGCTTTGTCCCCAACGTTTGATTACGCCGGCAAAACCTTTACCTTTAGAAATACCCGTTACGTCAACGAATTCGCCTTCTGCGAAAATGTCAGCTTTCAACTCTTGGCCAACTTCATATTCCGCGATGTTGATGCCGCGAAGTTCACGAACGTAGCGCTTAGGGGCAGTATTCGCTTTTTTAGCGTGTCCTGCTTCTGGCTTGTTGGCATTTTTCTCTTTCTTATCGGAGTAACCGATTTGAACTGCTTCGTAGCCATCGTTCTCAAGATCTTTCTTTTGCAAAACAACACAAGGTCCTGCTTCGATAACTGTTACTGGCACTACGTTACCATCAGCGGTAAACACTTGAGTCATTCCAAGTTTTTTTCCTAAGATACCTTTCATGTTGACACCTCTTTTCCTTTATACATGGTCTTGTTGATTTATATTACAGTTTGATTTCGATATCTACACCGGACGGTAGATCCAAGCGCATCAAGGCATCCACAGTTTGTGGAGTCGGGTTAACGATGTCGATCAAACGCTTATGTGTGCGTTGCTCGAATTGCTCCCGAGAATCCTTGTACTTGTGTACCGCACGAAGAATAGTAATGATTTGTTTTTCAGTTGGAAGCGGAATCGGACCGGATACACCAGCACCCGAACGTTTTGCTGTTTCAACAATTTTCTCCGCGGATTGATCAAGAATTCTGTGGTCGTAAGCTTTCAAACGAATACGAATTTTTTGCTTTGCCATTTTAGTCCCTCCTTCTATCGCCCAATTTATTATCGGACATACTCCGTGAAAATTTTCCAACAACCCTCCCATGGCAAAGGGGCCGGGTGTGCCAGTAACCTCTCACATCATCGCAACGTCTCAGAACAACATTCATTATTATATAGAAAAAATGGGCGTATTGCAAGCATATTTAAGAAAAACATTTAAACTAATCTTTTCATATCGAAATGACGTTGTTTAATGTGTTGTTTCATTGTTATGCAAGCTGCCTTAACCGATCTTTTATATACATCTGAATGCTATTCACATTATGACGCAGGTTCCGAATCTCTTATACATAATAAAAGAGTTCTTTATCCGATGTCGGATAAAGAACTCTTCCGAAGCTTCGTTACAGTACAATGTTACTCGTTCCAGTACACTGTTGCATATGCTTACTCAGCGGAAAGCTGAATTATTTTTGGATGGATGCTACCGCACCGGCACCAACCGTACGTCCACCTTCGCGGATCGCGAAGCGTGTACCTTCTTCAATCGCAATTGGATTGATCAGTTGTACAGTTACTGTGATGTTGTCGCCTGGCATTACCATTTCAGTACCTTCTGGCAGGTTGATGATACCTGTTACGTCAGTTGTACGGAAGTAGAATTGTGGACGGTATCCTGTGAAGAAAGGTTTGTGACGTCCACCCTCTTCTTTAGTCAGAACGTATACTTGAGCTGTAAATTCTGTGTGTGGTTTAACAGAACCTGGTTTAGCAAGTACTTGTCCACGCTCGATGCTTTCACGGTCAACACCACGCAGCAATGCGCCGATGTTGTCACCCGCTTGAGCGGAATCCAGCAATTTACGGAACATTTCAACGCCCGTAACTACGGATTTTTTAGTTTCTTCGTGGATACCCACGATTTCGATCTCTTCACCGACTTTAACAGTACCACGCTCTACACGACCTGTAGCAACTGTACCACGACCAGTGATGGAGAATACGTCCTCTACTGGCATCAAGAAAGGTTTGTCAGTGTCGCGCTCTGGAGTTGGGATGTAAGTATCGATTTCTTTGAACATCTCAACGATTTTTTGAGCCCACTCACCTTCAGGGTTTTGCAGAGCTTCACGAGCGGATCCACGAGTGATTGGAGTATCGTCACCTGGGAACTCATATTCGTTGAGCAAGTCGCGAACTTCCATTTCAACCAGTTCCAACAACTCTTCGTCTTCAACCATGTCGCATTTGTTCAAGAATACAACGATGTAAGGTACGCCTACTTGACGGGAGAGCAAGATGTGCTCACGAGTTTGTGGCATTGGGCCGTCAGCTGCGGATACTACCAAGATAGCTCCGTCCATTTGTGCCGCGCCAGTGATCATGTTTTTAACATAGTCGGCGTGACCTGGGCAGTCAACGTGAGCGTAGTGACGAGCGTCAGTTTCGTACTCAACGTGAGCTGTGGAGATTGTGATACCGCGTTCGCGCTCTTCTGGAGCTTTGTCGATTTGATCGAAAGCGATCGCTGCGCCACCGTAAGTTTTGGACAATACAGTAGTGATTGCAGCAGTCAGAGTTGTTTTACCATGGTCGACGTGACCGATAGTACCAATGTTAACGTGTGGTTTATTACGTTCGTATTTAGCCTTTGCCATTTGAACGTGGCCTCCTTAAAATGTTAAATTTTATGTTTTCACTGGACGTTAGCATCTAGAAGATTATATCCCTATGCACTAGCGTCCAGTGTGAGAAAACTACTCGGTGCCTTTTGTTTTGGCAACGATCTCTTCAGCGATGCTCTTAGGAACTTCTTCATAGTGAGAAAGCTCCATGGAGAATACGCCGCGTCCTTGAGTACCGGAACGAAGAGTTGTAGAGTATCCGAACATTTCGGACAAAGGTACTTTAGCACGAATGATTTGAGCTCCACTACGGGAATCCATACCTTCAATGCGGCCACGACGGGAGTTAAGCATACCCATAACGTCACCCATGTACTCTTCCGGAACGGTTACTTCTACTTTCATGATTGGCTCAAGCAGAACTGGACTACATTTGTCTTTTGCTGCTTTCAGCGCCATCGATCCGGCAATTTTAAACGCCATCTCGTTGGAATCGACATCATGGTAAGATCCGTCTACAATTGTAGCCTTAACGTCTACAAGCGGGAAGCCTGCAATAACGCCGTTTTTCATTTGCTCTTCAATCCCTGACAGTGCTGGTTGAATGTATTCTCTCGGAACCGAACCACCGACAATCTTACTTTCGAACTGACTGCCTGTACCTGGCTCGAGTGGTTCGAACTCAACCCATACGTGACCGTATTGACCACGACCACCGGATTGACGAACGAATTTACCTTCAACACGCGCTGGAGCACGGAATGTTTCACGGTAAGCTACTTGTGGTTTACCCACAGTAGTTTCAACCTTGAACTCACGACGCATACGGTCGATGATGATATCAAGGTGAAGCTCACCCATACCTGCCAAGATTGTTTGGCCTGTTTCTTCGTCAGTGTGAGCGCGAAGAGTTGGATCCTCTTCTGTCAACTTGCCGAGAGCAACACCCATTTTATCTTGGTCAGCTTTGGTTTTAGGTTCAACGGCGATTTCGATAACCGGATCAGGGAAGTTCATCGATTCCAAGATAACCGGGTTTTTCTCATCACATAGTGTATCACCTGTACCTGTATCTTTCAAACCTACGGCAGCTGCAATGTCACCGGAGTAAACTTCAGTGATCTCTTGACGGCTGTTCGCGTGCATTTGAAGGATACGACCGATACGCTCACGTTTGTTTTTAGTGGCATTCAATACGTAAGAACCGGATTGAAGAATACCGGAGTATACGCGGAAGAATGTCAATTTACCAACGTAAGGGTCAGTCATGATTTTGAAGGCCAATGCAGAGAATGGCTCTTCATCGGAAGACTTGCGAACTGCTTCAGTTCCATCTTCAAGGAGACCCTTGATTGCTGGAACGTCCACTGGAGCTGGCAAGTAGTCGATTACAGCATCCAACATCAGTTGAACACCTTTGTTACGATAAGAGGATCCACAGATTACTGGGAAGATCTTAACTTCTACTACACCTTTACGGAGAGCGGATTTGATCTCTTCAACAGTGATCTCTTCGCCTTCCAGGTATTTCATAGTCAATTCTTCGTCGAGTTCTGCAACCCGCTCAATCAATTCGTTGCGGAGTTCTTCAACTTGATCAGCAAATTCCGCAGGAATTTCGGTTTCTTCGATATTTTGTCCAAGGTCATCTTTGTACATATGAGCCTTTTGTTCAACGATATCGATGATACCAATGAAATCATTTTCAGCGCCGATTGGCAGTTGGATCGCAACAGCGTTCGCTTGAAGGCGATCACGCATGTCAGCGACAACGTTCAAAAAGTCAGCACCGATGATATCCATTTTATTTACGTAAGCGATACGAGGTACGCCGTAACGGTCAGCCTGTCTCCATACAGTTTCAGACTGAGGCTCAACGCCTTCTTTCGCACTGAATACACCAACTGCTCCGTCCAATACACGAAGGGAACGTTCAACTTCAACAGTGAAGTCAACGTGTCCCGGGGTATCAATGATATTAACGCGGTGGCCTTTCCAAGCAGCGGTAGTCGCAGCGGAAGTAATCGTAATTCCGCGCTCCTGTTCCTGTTCCATCCAGTCCATTGTCGCAGCGCCTTCGTGAACTTCACCGATTTTGTGCGTACGGCCTGTGTAGAACAAGATCCGCTCAGTTGTCGTGGTTTTACCCGCATCAATATGAGCCATGATCCCGATATTACGTGTATTTTTCAAGGAGAACTCTCTTGCCATGAAATGGGTCTCCCTTCAAAATTGAAGTTTTTATTGTGAACTGAATCCTACCAACGGTAGTGAGCAAACGCTTTGTTCGCTTCAGCCATTTTGTGCGTATCTTCACGTTTCTTAACGGAAGCGCCTGTGTTGTTGGAAGCGTCGATGATCTCAGCCGCCAAACGCTCTTCCATTGTTTTCTCACCGCGGTTGCGGGAGTAGTTCACGAGCCAACGTAAACCCAAAGCAGTACGTCTCTCTGGTTTTACCTCGATTGGTACTTGGTAGTTGGCACCGCCGACACGGCGAGCTTTAACTTCCAGGACTGGCATGATATTCTTGATTGCTGTCTCAAATACTTCCATCGGGTCATTACCCGTGCGTTCTTGGATCAACTTGAACGCATTATACAGAATGCTTTGAGCAACACCGCGTTTTCCGTCGAGCATGATGCGGTTGATCAAACGAGTAACCAACTTGGAGTTGTATACCGGATCTGGCAACACGTCTCTTTTCGTAACTGGACCTTTGCGTGGCATGGATATCCCCCTTTCTTTCTTGCTAAGCTGATCCTGTACTCTGGACATTAAGCCAAAGAATATTCAGGATCGCTTCTTATAATGTGTTAGGCTTTTTTAGCTTTAGGACGTTTAGCACCGTATTTAGAACGAGCTTGCATACGGTTGTTCACGCCTGCAGTATCGAGTGCTCCACGAACGATGTGGTAACGAACCCCTGCAAGGTCCTTAACTTTACCTCCGCGAATCAATACAACACTGTGCTCTTGCAAGTTATGTCCGATACCCGGGATATAAGCAGTTACCTCGAGACGGTTCGTCAAACGAACACGGGCATATTTACGAAGTGCAGAGTTCGGTTTACGTGGAGTCATTGTACCTACACGAGTGCAGACACCACGTTTTTGTGGGGCACTGATGTTAGTAGATTCACGTTTCAAAGCGTTGAACCCTTTTTGCAATGCTGGTGATTTGGACTTTTCAACTTTAGCTTGACGTCCTTTGCGTACCAGTTGGTTAATAGTTGGCATGTGATTGCCACCCCCTTCCTCAATTGTTCATGTTTCTTTATAAACCTCTTATCGCTAAGTCCACAGACCCAGGCGGTTCATAAAAAGACAAATGAAAAGTTTTTGCCTTGGAGAATCCCTAAAAAGTTCTCGGACAAAAACGTTCCTTACCCTATCATTTTGCGACAGCAGCCATTGCTGCTCCCACTCCAATCCCGCAGGCTTTGCCGAGATTTTTCATTGTGTCCACTTTCGTGTACTTCACATTGTGTTGTTCACACAAGGCAATGATTTTGGAAGTGAGCTGCGGATCACTATCTTCGGCCACATAGACCTCAGCAGCCATTCCTGACTGGACCATCCGCATGGTCTGTTTTGTACCTATTTTGACATGAGCATCTTGCAGGCCTTTTTCATTAGACATTGTTCATTCCTCCGAATAGGACATATACAATCAGCTGCTCACGCACCTTTGATATATTAGCATCTAGCGCAAGCAATGTCAATGCTAATCGTGAAAGATTTATTCAAAGTTTTCGCACATCAGGAAATGTCCGTCTGTATTAAACAGACGTCCATCCCCTGACATACAAAACTTTATATTCACCCTATACAGGGGGAATCTATTTAATCAACGGAAACGGGCTCAAGTTCTTCAACTGAAGATTGACCATCTTCCGGCTCAGCAAACTTGATGCTGCGGTAACGGTTCATACCTGTACCTGCAGGGATCAATTTACCGATGATTACATTTTCCTTGAGACCGAGCAACTGATCGACTTTACCTTTGATCGCTGCATCTGTCAGTACACGTGTAGTCTCTTGGAACGATGCCGCAGAGAGGAAGGAGTCTGTTTCAAGAGATGCTTTTGTGATACCGAGCAGGATTGGTTTCGCAACCGCTGGCTCTTTATCACTAAGAATCGCTGTTTTGTTAGCTCTTTCGTACTCATGCGTATCTACGAACGATCCTGGCAGCAGCGTTGTATCTCCTGCATCAACGATGCGGATTTTACGCAGCATTTGACGGATCATAACTTCAACGTGTTTATCATTAATTTCTACGCCCTGGTTACGGTATACGCGTTGTACTTCCTGCAGAATGTAGTTCTGTACACCACGTACGCCTTTGATGCGCAGCATTTCTTTTGGATCGATGGAACCATCAGTGAGCTCGTCACCTGCTTCGATCTCCATGCCTTCGCTTACGCGAACACGGGAACCGTAGGTAACGGAGTAAACTTTGGATTCCGCTTCACCTTGAATTTCGATTTCGCGACGGTCTTTTGCTTCGCGAATCTCTTTGACAATACCGTCAATCTCACTGATCGTTGCTTGACCCTTAGGATTACGAGCCTCAAACAACTCCTGGATACGCGGCAAACCTTGCGTGATATCGTCTCCGGCTACACCACCGGTGTGGAACGTACGCATTGTCAGCTGTGTTCCTGGCTCACCAATGGATTGCGCAGCGATAATACCAACTGCTTCACCGATCTCCACGTGTTTACCAGTCGCCAGGTTGCGACCGTAACATTTTTTGCAGACACCATGACGAGCACGGCAGCTGAGTACGGAGCGGATTTGCAATTTGGTTACACCTGCTTTGATGATTGCCTCTGCTTTATCGGAGTCAATCAATTCATTGCGATGTGCAATAATTTCTTTTGTTTCTGGATGACGAACAGTTTCGAAGCAGTATCTTCCTTCGATACGGTCGTAGAGATCTTCAATAACCTCTTTACCATCCTGGATACGGCTAACCGTAAATCCTTTATCTGTACCACAATCATCTTCACGCACGATCACATCTTGTGCCACGTCTACGAGACGACGAGTCAGGTAACCTGAGTCGGCTGTACGCAAGGCCGTATCGGCCAAACCTTTACGGGCACCGTGTGTCGAGATGAAGTACTCGAGTACCGTCAGACCTTCACGGAAGTTCGATTTGATTGGGAGTTCGATGATACGACCGGACGGGTTGGCCATCAGACCACGCATACCGCCCAATTGGGTGATTTGCGATTTGTTACCCCGTGCTTTGGAGTCAACCATCATCATGATGGAGTTGTAACGATCCATCGACTTCATCAGAATCTCGGTGATATCATCTTTCGATTTAGACCAGATATCAATGATGCGGTCATAACGCTCTTCGTTCGTAATCAGACCACGACGGTACTGGTTCGTAACGATTTGTGCTTTTTCTTCGGATTGTCTGAGGATCTCTGTTTTCTCATCTGGCACCACAACGTCCGAAACCGCAACCGTAATACCGGCACGAGTCGAGTATGTGAAACCAAGCTGTTTGATTTTATCCAGAATAACGGCTGTTTCCGTTGTGTGGTAAATTTCAAAACAACGAGCGATGATTGTACCCAGATATTCCTTACCAACACCACCTGCTTGAGGTGCGTTCATGATTGCTTCTCTCAGGTCAGTCCCCTTCTCATACACAAAGAAATGCTCTGCAGTACCTTGATAAAGGTTTGCACGAGTTGCATCGTTGATGTAAGGGAAACTTGCTGGGAAGATTTCATTAAAGATGATTTTACCGACAGTTGTCAGCAACATTGCATCTTGTTGTTTTTCAGTAAAGCTAGTTTTACCCAGAGCTTTAACCGGAATCGCTACGCGTGCATGCAAGCCGGCAGTACCGCGTTGATACGCAGATACAGCTTCGTTCACTGTTCGCAGGATCATGCCAGTACCCTTTTCTTCCTTGTTGTCCATAGTCAGGTAGTATGAACCTAGGACCATATCCTGGGAAGGGGTAACAACTGGTTTACCGTCTTTCGGGTTCAAAATGTTACCAGATGCAAGCATCAGGATACGCGCTTCCGCTTGTGCCTCAGCAGATAACGGAACGTGCACGGCCATTTGGTCACCGTCAAAGTCGGCATTGTATGCCGTACATACGAGCGGGTGAAGACGAATGGCTTTACCTTCAACCAGAATTGGTTCAAATGCTTGAATACCGAGACGGTGAAGCGTAGGGGCACGGTTGAGTAGAACCGGATGCTCCTTGATTACTTCCTCAAGAACATCCCATACTTCAGGACTTACACGCTCAACTTTACGTTTCGCGCTCTTGATATTGTGGGCAAGCCCTTTATTCACAAGTTCTTTCATTACGAAAGGCTTGAACAGTTCAAGTGCCATATCTTTTGGCAGACCACACTGATACATCTTCAGGTAAGGTCCGACAACGATAACGGAACGACCAGAATAGTCAACACGTTTACCGAGCAAGTTTTGACGGAAACGTCCTTGTTTACCTTTCAGCATGTGGCTGAGGGATTTCAATGGACGGTTACCAGGACCCGTTACCGGGCGTCCGCGACGGCCGTTGTCGATCAATGCGTCAACAGCTTCCTGCAGCATCCGTTTTTCGTTTTGCACGATAATGTCTGGTGCGCCCAGATCAAGCAAGCGTTTCAGACGGTTGTTCCGGTTAATTACACGGCGATACAGATCATTCAGGTCAGACGTTGCAAAACGTCCACCATCCAATTGTACCATTGGACGAAGTTCCGGCGGGATAACAGGAAGTACATCCATGATCATCCACTCAGGTTTGTTACCTGAGTTGCGGAAAGCTTCAATAACTTCCAAACGTTTGATTGCACGGTTACGACGTTGTCCTTGTGCAGTGCGGAGCTCTTCCTTCAGGAATTCAAGCTCTTTGTCTACATCAAGGTCTTGAAGCAGTTTTTTAACCGCTTCGGCACCCATGCCAGCTTGGAATCCATATCCGTATTTTTCACGGTAGCTGCGGTATTCTTTCTCGGACAACAGCTGTTTTTTCTCCAGTGGAGTTTCTCCTGGATCAGTTACTACATAAGATGCAAAATAGATAATCTCCTCAAGTGATCTTGGAGACATATCCAAAGCGAGACCCATGCGGCTCGGAATACCTTTGAAGTACCAGATGTGCGATACCGGAGCAGCGAGCTCAATATGGCCCATCCGTTCACGGCGTACTTTGGCACGTGTTACTTCAACACCACAGCGGTCACAGACAACGCCTTTATAACGAACGCGTTTGTATTTACCACAGTGACATTCCCAGTCTTTCGTAGGGCCAAAAATCTTTTCGCAGAACAGCCCTTCTTTTTCCGGTTTCAACGTACGATAGTTGATCGTTTCCGGTTTTTTCACTTCTCCGCGGGACCAAGAACGAATTTTTTCTGGGGAAGCAAGCCCGATCTTCATGTATTCGAAATTGTTGACGTCCAACAAGGAGCAACCCTCCTTAACCAATTCCTGTATTCTAGGTTACGCCTTCTCCGGCCGAAGCCGGAGCAAGACGCGAGCCTGATGAAAAACGCCGGTCATCATGCGCCCGAAGCGGTTACTCCACTCCGACCTCTGAACCCTCAAGGTTGAGGCTGAGCTTGTCGCTCGCAGCGTCATCTTCATCGTCCATTTCTTTCATTTCAATCTCTTGTTCATCTTCACTCAAAATCTTAACGTCCATACCCAAGCTTTGCAGCTCTTTGATCAATACTTTGAATGATTCAGGAACACCCGGCTCCGGAACATTCTCACCTTTGACAATGGACTCATATGTTTTCACCCGACCAACAACATCATCGGACTTAACAGTCAAGATTTCTTGCAGAGTATAGGCAGCGCCGTATGCTTCAAGCGCCCAAACCTCCATCTCCCCGAAACGCTGTCCACCGAATTGGGCTTTACCACCCAGCGGCTGTTGTGTAACGAGTGAGTAAGGACCTGTGGAACGGGCATGGATTTTATCATCAACCATGTGCGCCAGCTTGATCATGTGCATGACGCCGACAGTTACTTCACGTTCAAACTCTTCACCCGTACGCCCATCGTACAGAACGGTTTTACCATTACGCTGCATGCCTGCTTCTTCCATCGTATCGAAGACGTCATACTCTTTCGCTCCGTCGAATACAGGGGTAGCTACGTGGATGCCGAGCTGCATAGCAGCCATACCCAAGTGAACTTCGAGCACTTGACCGATGTTCATCCGGGAAGGTACGCCCAGCGGGTTAAGAACGATTTGAACCGGTGTTCCGTCCGGCAGGAATGGCATATCTTCTTCCGGCAGGATACGAGCCACAACCCCTTTGTTACCGTGACGTCCGGCCATTTTATCACCCTCGGAGATTTTCCGTTTTTGAGCGATATAGACACGAACGAGCTGGTTAACACCTGGAGGCAGTTCATCACCGTTTTCACGGGTAAATACTTTCACGTCTACGACGATCCCGTCAGTACCGTGAGGCACACGCAAGGACGTATCACGAACTTCACGTGCTTTCTCACCAAAGATTGCATGCAGGAGACGTTCTTCCGCAGTCAGTTCAGTTACACCTTTAGGCGTTACTTTACCAACCAGGATATCGCCAGCAGCGATTTCGGCACCAATCCGGATAATACCACGCTCATCGAGGTTACGCAGCGCTTCTTCCCCTACGTTAGGGATGTCACGTGTGATCTCTTCAGGTCCGAGCTTGGTATCACGCGCTTCTGACTCATACTCCTCGATGTGGATGGATGTGTAGACATCTTCCTTCACGAGTTTTTCACTAAGCAGAATCGCATCCTCGTAGTTGTAACCTTCCCAAGTCATGAAGGCAACAACGACGTTGCGTCCCAAAGCCAATTCGCCCATTTCCGTCGAAGGACCGTCAGCGAGGATGTCGCCAGCTTTGACAACAGCACCACGTTTGACAATCGGACGTTGGTTAATGCATGTTCCTTGGTTCGAACGCATAAATTTGTGTAATTTATATTTAACGATATCGCCTTTAACTTCTTGGCCATCTACCTCTTCCACACGACGGAGCCAGATTTCATTCGCAGAAGAACGCTCAATAATCCCGTCATATTTGGAGACAATACATACACCGGAATCTTTTGCAGCTTTGTGTTCCATACCTGTTCCGACGAGCGGAGCTTTAGGAATCAAGAGAGGAACCGCCTGCCGCTGCATGTTGGATCCCATCAGTGCGCGGTTGGAGTCATCGTTCTCAAGGAACGGAATGAGCGCCGTAGCGACAGATACAACTTGTTTAGGAGATACGTCCATGTAGTCAACACGCTCGCTCGGCATCGTAAGGATGTTATCCGATTGTTTGTTGTAACGTACAATGATCGCTTCTTCTGCAAAAGTTCCATCTTCATTCAGTTTCGCGTTCGCTTGAGCGACAACGTAGTTGTCCTCTTCGTCTGCTGTCAGATAATCGATTTGCTCGGTTACGACACCAGTCTTCGGATCTACCCAGCGATATGGAGCTTCGATGAAACCATATTCGTTCACACGGGCAAATGTAGACAAGGAGTTGATCAAACCAATGTTTGGTCCCTCTGGAGTCTCGATTGGACACATCCGGCCATAGTGGGATGGATGGACGTCACGGACTTCCATGCCTGCACGCTCACGTGTCAAACCGCCCGGTCCGAGTGCGGACAGACGACGTTTATGCGTCAACTCACCCAGAGGGTTCGTTTGATCCATAAACTGCGACAATTGGGAGCTACCGAAGAACTCTTTAATAGATGCAATTACAGGACGTATGTTAATCAATGCCTGTGGCGTGATCACGTTAGCATCCTGAATGGACATTCTCTCACGAACAACACGTTCCATACGGGACAAACCGATACGGAACTGGTTCTGCAAGAGTTCACCAACCGAACGCAGACGACGGTTACCCAGGTGATCGATATCATCTGTGCTTCCGATGCCGTGCAGAAGGTTAATGAAATAACTGATTGAAGAAATGATATCTGCCGGTGTTACGTTCTTCACTGATTTATCAATGTTAGCATTGGCAATCAGCTTAACGACTTTACCATCTTCAATCGGCGAGAACACGTCAATCGTTTGCATTGGAATATCATTCGCATCCAGAACTCCGTTAGCGACGTGATACGTACGGAAGCCAACACTCTTCTCCAGATAAGGCATGATTTCATCGAGCAAACGACGGTCAACCATTTGTCCTGCTTCGGCGATAATTTCGCCAGTTTCAGTATCAACGAGAGACTCAGCCAAACGTTGATTGAACAAACGGTTTTTGATGTGGAGCTTTTTGTTGATTTTGTAACGACCTACGTTAGCCAGGTCATAGCGTTTTGGATCAAAGAAACGAGCTACGAGCAAGCTTTTCGCGTTATCCAGCGTTGGTGGCTCGCCCGGACGAAGACGCTCATAAATTTCAATCAGCGCTTTCTCCGTGGAATCCGTATTGTCTTTGTCCAGCGTGTTGCGAATATATTCGTCATTACCGAGCAGATCCAGAATCTCAGCGTCTGTGCCAAAACCAAGAGCACGCAGGAGAACCGTAACTGGAATTTTACGTGTACGGTCGATCCGGACGTATACAACATCCTTCGCGTCCATCTCCAATTCGAGCCAAGCGCCGCGGTTAGGAATAACTGTAGCGGTATACGTTTTTTTGGCGTTCTTATCTACTTTGGTACTGAAGTAAACGCTAGGAGAGCGAACCAACTGGCTGACAATAACCCGTTCCGCACCATTAATAATAAATGTGCCGGTTTCGGTCATCAGCGGGAAATCTCCCATGAATACTTCCTGCTCTTTGACTTCGCCGGTTTCCTTATTAATGAGCCGGACTTTGACCCGAAGCGGTGCTGCATAAGTAACGTCACGCTCTTTCGCGTCGTCTACTGTATACTTCGGTTCACCGAGACTGTAATCGATAAATTCCAAAATCAAGTTGCCTGTAAAATCCTGGATCGGCGAGATATCCTGGAACATTTCGCGCAACCCTTCCTCCAAAAACCAATCGTAAGATTTTTGTTGGATCTCAATCAGGTTCGGAACTTCGAGTATCTCGTTAATTCGTGCATAACTGCGCCGAGTGCGTCGACCATATTGAACAAGATGTCCTGCCAACTTAAACTCACCCCTCAATGTCTACTCACTTTAAAAATTTCGTTGCGAACCTCTGTTTGTAACCTTATAATGGTACACATACAGAGCAAAGCAATGCATCCACAAATAAAGAAAAGCCCTTACTCGAATGTCGTTCGAAAAAAGAGCAACTTTGATCGGCGGATGTCTTCCAAAAACATACTTATCCCCAGTTTGCCCAAAATGTACATATTATACGCCAAACGTAGGCATAATAAGCCCGTTCGGCGTAAAAAAAGATTGACATTTTTAGTTAGCTAAAGCCAAGTAGGGCATCTTAATACTGACATTTTACAATAATACCACGACCTGAATTTCAAGTCAATAGTCCTATTGCAAAAAAAATGCTCCCCTGCTTACTTTACAAATCAGAAACTAGCCTTCGGACGAGTCCTCCGTTTTCACCGCTTTGAAAATCCGGTAGCCTTTATCTTTCGTTACTTCTTCCACTCTGCCAAACAAGGATTCCAGCTTCGCTTTTGCCGAAGGAGCCCCTTGCTTTTTCTGAATGACAATCCACAACGAACCACCTACCTTCAGATGCTGATGCGCCTGCTCAAAAATGGTATGAACGGTTTCCTTCCCTGCTCGAATCGGCGGGTTGGTTAGAACTGCGTCAAAGTCCCTCTGGTTCACTTCAGAAAGTAGATTACTTTGCATTACCGTTACATTCGTGATTCCATTTGCTTTTGCATTTTCTCTGGAAAGCTCAACCGCTCTCTCGTTGATATCGATCATGGTGACATGTCCTTCGGGTACAAGCTTGGCTGCCGTAAGACCAATTGGTCCATACCCGCAACCCACATCCAGAACATGAGCCCCAGCAGTTAACTCTATTGCATCAATCAGTACTCTGCTGCCGTAATCGATTCCGCTCTTGGAAAATACACCTGCATCGGTAACGAATCGCAATTTCCATCCACGAAGCTCCGCTTCCGTTGCCCGTCTGTCATGTGCGACCTGCGGTTTGTCCGAATAATAATGATTGGACATGTCCTCACTCACTTTCCATATACAATTACAGCAACAAACCCCTTGATATAAGTCAAGGGGTTTGTTGTTTTGTTCATTTAGCTTATAAAAGCCAAATTATTTAACTTCGATTGTAGCGCCTGCTTCTTCCAATTTAGCTTTGATGGATTCAGCTTCTTCTTTGCTAACTTTTTCTTTCAATGCTTTTGGAGCATTGTCAACTACTTCTTTAGCTTCTTTCAGGCCAAGACCTGTGATTTCACGAACTGCTTTGATAACGTTGATTTTGGAAGCGCCAGCGCTTGCCAAGATTACGTCGAACTCGGATTGCTCAGCTTCTGCAGCAGCAGCTCCGCCACCTGCAACAGCTACTGGAGCTGCAGCAGTTACGCCGAATTCTTCTTCGATTGCTTTAACAAGATCGTTCAGTTCCAGTACAGTCATGCCTTTGATTGCTTCCAAGATTTGCTCTTTACTCATGATTGAACCTCCATATATAATTTTATTTTTTTTGTCATTCAATGCCGCCTAAGCAGCGATCAGATCAAGTAGCTTACGCGCCTTGTTCTTCTTTTTCCGCAACAGCTTTAACCGCAAGCGCGAAGTTGCGCACTGGCGCTTGAAGCACGCTGAGGAGCATGGAGAGGAGACCTTCGCGGGATGGCAGTTCTGCCAATGCCTTAACTTCTTCTACTCCGATTACACGACCTTCAACAACTGCACCTTTCAATTCCAGTGCGTCGTTCTTTTTAGCGAAGTCGTTCAGAATTTTGGCTGGAGCCACAGCATCTTCGGCGCTGAATGCAATTGCAGTAGGACCTGTAAGAACGCTATCGAGTTCTGTCAGTTCTGCTGCAGCAGTCGCACGGCGAAGCAATGTGTTTTTCAGCACTTGGAATTCAATTCCGGCTTCACGAAGCTGCTTACGCAGCTCAGTTACTTGGGCAACGTTCAGACCGCGATAGTCAACAACAACTGTCGTAGCGCTCTCGCGCAATTTCGCTGTTACTGCATCAACGGACTCTTGTTTTGCTTGAATCACTTTTGCGTTTGCCAAACTGTACACCTCCTGATCAAATTTATCCCATTAAGAAAAGCCTCCGTAGAATCACGAAGGCTTGATATATACTCATAATCGATTTACATCGTTCTAAGTTCTATAATCATACCTCGGTAGGAAATTAAGCCAGATGGCACCTACTGTCTACGGCAAGCATATTCAAATGTCAACGGTCAGTCACTCGGACTCACAACTTTTATATCATATCAAAACAGAACAAGTCTGTCAACAGATATTATCTAAAAGATGCTGCGTTCACGCGTGCGCCAGGGCCCATCGTGGAAGAAAGAGAAACGTTCTTCAGATAAACACCTTTTGCTGCCGCCGGTTTAGCACGGTTCAGAGCGTCCATGAGAGCTTTCAAGTTCTCGTTCAGTTGCTCTGCAGAGAAAGATGCTTTACCGATCGGTGCATGAATTTGACCTGCACGATCCAGACGATATTCGATTTTACCGGCTTTGATTTCTTGAACAGCCTTGGATACATCGAAAGTTACCGTTCCGGCTTTAGGGTTAGGCATCAGACCTTTACCGCCGAGCAGTCGGCCCAATTTACCTACTTCACTCATCATGTCTGGTGTCGCTACGCAGACGTCGAATTCGAACCAGCCTTGTTGGATTTTGTTGATCATGTCTGCATCACCAACATAGTCCGCGCCAGCCGCTTCCGCTTCTTTCGCTTTGTCACCTTTTGCAAATACCAATACGCGTTGTGTTTTACCTGTGCCGTGTGGCAAGACAACTACACCACGTACAGCCTGGTCTTGCTTACGTGGGTCAACGCCCAAGCGTACTGCTGCTTCGATTGTTTCATCGAATTTTGCAGTGGCTGCCTTTTTCACAAGCTCTACAGCTTCTGAAGGCTCGTAAGTTGCTTCGCTGTCGATCAGCTTAGCAGCTTCCAGGTATTTTTTACCGTGTTTAGCCATGTTATATTCCTCCTTTGTGGTTTTAGCGGATATACCTCCCACATCAACCGGCCGCGAATCGGCCGGCTTTACGAAGCCATGTTTCAGATGAAAAATTAGTCTTCGATGGTGATACCCATGCTACGGGCAGTACCTTCGACCATACGCATTGCGGACTCAACGTTCGCTGCATTCAGGTCAGGCATTTTTTGTTCTGCGATTTGACGTACCGCATCACGTTTAACAGTAGCAACTTTTTTCTTGTTCGGTTCGCCGGATCCTTTTTCCACTTTAGCTGCCACTTTCAACAGAACTGCTGCTGGTGGAGTTTTAGTGATGAAAGTAAAGGAACGGTCCTCGAATACTGTGATTTCAACAGGAATAATCAATCCCGCTTGATCGGCTGTACGAGCGTTGAACTCTTTACAGAATGCCATGATGTTGACACCTGCTTGACCCAAAGCTGGACCTACCGGAGGCGCTGGATTCGCTTTACCTGCTGGAATTTGCAGTTTTACCATTTTGATTACCTTTTTTGCCATGATTGACACCTCCTTGCAAAATAGTGGTTAACGAACCTTTCGGTCCTCCCACAAGAAACTTGAAGAGACTATATCTTCTCCACTTGTGTGTATTCCAACTCAAGCGGCGTTTCCCGTCCAAACATGTTCACATGCACTTTCAACTTGCTTTTGTCTACCAAAATTTCTTCCACGGAGCCCACAAAATTCGCAAAAGGACCAACTTTAATTCGTACGGATTCCTTAATGTCGAATTCAATTTTCGGCTTCGGCTCAACCATGCCCATGTGCTTCAGAATTTGTTCCACTTCTTCAGGCAACAGAGCAGTTGGTTTGGACCCGGAACCTGTCGAACCGACAAATCCCGTAACACCCGGTGTATTGCGAACAACATACCAAGAGTCATCCGTTTGGATCATTTCCACCAAGACATAGCCGGGGTAAACTTTACGCATAACGGTCTTTTTCTTACCGTCCTTGTTTACCACTTCTTCTTCCATAGGAACAAGAACGCGGAATATCTTGTCTTCCATGCCCATGGACTCTACGCGTTTTTCCAAATTGGCTTTGACCTTATTCTCATACCCTGAGTAGGTATGAACGACGTACCATCTTTTTTCCATATCAAGCCACCTGGGACCCTTCTTAAATAATCGCTTCGATCACAGCGGAGATGCCGATATCAACGACCCAAAAAAACAGCGTCATAACCACAACAGTACCAAGAACGATCAATGTGTAGTTGGTCAGCTCTTTACGATTAGGCCAGCGAACTTTTTTAAGTTCAGCCCAGCTTTCTGAGAAAAAGGAAATCAGAGATTTGAAACTACGTTTCACGCCGACTACACCTCCCAAAAACTATCTGGTTTCGCGATGAGAAGTCTGCTCGTTACAAAACTTGCAAAATTTCTTCATCTCCATGCGGTCGGGGTGATTACGCTTGTTTTTTGTCGTAGTGTAATTTCTTTGTTTGCAGTTTGTACAAGCCAAAGTAATAATTACCCGCATGATGTACACCTCCCGAAGACTTCCACTTTAAAGGAGAGTCTCTAAATTGATCCTAAAAAAAAGCCGCGAATTTAGGCCTACCTAAAACACTTTATCATAAGGGTATAACCATGTCAATGAAAGAATAGCCTTTCATCTCTGGTAAAAGTTCCGTTCGAAAATCGTGTAGTTTGGGCGTCTCTGATTTTTCTCTTCTCCTGCTTGGACCAAGCGATTACTAGTATTATCAAACTTTTGACTTATAAACTTAGAGCAGCAAAAAAAGACTCAAACTCCGAGCCTTTTCCGTCAATAGCAACATTGTTCAATTATCTCGAACTTCCAGGTACTTTTCAAGTTTGCGCTTTACGCGCTGCAGTGCATTATCAATGGACTTCACATGTCGATCCAAATCTACTGCAATCTCTTGATAAGATCTCCCGTCCAGATACAACATCAATACTTTTCGTTCCAAGTCACTTAGAATCTCCGACATCTTATCTTCCAGGCCCACAAACTCTTCCTGGTTAATGATAAGCTCTTCCGGGTCACTGACCTGGGTTCCACAAATCACATCGAGTAACGTACGATCGGATTCTTCATCATAGATTGGCTTGTCCAACGATACATAGGAATTAAGCGGAATATGTTTCTGACGTGTTGCCGTCTTGATTGCCGTAATAATCTGTCTGGTGATACACAGCTCGGCAAAAGCTTTGAACGAAGCCAGCTTGTCTCCCTTGAAATCCCGAATGGATTTGTAGAGACCAATCATTCCTTCCTGAATGATATCTTCCCGGTCTGCCCCAATCAGAAAATAAGATCTTGCCTTGGCGCGTACAAAGTTGCGATATTTGTTAATCAAAAACTCCAGCGCTTCGCTCTCACCTTCACGGACCGCTTCGACAATGTCTTCGTCACTTTGGTAATCATACTTTGATAACATGATATCTTTGAGGTCGACACTCACAGACAATCCCTCCGGCTGCAACGCAAGGTACACCGTTACTCTACTCTATGAAATATACGAACAGTATATATGATGGCACCTCACACCGTCAACCACGCTATCCCTAAAAAAGAACATGAATAACATAATTGTCAAGACTTTCAAGTTTGAAATATTTGTAAAACAGTTCCCCTATTCACGCCGCCAGCGCTCGAATTGCTTCAACACATCCGGGCTGAGCTTGGCTCCCAGTGTATTGCGTGTGGACTTGGCCTGATCCTCCTCCAGACGTTTCTGCAATTCTTTCTCATTCTGCTCCACTTCGATCAGCAGTTCCCTGGCAGATACACGTAATGCTCCCTGTCCAAAAATGACATGCTGTTCTACCATATCGCTTGTGGCTACATAGATTTGGCGTCTCCGCGAGCTTAGTTCCCGTACGAGTCTCTCAATGCATTCGTCAGCCGTCTCTTTTTCCTTGGTAAAATAGATCTGTACCTTGCTCTGTGTGTATGTTTTACCAAGTCCGGGTACGAGATAGGCATCAAAAACAACGATGACCTTGCGACCGGAGAACGCCTGATAGTCGGCAAGACGGAAGAGAAGACGATTCCTCGCCTCCTCGAGCCCACTCTCTGCCAGTCTGGACAGTTCTGGCCAGTCACCAATCATGTTATACCCGTCTACCAGAAGCACATCCCGGGAATCAGCCATACCATCTATCCCTGTGCTTGGCGCGAACGAAGCACTTCGTACATGACAACACCCGCCGCCACGGAAGCATTCAGGGAGTTAATCTGTCCCTGCATCGGCAATTTGACCAGTACATCACACTTCTCACGAATCAGTCGGCCCATACCTTTGTTTTCGTTCCCGATCACCAGGGCTACCGGTCCTGTGAATACACCATTGCCAAATACCGGCTCACGTGCAGTCACATCAGTACCCACAACCCACACGCCCTCTTCCTTGAGACGATCAATCGTCTGAGCCAGGTTGCTGACCCTAGCAACCGGTACATATTCAGCCGCACCTGCAGAAGTTTTTGACACCGTTGCAGTCACTGAAGCTGAACGCCGCTTAGGGACAATGACACCGTGAGCCCCCGTGCAGTCAGCTGTCCGCAGAATGGAACCCAGGTTATGCGGATCTTCAATTTCGTCCAGTAAAATCAAAAACGGATGCTCATTCTTCGATTTTGCCGCTTCCAAAATATCCTCTACCTCAGCATAAGCATAAGGGGCCGCTTGTGCGACAACACCCTGATGCTGAATGCCCGGCACAGTTTGATCCAATTTACGCTTGTCCACATGTTGAATTACGATACCGAGTTTTTTGGCTTCCGCGATAATTGGTTGGGTCAAGTGTTTCTGTGCTGTATCAGCGATCCATATTTTGTTGATGGTACGTCCTGAACGCAGCGCCTCCGTCACGGAGTGCTTACCAGCAATCCATTCTTCTTCCATATTGCTTCGTTCCTCTCTATTACGTCCTGCATATACCTCCTAGTTGGCTTGTACCACAGGAACGACTAAGTTGTTATTTTTATTTTTTGTTTGGTGGCGGTGATTGCTGCTCTGCATGCTCAATTCCCTGCGTAATCAGTTGGATCATGCGATCATGCCGACCACTACTGTACAGGTAACCTACAAGGCACTCTAGAGCAGTGGCATGTCTGTATTCCAGCACATCGGCGTTCTTGGGAATACTGCCCGACTTGGCATTCCGCCCCTGTCTTACAACGTCGCGCTCTTCTTCGGTCAATTGTTCCTCGATCCCTGTAAGGATACGACTCTGTGCCTTGGCTGATACGAGACCCGTCGCACTGCGATGCAAGTGATTCGGACGCATATTGGCTTTGGACAACAGATACTGCCTTACCGCTACCTCATACACTGCATCACCGATATAGGCGAGTGCAATCGGAGGAATCAATCTTGCAGGCCGGGAAGGCGGGTACGGAAACCACCCTCCCTGTGCCACAGCCTCTGTCTGCTCTTCAGCAGGCCGTTCCCCCTGCTCCGAATGATCGACAGAATCAGACAGATTTTTCAATTGGTCCTCGTTCATTTGCGCCGCCATCTCATCCCTTGAGCCGTATCTTCAAGCAGGATGCCCTGCGCTGACAATTCGTCTCTAATTTCATCAGCCCGTGCCCAGTTCTTGGACTTGCGCGCTTCCGTACGCTCTTCAATCAGGCGTTCAATCTCTTCATCCAGGAGCTCCGGCTCTGCTTCCGTATAAATGCGAAGCACCGCATTCAACTCACCAAACAGCTCAAGCAATGCACGAATTTCCGCAGCGTTTACGACTTCCTTCTGCAGCAGCTGGTTTGCTTCCGCAGCCCATTCGAACAATGCGGTAATGGCATCCGGAGTATTGAAATCATCCTGCATTTTCTCGTGATACTGCTGGCGAATCTGCTCCAGTTTAGCAGCGAACTCCGCTGTAATATCCTGATCTACCGTTACCGCCTGCAAACGATGCTTCAGATTGCCAACGGCATTCGCGATCCGATCCACACTGTTTTGCGCTTGCTCCATTGTATCTTCGGTGAAGTTAAGCGGATTGCGGTAATGTGTCGACAACATAAAATAACGAATGGCTTCACGCTTGTACTGGGTTCGAAGGTCTTTTACAAGCACTCCGTTACCGAGTGATTTCGACATTTTTTCGTTATCGATACGGATAAATCCGTTATGCATCCAGTAGTTGGCGAGCGGTTTGCCTGTCAGCACCTCGGATTGTGCGCATTCGCACTCATGGTGAGGGAACTGCAGATCCTGTCCACCTCCATGGATATCGAGCGTATCTCCCAGATATTCACGCGCCATAGCAGAGCATTCGATATGCCAGCCCGGACGACCATTGCCCCAAGGACTGGACCAGTAGATTTCCCCTGGTTTAGCTGCTTTCCAGAGCACGAAATCTTCGGGATGTTCTTTGCGCTCATCTACACCAATCCGGATACCGAACTGCAATTCCTGCAGATTCTGCTTCGACAGCTTGCCGTACTCTTCGAATTTGCCTGTGCGGTAATATACGTCCCCACCATTTTCATAAGCAAAGCCCTTTTCAACCAACTCACGGATAAAATCGATAATGAGCGGCATATTCTCTGTAACTCTCGGGTTGCTGCTGGCCTTGGGAATCCCCAATCCCTCAAGATCCTCGTAGTACGCAGCAATAAACTTCTCGGCAACATGAGGAACGTCAGTACCCAGCTGTTCGGCTTTGCGAATCAATTTATCATCAACATCCGTGAAGTTTACAACGTAGTTCACTTCATGCCCTGTCTGTTCCAAGTAGCCGCGAACGGTGTCGAAAAAAATAACCGGACGTGCATTCCCGATATGAATGTAATCATATACTGTCGGTCCGCACACATACATTTTTACCTTCCCCGGTTCTTGGGGAACGAAATTTTCTTTGGTACGACTCATCGTATTGTAAATTTGAAGCGTCATGGTCACTTTCCTTTCATTCATACTTCCCTATTTATTTATTGTATCACGTGAAGTCTCATTCTTACGGCTATCCTGTAGTGTACGCACTTCTTCACGCAATCGTTCGATCTCTTGCTGCATACTGCGCAGAGAGTCAATGACCGGATCAGGGAGCTGCTGATTCAGGCGATCCACCCGGCGTCCGTCCTGCTTGACGATTCTTCCCGGTATGCCTACAACTGTACTGTTGGATGGCACTTCTTTCAATACGACCGAGTTGGCTCCAATGTTACATTGATCACCAACGCTAAATGAACCGAGCACTTTGGCTCCGGATGAGATAACCACATTATTGCCAATCGTCGGGTGTCTCTTTCCTTTTTCTTTCCCTGTTCCGCCAAGTGTAACCCCCTGGTAAATAACAACATCATCGCCAATCTCACAGGTTTCACCAATAACTACACCCATTCCGTGGTCAATAAACAGCCGATTCCCTATGGTCGCTCCAGGGTGAATCTCAATTCCTGTCATAAAACGGCTGAACTGCGAGATGAACCGGGCAACCGAGAACCATTTGCGTTTATAGAAAAAGTGCGCGATCCGATGAGCCCATATCGCATGCAGCCCCGAATAGGTAAATACAACCTCGAACCATCCCCGGGCAGCCGGATCGTTTTCAAACACCGCCTGGATATCTGATCTGATCTTCTTGAACATGCTCGTTCCCCTCTTGTTCAGGTCTTCGTCCTCCGGCATACCGGACGGCGCAGCCCTCTTGGTAGTGTACTGCTGACTCGCCCCAAACAAAAAACGCCCCTGCAGCATTATGCTGCAGAGGCGTTAATCGCGGTCCCACTCTGCTCGGCCCAACTTACATATCAGAATTAGACAGTCAGCGAATGGCTGCCACCTGTTCCGACAAATAAGAATGAACCCTCAAGCGGTTCGGTAACGGAAACCAACCGTCACAACCTATCCTGACGTTTTCCTCTCCTACACGTACAAGAGGCGGGGCCGGATTCGGCTATGCAGCTCACGGGCGCATTTCGACCGACGGACAGTGGATGGCTCACAGCCACCGCAGCCAAAGAAATCCATTCTTCGCTGCGGGACCATCCTCTCTGGAACTGTCCGGTTCGGTTTACTCCTCCCGGTCTTTGCTGTTCTATGATGAATGCTGAAACATGTCATTTAACCTTTGTGTTGCTATTATAGCGAAAAGGTACTGGACTGACAACAACCTTGCAATAACTTCATCCCAAGCGATACCGACCTTCATCGGCGGCAATACCAGGAACTACAGCGTCCCTGGATTACGCGCCTTTTACCTGTGCATGCAGACGCTCAATAACCGTATCCCGGCCGAGCAGTACAATCGTTTGATTCAGGTCACGTCCATGGGTCTGTCCAGTCAGTGCTACACGGATAGGCATAAACAGCTGCTTGCCTTTAAATCCGGTTTCCTTCTGTACTTCCTTGATCAATGCGGCCATTTTACTAGGGGTAAACTCTTCACTCGCCTGAACTTTGTCGGCAAAGGCCTTCAGAACAGTTGGCACCTGCTCTTCCCCAAGCACGGCAGTCGCTTCTGCATCCAGCTCCAGATGGGAGCGGAAGAATACTTCAGACAGTTCTACAATGTCGGAGGCTGCAGTCATTTGCTCCTGGTACAGATGAACGAGTGTATACGCCCATTCCTTCTGCTCAGGTGACAGCTCAGCTGCGATCCGTCCTGCCTTTTGCAGATGCGGAATCGCCATTTCAGCAATACGATCCGGGTCTGCATGTTTAATATAGTGATTGTTCAAGTGCGCCAGCTTGTGCGTATCAAATACAGCCGGACTCTTGGACAAACGTTTGGTATCAAAGATGGAGATCAACTGTTCCTGCGAGAAGATCTCTTCTTCCCCTTCCGGCGACCAGCCAAGCAGGGAGATGAAGTTGAACATCGCCTCTGGCAAGTAGCCGAGCTGATCATATTGTTCGATAAACTGAATGACGGACTCGTCCCGTTTACTCAGCTTCTTGTGATTTTCATTCACGATCAGGGTCATATGACCGAATTGCGGCGGCTCCCAGCCGAGCGCTTCATAGATCATCAGCTGACGCGGCGTGTTGGAGATGTGATCTTCCCCGCGAAGAACGTGGGAGATTTTCATCAGGTGATCATCCACTGCAACGGCATAGTTGTACGTGGGAATGCCGTCTTTTTTCACAATGACGAAGTCCCCGGACTCCTTGCTGTTAAATGAAATGGTGCCTTTAACCATGTCATCGAACGTATATGTGCGCTCTTCCGGTACACGGAAACGAATGCTCGCAACGCGGCCTTCCGCTTCAAAAGCACTGATCTGCTCTGGCGTTAGGTCACGGTGTTTGCCCGAATAACGCGGCGTCTCTCCACGTGCCGTTTGCTCCTCGCGCTCTTGCTCCAGCTCTTCTTCCGTGCAGAAGCAGCGGTAAGCCAGACCTTTGTCCAGCAGCTCCTGGGTGTATTTACGGTAAATATCCAAACGTTCCGTCTGACGGTAAGGTCCGTATTCCCCGCCTACATCAATGCTCTCATCCCACTCGATTCCGAGCCATTTCAGATATTTAAGCTGGCTTTCCTCGCCACCCGCAATGTTCCGTTTTACGTCAGTATCCTCAATACGAATGATGAATTTCCCGTTATTATGTTTGGCATACAAATAGTTAAAGAGCGCCGTACGGGCATTCCCGATATGCAGGTGTCCCGTTGGACTCGGCGCGTAACGCACACGAACTTCTGTGCTCATAAAATATCCCCTCCGTATACTAGTTGGTTGATAATATCACACACGAACAAGGCAAACAACCGATTGGGCCGCAATCCCCTCTCCCCGTCCAGGGAATCCGAGCTGCTCCGTAGTCGTTGCTTTGACATTGACCTGATCAACATCCGCTTCCAGCGCCTTGGCAATGACCTCAGCCATCTGTGGAATGTATGGGGCCATTTTCGGTTTCTGCGCAATAATAGTAGAGTCGATGTTTCCCAAACGATATCCGCGATCTTTCACGAGCTGCCATACATGCTCCAGCAGTTTGAGGCTATCCGCGTCCTTGAACTCCGGATCGGTGTCCGGGAAATGTTTGCCGATGTCCCCAAGTGCAAGTGCACCCAGAATGGCATCACTGATGGCATGCAGCAGCACATCTGCATCCGAGTGACCAAGCAGTCCTTTTTCATAAGGAATCGTTACCCCGCCAATGATGCACGGACGTCCCTCCACCAACTGGTGTACATCAAATCCCTGTCCTACACGTATCATCGCTTCTTCTCTCCCCCAAGCAAAAACGCGGCATATTCCAAATCTTCCGGCGTCGTTAATTTGATGTTGGTATAACTTCCTTCCACAACCTGGACGGACATCCCCTGGCGCTCAGCCAGCATGGCGTCATCCGTCCCCAGAAATCCGTCCCTTGCGGCCGACTCGTAAGCAAGCAGCAGTGAAGAAAGACGAAAAGCCTGCGGGGTTTGAATACTCCACAGACTGCTGCGGTCAGGCGTCGCCGTAACGATTCCTTCCGCATTCACTTGTTTGATCGTATCTTTAACGGGAACGGCAAGTACAGCGGCTCCCCCCGACATCGCGGCCTCCATGCAACCTGTAATCTGCTTACGGTCAACAAAAGGACGTACCCCGTCGTGAACGAGAACCCAATCCGTCTGTAAGGCCTTCAGGCCTTCTTGAACAGAATGCTGTCTCTCTTTCCCTCCGGGGATGACACGGACACGCGACTCCAGTCGGTATTCTTTTACCCAATCCAGGCAGCGTTCAACATCTGCGGCTCCGGTTACCAGCACAATCTCGCTGATCTCGTCCAGAGCGGCAAATACTTCAAGCGTATGTATGAAAACGGGCTTGTCCTGCAGCAGCAGAAACTGCTTGCTCTCGGTTGTTCCCATTCGGGTTCCCCGACCTGCTGCCACAATGACGACACCCCACCCTTTATCCATGCCGTAATCCCTGCCTTGTCTGTCAGTTTATCGTTCTACGATACTGAATATCTTCAAGCGATATAAATATCGGTGAACGATACACTACCCATCATACCCCTTTATTGGGCTTTTTCCAACAGTTTCGGCTTGGCAAAAATCATTCGTCCCGCGGAAGTCTGCAGCACACTGGTCACCAGCACTTCCATCATCATGCCGATATACTCGCGTCCGCCTTCCACGACAATCATCGTACCGTCATCCAGATAAGCTACACCTTGGCCATGCTCCTTGCCATCCTTGATGATCTGCACCATGATCTCTTCACCAGGCAGCACCACTGGCTTCACCGCATTCGCCAGATCGTTGATGTTCAGTACAGATACACCCTGGAGCTCGCAAACCTTGTTCAGGTTAAAGTCATTGGTAACCACCTTGCCCTGAAGCACTTTGGCGAGTTTGACCAGCTTGCTGTCCACTTCCGATATTTCTTCGAAATCCCCTTCGTAAATGAGCACCTTCACGTCGAGTTCTTTTTGGATTTTATTCAAAATGTCGAGTCCGCGCCGGCCTCTGTTTCGCTTCAGCAGATCCGAGGAATCTGCAATATGCTGAAGTTCTTCCAAGACGAATTCCGGAATCACAATTGTACCTTCGATAAACCCAGTCTTGCATATATCTGCGATACGGCCATCAATAATGACACTGGTATCCAAAATCTTGTGTTCTTCCATCCGTCTGTCTTCATCCAGCTCGGGGTGCCCCCATCGCCCAGACATCCAGAATGCAGCAAGGTCGTCTTTCTTCGCCATGGCTAGCATGTACCCCGAATATCCGCTTACGGCCGTCAGAGCCACCTGAAGCACCTCTCCTGCTGTTCCCAGCCAAGTCAGACATGGATAGAGCAGCAAAGCCACCAGTAACCCTGCAACGGTACCTGCTGCACCAGCAGCCAGTTCGTTCATCGGTACTTTAGCCAAAGAATCAATCCCATTTTGCAGCCTGCTTGCCAGCAAGGTTCCACCAATATTACATACAGCCATAAACAATACAGCGCCCAGTGCCGTTGCTACTCCTGCCCCCAGCAGCCCTGCTGACTGAATCCATTCAGCCATCCACGGGACGGATTTTCCTGCCAGATGATATGCCGTGTAGCCAAACCATGCACCGCACAATCCTGTAAAAGTTAAAATGCCTTTTTTCCACATATGTCCCTGCACCTCCTTTAATTGTCCTTCATCTTCATATCCAGTATGATCCAATTGTTGGATTGCTAATCCCGGTTGCAAGAACTTTTTGGAAATGTTTGCAATCGTCAGTTGAAAGAAGGTAAATTATTGGCATATAATGAATTCAATTCATATCCCGAGGTGAGTAGCAAAATGAGTACGCTAAGTTTACAGGCTTTTCAGGATCAGGTTTCCGAGCTGTTGCTGCGTCATCGCAGTCTGATTGATGTACTGTCCAAAACAGGACAAGCCGGAGCTTCTGTCAATCGTGCCGTGTCCAAGGCCATTACCGAATGCGGCTGCATTGAGCTGCACGCCACCAAGCAGAAATATGCCCCCGAGAGCGGTATTGCTCAAACCAAGGGCCTGCTGGAAACGCATGTGGAAGGTGAATTGTGCGAGAATTGCAAAGAGGTCATCAGCTCCGAACTGGGGCGGAACCTGTTTTATATGTCAGCTCTCTGCAATCTGCTGGATATCAACATGGAAGAAGTCGTGAATCACGAGTCACAGAAATGTTCGACGTTAGGGATGTTCAATTTGTCGTAAATGATTGGCGAAGTTGCCGTGCAAGAGTAGGTACTGTATAGATTCGAATCAACAAAAAAAGCACGTACGCTCCTGAAGGAGAATGCGTGCTTTTTCTTATTCATCCAAGGCAGTATGCCAATCCGTAAACCATTACCGATCGGAAGGACGAGAAGACTTCTCTTCCTTGCGCTTCTTCGCCCGATTGCGGGAGGCTGCCGTCCGCATATTATGCTTCATTCCATATAGAGCGTACAGCACCAGTGGAATAAAGATCAGCTTCGACAACTGTTCCGGAAAAATGACGGCAACCGCTACAGCAAATACAACCACCCAAGGGGCGATCCAGATCGCTTTTCGCGGCAAACCAACCTTTTTGAAATTCGGATATTTAAGCGAGCTGACCATCAGGTAGGATAATAACAATGTAGCTATCATCATGCTCACGGGACCAATATCCTTGTTAAACAACGTCAGCGTTGCAAGCACACCTCCAGCTGCCGGAATGGGCAGGCCGGTAAAGTATCCGGGAATTCCGGGTCTTACATTAAAGCGTGCAAGCCGAATGGCTCCACAAATGGGGAAGCTTGCCGTAGCGATCCAGGCGAGAACCGGTGATGCATCCTGGAAGGAAACCATAAACATAATGAGTGCCGGGGCTGCACCAAACGAAACCATGTCAGACAGGGAGTCTAGCTCCTTGCCAAATTCACTTTGGGCATTGAGTGCACGCGCTACCCGGCCATCCAACCCATCCAGCAGCATCGCCACGATCACCATAATTGCAGCCAGGCTGTAATTCCCATCAATTGCAAGCAGTATCGCCATCATTCCAAGAAACAGATTACCCAAGGTAAAGAGGTTCGGAATGAATCTGGTTAACATTGTTGTTTCACCTCATCATCTTCAGGGCCGTTATAGGCAAACCTATACTGATAGCTCTGGATTACATTTGTCTGTCGATAAACATTTGCTCCTGCAGACGCTTCAGCCCTTCCTTAATGGTCCGGGCGCGTACCTCACCAATACCGTCGACTTCATCCAGCTCTTCAATCGTTGCCATGATCACATGCGGCAATTGTTCAAATTGGTCCACAAGGTTATGAATAATGACATTCGGAAGGCGTGGTATCTTATTCAATACCCGATATCCGCGCGGTGCAACCGAATCTTCCGATGTAGCAGCCGATGAAGGATAGCCGAGCAGACGGACGATGTGATGCGCATCCAGCAATTCATCATCCGACAGGCGTTTGAGGCCCACGATAATTTCGCGAATTTTCTCGTCACTATCGTCACGTGCATAGTCCTTGTACAGCAACCACGCTTCTTCCTCCGTCGTTCCAACCAATTCTTCCATCTGCATGGAGATGAGTCGACCTTCATTCCCAAGTTCATGGATGTAGCGCTTGATTTCCGTTTTGATGCGCATCACCATTTCCGTACGCTGAATGACATTTACCACTTCAGGGATAGTGACAAGTTCTTCGAACTCCGAGGCACTTAGATTCGTAAGGGATTGGGTAAGTACAGCTTTGTACTTCTCCAGCGTTTGAATCGCCTGGTTAGCCTTCGTCAGAATAACTCCAATTTCCTTAAGCGAATATCTAAGCGTTCCCTGATATAAGGTAATAATATTCCGGCGCTGCGAGATGGATACGACCAATTTGCCTGTTTGCTTGGCTACACGTTCTGCTGTCCGGTGACGAATCCCTGTCTCAGAGGAAGAGATGGAGGAATCCGGAATAAGCTGGGTGTTGGCATACAGAATACGCTTTAAATCCTCGCTAAGAATGATGGCACCGTCCATCTTGGCGAGTTCATAGAGATAGTTGGGGGAGAAATCGCAATTGATCGAGAAGCCCCCGTCGACCACTTCCATTACTTCAGGGCTGTATCCTACAACAAGCAGTGCCCCCGTCTTGGCGCGCAGCACGTTCTCCAGACCTTCGCGGAAAGGTGTACCTGGTGCGATCAGCCTCAACAATTCATTCATTTTATCCAGTTGGCTCGAATCTTTCATCTTGTTATGCCCCCTAATCTAAAGCAACCGCTAGTGCATCTGCCACGGTATTCACACCGATGAGTTGTATCCCGCGAGGATGTTTCCAGCCCTTTAAGCTTTTCTCCGGTAAAATGACTCGTTTGAAGCCCAGTTTCTCGGCTTCCTTCACACGTTGTTCAGCCCGTGATACGGCCCGAACCTCACCTGTCAAACCAATTTCGCCAAATATTACATCATCTGGCTTGGTCGGCACATCCCTCAAACTGGATGCAATGCTGACGGCAACCGCCAAATCCACCGCCGGTTCATCGAGCCGAACTCCCCCGGCCACATTCAGGTACGCATCCTGCGTTTGCAAAAACATGCCCATCCGCTTCTCAAGCACCGCAATAATCAGGTTCAGCCTGTGATGATCTATCCCTGTTGCCATACGGCGGGGAGACGGGAAATGTGTTGCAGAGATGAGCGCCTGCAGCTCAACCAGCATCGGTCTAGTGCCTTCCATACTTGCAACTACCGTAGAACCCGCTACACCGAGCGGTCGTTCGGACAGAAAGAGTTCGGAAGGATTGCCCACTTCACGCAAGCCGTCTTCGCCCATTTCGAAAATACCGATCTCATTGGTTGAACCAAAACGATTTTTAACCGCACGCAACAGTCTATACGTATGATGACGTTCCCCTTCAAAGTAAAGAACACAGTCCACCATATGTTCCAGCATACGCGGACCAGCGATAGCCCCTTCTTTCGTAACATGCCCCACAAGCACGGTTGCAATGCCTCGGCCTTTGGCGATCCTCATAAACCGGGAAGTACATTCCCTTACCTGTGCTACGCTACCGGGTGCACTGGTGACTTCTGGGAGATATACCGTCTGAATGGAGTCGATGACAAGAAAATGCGGCTGGATCTGCTCCACCGCTTCCTCTACACGTTCCATATTCGTTTCACACAGCACATACAGTTCAGGAGAGAGTGCATCCAGACGATCAGCACGCAATTTGGTCTGTTTCACCGATTCCTCACCCGAAACATATAACACGCGCAAGCCCGAATGCGTTAGAGCATGCGATGTTTGCAGCATCAGCGTTGATTTTCCGATTCCCGGATCTCCGCCTACCAGCACGAGAGAACCCGGAACAATCCCGCCTCCCAATACCCGGTTCAGCTCTCCGATTCCAGTCTGCACACGCGGTTCCTGACCGCTATCTATATCTATGATGGGAAGCGGTTTATCTTTACTGTCAAAGAGGGGGGAATTTCTCCCTTGTGTTTTGACAACCGTTTCCGTTTCTTCCACCATGGAATTCCATGACTGACACCCCGGACATTTGCCGTACCATTTTGGGGCTTCATAACCACATTCCGTACATTGAAACTTGGTTTTAACTTTGGCCACTTCAGCACTCCTAGGATTTATTTTATAACAGCATTTTGCATTTTTCGACGAATTTTGCCCTGAATTTCTGACGTGCAGGGTTAATAAAAGTTTACCATTGTTTGAGATTTTTCGTAAAGGATTATCGTAAACTTTACACATGTTCCTAACATAATCATTTGTGTTAAGTCCATACATCAAAAAAATCCTTCCCGGCCGGAGCCGAGAAGGACATTCAGAATCAATAGCTGTTGGACTTATTCCCAACCTATTCATCCTTTATTTTGTTTCAATTTCTTCATTTGCTGCATTGGAAGGAACTACTGCTTCCTTTTTGGTTACGGACAGTGCGCCGTTCTCTTCATCGATCAACAACGAATCGCCTTTGGTTACCGTACCTGTAAGCAATTCTTCAGACAGTTTGTCTTCGATATGCTTCTGGATTGCCCGGCGAAGCGGACGAGCACCGTAAGCTGGATCAAAGCCAGCTTTGGCCAGGAAGGCCTTGGCATTGTCTGTAAGCTCGAAGTCGACTTCGTATTCACGCAGACGTTTCCGGAGCTCCTCGCTCATGAGGGAGACAATCTCAGCAATGTGTTTCTCTTCAAGAGAGTGGAATACGATGATCTCATCAATCCGGTTAAGGAACTCTGGACGGAAGCTTTTCTTCAGCTCATCCATGACTTTACCCTTCATGTTATCGTAATCCGCACCTGCATCCACAACAGCTGTGAAGCCGAGTGTAGAGTTACGTTTGATCGCTTCGGCACCCACGTTGGATGTCAGAATGATCAAAGTGTTACGGAAGTCCACGACACGACCTTTCGAGTCTGTCAGACGACCATCCTCAAGCACTTGCAGCAAGATGTTGAATACTTCCGGATGTGCTTTTTCGATCTCGTCGAGCAGGACTACGGAATACGGTTTGCGACGAACTTTCTCTGTCAACTGACCGCCTTCTTCGTAACCCACATATCCTGGAGGCGCTCCAACGAGTCTTGAAGTCGAGTGTTTCTCACCATACTCGGACATGTCAATGCGGATCACTGCATTTTCATCGCCGAACATAGCTTCGGCAAGCGCACGAGCCAGCTCGGTTTTACCTACCCCAGTAGGACCGAGGAAGATGAAGGATCCCATTGGACGTTTTGGATCTTTCAATCCAGCACGAGCACGGCGAACCGCACGGCTGACTGATTTCACGGCTTCATCCTGACCGATGACACGTTCATGCAGGATGGATTCCAGATTCATCAGGCGTTGAGTCTCTTCTTCTTTCAGCTTGTTTACCGGAATTCCCGTCCAGTTGGCTACCACTTGTGCGATATCCTCAGGCGTTACTTCGGAATCCGTACGACCTTGTTTTTCTTTCCATTGGTTCTTCGTTACATCCAGCTCTTCACGGATTTTTTGTTCCGTATCACGCAGAGCTGCTGCTTTTTCGAACTCCTGGCTTTGGACAGCTGCGTCTTTTTCCTTACGGATATCTTCGAGACGGCTTTCCAGTTGTTTCAGGTTCGGCGGAATGGTGTATGAGTTCAATCTTACTTTGGAACCCGCTTCATCAATCAGGTCAATCGCTTTGTCTGGCAGGAAACGATCTGTGATGTAACGGTCAGACAATTTAACCGCCTGTACAATCGCTTCGTCCGTAATTTTCACACGGTGGTGGGCTTCATAACGATCACGCAGGCCGTGCAAAATTTGAATGGCTTCTTCCGGAGAAGGCTGATCTACGGTTATCGGTTGGAAACGACGCTCAAGCGCTGCATCCTTCTCAATATATTTGCGGTACTCATCCAGGGTTGTTGCACCGATGCATTGCAATTCTCCACGAGCGAGAGCCGGTTTCAAAATGTTCGAAGCATCGATGGCGCCCTCAGCTCCGCCTGCACCGATCAGGGTGTGCAATTCGTCGATGAACAGGACAATGTTACCTGCCTGACGAATCTCATCCATGATTTTTTTCAAGCGATCCTCAAACTCACCACGGTACTTCGTTCCGGCAACAACAGAACCCATATCCAGGGTCATGACACGTTTGTCGCGCAATGTCTCCGGAATTTCGTTGGCGATGATTTTCTGTGCAAGACCTTCAGCAATCGCTGTTTTACCTACACCAGGTTCACCGATCAATACAGGGTTGTTCTTGGTACGACGGCTCAGTACTTGAATAACACGCTCAATTTCTTTGCTGCGGCCGATGACCGGATCCAGGTTGTTTTCCTTCGCATAAGCGGTAAGATCACGTGCCAGACTGTCCAGTGTTGGTGTGCTTACATTAGCAGGCGTTCCATTATGACTGGATACAGCCTCACTGCTGCCAAGCAACTGCAGCACTTGTTGGCGTGCTTTGTTCAAACTAATACCAAGGTTGTTCAGCACGCGTGCTGCAACACCCTCGCCTTCACGAATCAATCCGAGCAAGATATGCTCTGTTCCTACATAGGTGTGACCCAATTTGCGAGCCTCATCCATGGACAGTTCAATTACTTTTTTCGCACGAGGCGTATATGCAATGTTCGTAGGTTGCTCTTGACCGCGGCCAATCAGCGTTTCTACTTCATCTTGAATTTTTTCCAATCCGAGTCCCAGGCCGATCAGCGCTTTGGCTGCGATGCCTTCGCCTTCACGAATGAGGCCGAGCAAAATGTGCTCTGTACCGATGTTATTATGACCGAGACGGACAGCTTCTTCCTGCGCGAGTGCGAGCACCTTTTGGGCCCGTTCCGTAAATCTTCCAAACATCATATCTCCTGCACCTCCATGGTTTTGGATAAAACGGGGGCCTTGATCATAATCCCGCCGTATAATTCATATCATTCTTGTTTGCAGCCATGCTGCGAATAAAGTCATTCCCCATTTAGGTAAATGCCTATTTTATATAAAGCCGCAGATGCGGCATGAAACCTTAATATTAAATCTGACGAAAACAATTACTAGGTTTGATTGGCTGCATTGATCGTATCACGAATCAACTGAGCCCGGTAGATGTCACGCTCATCTGTACGCATATCTTCTCCGAATGTTTTCTGCAAAAAGCCTGGTTGTGTCATCACGTTTAACTCGTTCATTACCGTAATGGACAATCCGTTCAACAGCCCCAGATCTACACCTAAGCGAACATCCGAGAGACGCTGCGCGGCTTCTTTGGAATCCATAATGGCTGCGTGGGACAAAATCCCATATGAACGCATCACTCTATCGGTAATCCGCAGTCTCGAGTCGGAAATTAACCGCTCTCTGGCTGTACGTTCATGCCCAATCATCTGAAGCACAACGCTATGCAGATTATCGATGACCTCTTGTTCCGTCTGTCCAAGCGTAATTTGATTGGAGATCTGGAAAAGGTTGCCCATCGCCTCGCTGCCTTCGCCATAAATCCCCCGCACCGTCAACCCCACTTGAGAAACGGCTGTCAGAATGCGTCCGATCTGCTGTGTCATCACCAGAGCAGGCAGATGCATCATTACAGATGCTCTTACCCCTGTACCTACATTGGTAGGACAGCTGGTCAGGTACCCTCTGCGATCATCAAAAGCATAATCCACATGCGCTTCAAAAGCATCGTCTATGGCGGAAGCTTTCTCCCAGGCTTCTTTCACCTGGAACCCCGGATAGAGGCATTGGATACGAAGATGGTCCTCTTCGTTAATCATAATACTGACGGATTCATCCTCACTGAGAATAACCGCACCATTTTTTGATTCGTTCGCAAGACTGGGGCTAATCAAATGTTTCTCCACCAGCACCCGCTTATCGAGATCATCAATATCCATCAGGTCCAAGGTATGGAAATCTCCAAAGGCATGAACGTCATCATATTGAAGTACTTCGCTCAGCTTATTCAGCACTTCTTCCGATTGCTCATTGGAAGCAAGCATTGGAAATGGGTAATGCTGAAGATTACGTGCGATCCGGACACGGCTGCTAATGACGATTTCGGAATCAGCCGCTTCACTGCGCATCCAGTCGCTGAGCGCCTTCTCTGTAAAGCGCAGATTAGGCATTACGCGTCCCTCCTACTCATGACAAACTCTACTCCTGAGCTATTTCTTTTTCAAGTTCCCTGATCTGGTCACGGATCTGAGCCGCCTCTTCAAATTCTTCCTGGGCGATACTCTCCTGGAGATGGCGCTTCAGGTCGGCAATCTGCCGTTTCACTTTAATGCGACCACCAGCCCGTGCAGGCACTTTGCCCACATGGGTTGTGCTGCCATGAACCCGTTTGAACAATGGATCCAGACGACTGTCAAAATATTTATAACAAGAACTGCAGCCGAATCGGCCGATTTTGCTAAACTGTGAGTAAGTCATGCCGCACTCTTCACAGCGAAGAGTCTGAGCAGGGGGAGCCCCGGCATTTCCATTCTTAGGTTCGAAATCAAGCAGCCCGGACAACAGGTTGTGAATGGAAAATCCATTCGATGTTCCCGGAATCATTTCTCCCTTTTCACGGGCACATGACTCACAAATATGGAATTCCGTCTTCTCGCCATTCACGATTTTGGTGAAATGAAGAGTCGCGGGACGTTTGTCGCATTCTTGGCACAGCATTTAGGATGTACCTCCTTGATCCCGATAGGTTTTCATTTACCGAGCAAAGATATTAACATCGCCTTTAACATTCTGGCACGAATTTGATCCCGGTAAGGAAGTTTGACCAATAAAATTTCTCTTGATACAGCTGCACGCATCAACCCGGCTTCCCTTTTACTCAGGAAACGTGCTTCTTCCAGCTGATAAATCAAGCCTTCGGCAGCTGTCTGTCCAATCTCATCCCCGATGCTATGGTGCAGATGATTATGCAGAGCAGAGTGGGCCGGCAATTCGATCCGCTGTATGCGGACATAACCGCCGCCACCACGTTTACTCTCGACCAAATATCCTTTTTCAAGAGTAAAGCGTGTGCTTATAACATAGTTGATCTGGGATGGTACGCATGAGAATTGATCTGCAAGATCATTGCGCTGAATTTCAACCATTCCTTCGGGACTTTCATGCAAAATACTCTTCAGATATTGTTCGATAATATCAGAGATATTACGCATCCACTCATCCTCCACTGTCTGAAACGTTAAGTCAATAAGGACCCACACGCCCCCACAGAGTGCACCTTCTCAACCCATTTAACCAAACAGGGAAACAACGAATCTTGATTTCCGCTGGCTTATTCGGGAGAGCAAGGACGCACGAAGGTCCTCTTGGTACTGCCTCTTTCCGATGATATCCATCGTTCATGAAATGTGTCTCATCACCGGAATGTAGAAAGAAAGCTACGTAAGTATTTAACCTTCAGTTGACTTTGACTTTCTTTGACTTTATATACATTATAGCATATTTTGTGGTTTTGCCAAGTGGGGTCACTATTCATTTTTTACGATTTTACACGAAATATTCCCCGGACACAAAAAAACCTCTCCAAAAAAGCCGGAGAAGTTCATTTGTCTCACTGTAGCACTGTTTCTCTATAAATACGAAAAGGGAAAGCAGCCAGTATGAAGTGGCTTCGGATATACTCATGAACACATTTGAAAAATCAGAAGAAATCAAGCAGATAAGTTTCCCGTTCAGGGATCGTATGCTCTAACGCAGTAATGACTTCTGCCGGGCCGTGGATTCGACCCATTTGAGCCATCTCTGCGGGTCGTCTATATCCCATAAGCATCGCGGTAAGAGCTTGAATGTTGACCTTGAGTGTCTGCTCTTCCAAGACAGTTTCGGAGGTTTTCCATATGGAGGCTGTACCATTCATCGCTACATTCAACTGCCATACGCCTTCATTCCAAGGAGCATGAGCATCCTCTACCTGAAGATTAATCTGTACGGGTGAGTCTTGGCTCGCAAAAGGATATTGCGAAATAAACTGCTCCACACTTACAATCCGTGCCATGAAGTAAGGTACGATCTCCTGCTGTATTCGTGGATTATCCAGTTGAAAGGCAAGTGTATCACTCGCAGGTGCCTGCAGGGTCACCTCTTCAATCATTGAATCGTGATTTGCAATAAAGGTCCAGAGGGCTTGTCTGGCTTCTTCATTGAGATAAATGATCTCATCAATGGCAAACTTACGTTCTTTCACTTCATACAGTAGGTATCCTTGGGCTTGTCCTGCTTCATCCAGATAGACTGCCTTCTGGCTGGTTCCATCCGTGAGCACTGAGTTCTCCCACCACGAATCATCACGAAC
Source organism: Paenibacillus sp. 7516 (assembly GCF_002272715.1). Lineage (NCBI taxonomy): Bacteria > Bacillati > Bacillota > Bacilli > Caryophanales > Paenibacillaceae > Paenibacillus > Paenibacillus sp. 7516. The sequence continues at coordinate 61,824 of NZ_NPBI01000047.1, forward strand.
GAGAGTTCCGTTATAGCGTTCCGCATATGCGCTGTAAACTTCTTTTAATATATCAAGACCAGGATCACCACGCCGAATGTTACCTGGTGTAGCTTTTTTCGCCGGCAAATGAGCAACAGGCACTTTATATTTTTTATATTCAATGTAGGTTTCCCATCCATACTTGCGGTAAAAAGCAAATGAGAATGGATGCAAAAACGAAATGCTTTGTTTATTCCGGTTCATCTCTTCCAGTGCATGCTTTAAAAGCCCAGCAACCCAACCCTTGCGCCGATACTCTGGCCAAGTGGCCACCCCAGCAATCCCACCCATCTCAAAGGCTCTGCCATGAATGTAGGTTTGAAAAGGGATGATATGCAGCTTCGCACCAAGCTCGCCTTCCTCATATACGCCCCAGATATCCTGTGAAGCGAATCGATACCGCTGTCTTTCTTTGCGTTCCTCACTTAATACATACTGAAAAGCATACTGGGAGAGGGCAATACTGGATTCAAAATCCTCTGCGGTCAACTTGCGAATGTCCATGTTAATTCTGCACCCCGTTCTCTAGATTAGTAAGTGGCTCCAATCGTATCCTGAAATGTGATGTATGTATCTTCTATGAGTGTGTCAGAGGCGTCGTGCAAAGTCAAATAAGAGATGCATTCGCATCTCCCGGCATAATCATATGTAGATAGTTAAAGAAACACACCGTAAAAT
>NZ_NPBI01000048.1:0-48862 GCF_002272715.1 Paenibacillus sp. 7516
AAAGGTAAATATATGGAAGCTATGTAGTTTTACTTGAAACAAAGTAAATAAAAAACGAGGAAAAACGCCATTTAAAAACGGATGGTGTTTTTGGCATATTCGGCAGTTGTCCGCTCAAGAAATACAGTTGTATGCATCAGACAGTACACCTGATATAACCAGGCACTTTTCCTTGACAGTCTAAATATCGCTTTGCTAAGATGGCAATAATAAATTTTTCAGAAAACGTATTTTCGGCATAAATACTGCCTGAGATCTTCGGGTTTTGGACCGTAAAGCTGAGCAAACATAAGGAGGAACACCTGCGTGTGGGAAGATAAGTTTGGTAAGGAAGGTTTGACCTTTGATGATGTATTGCTAGTGCCACGGAAATCCGAGACACTGCCTAAAGAAGTGGATGTATCGGTTCGTTTGAGCGATAGTGTAAAACTGAATATCCCTCTGATCAGTGCTGGTATGGATACCGTTACTGAAGCAACTCTGGCCATTGCCATCGCACGTGAGGGTGGTATTGGAATTATCCACAAAAATATGTCAGTTGAACAGCAAGCGGAAGAAGTAGATCGGGTTAAACGTTCGGAGAGCGGTGTTATTACCAATCCGTTCTCACTGACTGCTGAGCACCTGGTGTCGGATGCTGAAGAAGTTATGGCTAAATATCGCATCTCTGGTGTACCGATTGTCGAAGGTGATCAGAAGCTGGTTGGTATTCTGACTAACCGTGACTTGCGTTTCATCCATGACTACGGTATTAAAATCAGTGAAGTCATGACTCGTGAGAATCTGGTTACTGCTCCTGTAGGTACAACCCTGCAAGAAGCAGAAGGAATTCTCCAAAAGCACAAAATTGAGAAGCTTCCTTTGGTGGATGAGTCCAATACACTGAAAGGTCTCATTACGATTAAAGATATCGAAAAAGCTATTCAGTTCCCTAATGCAGCCAAGGATGCGCAAGGTCGTCTCCTGGTTGGTGCCGCAATTGGTATCTCCAAAGATACTTTTGAACGCGCAGATGCATTGGTACAAGCGGGTGTAGACTTAATTACTGTAGACTCTGCACATGGACATCACATCAACATTATTGAAGCTGTTCGTCAATTGCGTGAGCGTTTCCCGAACTTGACTATTATTGCAGGTAATGTAGCTACTGGTGAAGCTACTCGTGATCTGATCGAGGCGGGTGCATCCGTTGTCAAAGTGGGTATTGGTCCAGGTTCCATTTGTACAACACGCGTTATTGCTGGTATCGGTGTACCTCAAGTAACTGCTGTTTACGATTGTGCAACTGTCGCACGCGAGTATGGAGTTCCAATCATCGCGGACGGCGGGATCAAATATTCAGGTGAGATTACAAAGGCACTGGCTGCAGGCGCACATGCAGTTATGTTGGGAAGCTTGTTTGCGGGAACTGCTGAAAGCCCGGGAGAAACTGAAATCTTCCAAGGACGCAGCTATAAAGTATACCGCGGTATGGGCTCAATGGCTGCAATGAAACAAGGAAGTAAAGATCGTTACTTCCAGGATGATGACAAAAAACTCGTTCCGGAAGGCATCGAGGGACGTGTAGCTTATAAAGGACCGTTGTCAGATACCATTCATCAGTTGATTGGTGGTCTGCGTTCGGGTATGGGTTATTGCGGAACAAGCAACCTTGAGCAGCTCCGCAATGATACAGGCTTTATCCGTATTACAGGTGCGGGACTTCGTGAAAGTCATCCGCATGATGTTCAAATTACAAAAGAAGCACCTAACTACTCGTTGTAATCTGAAGAGAGTTAATCATTTCCAGGACAGGCTTGGCGATTTTCGCCGGGCCTGTCTTTTTTTGCGGATACCCCTGTGATAGAATAGAAAAAGCGGTGACGATCCTTTATCGGATTAAGGCGTTGCGGCGGCTTTTTGACGTGAATCTATGAATCTTGTTTCACATGGAACAAATGCCAAGAAAGGTTGCCCAGCTATATAGAAGCGCGGACGTCCTTTTACATAAGCATGGATAATGCTAACTAAGTGACAATCGATAATGAAACTTATGGAGCTATGATATTGCTCTTTCGATACAGCGCATAAAAAGCTACTTTTCACAACATCTTCTACGATCGTTAGGGACCAAGAAAAATGCAGCTCAAGCTGCACTGAAGCATCAATTAAGCGAAGCTTCGGAACGAAGGGAGTATTATCATTGAAAGCTAAACAAATGAACAAGAAGAAACGCCAAATGCTCAAAAAAAGCGTAGCCTCGGTTATGCTGGTCAATATGCTCTGCATGTCTGCAGTAATGCCGGTTATGGCTGCTGCGAATGATTCGGGTCAGGTACTGACCGCTGCTGCGACAACAACGAAGACCGAGAAAGCCGTGCAGGTTCCTTCTGTAGACTCACTTGGACTTGAAGTTAGATCTGCGGTACTCATGGAGGCTTCGACAGGCCAGATTCTGCTTAATGTGAATGCGGACAAAGCCATGCCGCCTGCCAGCATGACGAAGATGATGACCGAGTACATTGTGGCTGAGCAGGTCAAGCAAGGGAAGTTTGGCTGGGATGATGTAGTTACGGTTAAAAGAAATGCAGCGGAGAGCATAGGCTCGCGTATTTTCCTGGCTGAAGGCGATCAACATACGGTTAAAGAGCTATATATCGCAATGGCCGTTGGATCTGCAAATGATGCAACAGTGGCACTGGCAGAATATGTTGCCGGATCCGAAGAAGCTTTTGTGAAGATGATGAATGAAGAAGCAAAGCGGATGGGCATGAAGGATACGTTCTTTATTAACTCCACAGGTCTTGATCGTGCGGATATGCCAGCGGACTTCCAACCGGCCGAAGATAAAGAGACAGTTATGTCTGCATTGGATGCAGCAATTCTGTGCAGATATATCATTCAGGATCACCCCGACTACACAGACTTTACAACAATTCAATCTTATAAATTCCGTCCCAATGACAAGGCTCCAATTATTAACTACAACTGGATGTTGGAAGCGAATAAAGATATAACCAATTTCAAAAGCTACGCCTATGAAGGTCTGGATGGAATGAAAACGGGCCATACCACAAATGCAGGGAATAACTTCACAGGAACGGCTGAACGTGATGGTATGCGCCTGATCAGTGTCGTTATGGGTACCGATTCCGAGCCTGCACGCTTCAGAGAGACGAAAAAAGTGCTGGATTATGGTTATAACAACTTCGAAGTGAAGCAAGCTGTCGCTGGCAAAACCAAAGTGACTGGCTGGGAAGCTGTTCCGCTGAAAAAAGGTAAAGAAACGAATGTGCCCGTAGTGACCGACAATGCAGTAAGCTTTGTTGTTCCTAAAGGGACTCAAAACCTGGATGTTACCTTTAAGGCAAGCGTAACGGAAGCAGACAAGCTGGTTGCTCCAATCAAAGCAGGTACGAAAGTCGGAACGGTGACCTACACCTATAAGGCTGACGGCATTGAACCACAAGAGAAAACAGTGAACCTGATCACTGCAGAAGAGGCTGAAAAAGGCGGCTGGTTCCGTTTGTTCTTCCGTGCAGTAAAGGACTTCTTCGTTGATCTGTTTGACGGTATCAAAAACCTGTTCTAATGGATGCTATAGGCCATGACTGCAGATTATAGAAGTTTCCGATCCACCTCACCTGAATAAGGACAATAAGCACCAAATTGCGACTGGATGCATTGTGTATTCACAATTTTTCCGGTAAAATATCAAGTTAGAATTCTACGTATAAATGAGCTCAAAGTCTAAGGATAACCTTGTTAGTTGCACATGTTATAGTGGGAGCGACAACGCATTACATGGACAATAAATGGATTGCTGGGGTGTCCATAAACCTCTATACACGGATCTCCTAACTTACGGCTTCTAGACGTATAACAGGATCGCGGCTGGTAGGAGAGGAGAACGCAAATGAAGATAGGTGTATTAGCACTTCAAGGTGCGGTTACAGAGCATATTCGCAGTGTTGAGCGAGCTGGTGCAGAGGGACTGGCTGTGAAACAGGTTGAGCAGTTGAATGAACTGGATGGTCTGATCCTTCCTGGCGGTGAGAGTACCACTATTGGTAAATTGATGCGCAAATATGGTTTCATGCAGCCTATTCGGGACTTTGCTGCCAAGGGTAAACCGGTATTCGGCACCTGTGCAGGCCTGATCGTAATGGCTGAGCGTATTTCAGGACAGGAAGAAGCCCATTTGGAATTGATGGATATGACTGTCTCCAGAAATGCATTCGGGCGGCAGCGGGAAAGCTTTGAAACAGACCTGCCTGTCAAAGGAATTGATGAAACGGTAAGAGCAGTCTTTATTCGTGCACCTTTAATTGAGAGTGTTGGGGAACAGGTTGAGGTTCTTTCCACGTATAAGGGTGAGATCGTTACCGCGCGCCAAGGAAACTTGCTGGCCTGCTCATATCACCCTGAATTGACCGATGACTACCGTTTGCATACTTATTTTGTAGATATGGCCCAATCCTATAAGCAGTCGCTACAGAACCAATAGTGCATATTAGACAATTTATGATACCCCGGTGGATTGGAACACTCCTTCTGCAATCTGTAAGACTGCTGGAGGAGCTGTATCTGGTCGAATGCCTGATGTTGCCCGTATCTGCTTTACACAACGGGAATCGCAGCGTAGGGTGTCACAGGGGTTTATAGGTTGTTTTTTTATGGTTGAACATGATTAAGATGAAGTTATACGCGACTCCACAAAGGCTATGTGATAGGCTTAGGTTTATTGATATGTTTTCTGTGAGGTCATTTAGGAGGAGTATATAATGCTTGATGTAAAGATATTGCGGAATGAATACGCCCGTGTAGAAGAAGCGTTAACGAACCGTGGCAAGTCACTCGATCTCATTGCTGGATTTTCCGAGATGGACGCAAAGCGCCGGGAACTGCTGCAAGAGAGCGAGACGTTGAAGAACCGCCGGAATACAGTATCCGGTGAAGTTGCTAAGCTGAAAAAGAATCGCGAGAACGCGGATGATTTGATTGTTGAGATGCGCGAAGTGTCTGATCGCATCAAAGCGATGGATGAAGAGGTCCGGGAACTGGAAGCGAAAATCAATGATCTGACGATGGCCATTCCTAACATTCCGAATGAGAGTGTACCTGTGGGTGCCTCTGAGGATGATAATGTAGAGATTCGCCGCTGGTCTGAACCGAAGTCGTTCGGTTTTACACCAAAAGCACATTGGGAGATTGCGCAGGATCTGGATATCCTTGATTTTGAGGCTGCTGCCAAAGTAACAGGTTCCCGTTTTACGTTCTACAAAGGACTTGGCGCACGTCTAGAGCGAGCTCTGATTAACTTCATGATGGATCTGCACAGTGATCAGCATGGATATGAGGAGATTTTGCCTCCATATATCGTCAACCGCGACAGCCTCTTCGGGACAGGCCAATTGCCGAAGTTCGAAGAAGATCTGTTCAAGCTTAAGGATACGGAGTATTATCTGATCCCTACCGCAGAAGTTCCGGTAACGAACTATCACCGCGAAGAGATTTTGAATGCGGAGGATCTGCCGAAGCACTTCGTCGCATACAGCTCTTGTTTCCGTTCTGAAGCTGGCTCTGCTGGACGTGATACACGTGGATTAATCCGTCAGCATCAATTCAACAAGGTTGAGTTGTTGAAATTGTCCTCTCCTGAAACTTCTTATGAAGAATTGGAGAAAATGACGCAAAATGCAGAACGTGTGCTTCAACTGCTGGAATTGCCATATCGTGTTTTGGCGCTGTGTACAGCGGACATGGGCTTCACTTCCGCGAAAACCTATGATCTCGAGGTATGGTTGCCAGAAAGCAATACATATCGTGAAATCTCTTCTTGCTCGAACTGTGAAGACTTCCAGGCGCGCCGTGCCAACATTCGTTTCCGTAGAGAGCCGAAGGCTAAGCCTGAGTTCGTCCACACACTGAACGGATCCGGACTGGCTGTTGGACGTACAGTGGCAGCTATTCTGGAGAACTATCAGCAAGAAGATGGGACTGTAGTTATTCCTGAAGCATTGCGTCCTTACATGGGTGGAATCAGTGTGATTGCACGTCGTTCCTAACATAGGGAATAGGGTTTTATTATGATAAAGCCAACAAAAAAAGCCCGTCATTTATTTATGACGGGTTTTTTTATTTTAAAGCTTGCTTTTTTAATTGTATATGTGGTATGATCTATTTCGTGGCAAGTTTATAAAACTTCAAATTTTGGAGAGGTACCGAAGCGGTCATAACGGGGCGGTCTTGAAAACCGTTAGGGTGCAAGCCCACGTGGGTTCGAATCCCACCCTCTCCGCCATAACAACACTTATAACAGGGACTTGAGCGATAAGCTCGGGTCCTTTTTTGCATATAACATTTTCCTCAATCGAGCTATCTGCCATGGTTAGTTTATTAAAGGCATCAACAGGCTCTAATTGACTCCGTATGCATGTATAAAATCATCTTGTTCGCCGCACTTTATAGGAGTGGAGGTGGTTAGATGAACCGCGAGTTAAATATAGATCAGACAGAGCTTGTAGGCGCATGGCAGGAGCGTTTGCCGGAAGTACTGAATGTCGGCGATCAGGCACAGGTAATGGCAGATGAAGCCGATCAGAAGGCTATTCGTATTCATATCGCGACTGCAGGACACCAAATGTACTCATTCGATTTCAAATGCGCGTATGTGGACTCCCGTGAGGTCAGTGTACAACTGATTGATGTAGAACGGGATGGACAAACGACAGATGAGCGTACAGAACCCATTCAGGAGCTGGCTCAGGATTATACACGGCATATTCATGAATGTGCCCAGTCGTTGCAGTCCAAGACAAGAACATAGCCCTAATTGAAGGAGTGATCCAAGTGAGCAAAGCCAAGGCAGGGATCGATAAAAACTTGCAGAATGTTGTTGCTGATTTGGAGCAGCCAGCCGTGAACAGCCATCATGCACAGCAAATTCAGCAAGATACCAATGATCGTCGTCATCAGGATTCGTTGAATCATGACAAAACGGAAGATACGAACCCATCCCATTCCTAAAATCATGAAGAGGGGGTAACGGCATGAGCAAACCAAAAGCGATACCTGTACCGGAAGTTCAAGCTGCGGAGCAGCATCGCCGTCCGGAAAAGCATTCATCTGGACAAGAACCGTTGTCGGGGTCCAAAAAAGTAAAAAATCAAAATCATGTGGATCATAACAACCCACAAGGGTAAGAAGAATACCCATCCATTTCAGTATCGTATTATGAAATATATATTGATGCATAATGAGACCTCCCTGTTACCTAACAGGGGGTTTTTGCGTATTCATACATAAATAAAGCCCAATGATGATAGGAATTGAAAAGCTAACATAGGTCTTTGTAGCCATTTTAGTGTGGAAAGATCACAAATTTCCCAAATCGTGTTTCCGTTTCAGAATAAATGGTATATCATTGATGTTGAATTATTTTTTTGGGGTTATCACGAGAGGAGAGAAACAAATGACTAAACGTATGGGGGCGCTGCTTCTAACGTTGCTGTTGACGGTATCTTTGGCTTTGACAGCATGTAGCAGCAAACAAGAACCGAAAGAAGCACTGAAGACGGCTGCGGCCAATGCTTCTAAACTGACTTCGTATGAGATGAGTTCCAATTTCACAATTAATGAATTGAGCTATAAACCTGCAGACGAGTCACAACAGGATCCAACGATGACTCAGTTTATGAGCATGTTGAAGGATGCTCAGTTTAACGTAACCGGCGTATATCAAAGCGAGCCAATGCAAACAGAAATGACAGTTAGCCTTGAGCTCAAAGGTGATATGGGCATGACATTCACCATTCCAATGGTGATGACAGCTGAGAAGCTTTACGTTAAAGTGCCAAGCATTCCGTTCTTCCCAATTCCGGAGACGGTGGTTGGCAAGTTCTTGGAGCTGGATCTGAAAGAATTGGCTGAGCAAGAGGGTACGGAATGGAACCCTGATGCTATGGACGCAGCCAAAACACAAAAACTGAGCAATGAAGTTATGGATGCTGTTCTTAGTGAATATGACCAAGACAAATTCTTCAAAAACGTAGATGTTAAGGATGCACAGCTGCCAGAAGGTGTAGATGCCAAGCAGGTAGTGCAATTCTCCGTTACTAACGACAACGTTAAAGAAGCAGTTACTGTACTGGTGACTAAAGCATTGCCTAAAGTGCTGGACATCTTGTCCAAAGAAGAATACCGCGATATGCTTCAACTGGATCAGGCTGATATTGATCAAGCCAAAGAAGATCTGAACATCACGGAAGCTGATCAGACTGAAATGTCTAAGGATCTGGATCAGTTGAAAGAGACGCTGACCATCAACAAATTCAACATCGATTTTGCATTGGATAAGCAGGATTTCCCGGTTTACCAAAAGATTGCAGCTGATCTGCTGATCAAACCAGTGGATACCAAAGATGAAGTGAAGTTGGCCTTTACTGGATCCAACACCTACACCAAAATCAATGAGAAGGCTGCCTTCAAAATCAATATCCCTACAGGTGAAAATGTAATTACGATGCAAGAATTCGAAGAACTGATGAATTCTTCTTACGGATACTAAGCTCATTCCAAGAAATGAGTGAAAAAAACCGCCTCGACTTTATGTCGGGCGGCTTTTTGTTGTTTTATAGTTTAAATCTGTCTGTTATTGCAGGGATTCCGATAAATCTTCAGCAAGAACAGCATAAATTCGGTGATCCTGGTAGCTTCCGTTGATTTTCAGATATTTTCGGGCAATGCCTTCTGCCTGAAAGCCGTTCTTCTCCAGTACACGCTGGGAGCCGGCATTAGTGGGTAGGATTGCAGCCTGAACACGATTCAACTTCAAGGCCCGGAAGGCATAGGCAACAGCAAGTTTAACAGCTGCTGTCATACGTCCACCACCCTGATAGTCTGGATGGATAAAGTAACCCATATCGGCATAATTGGCAACGCCATAGGAGACGTTATTCAGACTGATTTGTCCAATGAGCAGGTCGTCTTTGATAGTGTAGATGCCAAACTGATAACCTGTACCTTCTTCAGCCGCTTTTAGACGGTCCTGAATCCGCCTCGTTTGAGCATCCAGTGTGTAAAACTCATCATCTCGAAGAGGCTCTACAGCTTGGTAGGGAACACGAGTAACCTGGATCAGATCAAGATAAGCTTGCGTATCGTCGGTGGTGAGTAACCGGAGACTAATTCCGTTGGGGGTATCATACAGGGTTAATGCCATGCAGTGCACTTCCTCTCAAGATCAAAGTATAAGTATTACTTCTTGCGTAACCGACGGAAGAATTGGGTCAGCATCGTGGAGCATTCGGGTTGAAGGACATCTGGAATCACCTCGGTACGATGATTGAACCGCGGCTCCTGCAGCAAGTTCATCAAGGTTCCTGCACATCCGGCTTTGGGGTCAGCGGTGCCATATATAACGCGGGGCACTCGGGACTGTACAATGGCACCTGCACACATAGGGCAAGGTTCCAGTGTCACATACAGGCTGCAATCAAGCAGGCGCCAGGCTCCGATCGTTTCGCTTGCCTGACGAATAGCGACCATCTCTGCATGTGCAGTGGAATCAAGAGTGGTCTCACGCAAATTATATCCTCGTCCGACAATCTGATTATGCTGCACAATGACAGCCCCGATAGGGACTTCCCCAAGTGCCTCAGCTTTTAGCGCCTCAGCAATGGCTTCACGCATCCAGAATTCGTGCTGCTGTTCCTCCGTAAGATGCGAAAGATCAACCGGGATTGGGTGTTCGTTCATTACAGTTAAAGCTCCTTCCAAAGCATTTATTCGGCGAACAAATATTCGTTTGTTAACATGATGTGCATAAGTCTGTGGATAACTACCGAGTTGCTCACATAGTTATGAACAGGATATCCACAAGCCTGTGGATTTGTGTATAGTTTTAGTGATTAATCTCATTGTAGGCACGGTAAAGACAAAAAACAATGAAATTCGAGCTTTTTAGCCAAGCGGTAACTTTTGGACTAGGGTCATTTATCCTTTTCAAAATCACACACAACCGTTATGATGGAGATAGGTTTTGCCATATATCGCCAAAGGGTACAAGCCGAGAGGTGAACTAAAAAAGTTGTCTATTAAAACGAAATTATCCATGATTATGTCGTGCTCAGTGCTTGTTATTTTGATTCTGAATATCGCGCTGAGTTATTATACTACCGAGGAAAATCTTAGGCAGGACAGTGAAACCAAGATGGTCCTAACGGCCAAACAGATTGCAATTTCTGTCGAACAGAATCAGAATAGTTTGGATTATGTAAAACGCCAGATTGGTAATAATCTATGGCTTGCTTCAGTCATGGCTGCAGAAGAACTCGACCCGGATATTAATAATATCACAAATGAGGAACTTGTACGTTTAAGCAAAAAAGTGGGGGTATCACATATCTCTCTCATGGAACAAACCGAGGATGATATCGTTGTAACCCGCTCTTCCGATCCGCGCGAAGTTGGTTTATCCACAAAGAAAATGACCTATTGGTATCAAGCCTTTAAGCAATTGTTCGAAAAACATCAGGTTACCATCACTCAAGGGCAGAAATTGGATCATTTTTGGTCCGATGGTTTCGAGTACTCGACGTCCAGTCCATCGGATATTGATATCTGGGGTTATTATCATGATGGCAAGAGGAACTACATAATCAATCCCTTCTATAATAATGCTGAAGTTGATGACTATGTGAAGATCTCTGGTCCGGATGAGATATTGAACAAAATTCGTGAAGTAAATCCTTCCATCTTGGAAATCACGGGTATTAATCCATTGACTTTTGGCAGTCCAAACATGAGTGACGATGGAAGAGATAGCAACTACAGCAAGTTGAATAATAGACCGATTCGTTTTGGTACGTATCAGTATGGTACGGCAGATGAGGATCACCGGGCAGTCGTGAGGGCGATCCGAACCGGGCAAAATGTATCGTTTGTCAGTGAGACGCATGAGCAGAAGGTGTTAAAAAGTTTCATCCCCATCTTCACTCCGAATGAAGCATCCTATGTCATCAGTATTGTCATGGACTATAAACAAATATCCTCCATGGTATCGGAACAATTGGTCAGTCATGCTTCCATATCGCTGGTGCTGCTGGAAATCGTAATCTTTGGTAGCTATTTGTTAGCAGGATATATTACACGTCCTATTCAATCCATCCTGGGCAAAGTGAATGATGTAGCGGATGGACATTTCGACTTCCGTCTGAAAGTAAGAAGGAAGGACGAACTGGGTCAGCTGGCCAATCGGATTAATGCGATGATTCGCAATCTGGGTCACTACACCAACCGTTTGAAACAGATGTATGAGGAGAACAGGGCAGTTAAGGAGCATCTGGAATCCATCATTAATCAAACCGCCGATGCCATTCATATTACCGATCTAGATGGTAAGGTCTTGCGTGTAAACCGGGCATTTGAACAACTGTATGGCTGGCGAAGCCGAGAGGTCGAAAACCGCAGGCTGAAGATCATCCCGCCTGAAGCGGAAGAGGAAATGAAGCAGCAGCATGCCCAGCTCATCGAAGGGCTATCCATTACTTCGAACGAAACCGTATGGATGAAAAAAGATGGCACACGGGTTGAAGTTAGTGTCAGTACAGCACCTGTGCGCGATGAATTAGGTGAAATTACAGCACTGATTAGTGTGTCGAGGGATATCACTAGCCGCAACCGAATGGAAGAGCTGCTCAGACGCTCAGAGAAGCTCACAACAGTAGGCCAACTGGCTGCGGGTGTTGCGCATGAAATCCGTAACCCGCTTACAACGCTGCGTGGTTTCCTGCAGCTGCAGCAGGAGACGAACAAACTGAATCATCGTCATCTCGATTTGATGCTGTCGGAGCTAGACCGCATCAATCTGATCGTAGGCGAATTCCTGATCTTGGCCAAACCACAGGCCGTTCACTTTCAGGAGCGGGATATTCGCTTTATTCTCGGCGATGTGATCTCGCTGCTGGATAGCCAGGCACATCTGCACGGGGTTGAATTTGTATTAAATGCATCATCCGATTCAGCTATGGTACACTGTGAAGAGAATCAGTTGAAGCAAGTGTTCATCAATCTGCTTAAGAATGGTATGGAAGCCATGCCGAACGGAGGCAGTATTCGGATTCGCCTTGACCATGACGAGGAATTAAATCGGGTGCGGATTGAAATTAAGGATGAGGGTATCGGGATTCCGGAAGAGATGATGCCGAAGCTTGGTGAGCCGTTCTTTACCAATAAGGAGTCTGGAACAGGACTTGGTTTAATGGTCAGTCAGCGCATCATTCAATCACATAAGGGCATGATGGATATTAAAAGCGTCATGAACAAGGGCACGACCGTTATCATTGATCTTCCCGCTACCAAACAGCTCCCGGAGAACGTGGAAGAGGAAGATCGGGCGGAAGATGCGCTTACAGACGAAGAGAACTAGATGAGGTGAGATTACCTTTTGCGTATTAATAAATTTATAAGTGAAACAGGCTATTGTTCCCGGCGTGAAGCGGACAAATTAGTGGAGAGCGGGAAAGTGACCATTAATGGCGTAACCGCCGAACTGGGAAGTCAGGCGGAAGAAGGCGACGACGTACGGATCAACGGTCAGCCTATCAAGGAAAAAAGAAAACATGTATACATTGCACTGAATAAACCTGTGGGTATTACGAGTACAACCGAGCAGCATATCAAGGGCAACATCGTTGACTTTGTGGGGCACAAGGAGCGCATTTTTCCGATTGGCCGATTGGATAAGGATTCCGAAGGGCTTATTCTGATGACCAATGATGGAGATATCGTCAACCGGATACTTAGAGCAGAGGGACGCCATGAGAAAGAGTACATCGTTACGGTTGACCGCCCTGTCACGCCGAGTTTTCTGAAGGGGATGAGCACGGGCGTCAAAATTCTCGGTGAAATGACGCTGCCTTGCACCGTCACTCGAATCTCTGAGCGAGTATTCCGGATTATACTGACCGAGGGGAAGAACCGGCAGATTCGCAGAATGTGCAGTGCCTTTGGTTACGAGGTGCGTAAATTGAAGCGTGTACGTATCATGAATATTCATCTGGGTGAACAGGCTACAGGGAAATGGAGAGAGCTGACAGCTGCGGAGAAGTCGGAATTGGGCAGCCTGCTGAACTACTCTCTGGAATAAAAAGTTTAATGCATGAAAGCTCTGCATATCTTTTCTGAAGAAAAGAAGGCAGAGCTTTTTTGATATCACGCTGATTACATATTTACACATCAAAAAGACGTTTTCCTCTACCGGAGAGAAAAACGTCCATTGAACTCGCATTCACTTCTAATTTGCTTGATTAACTGCTTTTACAGTCGAATTGTTGCTTTGATACTTCCGGATAATAGAAACCTCTACACGGCGATTCTGAGCTCGTCCAACATTGGTCTGGTTACTGGCAACTGGGTGATACTCACCATACCCGCTAGGTGTGAACTTCGCAGGGTCCAGCGCGTCGTTCAATAAGAGGATTTTAAGGAAGTTCAGTGCGCGATCCGCACTTAGATCCCAGTTATCCTTATATTGGCTGTTCGAGATGGGAATATTATCAGTATGGCCAGATACAACCACTTCATATTGCGGGAACTCCTGAAGCATGTTGGATATGGCTTTTGCCAGTGATCGTGATTCAGGCTTCACATCTGCACGCCCTGAAGAGAACAAAGCGTTATCACTGATGGTGATCTTCAGTTCAGATTGATTCAGCTTGGTGTTGAGTTGGTCGGATAGCCCGTTTTTGCTAATATATTGGTCCAGTTGTTTCTTGAGTTTTTCTAGATCTTCCTGCTCTTTTTGTGCCATCTGTGCATCTGTAATCTGAGCAGATTTGTTCTTGGTGATCTCTTCAGGCACCTGTTTGTTTTTGCCCAGATCGGTTGTGGCTTCCGTAGGATTCATGGATGTATGATCCAATACACCTGCGCCGCCATTCAGCGCACTGCTCAGTGCCGATGCCATCTGTTCGAACTTGGCTGCATCGAGAGAACTCATGGAGAACAACGTAATAAACAGGGCAAGCAACAGTGTCATCAAGTCAGAATACGGGAGCAACCAGCTCTCGTCTATATGTTCTTCATGCGGCTCATGTTTTTTAGCCTTTTTCACCTGATGATCCCTCCTTCTCTTCCAGCTGTCTACGTTCGGAAGGTGTCAGGAATACAGATAATTTTTGGTTGATGGCAATGGTGGATACACCGGATTGAATGGATAACAATCCTTCAACCATCATCAGCTTGATCTCCATCTCTTTCTTGGACATCCGCTTCAACTTGTTGGACATCGGGTGCCACAACACGTAACCACTAAAAATACCAAGGAGTGTAGCGATGAACGCAGCCGCAATCGCGTGAGATAGCTTTTCCATATCACTAAGGTCGGCCAGGGCTGCAATCAGACCTACAACGGCCCCGAGAACCCCGAGTGTTGGAGCGTACATCCCCGCTTGTGCGAAAATCAATGCTCCTCCGCGGTGACGCTCTTCGGTGGCATGGATATCTTCCATCAAAACATCACTAACAAATTCCTGGTCGTTGCCGTCAATAATCATGCGCATACCGCTGCGAAGGAATTGATCGTCAATCTCTTCGACTTTTGATTCCAGTGCCAACAAACCTTCACGACGGGTAGTGGAAGCCCATTCCATAAATGTGCCGATCAGTGAAACACGGTCAATCAGTTGCTGCTTTTTGAAGAGTACCCCGAAAAGCTTGGGGATTTTTTTAACTTCAGACATTGGAAATGCCATGAAGATTGTTGCTGCTGTACCAACAAAGATAATAACGTAGGCTGCCGGGTTGTTAACCAGATTGATCAGGGGAGCACCCTTCAGGAACATCCCGAGAACAAGTGAAACCAGCCCTAAAACTAGTCCGATAATCGTTGAAATTTCCATCATACACCTCATCCATGAGATAAAATTGAATCCTTTCAAGCGGCTGTATTCGGGCTTCCGGGCGAATGTTTGGCCGCAATCCGTTTAACCTATGGCATTTTTTAGAAATGCTGTAACAGCTGAAACGGTCATGTATAGTATTTATCGACCAGAAGGCCTTTTTTTTTAAGGGTTATTTTCAGGTATAATAAGAACAAATCAGCTCTTTAGGGGCCAAACAGGAGTGAAAAAGCCAATGGGCGTAAAGCATGGACGGGATTATGAAGGAATATTGACAGATTTGACACAGGCGATCGGCCGCATTCCGGATCGTTATGTTTTTTTTGAAATGGATGCAGAGGATTGGTCCCGTTTGGGTGAAAACGAGCAGCTCGAAGTAGACGAAGCTCTGGCAGAGGATTTGTTCTATGCGCTGGGCACAGAGTCGGTCATTCCTGTAGGGAGTGGCGTGGTTATCCATGACAAGGAGCAGCATCGCATTCATATTTTGATTGGGGAAGAAGAATTGACATTTGTACCGCTAATCTAGAGCCGAATATAAGGGGAATTCTAGTGTAGAAGCCGAGAGGGGAAACGCCTGGAAGCCTTACGGCTATTGGCTCTAACGCCATTTACAATATTGGATTTTGAGTTCCGTACGTGGTAAGATGAGAGTCATGAAACGGGCGAGCCGCAGAGCGGCTAACCTATGACGGTTGGGGTTACTGTGGTAGCACCAAGGTTTCGGATGGCATGAGGGAGAGGGTTAGAGACTACCTTTGTGCCATCTTTATGGGGAGGAAGATAACGTATGGTTTTTACGCAAGAAGAAGTCGAAGCTCATCTGGGAAGGCTGGAAGGCTGGGAACTGGAAGAGGGACGGTGGATTGTCCGCAAGTTCGTATTTTCCAACTACATGAAAGGGATTGCATTCGTGGATGAGGTCGCCGCGATCTCGGAAGCATTTAATCATCACCCTTTTATTACGATTGATTATACAACGGTTACGCTGCGTCTCACGTCGTGGGATGAGGGTGGAATTACATCTGTAGATATTAAGGAAGCAGAGCAGTTTAACGAAACGTTTGAGAAAATGAGGACGACATAGCCGGGAACGGTTATCGTTGTGCTGCCAAGAAATGAGGAAGCATACATGTCAGACATGAATCAGAATAAGCCTCTGATCGCGGTTGTAGGCAGTCTCAATATGGACCTCGTGGTGAAGACCGATATCATCCCGGAAGAGGGAGAAACCGTAAGCGGTGAGGAGCTTCACTATCTGGCTGGCGGCAAGGGGGCTAACCAAGCCGTTGCTGCTGCACGTCTGGGTGGACAGACCACAATGATTGGAGCAGTGGGTTCGGACGGTTTTGGGGAACGCTTGCTGCACAGTCTGACGGATAGTGGGGCAGATGCCTCGCAGGTTCGTGTATTGGAAGACACTGTAACAGGTACAGCATCCATCTGGCTATCCAAGGGAGACAACCGGATTATCGTTATTCCTGGAGCGAATGGACAAGTGGTGCCGGAGATGCTGGAAGAGGCGGATACGGTAAAAAGCCTGACTGCAGCCGCAGCGGTGCTGCTGCAGCTTGAGATCCCGCTGCCAGCGGTTACCCGCGCCGCCGAACTGGCGGCAGAAGGCAGCGCACTGGTGGTGCTTAACCCGGCTCCAGCGGTGCCGGGTCTGCCCCAGGAGCTCCTGCGGTGCGTCGACGTGGTCACGCCGAACCGCAGCGAGCTTGCCGTGCTTACCGGCCGGGATGATCTCCGGCCGGAAGACGTGGATGCGGCGGTCGCAGAGCTCGCCGCATCGCTCGGGGCCGCTGTCGTCACGACGCTCGGCCCCGAGGGGGCTGTGTACGCGGCAGCGCCAGGCGGCCGCGTACAGGCAGGGCGTGCCGGCGCTTGCCGTGCGCCGGGCTACGCCGTAAGCGCCGTCGATACGACCGGCGCTGGCGATTGTTTCAACGGCGCGCTGGCTGTGGCCCTCGCGCGCGGGGAAACGCTGGACGCGGCAGTAGGCTATGCCATGGGAGCGGCCGCGTTATCCGTAACGAAGCTCGGCGCCCAGCCGGGGATGCCATATGCACGTGAAGTGGAAGCCTTTTTGGCAGAACACGCAGCTAGAAGCTGAACGATATGACGAAGAGGCCCGTACCATTCCCGAGAGGGAAGGCAGGGCCTCTTTGCTGTGTATTTCATGATCCTTATTTCTTCTCAGCCAGCCACATCGCGATATTGGCAATTTCCTCGTCCTTCAGTTTGTCTTTGAAGGAAGGCATGCCGCCTTTACCTTTGATAATGGTAGAGTAGATCTTCTCCACATCATCCTTGCTGCCGATGTTTGCTAGAGCAGGTCCTACGCCACCTTGAAGCTGATCTCCGTGACACGTGATACAATTGGCTTTGACCAGTGCTTCAGCCTGTCCGGCATCCATTGCCACTTCCGGCATGGTTGGTTTCGCTTCTTCAGCCACTTCCTCTTTCCCTGGAAGCGTAAACATTAATACAATAGCCAATGCGCATGCTGCAAAAAATACCCCGCTCATGATCCATTTGTGCATCCGTTATGTCCCCTCCAGAATGAAAGATCATCTAAACTGAAACTGTCCATATCATTATAACGGAACCTGTTAAGACATCATAGCATTTTGTGGTAATTTTTTGAACTAATCACATAAACGGGCATGAATTTCTTTGGCTTACGCGGTTTAAGGGTTAGTTTAAGATTAGCGGGGTCCTTCATAGACCATGCAATAAAAAGGCATCAAACCGCTTGGTGTCTGTCGTTCATACGTATCCTGGGTGACAAATCCAGCCTTGTGATAAACGCGGATAGCCCGCGTATTCCAGGTGAGCACTTCGAGATCAATCTCATGATTAGGGTTCCGCCGAATGGCTTCCTTCACGATCGCAGAGACGAAGGCAGTACCGCGACCTTGTCCACACTGTTCAGGGTGCATACCAAGCCCAATTCGCGTCACGCCTTCAAGAGGAAAGAATTGAACGAATCCGCAAAGCTGATCCTGCTCTCCCAGTACAACTGCATATTGCTCTTTTCGAAGCTGCTCATCGCCGAATTCAACCTCCAGCGCCTTCATCTGTTCCCAGGGCAGCCAGGTATAGATGTTATAGGGTGGTTCATATGTCCAGCTGCAGATCAATGCTGCATGTTCTTCCTGCATCGGCACAACGTGAAACGTTACAGAAGCTTCATCCACACCACTGCACGCTCCTTTCATTGTGAACAAGCTACTTCTAGTCATACGCTAATCGTTTATAACATATGTCATTTCGTATTTAATCCTGATTTTACTCTACAAAAGAGGAGGGCATTTGGCAAGGTTTTGCTCCCTTGAAAAAAAGTGAAACAAAAGTTCCTGGAATTTCGTTTATATTACAGTAGGATGGGTAAAAACATTATAAGGGCACGGACGAAGATGCACAAAAAAACCGCCGGATACATTCCTGCGGAGAATGTACCGGGCGGTTGATTTATGCTTCGTTACAGTATGATGTTGCTCAGCTTGTCCCTAGTCGAGGGCCAGTGACTCATATGCGTCCGTGCTCATAATCCGTTTAGCGCCAACATAGCGGTTGGCCCAGTAGTTCTCACTCAAAGAACTAATGGTAACTCCTTTGGAAGACGAGGAGTGTGCAAACTTACCTTCACCCACGAAAATCCCTACGTGTGAAACCCCTTTACCCGTTGTATTGAAGAATACCAGATCGCCTGGTCTCATTTCCATGCGGGATACCGAGTCACCCATGTCGAATTGGGAACTGGATTGACGAGCCAAATCGATGCCCAGCTTTTCGAATACATACCGTGTGAATCCAGAGCAGTCAAAGCCGTTAAGCGTTGTTCCACCACTTTTGTATGTAGTTCCCATTGCTGAATCAATTACTTTATCCATTTTTGAATCTGCGAATGCGCTGCCTGCTCCAAGTGATAGTGCGAATGTTAAGCTGAGGACAGCTGCTGTTAATTTCTTTTTGAACAAGAGATATACCCCTTCCAACGCCTGCGAGGTTAGCTTAAGGATTCGGTTGAAGGTCCCCTATGATCCCTCTGTAGCAAGATCAATTCACCCATAACTGGTTCCCCCGCTTCCCAGGTGCCAGGAATTTGGCTATGCTAGTTGTGCACCTGCGAAATCAAGAAATGACGATTTAATTTTAAGTAGTTACAATTCATAAGGTAAAGATTACAAAGTTGTTACTAAAAACTCACTGCGATTATTGTAACAGAGGAGTAAGCCTTTGGCAACGTTTAACAAGAAAATTAGCAAAAAAAACCTCGACCTTTGACGGGGAAAGGTCGGGGTTTACGTTTGTAAAGCGTTAACATTGACATAAGTTTACATGAAGATGGTAACAATTTTTGCGCGGTTCATTACACTTTTTAACCTTTGGAGGACTTGGACTGCCACAGACGGAAATGAGCGCATATCTTCCATATATCGAGCAAACATCTGGCGAGCGGATAGGTTTGTTGCAGGATGAGACCGATGAGACCTGTCAGGAACCACGACGCAGATGTGAAGGCACCGAAGATGAGCAGATGAATTCCTCCCAGAACCACTGCGATACCGATGAGAGGAAAGATATGACGCAAGGCAAGCAATAAACCGAGAAATGTACCTTTTACCCCACCCTGATCCTCGGGAGCTGTAGCGCCAAACTGCATATATAACAAAGCATGATGTATGATCCATCCATATACGATCCATCCGGCTATATATGGAATGCCTGGCAGGAGCAATTGCAGCGAGTGGAATCCATCCAGAAAGATACTATACAGCTTGGGGATCAGCCAGTACGCAGGCAGCAGCAATAATAGCGTTTTAATGAAATGAAGCAGCATCATCGGTTTCCACAGTGCCTTGATCCCTCGTACAAAAGGAACACGTTCTTCTGTATGATTGAAGTGTTGTAATGAATAGAGCAGCCCTGCCTGGATGAGAGGGGTAATCAGCATGCGGAGCAGGAGCATGGCCCCAAGTATCCATAAATAGCGATGCACCTCGGGATGGGTAGACAGACTGAGCTGACTTTCCATTTTGAATAAAATGGTACTCAGCTCCCCGGCGTCAGGGTCCGGATAGCGCAGCAGCAAGGGAATGACAGCTGATTGCACCATTTTATAGATGAAGTAACCCCATACCAGCTGATAGAGAAATAAAAGTGCCACAATGAACATATGCTGACGAACGAGAAACCAGCCCTCACGTATTTTTGCTTTCACTGTCTCCACCTCACCATGACAGACCTCCGAATATAGCTTCAATAAGCTTGGTTACACTCATGCTCCAGCGGAACTTGGACGGTTCATCCAGACCGGCTTTCAAAAAGTTATTCATATGACGGTTCTCCAGCACAACGGTATATAACGGATCGGTCATGGCCCAGGATACAGGCGAGCTGTAAGTTAACTTGTACGTAATTCGACCGTTACTGCCATCCCACTCCTTGGCGACGATGTGTCCATCTTCAAAAACGATACGAACGGGTACTTTCTCGTAGTCGCTGCCCTTCTTTACTAATGTTACCGATGATTCGTACAACGTTTGACTGTCTTTCTCAATAGGCTTGACCTGGATATTCTCCACGGCGAAGTCGGCCATCCCGTCCCCATATACGTATTGATTAAAATAATCAGACCAGGATTTACGCGTCACTTGTTCCACGACCTTTTGGAAATCGGCCGAAGTGGGATGTTTGAACCGATATTTTTTGACATAAGTTGAAAGGATGCGTTCCATCGTTTTTGCCCCTACTTGTTGTTCGATGCCCAGCAGCACAAGCTTGCCCCTTGTGTAAACATTGGCTGCATAATGATTCTGGGAATCAAACTTCCAGGACTCCTGCGTGAGTGAGGCAGGTGAGGTAATTAAGCCGGATTGAACTGGGAGATTCGGAATAAGTCCGTATTCCTGCTCCATCAGTTTGTCTTCTGCGTAAGAGGTGAACCCTTCATCCAGCCAAGCTTCTTCAAATTCATTGCTGGCAACCATACCATAGAAGTACTGATGGCCAATCTCGTGTACAACCGTGCGTTCCAGATCATAGCCTGGTGTAGTGTCGTCCGCGCCGAAGGCTGTAACTAAGGTAGGATACTCCATGCCGCCTGCTCCATTGCCTGTTTTTGGGGGAACAACGATAGAGAGCGTGGAATACGGATACGGACCAAACCACTTGCTGTAATTCGAAAGAGCTGCTTTGGCTGCATAGAAGTAACGTTCCTTCAGATCCTGGTGGGCCGGGTCCAGATAGAGCTTGATTCGTACACCTGGCACGTTGGGAGTGGAGTAGGGTTCCTCCGCATAAACAAAGTCGGGTGAGGCAGCCCAGGCGAAGTCATGTACATCGTCAGCATAGAATTGATAGATCTTCTCGCCGTTTTTTATAACGGCCTGCTTCGTTGGAAACCCGGTCGCGGCAACCTTGTATGTTTCCGGTACCCGAATACGCACACTATAGATGCCAAAATCCGCATAAAACTCGGAATTCCCGTGGTACTGATGCAGATTCCAGCCCTCAGCCGTACGCCCCCGCGTGCCTGCAGGCTCGTATACACTGAGTTTGGGGAACCATTGGCCCGCCATAACGAAGTTCTCAGCGGTTCCCATACGGGCAAAGATTTTGGGCAGCTTGACCTCAAACCGGGTGTGCAGTGTAATGGTTTCCCCGCCCTTGACCGGTTTAGGCAATCTAACTTTTATGAGCGTTTTGTCTTTCATGTTTCCGTCATCCGGCTGTACATACTGCATCCGGTGCAGGAGGGAAAGCCCGTCCTCTGTTTTCATCTCTGTAATATTCATGGAGCCGTAACCGTCCGTTGGCATCACATCACCGCGAAGCTTCCCGCCGGATTCCTTCATAAATGTTGTGTCCGTAGAAGAGAATGCATTGGGGTATAGGTGGAAATAAAGTTCGCTGACTGTTTTTTTACCCGGATGAGTCCAGGTCAGCGTCTGCGTTCCCTCCAAAACATTGCCGTCTACCAGCTTCACATCCATGTGATATTCCACCACGCGGTTGCTGAACACCTCAGCAGTAGGTGTCTGTACACTTTCTGGAGGTGCCGGAGTTTGGAGCTTTGCCGGAGGCTTGCCCAATTCCGGGGCGAGCGTTGGCAAGTCGGATGTCGTAGAACGAGTGTGATCCAGAGTGATCCATATGGCTCCGGTAAACACACACAGGGCCAGAATTGCAGTAAGCCAGCTCTTGGCGCGTAGTGGAATCATCGTTAAATACCTCCCGTTGACAAGCATCTACAGCATGTATATGTTTGCAATGGGGCGATTATTAGTTAAAATATTTGTATCAACCCTTGGAGGCTATAACTATGGATCAAAACGAGCAAAACGGCAAAAAACAGATTGCCTTGAATATCGTAAGTGCCAAGAGCAAACATAAAGGTTTCGGTGCAGGCTCCATTGATCTGAACAACCTGTCACCGGTTATTATTGATAATGGCGAGGCAAAGATTGATATTGGTGCCATGCATGCAAAGAGCAAGGTAGAACGTGGAATTAAGTTTTCGACGAATCGGGAAGATGTACCTAACGGTCGCCAGGTATGGCTGGTTTGGGTGGCCGTGGACCGTACGGAACAGGGACAATTGTACGGTGGAGCAACAGCGTGCGAGATGTGGATCGATACCGAGGCGAAACGAGGATGGAAGCTGTTGGCTGACCATGTGAACCGGATGGATTATGCAATGAAACGCCGCTTCATGCTGGATGAGCTTGGACCAGAGGATCGTGCTGCTCTCAAGAAGCTGTTGATTACACACAATGAAGAGTGGTGGAACGCTTCTCCGGATGAACTAAAAGAAGCACTTTCCTGATAAAAGCCTTATATGCTGTTTTCTTTAAAAAAGAACATGAAAAGCCCCGGAACCGAAATGATCGGTTCGGGGCTTTTGCTTTACAAGTGGGGCGAGGTTTGGAAATAGTTGAACAAGACTGACCTGCAGAAAGAACCTGAAGCCGGTCAATCACAGTGACGTAATTAAGTCATTACGTAGTTGCGTCATTCTACCCACCAACGTTTAAAGTCTCTCCACCAGGAATGCTTTTCTTCCTGGATTCCTTCTTGATTCTGTACCTCACGACTTCCTTCATTCTTTTTGGGATCAGTCTTCTCCGTTGTCCCGCTACAGGTTTCTGTCGGTTCTGTGCCGTCAATGAAAACCTCAAGCCGTTTCTCTTCACAGCCATTACCCGCCAGTTTTCCGGACTCGGGATCAATATACACACTGACCACATGATCGGGAACAGGGAAGATCTTAGGCGGCACACTCGCAAGAGCCTGTTCTGTAAATTGGGCAAACATTGGTGCTGCACGGCGTCCATCCGACGTGGAGATGGCTTTGCCCTGATCATAGCCGACCCATACTGCGGTGGAGAGTTCGGGGGTGAAGCCAACCATCCAGGCATCCGTATTGGTCGTACCGGTTTTGCCTGCTACGGGGCGCTTAATCGTTGTTGCAACCCGATTCCCTGTACCTCCATTTTCGAACACACTTTCCATTAAACGTGTCAGTACATATGCTGCGGCGGGTTCTACCACATTCTCGGCCTTGGTTTGTGGTGCTTCATAGATTACACGTCCGGCTGCATCCGTCACCTGCAGAATGGCGATAGGAGGCATCCGTTGTCCACCGGCAGCGATGACGGAGAAGGCAGAAGCCATCTCCAGTGGGCTTACGGGCGAGGTGCCCAAGGCGAGAGAAGGGACGGCACTCAGATTGCTTGTAATCCCTAGGCTTTTGGCCATATCCACAACCTGATCCGGCCCGATCTGCATTATCGTATTGACCGCATAGATATTGTCCGAAGCAGCAATTGCCTGCCTTAGATCAATTTCCCCCAGATACTTATCGCCGAAATTGCCAGGTTTATAGGTCTTGCGATCATTGTCATAGTGAAACAGGGTTGGTTCGCTATTGAAGATGGAGGCACTTGTCAGCTCTTTGGATTCCAGTGCAGCCAGATACATAATAGGCTTGAATGCAGATCCCGGCTGGCGTGTCGTCGCCAGGACATGGTTGATCTGATTGTTCCGGTAGTTTTTGCCGCCTACCATAGCCTTGATATAGCCTGTACGAGGATCTATGGACACGAGAGCTGTCTCCAGTTCACTGCTCGGATCCATGCCTTTGGCTACAGCGTCTTCAGCTGCCTTTTGCACACGCAGATCCAGAGTGGTGTATATATTTAGTCCTCCATGGTCCAGCATTGCTTCACTAATGCCCAGCTCCTTGACCGCAAGGCTGCGAATGTAATCCCGGAAATAAGGCGCGCTTTCTACTGTTTTCCGTTCACTTTCCGGTTTAAAAGACAGCATTTTCTCATAAGCCTTGTCCGCTTCGGCTTTTGTTATCTTACCGATATCGACCATGGCGGCCAGTACGATCTTCTGCCGATCCTTCGCGTTCTTCATGTGGTTATATGGAGAATAGTAGGTGGGGCCTTTTGGAATGCCTGCGAGCATGGCGCTTTCCGCCAAATCGAGCTGTTTGGCTGATTTGCCAAAATACATGCGCGAAGCTGCTTCAATTCCGTAGGCACCATGACCATAATAGATTTCATTGAGATACATTTGCAGAATTTCATCTTTGCTGTACTTCATTTCAAGCTGTGCCGTGTACATGGCCTCTTTGGCCTTGCGAGTCCAGGTCTTCTCATGGGAAAGATATAGATTTCGCGCAAGCTGTTGTGTGAGGGTGCTGGCACCTTGGGACATTTCCATATGCTGCAGGTTAACGAGCACGGCCCGTCCCACCCCTTGAATGTCAAAACCATAATGGTCATAGAATTTGCGATCCTCGACAGCCAGAGTGGCACTGACCAGGTCTGGTGAGATGTCTTGAAGCTGCACAGGTACGGAATCCTTGCCGCCTGCAGAAAAGGTGGCGATGACTTCGCCTTGGCTATCAAGCAGTCTAGAGTTGCGATCCGAATCAGCTAGAGGTAGGCTGGTCGCATATAGATAGACCAATCCTGCAATCGTTGCAATAACGCCAAGAACAGCGAGCAGAGAGAGGCTTTTGATCCATTTTAATAAACGGAACCCGCGTTTGCGGGTTTTCTGGCGATGTTGAGTCATGGAACGGGCTCCTTTCTTCTTTTCTTTCCAGTATGGGATTTCATGGACAGGGATATTCAGTCTGCCGCTGAACAGTTTAAAATGTAGCATTTCTGCAGAAAAAACCGTTTTGCAGGATAAACATCTATCGCGTATAATGCAAAAGGGTAATGAAAAGTAGCAGTTCGGCACAACATACACAAAGGCACAGAAAGACGAACAGCACCAATTGTCATTGATTCGTTAATCGGTCAGACGCTTAGCACGCTGTGGTCAATTTAATCTATATAATGAAGTGAACGCGGACCTTTCCCGCAGCCAGCAACCCTAATGCTTTGGCGCCGAACGCTGGGCGTGCTTGTGCGAACCGGGCGGCGTGCAGCGCCATGCTTGATATGGCTGATCAATAACTTTACGGAAAGAAGGTAGAGATCATGGAATTGTGGTTCACGGAGAAACAGACCCCGGCATTCGGGATTACCGCGAAGATTAAGCAGACATATGTAAGCGAGAAGACGGACTTTCAGGACTTGGCCATGGTAGAAACCGAGGAATTCGGTAACATGCTGCTGCTCGACGGTATGGTGATGACAACTGTGAAAGACGAATTCGTATATCATGAGATGGCGGCTCACCCTGCGCTGAACACTCACCCGAATCCGAAAAAAGTTTTGGTTGTAGGTGGTGGTGACGGCGGCGTTATCCGTGAAGTCATCAAACACGCTGCAGTAGAAAAAGCAGTTCTTGTCGAAATCGACGGTAAAGTTATTGAGTATTCCAAAAAATATTTGCCTGAAATTGCCGGTAAACTGGACGAGCCTAATGTTGAAGTGCTCGTGAATGACGGCTATATGCATATTATTGAACATAAAAATGAGTACGATGTAATCATCGTGGATTCCACGGAGCCTGTAGGTCCGGCTGCACCACTGTTTGAGCGTGGTTTTTATCAAGGGATCCATGAAGCACTGAAAGAGGATGGCATCTTTGTTGCACAAACCGACAACCCTTGGTTCAAAGCAGACCTGATTCAAAAGGTAAACAAGGATGTAAAAGAAATCTTCCCCATTGTACATGTATACGGCTGTAACATTCCAACGTACCCAAGCGGTCTGTGGACATTCACAATGGGCAGCAAGAAACATGATCCACTTCAAGTGGATGAGACTCAAATTCCAGAGATGGATACTAAATATTACTCACCACGTTTGCATAAGGCAGCCTTTGTACTTCCTAAATTCGTGGAAGACTTAACGAAATAAAGGGGAAATCATTAATGAAATTGGATCAAGCTTATTCTGGTAACGTATTTATTTGCAGTTCCGAGGATTATGAGAATTCGAAAGCGGTCATCTACGGGATGCCCATGGACTATACTGTCAGCTTCCGTCCGGGTTCCCGGTTCGGCCCTTCTCATATCCGCCAGGCTTCGGTTGGACTTGAAGAATACAGCCCGTACCTCGACAAGAGTATTGTCGATATGACCTACTTTGATGCTGGAGATCTGCTCTTGCCTTTCGGTAACGCAGGACGCAGCCTTGAAGTGATCAACGAGTATATCGGCAGCCTGCTGGCTGATGACAAATTCCCGATCGGTCTTGGCGGGGAGCATCTGGTCACTTGGCCAGTGATCCAACAAATGTACAAGAAATATCCGGATCTCATCCTGATTCATATTGATGCACATGCAGACCTTCGTGAAAGCTATGAAGGTGAGCCGTTGTCCCACTCGACGCCAGTACGCAAAGCAGCTGAACTGATGGGCGGCAAAAATATTTATCAATTCGGAATCCGTTCCGGCTCCCGTGAAGAGTTCCAGTATGGCCGGGAGAACATTAACTTCTACCCGTTTGAAGTCGCAGCTCCAATGAAGGAAGCTCTTCCTAAAATGGGCAATCGTCCAGTGTATGTGACCATTGATATCGATGTGCTTGATCCATCGGCTGCTCCAGGAACAGGTACAGCGGAAGCGGGCGGCATAACGTCCAAAGAACTGCTTGAAGCCGTCCACATGATTGCTGGATCGGATGTGAATGTAGTTGGTTGTGACCTGGTTGAGGTAGCGCCAATCTATGATCCAACACAACAGACACAGATTGTAGCTGCAAAGCTGATCCGTGAGATGCTGCTTGGCTTCGTGAAGTAATAACCTGAATAATGCTAAGAACATAACACTCTCTATCTGCGCGGGTCCAATTTTGCGTAGGGGAGGGTGTTTTCGTTATCAGGACACTTGTATAGGATGCTCCACCATCCTGTTTTAGCGAGTGGAATATTTGATTGAGTGGGGTTCACTTCATTGAACCTCGGCCCTCGACTATGTTATA
The DNA here is from genome assembly GCF_002272715.1 of Paenibacillus sp. 7516. NCBI lineage: Bacteria > Bacillati > Bacillota > Bacilli > Caryophanales > Paenibacillaceae > Paenibacillus > Paenibacillus sp. 7516. The sequence continues at coordinate 27,290 of NZ_NPBI01000048.1, forward strand.
CTGGCTACAACGTAATAGGTGATATATCAAATTATTGATGTATTACATCAGGGAAGTATATGGTGGTCTGGTTCGGCCATACACTATAAAAAGAGTCCTTGTCGTTGGTAGCGACAAAGACTCTGAGGACCAGAAAGGCTGTGGACTGCCACGGCGTGCATTAAACTGAATAGCTTAGTTCAAGCGAAACCCACCGTCAGGCTCCAACCTATGAGGTGGGTTTTCGCTTGTTACGAAACTTTTTACGCAACCAACGGTATAGCCTTCGTACACTCAGTACCAGACTGAGAATCGCAGCAATCCACCGGATCACATCAAGCAACGCCACAAGTTTGACCGTCGACGTCACCCCCTCTCGGGAAGCTGCGCCGTGGTCATGAAAACATCCACCTAATTCAGAGTCCTTAACACCAATTATAGCACATATGTTCGCACGACTCTATCATTTGTTGCATACCATGAATGCCTCGTTCTATACGTTCACGAACGACCACCCTTATCTATACGATACCCATCGTAGGTGAAGTTGGCTTTTTTATTGCAGTAATGTCACTGGTGATATACAAAATGTCACTTTAGAACATGCAAATTCGGGTAAAACATAGAAGGAGGTGTCGCGATGACAACAAAGAGTACGATCACATGGAAAAGGATTGGGACATTGGCGTTATCCTTAACGCTGGCTTGGGGATTGGGGCCAGTATATGCGCAGTCCGGTGTAAGTGCTGCTGCAGTTTCATCCACTTGTGGAAGTGGAGATCACGGATTGTCTGCTGCATTGAAGAAAGGCAGTGGTGTGGAAGATCAGCATCTGCAGTTTACAGACATTGATTTCCTGAACAACACAACGGGTCGTGCTGCAGGGGAGGGGTTCCTGATTGGCACCTCGAATGCGGGCTGTACATGGCAATCCATCTATACAGGACAATGGCAGTTCATGCAGATCGATTTTCCGAATAACGTAAATGGATTTGCCTTAGCGCAAATGAAGGATTCTGCCAAGACGTATCTTATTTGCACGACAGATGGAGGATCACACTGGAACCGACTTGATACCCCTGGCATGCAGTTCAAGCGAATTGATTTTAAAAATAAAAATGAAGGTTACGGCTACACCTATAATGGTGCGTATCAGACACAGGACGGCGGATTAAGCTGGATTAAAATCCATACCCCCGCAAATACAAGATCGGTGGCTTTCACCACAAATAAACAAGGCTATGCTGTACAAGTTGTACCGGGCTCGGGATATCAGCTGCTCCGGACAACAGATGGGGGTAAGAACTGGACAACCTCTCTCAAAGTCGCTTCGGACACGTGGAATGGGGCAGATCTATATGCAAACGGGAAGCAGGTATGGGCTGTCCTGTATGGTGATGCAGGCATGTCCCAACAATCGTATTCCCTATATGCAAGCGAGAATGAAGCCAGAAGCTGGAAGCAGGCTTTTGCTCAGTCGACAGCAGGTGGAGGCCCTGCGCCGGGTGGCAGCAATTTAGGGAAAGGAAAAGGCCCGGCAGACCCGGGGGGTCATCCTGGGAACATGTCGCTAATTGGTGATCAGACTGCTTATCTCTCAGGTGGATCTCCTGCTGCTGGTAAAGTGGGCATTGGTCGTTCGTATGATGCAGGTTCCACGTGGAGAAATATCGACCTGAAGGATCCGGGTTATAGCTCACGCATCTCATTCCCATCAGCCCAAACAGGCTGGCTCGTTGTAACGAGTGATAACTCACCTGCCATTTATCAAACGACAGATGGCGGAACTTCTTGGGCACAAAAAATGTTGTTACCTTCAGAGCGGGATTAAATGGCACTTTAATTTGAAATAACAACCAACCAAATTCACTAATAGAAACGAAAACAAACCATTTCGTAGCTCTATGTTGAATCTGCAAAATAAACAAGCCCTTTCCAGATGAATTATGCTGGCAAAGGGCTTGTTTTTGTAAAAATAAAAACGGTTGAAACCTGTTTAAAAACAAGTTATTGTAAGCGATAACAACACATTTTGGGAGGTTGAAATAATGGTCAATGTTACTTTAAAGGCAAATTCGGATCAAGGATTAATAAATCGCAATATATATGGTCATTTTTCTGAGCACTTGGGACGCTGTATTTACGAAGGGATCTGGGTAGGGGAAGATTCACCTATTCCGAATACGGAAGGGATACGCAATGACGTGCTGACAGCACTGCAGAAGCTGAATATTCCGGTACTTCGCTGGCCAGGTGGTTGTTTTGCTGATGAGTATCACTGGAAGGATGGCGTTGGCCCGAAGAATGAACGTGCACGCATGATCAATACAAACTGGGGCGGCGTGGAAGAGAACAACCATTTTGGAACACATGAATTCCTAAGATTGTGTGAGTTGTTAGGAACAGAACCATATATCAGTGGCAATGTGGGTAGCGGAACCGTCCATGAAATGCAGCAGTGGGTTGAATACATAACGTTTGACGGGGAATCTCCCATGGCCAACTGGCGCAAGGATAACGGTAGGGATAAGCCATGGAAACTGACTTACTTTGGTGTGGGTAATGAAAACTGGGGATGCGGCGGTAACATGCGTGCCGAGTATTACGCGGATGAGTATCGTCGGTATGCTACATATGTACGTAATTATTCTGATAATCAGATCTATAAGATTGCCTGTGGTCCCAACGAGGACAATTACCACTGGACAGAAGTATTGATGCGTGAAGCGGGACAGCACATGAACGGCTTAAGCCTTCATTATTATACATTACCGACGGGAGTGTGGCAGGATAAGGGCGAATCGACCGGATTTGATGATCAAGCCTGGTTCCAGACCCTGAAGCGCACATTGCGTATGGAAGAATTGATCGTGAAGCATTCCGAGATTATGGATAAATATGACCCGGATTGCAAGGTGGGACTTATTATTGATGAATGGGGAACCTGGTACAACGTCGAGCCAGGGACGAATCCGGGATTCCTGTATCAGCAAAATACAATGCGGGATGCACTGGTAGCTGGCATAAACCTGAACCTGTTCAATCGCTACAATAAACGGGTGCAAATGGCCAATTTGGCACAGATCGTTAACGTACTGCAGGCTCTGGTCCTCACAGAAGGCGAGCGTATGTTGCTTACTCCAACATATCATGTGTTTGATATGTATCAGGTTCATATGGATGCACAGCGGTTGGAGCTGAACTATGAGAGCCCTGGATATACGCTTGGTGAAGATACCATTCCTCAGCTTAGCTTATCTGCTTCCCGCAGTAAGGACGGTGTGATTCATGTAACGGCATGCAATCTGAGTCACACAGATGAACTGGAAGTGGTATGCCAGCTTGAAGCTGCAGAGTCTTCTTCCGTATCTGGTCGAATTCTGCATCATGCCGATTTTGGTGCATTCAATACATTTGAAGATCCGAGCAAGGTTGAGCCAACGGATTGGAAGGGTGTTACCTTGGTTAATCAGGAGCTGCGTTTTGTTCTGCCGCCTGCTTCTGTAGGGGTACTTGCAATCCAGGAGTAATGCGATGAGCACATCGGATTCGAGTCGTTTTGTAGCTAAGCAGGAGTCATGTAAGGGATGCAGTGATCAACATGCTGTTAACATCAGTGATTCCAAAATGGCCCGATTGGTGGAGATTGCATCGCGTTCGCGTCCTGTCGTTCAGGACGAGGAATATGAGAGGCGATTATCCTCATGTGCAGACTGTCCGGGACTGCAATATGGCAATACTTGCCGCTATTGCGGCTGTCTGGTCCAGGTTCGTGCCAAGCTGGTAGAATCGATCTGCCCGTTCCCTTATGAATCCAGGTGGTCGAACCTTTAACGTTTGATTTCATTATAATGTAACAAAGCAGGGCTGCACTTTTAGGGTGTCGCTCTGCTTTTTTTTGATGATATGGGACAAAAACTCTGAATTTGGATTTGAATTGAGCGGGTGAACTGGATATAGTTATACAGTAGAGTGTAGGATAGCGAGCTATCTAGTCATATTAGCGCGTATAGCGGTACTCGAATTCGGGAAGGGCTGTTCTCACCGGTCCTGCCCGATTTTGCGCCGCCTCGAATATATTGGAGGTTAACATTCATGTCGAACATGCGACCGGTTCAGATCCGGCTGCACAGCCGTTATGAAGGCGAAGATGTGCTGCAGGAAATGAAGGGTGAAGCCGTTTTGAAGGGTTCTGTGCTCTACGTTCGTTACGAAGAGCCACAGGCTGGACCTGAGGGCGGTATTACCCGAACAACATTGAAGCTTGGTGGACAATCCCTCAAGATTATACGCCATGGTGAGGTGGAATCGGAGCAAACGTTTGAAATGAATCGCAAGCTCCCAGGTTTTTACCGATCACCTTACATGTCATTTACCCTGTCCACGCATACACATAAGCTGGACCTTTCCATACAGGGATTGAGCGCACGCGCAGCGTGGAGCTATGACTTTTACCGCTTTGACGAAGAAGCCGGACATTTTGAGATCAGTTTGCACATACAGGAGGAACCAATTTCATGACACGTAATCCACTAGATACGATTAACGAACGGGTAAGTACCGCGATCGGCAATGCTGTTGTTGCTGCCGGCCTCGTTACGCAAGAGGAACTGCCAGCCATCACACTTGAAGTGCCGCGTGACAAGTCGCACGGGGATTTGGCGACCAACGCAGCCATGCAGCTGACCAAGATTGCCAAGCGCAATCCACGCCAGATCGCAGAAGAGATCATTGCGAATCTGAACCTTGTGGAAGCTGGAATCGAGAAGGCAGAGATTGCCGGACCAGGATTTATCAACTTCAAATTGGACAAGAGTTACCTTTACCCGGTGCTCGGGCTTGTTCATGAACAAGGTGAGAACTACGGACGGATTAATGTCGGCGAAGGGCGCAAGGTTGAGATGGAGTTTGTCAGTGCGAACCCGACAGGCAGCTTGCATCTGGGACATGCCCGCGGAGCGGCTGTGGGTGATGCGCTCTGCAACATTCTCGATTATGCCGGGTATGACGTAACACGTGAATATTACATTAATGATGCGGGTAACCAGGTGTTTAACCTGGCACGTTCCATTGAAGCGCGTTATTTGCAGGAGCTCGGTCAGGATGCCGAGATGCCGGAAGATGGTTACCACGGCGAAGATATCAAGGGATTTGCCAAGGAGCTGGTAGCCGAAAAGGGAGACAGCTTGCTGTCGATGCATCCAGGTGATCGTGCTGCCTATTTCCGTGACTACGGTCTGGAGAAAGAGCTCGATAAAATCAAGCGTGACCTGAATCGTTTCCGTGTTAACTTCGACATCTGGTTCAGCGAGACTTCATTGTACGACAATGGGGAAGTGCTTCGTGTCCTTGACGAGTTGCGTGATCGTGACGAAATTTACGAAAAAGACGGAGCAACTTGGCTGAAAACCATGCAATATGGTGACGACAAAGAACGTGTGTTGATCAAAAACGATGGCACGTACACGTACCTGACGCCGGATATTGCATATCACCGTGACAAGTATTCCCGTGGATATGACACGATGATCAACATTTGGGGAGCTGACCACCATGGATATATTCCACGGATGAAAGCAGCAATGCAGGCACTGGGTAATGACCCATCCAAGCTGGTGGTATTGATTGCACAGATGGTGAGCTTGTTCCAGAATGGCGAAAAAGTGAAGATGTCGAAGCGTACCGGTAAAGCGGTAACGATGGAAGATCTGATGGATGAAGTGGGTATTGATGCGATCCGTTACTTCTTCACCATGCGCAGCATGGATTCCCATCTGGACTTTGATATGGATCTCGCGATTTCGACGTCCAATGAAAACCCGGTATTCTACGTGCAATATGCACATGCCCGCGTATGCAGCGTATATCGTCAGGCTGAAGAGCAGGGTATTGAGCTGCTGCCGCTGGCACAGATTGACCTCTCCAAGCTGACGACGGAACATGAATTCGATCTTCTTCGCAAAATGGGCGAGCTGCCTGAAGAGATTGCCGCGGCAGCTACCGGATATGCGCCTCATCGCATGATCCGTTATGTATATGAGTTGGCTTCATTGTTCCACAGCTACTATCGTGCTGAACGTGTCATTACGGAAGACGCGGGACAAACCCAAGCGCGTCTGGCGCTGATCGGTGCCGTTCGCACCGTCATTGCGACAGCGCTCCGTCTGGTAGGCGTATCCGCACCAGACAAAATGTAAACTGTGAGGCCAAGCACCGCAGCAGCGGCTTGACCCATGGCAAAAAGTCTCCATGCATCACGCCTGCAATGCAGCGTGGACATGGAGACTTTTTGCTGTGCCCGGTGCTCCAGCCCGCCAAGGCTTGGCGGACCAGCCGGGCACCGAGCCGGCCAGCCTGCCATAGGCTGCTGCTGGCAAGACCCCAAGGGCAGCGGCAATACGCAGCTGCCCCATTACCCGCCGCCCTCCTGCATCAGCCGGAGTGCGTCAATCTCGCCACCGCGCACTTTGCTCTTCGCGGTGGTGGACTTGCGTGCGCGCAGCGGAACGGTTGCGCGCTTGACCAGTGTCTTGATCTCGCTGGGCGAGAGACCTGGATGCTTCGCGAGCAGCAGCGCAATAGCACCGCTCACATGAGACGTAGCCATGGATGTACCACTCATCTCATGGTGCTTGCCCTGCACCCAGGAAGAGATGATCTTGTCGCCCGGGGCATAGACATCCACATATGCGCCGCGGTTGCTGAAGGACGCAATCCGCCGATTTTTGTCGGTGGCTCCCACCGAAATGGTCTGCGGATAACGTGCAGGATAATCGATGCTGCGGCGTTTGCCGTCATTTCCTGACGAAGCCACAATGACGATGCCAGCCTGATGTGCACGGTTAACCACATCAAGGAGTGCCTTGCTGCGGGTTTTCATGCCGAAGCTCATATTGATAATATCGACCCGGTTACGCACACACCAGTCGATGCCCAGTACAATGTCAGAGACATAGGCGGAACCGTTATGGTCAAATGCCTTGACCGGATAGATCAGGGAACGCGGAGCTACGCCGATCATGCCTTCCGTGCTATTCGCTGCGGCGATCGTTCCAGCAATATGGGTACCATGACCGTTGTCGTCATGAGGAAGCAGACTGCGGTTTAACAGGTTGATCCCGCGAGCCAGGGAGTACCTGAGATCGGGGTGGTGGTAATCGGCACCTGTATCGATCACGCCGATTTTGATCCGGTGTCCTGTGGAGACGGACCATACTTTTGGTGCACGAATCTGCTTCACTCCCCATGGAACCCCTTGAGCTGTGGCCGGCTTGTTGTGAAGTGCTGTTGCATGAAGGGAGATTTGCATATCTTCCTCTACGGTAATCTCATTACGGTATTGATCCAGAACCTCCGGACAATGGACCGGAGCGATAATGGAGCGGGCCAGCCGTGAGGATCGTACCATGCTAAGATGAGTATGCTCATTCCGCATCCGCGAGAGCTCAAGCAGACAGGCTTCATACTGTCCAGGTTTGGCGAACCGGATCAGATACCGCCCTGCCTGTTCCGGTTCAGGACGTTGCATTCCTTCAACTAATTGATGCAAAAAACCAGTATAGTCCATTATGGGCTGCCCCCTTCGGGATGAACATGCTGAGGTATTCTATGAATGCGTTCATCTCGCGGCATGGGGAACTTGCCCTTTTTTTACAAAAAGACGTTCTCTCCGTGTCAAAACGGGCGCAGGGACATATGATGGATGGAGGGCTAGAGGGCTCTTGCGGGGACCCTGGCGAGGAGCGATCCTTCAGGGGTATACAGTCAGAAGGCGGAGGGGACTCCGTCTTTTTCATTTTTCGCTAACTTTTACAGAATCGACATATTTGCAAACGGGAAGCACAGCACCTTGAATTTATATCAAATGCCTACATAAAAACTTGCTTTTTACCGCTAAATAGGTTTTACTTAGGTTTGTTAATGGATATGTTATACGTAACGGTCCAGCTCGTAGGGATATAAAGTGAATTATGTGTGAGAGGAAGTGTCTGTCAGTGAGTACCTCGCTCAATTTGAAAATTGATAAAGAGAAGGTAAGAGAGATTCCTTTGGTTGACCTTGCCTTTATGGTGCTGAAAGCGGCCAATACGCCGTACTACTACCGTGATTTGATGAATGAGGTAGCGAAACAGCGCGGAATGACTGATGAAGAAATCAACGAGTTTATCGCCCAGCTATATACCGAGATTAATATCGATGGCCGTTTTGCCTGTGTCGGTACAAGTCTTTGGGGATTGAAACGCTGGTATCCAGTAGGTGGAACAGAAGACTCCATGACTGGTGCGAAGCGTCCACGCATTATCAACGATGAAGACGATGATCTGGAAGATGAGGACTTTGGCGAAGAGGAAGACAGCTACAACAGTGACGAAGACTTCGACAATGCCGATGATGATCAAGACGACGATGACGATGATGATGACGACGATGACGACATCTTTGATGAAGATGACAGCGATGAAGAAGTTCTGGTTGAAGATGACGAATTGGATGAAGAAGACCTCGATGAAGACGATGAAGATGAGTCCGAAGACGAGGATGATTTTGACGACGATTCCGATAAGTAACCGTCATTTTTGACGTCGATAATTTACCCGTTTTCCCCAGATAGTCAGCCTTGACAGCGAACGGGGTAACGGGTAAACTATTGCATGGGCTTATGAATGAGCGAGAATATATTTATGTTTTTTATAAAAAGTGCCCCGTCCTGCGGGAGTACTTTTTTTTGTATTTTTAGAGGCAGAATATTGCAAAATGATTGATTTCCGCACGCTCCCGGCCAAACATCCGTGGCCCATTTTTTGTATATAAAAAAACGTCGATAAGAGATGGATCGATGCTATTTTGGGGACAGGCATGGATGTTTGGCTTTCGGAAAATTTGCACCATTCTTAGCTGTAGAACAAGGTTTACACATGGTCTTCGCACAAAAGAGCAGTACGCAGATGCAGGGAATTTCTGCCATTGCTCTTTTTAACGATGATTACCTGGGAAACGGGTTACGATAACACCATATATCGCCTGAATTTCTGCATTCATATTAGGAGGGTAATAACAGTGACAAAGTATATTTTCGTGACGGGCGGAGTTGTGTCCTCCCTGGGTAAAGGGATCACGGCTGCCTCGTTGGGCAGACTGCTGAAAAACAGAGGTCTCAAGGTAACCATTCAAAAATTTGATCCATACATCAACATCGACCCGGGAACAATGAGTCCTTATCAGCACGGTGAGGTTTTTGTAACGGATGATGGCGCGGAAACGGATTTGGACCTTGGTCACTATGAACGTTTTATCGATATCAACCTCTCCAAAAACAGCAACGTCACGACGGGTAAAGTGTATTCCTCCGTTATTAGCAAAGAGCGGCGCGGAGAATACCTCGGCGGCACGGTACAAGTGATTCCGCACATTACGAACGAGATCAAGGAGCGCGTATTCCGCGCTGGACGTGAAGCAGGTTCGGATGTTGTGATCACTGAGATCGGCGGAACTGTAGGCGATATCGAGAGCTTGCCTTTCCTGGAAGCTATTCGTCAGATCAAGAGTGATGTTGGCCGTGACAACGTAATGTATATCCATGTAACGCTGATTCCTTACATCAAGGCAGCTGGTGAAGTGAAAACCAAACCAACCCAGCACAGCGTGAAGGAATTGCGCAGTATCGGTATCCAGCCAAATGTGATTGTATGCCGTACAGAGTACGAGCTGTCCAAAGACATGAAAGCCAAAATCGCTCTCTTCTGCGATATTGATGAGAATGCCGTAGTTGAATGTCGCGATGCAAGCACGTTGTATGAAGTGCCTTTGAACCTGCGCGAAGAAGGTTTGGATGAAATCGTGGTAAATCACCTGAAGCTGACCACTCCTGCACCGGATATGAGCGAGTGGGAAGGGTTGGTTGACCGCATCAGCAAATTGCAGCGTACAGTTGAGATTGCCATTGTTGGTAAATATGTAGCACTGCACGATGCTTATTTGAGTGTTGTTGAATCCCTGTCTCATGCAGGATTTGCATCCAACGCAGATGTGAAGATTCGCTGGATCCATTCCGAAGATATCACTGACGAGAACGTAGGCGACCTGCTGCATGGTGTTGGCGGTATCCTTGTTCCGGGTGGTTTCGGAGATCGTGGTATCGAAGGTAAAGTGTCAGCGATCCGTTATGCCCGTGAGAAAAACATTCCATTCTTCGGTATTTGCCTGGGTATGCAGGTTTCCGTAATCGAATATGCACGTTCCATTGTAGGCCTGAATGGTGCGAACAGCTCCGAGATTAACCCGGCTACCGAATTCCCGGTAATCGACCTGCTGCCAGAACAAAAAGATATCGAAAATCTGGGCGGTACAATGCGTCTGGGTCTATATCCTTGTAAGCTGCAAGAAGGTTCTTTGGCTATGGCTTGTTATGATGACGAGTTGGTATATGAGAGACACCGTCACCGGTATGAGTTCAACAATGAGTACCGTGAAGCGATCGAAAAAGCTGGTCTGGTCATCTCCGGTACATCTCCGGATGGCCGTTTGGTTGAGATCGTGGAACTCCCGGGGCACCCATGGTTCCTGGCTGTACAATTCCACCCGGAATTTACATCCCGTCCGAATCGTCCGCAGCCATTGTTCCGTGAATTCGTAAAAGCTTCATTGGAAAATGCAGAAAAATAATATCGAGTTTACCCTATAATGTAGAGGGGTGTTTGCCGAGTGGCCGTGTTTGCAGGCTGGTGCGGTGAGCACCTCTTTTTTGGTTCCGGCAATAGCTCACATGCAAGTGTGACGCCGATAAAATGTTTGCTGTAATTTGTGCGTGGGGCAGGATTTTAATGGGAAGGGTAGAATACTTATCATGACGACTATGGGATAGTTATCCAGATTCGGAGAAATACATGCTTTCCTAAAATCCAGGAGGTTACAGAGTGGAAAATAAAAAAGTGTTAATCGTTGATGACCAGAACGGGATTCGAATCCTCTTAATGGAAGTATTCAGCAGTGAAGGATATAACACATTCCAGGCTCCCAATGGCAAGATCGCTCTGGAAATTGTGAATACAGATAAGCCTGATCTAGTGTTGCTCGATATGAAGATTCCAGGCATGGATGGCCTTGAAATTTTGAAGCATATTAAGGAAATTGATCCGGATATCAAAGTCATCATGATGACAGCTTATGGCGAACTGGACATGATTAAGGAAGCTACTGATCTCGGTGCGCTTATGCATTTCACGAAGCCGTTCGATATTGATGAAATGCGCGTGGCAGTCAACATGCAGCTTCGCAATGATACGGCGAATAGGTGCAGCTGAATCCTGTGAATGCAGGATTTTTTTGTCTGTGCTCTATAGGGCATGTACTTCTTGGGGACAATGGGTATTTCGGCCAATTAACGAGGGAATATTGAAAATGGGAGCGGCTTCATGCGGTGTCTATGAAAACTGTGCTGCAAAGCACAGCATTTTTGCAAATGCTTGTTTAGTATTTGACATGGGATGTGGTATAATAAGCCCGTATGTGATTTCGGCTAAAAACCATAGACACAACCCAAACCCTAGGAGGATTGAAACCATGCCATTAGTTTCTATGACAAACATGTTGAACAAAGCACTTGAAGGAAAATATGCAGTTGGTCAATACAACATCAATAACCTTGAGTGGACTCAAGCGATTCTTGCAGCTGCAGAAGAAGAGAAATCTCCTGTAATCCTTGGTGTATCCGAAGGTGCAGCACGTCACATGGGTGGCTTCTACACAGTAGTTAAAATGGTAGAAGGACTTATTCATGACATGAAAATCACCGTTGAAGTTGCGATTCACCTGGACCACGGTTCCAGCTTTGATAAATGTAAAGAAGCAATCGATGCCGGATTTACTTCCGTTATGATCGACGGTTCCCACCACTCCATCGACGAGAACATTGAAATGACGAAAAAAGTCGTTGAATATGCACACGCTAAAGGCGTTTCCGTTGAAGCTGAAGTTGGTACTGTTGGCGGCCAGGAAGATGACGTTATCGGCGGCATCCAATACGCTGACCTGAACGAGTGTATCCGTATCGTCAAAGAAACAGGTATCGACACATTGGCACCAGCTCTGGGTTCCGTACACGGTCCTTACCAAGGCGAGCCAAACCTGGGCTTCAAAGAAATGGAAGAAGTTCGTGATGCGGTACAAGTTCCACTCGTATTGCACGGTGGTACAGGTATTCCTAAACATGACATCGATAAAGCCATTTCCCTGGGTACTTCCAAAATCAACGTAAACACTGAGAACCAAATTTCGTTCACAAAAGCGGTTCGTGAAGTGCTTGCAGCTAAACCAGATGCTTACGATCCACGTACGTTCATCGTACCAGGCCGTGAAGCAATCAAAGAAACCGTTAAAGGTAAAATCCGCGAGTTTGGTTCCAACAACAAAGCGTAATTTATCTTTACCAGTTCCATACTGTGAAGTGGAAAGAACACCGCCTAGCCGGTGTCTTTCCATTTTCACACCTTATTTCACGTAGGAAGCCATCAGCACGTTATGCCGTTCATCGGCTGCAAAACACGTAGGGGGACATTAAGCTTTATGGAAAAATTGATGATTAGTGGCGGACGTCCGTTACAGGGGACTGTAACCATAAGCGGCGCCAAGAACAGCGCCATTGCGCTTATTCCTGCAGCATTGCTTGCCGAATCAGAGGTTGTGCTGGATAATCTGCCACTTTTGAGTGATGTGGCGGTTTATGCGGAAATTTTGGAGGAACTCGGAGCTCGTGTATTCTGGGAAGGCAGTCAGATGAAGATCGACCCATCCGATATCAAATCTATACCTATGCCGAATGGTCCCGTGAAGAAGCTGCGTGCTTCGTATTATATGATGGGAGCATTGCTTGGACGATTCAAAGAAGCAACAATTGGTTTGCCTGGAGGCTGTAACTTCGAGCCTCGTCCGATTGATCAACACATCAAAGGTTTTGAGGCGCTTGGCGCAACAGTAACGAACGAACATGGATCCATCCATCTGCATGCCAAAGAGCTGCGTGGAGCTAAGATTTATCTGGATGTAAGCAGTGTAGGTGCAACCATTAACATTATGCTGGCGGCAACTCGTGCCAAAGGCTCTACAATTATCGAAAACGCGGCTAAAGAGCCTGAGATTATAGATGTAGCAACACTTTTGAATTCAATGGGTGCCAGCATCAAGGGTGCGGGTACCGAAACTATTCGTATTGAAGGCGTGTCGGAGCTCAAAGGCTGCCGTCATTCCATTATCCCGGACCGCATACAGGCGGGTACGTATATGATTGCCGCAGCGGCAACACGCGGTAATGTTCTGATCGACAATGTTATTCCCAAACATCTGGAGGCGTTAACTGCCAAATTGCTGGAGATGGGTGTGGGCATTGAAGAGTTGGATGAGAGTATTCGTGTCATTGGACAACCTTCCTATAGTCATGTGGATGTTAAGGCACTGGTGTACCCGGGATTCCCAACCGACTTGCAGTCTCCGATGACAAGCGTATTAACTCAAGCGACAGGCGTAAGTGTCCTGAGTGATTTTGTATACAGCAATCGATTTAAGCATGTGCCAGAACTGGTGCGTATGGGCGCCAAAATTCGAGTGGAAGGTCGTTCAGCCATCATTGAAGGCGGTGCACTGAATGCGGCCAAAGTAAAAGCATCAGATCTTCGTGCCGGAGCAGCGCTGGTCATTGCCGGTCTGACGGTTAAGGAAGGTGTGACTGAAGTGACAGGCGTCGAGTTTATTGATCGTGGATATGATCACCTCGTGACCAACCTGCGTCTTCTTGGTGCAGATGTGTGGCGTGAAACGGAATAGCGTAAGCTACCATATTGCAAGATTGGTGACTTGACGTTATTATTTTGACAGAACTGCATAACCTTACAACAATTGGGTAAACCTATTCTAATAGAGTTCTCAGCCTCTCCGGGATAAGACGAAATGGTTTTTGTTTCCTTAACCGGAGGGTCTTTTTTTGGATCAAATATCATATGGCTGTATGAACTGACATCATTCCTTTTCCCCAAACCCCGATTGGTCTGTGCTCCATGACTGGGTACCCGGATCGAAAGCCTCGTGAATTATATGTTCACTTACAAGTGTGTAACACTGTATCATGGTCATCCCACCCGGAAACTTACACTCAACGACAAGTATTTGCATTATAACGGTTACATTCCGTACAATGGACAGAAGAGAACGCAGCTGATTTGTGTTGTTCTCCTATAGCCGATCATCAAGCGAAACTATCCATTTCACGGACTTATTAATTGAATAGGTGGTTATTATATGGATCTACAAATTTCCGATTTGGAAGAAATGAAACTAACGGACCTCTACAAACTGGCCAAAAAATATCAGATTCCCTACTATGGCACACTGAAGAAGAAAGAATTGATCTTTGCCATACTACGAGCTCAGGCTGAACAGAGCGGTTTGATGTTTATGCAAGGTGTGCTTGAGATCCTTCCTGAAGGTTACGGTTTTCTCCGCCCGATTAACTACCTGCCTAGCACCGAAGACATTTATATATCGGCCTCGCAGATTCGCAAGTTCGATCTTAGAACGGGTGACCTCGTATCTGGTAAATGTAGAACGCCGAAGGAAAACGAGAGATATTTCGGTTTGCTGCAAGTCAATGCGGTAAACGGTGAGAATCCTTCAGCCGCTGCGGAAAGACTTCACTTCCCAGCATTAACCCCATTGTATCCGCAGAAAAAGCTGGTTCTCGAAACATCCCCCAACCATTTGTCTACACGCATTATGGATGTGCTGGCTCCTGTAGGTTTGGGACAGCGCGGATTGATCGTAGCACCTCCTAAAGCAGGTAAGACGCTTCTCCTCAAAGAAATTGCCAACAGCATTTCAACCAACAATCCAGAAATTGAACTGTTTGTCCTGTTGATTGATGAACGTCCGGAGGAAGTAACGGATATGTCTCGTTCGGTAAAAGGGGAAGTTGTGGCTTCTACGTTCGATGAGCTGCCTGAGAATCATATCAAGGTTGCGGAACTGGTGCTGGAACGTGCTCTGCGTCTGGTTGAGGCGAAAAAAGATGTCGTTATTCTGCTGGACAGCATTACGCGTCTTGCTCGTGCATATAACCTGGTGATCCCACCATCCGGACGGACGCTTAGTGGGGGTATTGACCCTGCAGCATTCCACCGCCCAAAACGTTTCTTTGGATCTGCGCGGAATGTGGAAGAGGGCGGCAGCCTGACTATTCTGGCAACAGCGTTAATCGATACGGGATCTCGTATGGATGATATCATCTATGAAGAGTTTAAAGGTACGGGTAATATGGAGCTTCATCTGGACCGCAAGCTGGCAGAACGCCGTATCTTCCCGGCCATCGATATTCGCCGTTCGGGTACACGCAGAGAAGAAGTGCTGCTAAGCAAGGAAGAGCTGGATACCATCTGGACCATTCGTAAAAATATGAATGACTCCCATGATTTTGTGGAAAGCTTCCTGAAAAAACTGCGCAACAGCAAAACGAATGCAGAATTTTTGGCTGCGTTTGATGCAGCGGGCAACAATACAAGCAATTCGGGAACCACAACGACTCGGCGTTCGCCGAGACAGACGGCTACCTCAGCAACAACAACTTAAAAAGTACTTTTACACATTCGAATTTGGCAGTTCTGCTGCTGGATTTACCATAAACTCGTCGTTCGGTTTAACCCATTAGATGTGAGGAGAACATCATGTATTTAGTATACGCAGATGAAAAAGGAAATGTATTTGATCACCCATCCCTGTATGGGCTTGCCCGTAGTGGAGATATGATCGTTGAAATTATGGAGGATGAACTCATTCCTCTACCAGAGGGAGCAACTCTGGTTGGATTACCAAGCACTCGTCCCATTGGGATGGATCCAGACACCGGCGAGATGATGCCTCTTCCGAGTGATACACAGGCGGTCGGGGCTTTGCTTCCGCAAGGGTTTACTCGGCTGTGTTTGCCGGGTTATGTGAAAACGGATAAAGAATATAAGCTTCCCTTGTTCGGGTACTCCGCAGTGGTGTGGAAAGATGACGCATTCTACGTTACAGCCCGGATGTCCGATCATCCGGATCAGTGGAATCCGCTGAACTGTGACCGTGATGACGTACGTGCTGGAGTTACGCGGATGACTGAAAAGTATCCTGAGAATCGTCTGTATACCCATTTGTCCAACTGTGCACTTGGGTATGAATGTCTGACCTCGTCAAATACGTTCCTGAATCGTTGGGAAGGTGGAGTTCCGGTATCATACTCCTGTAACGCAGGCTGCTTCGGATGTATTTCGGAACAACCAGATGATAGTGGCTTTGTTTCCCCGCAGACCCGAATGAATTTCCGACCTCGTGTGGACGAAATTGTTGAGGTTATGCTGGAACACCTGAAAACACCAGAGTCCATTATCAGCTTTGGGCAGGGATGTGAAGGTGAACCGTCAACTCAGGCTAAGTTGATTATTGAGGCCATTCGTGAGGTGCGTTCCATTACGGATATGGGATATATCAACATTAACACCAACGCTGGTTTGAATGACCACATTCGGGGCATCGTGGATGCGGGGCTGGATTTGATGCGTGTAAGTACGATTAGTGCACTGGATGACCACTATAATGCGTACTACAAACCACGGGGTTATACACTTGCTAACGTGGAGAAGTCAATGAAGTATGCGGCTCAACAAGGCGTGTACACATCGATTAACTATTTGATCTTCCCGGGTGTCACGGATCGTGAAGAGGAGATTGAAGCCATGATTGAGTTTGCCCGGAGAACAGACCTGCGCTTAATTCAAATGCGGAATCTGAACATCGACCCGGAGAGTTATCTGGAACTTATCCCTCCAGCTCAGGGTGATATTCTCGGAATGAAGCAAATGATTGAGATCTTCGAAGAAGAGCTGCCTGATGTCGTTATTGGCTCGTATACACATGTTCCTCCAGCCGGGATGGCGCGTCCGAAAAGACTCATCACCTCTTGATAATATTCGATTGCAACACGCATGAGGCCGTGTTATAATCTCTGAAGTTGTGCCATTTACTCTGGGTCCGCTTGAGGCTCAGGGCGGAAAGAGGTGAAAGGTAATGAAAGAAGCAATTCATCCTAAATACACGATCGGTCAAGTAACCTGCGCTTGCGGTAACACTTTTGAGACTGGTTCAGTTAAAGAAGGACTTCGTGTAGAGATTTGCTCCGCTTGCCACCCGTTCTTCACCGGTAAACAGAAGTTTATCGATGCTGGCGGCCGTGTCGATCGTTTCAAGAAAAAATACGGAATCTAATTCAGCAATTCCCTGTGAATTGTCTGCTAATTGCATCCAAACCACCCCTGCCTATGGCAGGGGTTTTTATATAGGGATAAAGGTTCCAGTTCAGGCCCGGTTGCAATTTGGATAAGCTTACGTTATACTATTTCTTACCGTGCTAGATGGGGAGGCAGCGGTGCCCTGTAACTCGCAATCCGCTATAGCGAGGTTGAATTCCTGCTAGAGGTTTTGTCGATGTGAGGTTTGGTCCCTGAACGTGGTGTTGACGGTTGGGTCCTCCGCAATGAGTACTCATGAACCTGGTCAGGTCCGGAAGGAAGCAGCCATAAGTGAGATCACTCTTGTGCCGGAGGGTTGCCTAGCCTGAGCTGTTGTTCAGGGGTGCCACTTGGATCGCAATTATCGATAGCAGGTGCACGGCTTACCATTTGAAATGTAGAGACCTTTGCAGTTGTATGTATGCAGAGGTCTTTTTGATATGTACAAAAAAACTACGCATCATTGGGTCAGATAAAGTTTGGAATCACCCCGGAATATAGTATAATGGGGGAACGACAAAGGACTCGAATGCGAAGTGGAAGGAAGGTAACGCATCATGGAGCATATCGCGTTATACCGGGCTTGGCGTCCCCAGTCGTTTCAGGATATGGTGGGACAACAGCATATTATTCAGACCTTGCAGAACGCGATTCGTGAACAGCGGACTTCCCATGCCTACTTGTTTAACGGGCCCAGAGGAACTGGGAAGACCAGTGCCGCCAAGATTTTGGCCAAAGCTGTAAACTGCGAGCGCGGACCTGCGCCTGAGCCTTGTAATGAATGTGAAGCTTGTCGCAGGATCACAGCCGGTTCGGTAATGGATGTGCAGGAGATTGACGCTGCATCCAACCGGGGTGTTGAGGAGATCCGCGATCTTCGTGAAAAGGTGAAATATGCCCCGACGGAAGTCCGGCAGAAAGTCTATATTATTGATGAAGTGCACATGTTAACAACAGAGGCGTTTAACGCTTTGCTCAAAACATTGGAGGAACCTCCTCCACATGTAATGTTTATTTTGGCAACAACCGAACCACACCGCCTTCCGGCCACAATTATCTCCAGGTGTCAGCGATTCGATTTCCGCCGGGTTTCCCTTGAGGAGCAGACGGCAAGACTTACGCTGATCTGCGAACAGGAGGGTATGGAGGCTGATCAGGATGCGCTCCAATACATCGCTCGTCTGTCGGACGGGGGAATGCGGGATGCGCTCAGTGTTCTGGATCAGATCTCTTCTTTCACAGATGGCAGAGTGACATATCAGCAGGTTATGGATATGACCGGAGGAATTCCTTCAGAGCAATTTGCCAAGCTTGCCGCGTCACTGCTTAAAGGTGATGTCGGACATATTTTGCAGATGATCGAAGGATTTATGCATGAAGGCAAGAGTGCAGATAAATGCATGGAAAACTTGCTGTATTACTTCCGTGATTTACTTATGATCAAGATGGTACCGGATGCTGATAAACTGACAGACCGGGTGCTTAACCCCGAGTCTTTCCGTGATATGGCAGAATCCTTCACGAAGGAACAGCTGTTCCAGATGATTGACACACTTAACCGATACCAGAGTGAAATGAAATATGCAGTACAGCCGCAAACGTTATTTGAAGTGGCTCTGCTCAAGCTGTGCAGTATACCTGCGCAGGGAGAGGTGCCGAATCAAGCTGCTGTGTCAGCAGGAGCGACGGCGTCCTCACAAGCTGACAGCGGCGAAATTAACCGCTTGAAACAACAGCTTGCTGAGCTGGAGAAGAAGCTGGATCGTGCGCTGAAAAGTGGCCTTTCTGGTGGAGAGGCTGCACCAAGCAGTCCTTCGCGACCGGCAACTCGTACTCCTGTATCCAGGGGGAATGCTCCGGCGAAGCTGCCTGCACAGCTGGATCAATACGTGGCGCGCAAGGGGTCTCCAGAATTCGTGGAGATCAGCAGAAAGTGGAGTCAAATCTTGCAGCGTGTTAAAGAAGAGAAGGTTACAGTCCATGCCTGGTTTATGGATGGTGAGCCTGTATCTATGCTGGAAGACAATGTATTGGTTGCTTTTAAAAATAACATTCACCGTGAAACGACAGAGAAGCAGGCTAATCGTGAAGTGATTGAGCGCGTGCTATCTGAACAGCTTGGGCGTTCAGCACGTCTGGTGACGATGATGCTTAAGGACTGGACAGGAGCCATGGAAGGAGCTGCTGAAGCGCCAAAGGAGGACTTTAAGCTTGAACCTGAGCATGAAGACGGCGGGTCAGGCAGCAAGCAACCTTGGATTGATGAAGCCATCCAGCTCTTCGGTGAAGATCTTGTAGTGATCAAGGAATAGATGTACCTAGCGCAGGGCGCGCATCATTAACTATAACAAAGGAGATGAACAATCATGAACAACATGAACCAAATGATGAAGCAAGTGAAGAAAATGCAGGAGCAAATGCTGAAGGCACAAGAGGAACTGGCGGACAAAACGGTTCAAGGTACTTCGGGTGGCGGTGTAGTTACAGCTGAGGTTAACGGACACAAGAAATTGCTGTCCATTACCATTAAACCTGAAGCAGTGGATCCGGAAGATGTAGAAATGCTGCAGGATCTCGTTATGACTGCTGTAAATGATGCAATGAGCAAAGCTGATGAAATTGCTAACCAGGATATGGGCAAATTCACAGGCGGCATGAAAATTCCGGGATTGTTTTAATTAAAATTGATCCTGTCAAAGGAGACACAATCGATTGTATTATCCCGAACCGATAGCGAAACTGATTGATGCTTTTACCCGTTTGCCGGGTGTTGGCCCCAAGACAGCTGCGAGATTAGCCTTTCATGTGCTTAACATGAAGGAAGATGATGTTATTGATTTTGCCAAGGCGCTTGTTAGTGTGAAGCGTAACCTTCATTATTGCTCGGTATGCTGTAATATTACAGATACCGATCCATGCCGCATTTGTCAGGATAAATCCCGGGATGGTTCTGTCATTTGTGTGGTTCAAGATTCCAAGGACCTTGTTGCCATGGAGCGTACCAAAGAATTTGATGGGTACTATCATGTGCTGCAAGGTGCGATCTCTCCAATGGAGGGAATCGGCCCTGATGATATTCGGTTGAAGGAGCTGTTGACCCGACTGAGTGATGAACGGGTGCAAGAATTGATTCTGGCAACGAATCCGAATATTGAGGGTGAGGCGACGGCGATGTATATATCCCGTCTGGTTCGTCCGTTCGAGATTACAGTGACCCGGATAGCTCATGGACTGCCTGTAGGTGGAGACTTGGAATATGCAGATGAAGTGACACTATCGAAAGCGCTGGAAGGCCGCAGAGAGATCCGGTAAGCTTGTATGTGCGACTAAGGAGAACGCGGTTTTGTATTGAATTTAAATAGTTGAAGATTTGAATGGATTCATCCAGAGAGCCGAGAGGCTCTCTTTTTTTGTTGGTGAGAACGAAGTACCACGGGGAAATTTGTGGCTCATAGTTCTAAGTTTGTCCTTCCCTTGATAAGTATGAGAATATGCTGTGCTGAATCAAAGGGGGAGAGCTTATGTTTTTCTGGAAAAATGCAGGACGGGCAGTAGAGAAACGTACCCAAATGCAGAAGGAGCTGGAAGAAGAACAGATCTATTTGGAGATTGAGAAGGCAAAAGCGGAGTGGGAGCGTGCCGTTAGGCAGTTTGAAGAGGCGCAGGGGGAAGATGAAATTGATTATGCTATATATGTTCTGGAAGCAGCAGAGCGTAAGTACCAGATTCATCTGAAGCGAGCGAAACGGGCAGGGATGAAGAAGTCGGCTGTAATGGATCGGGGCATGAGTGTGTAATGTAAGAATAAGCCGGGGAGGTGCTTCATATGAAAAGTGTGATTCTAGGAAGCGTGCTTGTGGTTTCGCTACTGGCGCTGGTAATCATATTGTTCAGAAAGCGAATCGGATTGTCGTGGGTAACCTCATTTGGAATACATCTGGCTTTGGCTGCGATCGGGATCTATGTTGTCAATTATTCCGGTTGGATTACGGGTGCCTACATACCGCTGAATCCTGCTACAATCGGTACAGTAAGTATTTTGGGCCTGCCAGGAGTAGGACTTTTGCTGGGGTTGAAAATATCTTTGTTTGGGTAGTTGACTCGGCACAGAGATCTATGGTACATTATATCTCGTTGCTTTGCTTGCTTGGTCGAGGAAATTTGAGGATGAAACAAAGTTCGATAAGAACTTTGAAAATAAACTTCAAAAAAGTGCTTGACGAAAACAAACGAAGTATGGTATATTATAAAAGTCGCCGCTGAGAGAAAATAGTGACGACAACGAATGAAT
>NZ_NPBI01000049.1:0-9286 GCF_002272715.1 Paenibacillus sp. 7516
TTTTTTATGTTATTGTCAAAGTGAGCGTCAAATTTTATAAAAACTATGTTTTCAATATCTAATGATTTTATTAATGGAAGAGTACAACTGTGATCCCCACCAACTGAAACAAACTTCCTTATACCATGTTTATCTTTCAAATAGTCTATGGCTTTTTCAATTCTCTTGTGGAAAGAATCACCAGATTCACCAGGGATATATAGGATATCTCCACAATCATAAATATTAACTGAGTAAACTGGATCTAAAAGTCTATATTTCCTCTCAGTTAACATGATATCCATAGTTTTTGTCATATAGCCAGAAGTGAATCGCCTTAAAATATTTGGAGAATTACTACTTCCAGTCAGTCCTGTGGAACATGCATCAAAAGGCAAACCCAAAATACCAACTCCATTTTCTTTGAAACCTATAACTTTTTGATAATCAAAGAAATTATTCTTATGTTTACTAAATAATGGTGCATCTTCTCTCTGAGAAAAGAAGCCACTTTCCTGAAGAACATCAAGTATACTGTTGTTTTCTTGAATGCCTTTAAGCTGTCCCTTATTGAGCTTTACTATTTTATTGTTTTTTTTATTCTGTAAAGTGTATACATCATTATCTATATCTATATCAATAACTTCTATCAAATTAGTATCAATTATATCCATACAAAATACTCCTTTATAATAAAAATAAGAGCACTAGGCGTATTTGACCTCCTAGTGCTTTTATTTATTAATTAAGATTCACCCAGTACATTGCGACCACCACGTTTTGTAAGTTCAACTTCTGTTAGTTCAATAATTTCGATTTTCATTTTTTTCACCTCCTTCAGTTAATATAGAACAAGCACACTGAGGGTTTTTGGGAATCTTTGTTTCGTGAAGCTCCATTGTCAAGTAATCAAACTTAACTATCGAACTATTCGATTTAAGTGAAGTCATATCAGTTAGAAACTTTATAAAATCAAAGATCATCATTGAACCTAAAATGCTAGAAGATGCAGCTATACAGTTATTTTCAGGTGCAGGTTGAAATTTTCGTATATAATCTAACTTTTTGAGCGCTTCTTGTAATCCATTATCCTTGAAATTATATTCTGAACATTCGAAACATGATGTTTGAGAAGGGTTAACTAATCTATAGAATGAGACCGTTTCACTATTTCCTCCATAAATCCAAGGTATACCCCTTCTAATAGAAACACTATTAACCCAATCATTTATTAATACAGAGGGTCTATCTGCTGCACAAATAATAAATGTACATCCACTATCACTAATAATTTTATCCAAATCTTCTTCACTCTCAATCTTCTTGTTAACAGTACTAAATTTGATTGAGGAGTTAAACTCATTTACTGTTCTCTCAGCTGCATCAACTTTATTGTCACCGACATCAGATTCTCTGTACAAAATTTGTCTATTTAAATTAGTTGTGTCTACTTTATCAAAATCCACTCCAGTGATATTTTTCACTCCAAGTGCAGCAAGATTGTATAAAACTACCGAACCCACTCCCCCAAGTCCTAACAGCAAAACCTTTTGGTTTTGAATTTTTTCAATATATTCATACTTTTCATGTCCTTCTGGAGAAAAGTTAGACAAAAAATTTATATTCCTTTTGTGCCTTTCTTTTGATAAATCTTTAAAGAAGTTGTTATAATTTTCATGTTCTTCTAATATGTATTTTTTTTCAATCAACAGTTCTATTAACTTATCAACATCCTTTCTTTCAATTTCTTTAAACTCCAATTTAACTTTTTCATAAATCTGATTAACTTCGTTCTTTCCATCACACAATTCAATTATTTTAAATATAACTCCAGTCGGGTCTAGTATTTCAATTGCTCTGTTTATAGAACTTCCAATGCTGACTTTACCACTATATTTAGTAACTAGTAAATATGTTCTTATTTTAGGATATTTCATTTTTTTCTCCTATGTATGTATATTATTTCTTTTATTATACATATAATTCCTTTGTTTGTAAATGGAAGTGAAAAATAAATTTACATCTTACTAAAGATTTTTTTATAGTCGGATTGTCAAGCTAAGCGCGACAACTCCTCTAAAAATTCAAAGCGGTTCTCCACCCTATACATTTTCGTGGTCGGTGATAAATCAAATTCAAAGCAGTCTCCAGTGCTTCATCCGTGATTTGTGAGAGATTCGTTCCCTAGGGGAAAAATTCTCGTAAGAGACCATCGGAATTTTCATTCCAACCGCGTTGCTAGGATGAATACAGATCAGCTAAATAAACTTGTAAGCCATGAGTCACTTCCAAGCTATCATTGCATGCACACTCCTTGCCAAGATCTGTGGTAGCCGTTTGAAAGTACTAGAGCAGAGTATTGCAAGTCCGCTACACCGAAGGCAATTTCCATAGACAAGGCTTTGCGGTCTGTAAAAGCGTGTCTTGTTCTCGATTAACGTAGCAAAACAGCCTTTGCTTTTCCCACTGCCCGAGACGACTAAATCGAGCTCCCAATGACCGAAAGTTTCCCGGGAACGCACTTCTTTTGGACGATGAGAGATCCTCTTGACCACAGCGAACTTACCGCGTGTTTTCGCGGGCTTCTGCCCTTTACCTTTATGACTGACGTAGAATGGTAAGCAATCCTCTCACCAAACGGGCTGAATACAGCCAACGATAGATCGTTTTGAAGCAGACTAAAGACTGCCCCTTCTACAATTCGCTCGGGAGACCACGTGACTCGGAGTTTTTCTTCGATGTAGATAGCCTGCTGTTTTTTATTTTATGGAGTTTATGCAAGACTTACGCCTCTTCTGAGACTACTTGGGACAATAGGAGGAATTTTACGTTTCGTTTCTAAGGAGTTCTTAGCAAATGTTGGCGTGATACCTAACTAAATCACGGGCAATGGCCAAAGCGCTTCCCCTGCCTATGGAGAATTTCTAGCTTACTGCGCTCAATTATACTAAGGTGTACAAAGCTCATGGTAGATTCTCCTTGTGTCAATGTGGTTTAGGAACCTTCGTCCTACATGAATCCGGCCATGGGCCATTTTTTATATATTTCCAGTGGGTTTCGCACTTCTTGTTACAATCGGTTTAATACTTAATTGTTATTATTATAGTTAACTTCTATTTATTATCAGGAATACAAGTACCATTATTATCTCAAAACCCTTTTCAAAAATTTAATTCTAAGCTATATAGTGAATCCACCCTCTAGTACGTGGTGGATTCACTATAAGCTAAATTTTTCAGCGCTATAGAAACTAATTGATATTCTACAGTACTTTTATGGATTATTACATCGTTGTAACAATTCAACTCTCGTCACAATTAAATCCAAGAATTACTCAGCTACAACTGCTTTGTCTGCATTAACTTGCAGATCGCTTAGGTAAACGCCTGTTCCATCACCGATCGCATAGTTCATAACACGTTTGTTAACTGGCGCTACAACTGCACGGTACAGTGTCGGGAATACTGGAACTTCATCAACCATGTACTGCTGCCATTCATTGTAGATTTCTTTGCGTTTCTCTATATCAAACGCTTCAGCAGAAATACCTTTTGCAAGCAGTTCGTCATTTTTCTCACTTGAGAATCTGGAGAAGTTATACAGTGCATCGCGACCATACAAGCCTGCTGGATCTACGTCAATACCAACGCCCCATGCGGCTTGATATACATCTACGTTTGGATCATCTTTACCTGTGTTACCTACACGATCATAGAAGCTATTGAATTCAACCATTTCCAAGTTTACTTTCAAACCAATTGCAGCCCATGACTGAACATAATATTGAGCCAGTGGCTGTGCAATATCTCCGCCCGTCATCGAAATGAAATTAATCTCTAGTGGTGTCCCATCTGGATTGGTACGGAATTCTCCGTCCAATTTGTAGCCAGCTTCATCAAGCAAAGCTTTGGCTGCTTCAGGATCATAGGCTACACCTGGATTGTTGGAATCATGGAATTCAGGGTGAGACGGCGGAATCAATGTTGTTGCATTCCAGCGCAGACCGTTGTAGAAGCGTTTACCTACTTGGTCATTGTCTACTGCCATCCACATCGCTTTACGCAAGTTTTTATCCGCCATTTTTGCATCAGGATTGGTTTCAACTTTACCATTTGCTTCATCCCAAGTACCGAGTTTGAAACCGATGTACGTGTAGGCACGATCGACTGCACCCAGGAATTCTACGTTAGACATATTCGCATTGTCTTTATATTGATCTGTCGGGAATGCATCCACGAAGTCTACCCCGCCAGACTTCAATTCTTGAACAACCGTTGTTGGGTTGATAACTTTCAAAGTCACTTTATCCAGTTTTGGAGCTCCACGCCAGTAATCTTCATTTTTCACATATGTTACAGACTCACCGGGAGTAATGGTTTCCACTTTAAATGGACCAAAACCGATTGGATTTTCACGCACTTCTTTGGAAGAAGACATTTTCGCTACATCCATATCACCGAAGATATGTTTAGCCAGTGGATATGTCCATAAGCCACCTGTTAGCAGGGACGGTGTGGATTCTTTGTACGTAATGCTGATTTTTTTGTCGCTCAGCACTTTAATACCCGAGATAGTTTTTGCTTTACCTTCATGATATTCTTCCATACCTACTATGTTTGTAAATTTGGAGTCGTAACGAGGACCGTCATAAGCCTTGTCACCGATTACCTCATAAGCAAATTGCAAATCCTCCGCTGTTACTGGCTCACCATCATGCCAGTTTACATTATCACGGATAGTCAGTGTGAACGTTTTTCCATCTTCCGATGTCTCATAGGTAGCTGCACCATCATTGGTGTATACATAGTCCTTATCCCAAGTCAACAAACCTTCATCAAACCATTCCAGAACTTTTGAATCCGGATTACCGGAGTAGAAGTTAAAGTTCAAAGTTCCTTCAAACGCTGTGTCGGACACGAGTCCGTAAGTGATGGATCCACCTTCAATGGCAGTGCCTTCGTTGGTTTTAACATTGCTAAAGTCCTCAATGGAGTATACGCCCTCTTCATTAGCAGGCTTCTCCTCTGTCTTCGTCTCCCCTGTGTTCGAAGAAGGCGTTGGTGTTGCTGCCTCTTTCTCCGAGCACGCCGCAAGCGCCAGTACGAAGACCAACATCATCGTGAAAAATAGTCCCCGTGAAAAAAATCTCTTTTTCATGAACCTTTCCTCCCTTTTTAACCTCTTCTTTGTCTTGCATCAGTCGCACGCTTAAGGGCTTGACCGACATTATTTATACTCAACATCAGTACCAGAATAAGTACTGACGCAGGTAGCCATATCCACCATCTGGATTCCAGGGTTTGCGGATTACGTGCATAACTTACGAGTGTTCCAAGACTCGGCGTGCTTTCAGGGAATCCAAATCCCAAGAAGGACAACCCGGATTCAAGGCCAATATTGGCAGCGAGGTTCAATGTCATCGTTACGATGATGATGGAGCTCAGATTAGGTAGAACCTGTGAAAGCATGATTTTGAGATGGGAAGAACCCAACGTTTTTGATGCCTTTACATATTCTAGTTCGCGCTCTTGTAATGCCTTAGACCGAATCAATCTGGCAATTCCCATCCATAGGAAAGCAGTCATGATTAGCGAGAACGAAGTAATATTATATTTGGGTACTGCTGTAACAAACGCGATAACGATCATCATGAACGGAAGAACCATGAAGAAATCCACTATACGCATGAATATATTATCAATAAAACCTCCAAAGTAACCGGACAATAAACCAATCACGATTCCCAAGAAACCTGTCATTACCGTAACAAGAATGGCAATGGATAACGAGTTCCGAGTACCTATGACTAATTGTCCGAATACATCTCGACCCCCGTAATCTGTTCCTAACCAATATTGGGCGGAAGGCGGCTCATACAAGGCGAATAGATCTACTTTAACAATTTCGTCCTGATCCAGAACCAAAGCAGTTCCGTAGACCAGTAGTAAAACTAATCCTAGAAATATGAGCGAAATTAGCGCCACTTTATCCCGGACTAGTTCCCTCCATAAGATACTCAAGCTAGAGGGGCTTTTATCTATCTTCTGTGAAGTTATAACGACATCATTGGCCTTGCTCATCTTATTCACCCCGAAATCTTCAAGTTCTTACTTGATCCGTATACGTGGATCTACCAATCCAAGAATAATGTCAGATAACAGCGAGCCCAGAATTGTTGCGATACCAAATATCAGGACAAGCGCAGTCACAACACTGAAATCCCGAAGAGAGATTGAGTTAAGAAACAGCTGACCCATGCCCGGATAACTGAATATACTCTCAATGATAATGGTACCTCCGATAAGTCCAGTGATCTCATAACCAAAGAATGCGGCAATCGGAAGTAGAGAGTTTCTTAGAATATGCCTGTTGTAAACTCGTGATTCCGAGGCACCCTTGGCCCTCGCAGTGAGAACAAATTCCTTGTGCTTGATATCGATAATTTCACTACGCAGGTATTGAACAGTTGATACTGTAGCAATCAACGCCATGGATAAGGCCGGTAATAACAGATGATAGAACTTGCTTGCAACGTAACTAAATGTTCCTGGTGTAAGTCCAGGTGCTACGCTACCTCCAGTTGGGAATAGCCCAAAGTGGAACCCAAAAATCCATAACATAACGAGTGCAAAAATAAATAAAGGTGCTGCAAAACCTAAATAGGTGTAACCCGTAATTAAACGGTCAGACCATGTATCATTGTAACGACCACTGATAATACCGAGTGGAATCGCGATCAAGTATGTGAACACAAGCGTTGCAAAAGCCAGCCAGAATGTATTTGAGATTCGTTGACCAATCAAGTCCATAACCGGCATTTTAAATCGGAAAGATTGCCCGAAGTCGCCTTGTGCCGCATTTCTGATCCAGTCCCAATACTGTACATACCATGGATTGTTGAGTCCAAGTCGTTCTCTTTGTTCATCCAGAGCCTTAGGATCTATGCTTGGGTCAAGCAAGCCTGTTAGTGCGTCGCCGGGCATTGCCTTGGCCATCAAGAATACCAAGAGACTAAGCAAAAAGATCTGAGGGATCATAATCATGATTCTTCGTAGTATTATATTCCACATATGGCCTTCAACCTTTCTGAGGTAGAGCTACTCGGTGAGTATCGGAAATGGATTTGAGCGAGTAAGCAAGCCCTTCCTCATCAAAGAAGTTTCGGTATGAATTCTCGTACTCGGATTTAACCTGCTGACGGAAAGCATTCATCTCGTCACGTTTGGTTGGATCCATATCCGGAATAGCTGCTATGAGACGCTTGGTATAGATATGCTGTGGGTTCTCAAAAATATCATCGGTCGTTCCTTGCTCGACGTAGCGACCTTTATACATAATCCCAATCTGATCACACATATGTCTTATAATTCCGAGGTCATGACTGATGAACAGATAGGTCAGATTTAACTCCTTTTGAATCTCCTGCATGAAATTAAGCACTTGTGCCTGTACGGATACATCCAGAGCGGATACGGGCTCATCTGCAATGATTAGTTTCGGCTTCAGTGCAATTGCCCGGGCAATTCCGATCCGCTGCCGCTGTCCTCCGGAAAATTCATGAGGATACTTATAGATTGACTCCGGACTTAGACCTACTTTTTCTAACAAATCCCTGACTTGTCTCTTCTCTTCCGTAGCTGTCAGCCGCTCATAGTTGCGCAGAGGTTCAGCAATAATATCGATAACCCTCTTCTTGGGATTCAGTGAAGAATAGGGATCTTGAAAGATCATTTGCACGTCTCGCTGGAGTTGTCTGTCCTTACGGCGCTCTTTGGCAAGGTCCTTGCCGTTAAATAGAATTCTTCCGGCTGTTACATGGTTGAGTCCGATGACGGCTCTCCCTGTCGTCGTTTTGCCTGAGCCTGACTCACCAACGAGTCCGTACGTCTGTCCCTGCTCAATGGAGAAGCTTACATCATCAACTGCCTTGATACTTCCAATTTCACGTTTGATCAATCCACCGCGAATCGGAAAGTGTATTTTGAGTCCTTCGACTTCGAGTAATGCCATTATGTTATTCCTCCTCAGCTTGATCAGGGAAATGAAAGTGCTGGTAACAGGTGCAGCGTACAAAGTGACCTGGAGCAATTTCATGCATCTGCGGGTTCTCTTCATGGGCCGAATCACTGATCCACGGGATTCGGGCCTTGAATCGGCACCCTTTGCGAGGAAGATTTTTTAATGAAGGTACAATACCTTGAATGACATGCAGCTTCGATTTTTCTTCGGTAATCGTAGGAATAGAGTTCAATAGAGATCTTGTATATGGATGTTTCGCATTGTTCATTAGCGTGTAGATATCTGCAATCTCAACGATTTCACCTGCGTACATAACGGCAACGCGATCCGCCATCTCAGCAACCACCCCAAGATCATGTGTAATCAGGATGATGCCAGCATTGATCTCGTTCTTCAAATCCCGGATAAGTTCAAGAATCTGCAGCTGAATCGTAACGTCAAGTGCTGTTGTAGGCTCATCGGCAATCAGCAGTTCCGGTTTATTTGCAATGGCAATTGCAATAACAACACGCTGCCTCATACCGCCAGATAGTTCGTGGGGATACTGCTTGTATATCTGTTCGGGACGTGGAATCCCTACTTGGTTAAGCAGATCAATAACCTTGTCTTTCTTTTCTTTAGAAGACATTTTAGGTTGATGTAGTGTCAGAATCTCATCGATCTGGTCACCAATAATCATCAGAGGATTTAATGCGGAAAGTGGGTCCTGAAAGATCATTCCCATCTCTTTACCGCGGAGTTTGTTTAATTTGTTAGGAGAGATATTCGCAATATCCTGTCCTTTGTATAGAATCTGGCCATCAATTTTGGCTTTATTGTGAAGACCCATAATTGAAAATGCGAATGCACTTTTGCCTGATCCTGATTCTCCAACAATCGCTAGTACTTCGTTTTTCTTAACCGTAAGGTTAACGTGATCAACTGCTGCATAATAGTCATCTTCAATTCTGAATGATGTAGTTAGATTTCTGACTTCCAATAGCTCTGTATTCAAATCAATCACCCTAACCCCAAAATTTCCGCAGACTGTATTCATATATATAAGAATGCATCCACTGTATATTTCCATGTTCTTGAAGAAGACGAACAAAAGTTTATACAAAATACTAAATCATTAGGAGAAACGAGTTTCGATATTGCTGTTTAGACCATTGGTCAATTAATGTTGATAAATCCTAGCGGAATTATATAGGAAAATAATTAATGTAATCATACGTGTAAATTTAGGTGACGTCAATAAGTATTTTGAGATTTTTGGTATAAATGTTTTTTATATCATAGTTTTGGG
>NZ_NPBI01000050.1:0-34694 GCF_002272715.1 Paenibacillus sp. 7516
TTATATCATAGTTTTGGGTATTAGTTATATTTTTAAGGTACTTATCAAGGGGATTTCGATACTATTTCGACTTTTTTCGCGTGAGGTTCTGAAGTAGGAGAGTGAGAATATTAAATATATAACATGTACCTTACGTATATTACGTACTTACATGTCGAATCGATTTAATTTTAAAATATATATGTTAGGTTCGTGGTAAATATTCGTTTTAATTTGTTTCTTCTATGTCAGCTGTCTTTTTAGCAAATTTATGTCTATGCGATTATTTTTATGCTATTCATTAAGTCTGTGTTAAAATTCTAGTTATTCTAGTATAGTTTTATTTATTTGCTGCTGTAAAGGACTAATTGTAATCTTTTATCATTTTTTTTACAAAAGAATGAAAAAAGCCCTGCAAAATGCAAGGCTTTTCCGATATTTATACGTTATATTGTATTTTAATTATATCCCTTATGGCGAATCCGGCGGGCGTTTGCCACGCTTCAACTCATTGATGCTTAAGCCAAAATCCATCTGCAGATGAGGATAATCCGGAAAATTAGCCCAGTCGCCTCCCCATGTAAATCCTAACTCCTTGGCTATATCGACAACTTCCATCCAGTCAGCTTGTCCATTGCCGTTATCATCACGCTCCATATCCCATACTACATCACCATCTGGCGTCCGAAGTGCGAAATCAATAGCCAGTCCATAATTATGATATGATTCCCCGCCCCTGGCATTCGTAACTATATTCCCAGCGGTGGAGCGACCTTGATTAAACAGCTCATCCTGCTCTTCTATACTTCGATAACCATGGGTAATAACGATATCTATACCGCGCCGGGCTGCTTTGCGTACCAGTAACTGCTCACTTTCTGCCACGACGGGATGGAGACCTGTGATAGGTGCAGCTTCTCTAGTATAATCTGGCCAAATTTCGTAAGTATCCTCTTTCTCTTGTAACCACACGTATAAAACGGAAATCAGCAGCGTCGCTATTAACCAAAAACGCAAACTTTTCTTTTGCTTCCGCTGCTCTTTTTTCTTGATTTTCTTCATATGCACTCCTGATGTTTTGATCTGTCATAACTGGAATACGGGTCAGCTAATTACTTACTCAAATCATAATCTATTCTATTATAAATGATTTGCATTCCAATTACTTCTTCCACGATCATTTCGATCAGGTTCTCGTTCGTTTCAAAACATAAAAAAAGCAACCGGCTATAAGCCGGCTGCTTCGTATGCAAGCTGAGTAAGACTACTCAGTTGTGTATGGCAGCAATGCGATTTGACGGGAGCGTTTGATCGCGATCGTCAGCATGCGTTGATATTTAGCGCTAGTACCTGTTACACGGCGTGGCAAAATTTTTCCACGTTCGCTGATAAATTTACGAAGCAAGTCCGTATCTTTATAATCGATGTGAGTAATTTTGTTAGCTGTGAAGAAGCACACTTTACGACGTTTGTTACGGCCGCCACGGCGAGCCGGTCTTTTATCGTTGTCTCCGCCTTCTCTTTGCTTGAAGCTCATGCTTTTCAGTCCTTTCCTATCGTTAAACCATCCACTCTAGAGTGACGGTTCACGTTAAAATGGCAAATCATCATCCGATATATCAATCGGTTTTCCGTCATCGGAAAAAGGATCCTGATTGTTGCTACGCGAATTATTGTTATTGTTCGCGCGCCCGCCGCCTCCATAAGAAGGCTCTTCACGCATCGGTTGCCCACCGCCGCCACCGTTATTATCACGGTTACCTGACTCCAAGAAACGGACATTATCGGCAATGACTTCGGTCACGTATACACGTTTACCTTCGTTATTCTCGTAGTTCCGTACTTGAATGCGTCCTTCGACTGCAGCTAGGCGTCCTTTGCGCAAATAGTTTGCACAAGTCTCAGCAAGCTGTCTCCAGGTTACGACCGGAATGAAATCCGCTTCCCGCTCTCCCCCTTGGCTTGTAAACGGTCTGTCCACCGCCAAAGTAAATTGCGTAACTGCTACTCCTGCTGGAGTGTAACGCAACTCAGGATCCCGGGTTAACCGGCCGATCAGAATGACACGGTTCAACAATGTAATCCCCTCCTTCAGAGCGTATTGGTGCGTTAATCACGAGTTGTCTTAGGCAGACTTAACATCGTTCGTAATGAGATAACGAATTACTTCGTCAGAAATCTTCATGAGACGCTCAAGCTCAGTAACTACTGCTGGTTCAGCAGTGAAGTGTACCAGAACATAAACACCATCACGGAATTTCTTGATCTCATACGCAAGACGGCGTTTACCCATAACGTCGTGAGCAGTAACCTCACCACCGCCGTTGGAGATGATGCCTTGGAATTTATCGACTGTAGCTTGAACAACTTCTTGCTCAACGTCAGGACGAATAATGTACATCACTTCATATTTGCGCATAATTTTCACCTCCTTATGGACTCTGGCCCTCAATCCAGGTTGAGAGCAAGGAACGAGCACAAACTCGAACTATATTAATATAACAAAAATAAGACATCAATGCAAGCAAACGTTCCCTGTTTCTATTGGTACATGTTCATTCGAGTTCTGGAGACACTATGGATGCAGTAATAAGAAAATATCTGAGGAGGTCTTACCATGGGCGAACAAACCGAGTTTGAAAAAGGTGACAAAGCACCGAATGATGGAGAGTACACGGAAGTCGGAGAAAAAAGCTTCCATACCGAAATACAAAACCCTAGACGGATAACCCTCAAAAAGGGGGAATCCTTTCCTGAAACGAGCAACCAAAACCGAAAGTGGAAGAGATTAACGAAAGCCCGTGTTCATTAAAGGAAATTATTATTTAATAACACATGTATATAAAACGTAATAATGCACATAATACAATCAGGCGGTACACGAGAGAGGTGTGGTTCCGTTGGACAACGCAGCCGATCGTGTAATGTTGGAGATTCGTCACGTAATCTAAGAAGCAAGTGGTAGTGTGTAAGGCCCTTCGTCTGAGCACGAGTATTGCATTAGCAGTACGCCAGGTTTCTGATCTTACGACCGATTGTTTCCTAACTAACCGATGTATCGCCTACAAGGAGCCCTTCGGGGCTCTTTTGTTTTATGTCGTAGACTTTTTTTGTTGTATAAAATAAATAAAAAAACCTTCCATTCGAGGAAGGTCTGTTCGCTTTATAATACTCAATATAACGGAGTTCATTGAAATGCCATTGCATAAATGCTGTAAGTGGCGGAAAGGGTGGGATTCGAACCCACGCACGCTGTGACACGCCTAGCTGATTTCGAGTCAGCCCCCTTGGGCCTCTTGGGTACCTTTCCGCAGCAATACTGATTATAGCACGATCAAATGCAGAACGCAATACCTGTGCTGCGTATGCATGAAAACGTTGTTACGGTATGCATTTTACCACAGACTTGCATTTAAGATTCTGGAGCATCCTCGGCCGAGCGAAGAACTTTTTTCATGTTTTTCTCAAACTTTGCTCTCGGAATGAGTACACTGTGTTTACAGCCTACACATTTGATTCGAATATCCATCCCCATCCGAATAATCTCCATCTCATTACTTCCACAGGGATGCTGCTTCTTCATCTGTACAATGTCTCCAAGCTGGAAACTCTTACGCTCCACCAGTACCATCCCCTTCATCCTTCTCCTGTCCGGCTGCCTGTTCCAATGCTGCGAGCTTACCCATCTCATGATACTCCATCGTTTTCTTTATATCACTCTGAATTTGACGCTCTACAGAGCCTCTGGAGTTTGGCATACACTCTGCAACGATCCGAACGACGTACTCTGAAGTGGTCATCGATTGAATGCCGAGCACATCCGGAACTTTTACAATATTGAGATCCCGGTCTTCAATTCCAACCAGAGCCTGCTTGACCAAATGAACAGATTCATCCAACGTTTGATCACCCTTCATCGGGATGTCCACCACAGCAAGTGAATTGGACATGGAGAAGTTTGTCACACTGGCAATCGTACCATTCGGAATAATATGAACTTCACCTTGCCAGCTAACCAGCTTGGTTGTTCTCAAGCCGATGACTTCAACGGTCCCTTTGTAGGTACCTGTCTGAATAACATCCCCTACAGCGAACTGGTCCTCCAATATAATGAAGAAACCCGTAATAACATCCTTCACTAATCCCTGTGCACCAAAACCGATGGCAAGTCCAAGTACACCTGCACTAGCCAGTAGGGGTCCAACTTGTATATTGATCTCTGATAACAGTAACAGAATCATAATGAAATTACATGTTATGGAGGTCGCATTTTTGAGCAATTCACCTACCGTGACAAACCTGCGTGGGTTTACACGGACTTTGCCTTCCTGCTTTCGTTCGAGGCTGCGATCGATAATACGATATACAATTTTGATTACAATACGGGTGATAATAAAAATAATAACAATTCGAATCGAGCTGAACAGAATGTTTAGCCACATATCCGCATCGGTAACTGAATTCCACAACTTATCAGTCCAGCTGACAGCACTTTTTACGGTTTCTTCTAAGGGTGTAGGAGCATCCCCTTCAGCAGGAGCTGCAGTGAAAAACCTAAATGGCAGCATTAATTCCGACCTCCTCTACATGGGTATGTTATCATAGCTGTCTTCGGTTTTAAAATAGAGGCCCCGGATCTCTACAAACTCGTTCCGAATGATCTGCTGCACTCTTGCCAGATCTTCTTTTGGAAACTGTATACAGAGGGCACAGCCTGCCGTAATCTCTTTAGGGGTAGGAAATAAGTCAATTTCAATCTCGGCAAATTCTAGCAGCATTTCCGCACGCAAAGCCTGCTGGGTAGAATCAAAGGCAATCAGCATCCAATCATCCATCCACTCGTCCATATCCGGCTCCTTTCCATTTCCAAGCATCATCCATGGGTTATTCCTCTCGGTGTAAACCTTTAGGAAAAAGCTTGTCCTTACGAAGTATAAAACCTTCTATCCTTCCATATACTGTTACTACCATTCTCAAGGGGAAAGGATAGATCCTATGAATCCCAATTCGCGTTCTTATTCATCCCAAGATATGACCAGTTTGAAGATACCACATACCGACCCAGGCATACACTCCGCCATTATACATCGTTTAATGTTTCATCTCTATAAGGCACACTCTCTGCAAAATGTCGTTATTGTCTGCATCGGCACAGATCGCTCCACAGGAGACTGTCTTGGTCCTCTGGTAGGCTCTTCGCTTGCCAAGTGGGACAGCCCCCTATTTCACCTCTATGGTACATTGGACGAACCTGTGCATGCAATGAACCTTCAGGACACCCTGAACACCATTCAAAATACACACCATAACCCCTATATAATAGGAATAGACGCCTGCCTCGGGCAATCCTCCAGTGTAGGCTGTATTCAGGTGGTCAATGGGCCGCTCAAGCCTGGTGCGGGTGTAAATAAAGAATTACCGCCGGTCGGCGATATCCATCTTACAGGTATCGTTAACGTCGGCGGCTTTATGGAATACTTTGTTTTGCAAAACACACGGCTTAGTCTTGTCATGCGCATGTCTGAAATTATAGCGAGCAGTCTTTACTCAGCCATTCGCGAATGGCATACACGCTCTACTCTGCTTGCTGTGCCAGAGTAATGGCTTCCTTCTCTTCAGGGGATAGTGTATAAGATGACTCTCCCCCTTTAAGAGGTTTGGCATACACATAAGAACCATCACGATTATAGATCCCTGTGAGGATCATCCCATCGTCATTATCGTTAATCATGGCCATGGAGAAACTCAGATCACTGCCTCTTTCTCCATAGGCATTATAACGTTTCACACCCACTTTACCCTGGATACGGGTCAGTTTTTGCATGACTGCCTG
Organism: Paenibacillus sp. 7516; assembly: GCF_002272715.1. NCBI lineage: Bacteria > Bacillati > Bacillota > Bacilli > Caryophanales > Paenibacillaceae > Paenibacillus > Paenibacillus sp. 7516. Next base: position 5,813 of record NZ_NPBI01000050.1, read on the forward strand.
GATCTGACTAGTCTGCAATTTATGCTCGTCCTCAATGCTGTCCATCTGAATTTTCAGATTGATCAACAACGATTCCAGGTCCTCTACTCCGCTGCCAGCCATCATCGCTTCATATTTCCGTTTGAACTTACGTAACTTTGCGCCTTGGGCAATACTTACAATCAGTAAGATCACCAATAATAATGCCATTCCGCCAATAATCCATAGCAGCTGTTCCAGAATCAGCTCGTTTAATTCAGCCATGTAGTGCAACTACCCCTCTGTTTGTTTGTTCATTAACCTGTCCGTTCATTTTTGCCAACGAGCGATCGTACATTCGTTAGACCTTCCCCTAATAAATAAACCCTTTATCTATAGTAACTAATCAACTATTTTCCAATTTCAATAGATATCTCTCTAATCTGCTGCCCCTTGATACCGATCGTCGTAGTTACCGCGGCATTGTCAGTTCGTTTACTGCATGAATTAGAGCATCTATCTCTTGGCTAGTTGTTGAATATCCTACACTGGCTCTGACGGCTCCGCTCAATGTGGTTCCGGCCGATTCATGAGCAAGTGGTGTACAGTGAAAACCGGAACGCACAGCAATGCCATAACGGCGATCCAGTTGAAAAGCTAGCTGAGCAGAATCATATCCCTCTACTGTAAAGGATACCAACCCGGTACGTGGTTGTCCAAGCTCTGGCCCAAGCATCCGAATTCCTGCTACAGATGTTAACCCTTGCATCATATGTTGAGTTAGTTCCCACTCATACTTATAGATTGCTTCAGGAGTCAATTGCATCACATGTTTCACACCGGCAGCCAGCCCTGCCATACCTACGGTATTCGGAGTTCCTGCCTCATATCGGTCTGGACGAACAAGCGGCTGCTGAATGGCTTCAGACTGACTGCCTGTTCCTCCATGAAGAAGCGGTTCGAGATCAATCTCCGGAGCGATATAAAGGCCTCCCGTCCCCTGTGGACCGAGCAGACCCTTATGTCCTGGAAACGCCAGCATATCGATACCGAGCTGTTGTACATCCACTGGCATAATGCCAGCACTCTGGGCGGCATCTACGAGAAATGTCGCCCCATATTTACGGCTAATCAGCGATATCTCGCCAATAGGTAAAATGCTGCCAAGCAAGTTGGAACTATGTGTACATACAACCAATCTCGTGTTTGGACGAAACAAACGTTCGAGTTGAACCAGATCAATATCACCTGCAGCATTCACAGGTACATAATCCACTTCTACATTTCGGATCCGTCGCATGTATTCCAAAGGCCGCCTGACCGAGTTATGCTCCGCCATTGTAGCAATGACATGATCACCTTCTCGCAAGCTGCCTTGGATTGCAAGATTCAACGCTTCTGTCGTATTGGAACCGAGTGCAATATCATTGGCATTACTGATACCAAAAAGACTGGATAGTACCTTCCTCGTGTCAAAAAGTACACGGCTTGCTTGAACAGCCATTCGATGGCTGCCTCTGCCCGGGTTGGCACCGGCGACATCAAGGGCATGCAGCATGGCTTCACCAACAGCAGGCGGCTTAGGCCATGATGTCGCAGCATGATCCAGATAAATGACTTCCTTCACCTCACAACCACCTCTGTCCTGTTCATTGAGCGATCCACCATAAAACCAATCATAAAGGCCAGTGCTGAATAAGAAAACACAGAAAAAATAATGACATATCGTTTCTCCATCGTACAGAGGCGATATGTCATCAGATGAAAAAAGCCCCGCATGTTGTAAGTTAATCTAAAGGATTGTCTATTGAAGCAGTTCCAACAATCGCTCCAGATCCTGTTTGCTGTAGTAGTTGAGCTCGATTTTGCCTTTATCTTTGTTGTGCTTTATCTTCACTGTTGTTTTGAAACGCTCACGCAAGGATTCCTCCACCGTGTCAATGAACGGATCCTTTTTCTTGAGTTTGGATTTGGCCTTGGCTTCACCCGTCTTGGAACGATCCAGCTGCTGTACCGCTTCTTCCAGTTCACGTACACTCCATTGTTGGTCAATGGTTTGTTTGGCCAGCTGTTTCACCATATCCTGATCCTTCACACCGACTATGGCACGTGCATGACCCATGGACAATGTTCCACGTGAAACATGGTCTTTCACTTCTTCCGGTAACGAAAGCAAACGCAAGAAGTTAGCGATGTGAGAACGGGATTTCCCCACTTTGACAGACAGCTCTTCCTGTGTCAGCGAGAACTGATCCATCAGGCCTTGATAGGCTACAGCCACTTCCATCGCATTGAGATTTTCCCGTTGCAAATTCTCAATCAGAGCGATTTCCATAACCTGCTGATCACTAAAATTACGAACAACTGCAGGCACTGTTGCATTACCGCAATATTGAGAAGCTCTAAACCGCCGTTCCCCGGCAATAATCTCATAACCTCTCAGTACCGTACGTACGATAATTGGCTGTATCACACCGTGTTGACGTATGGACTCTGCCAGTTCATGAATCGCATCCTCATCAAATACCTTCCGTGGCTGATAAGGGTTTGCCCGCAACTGGGCAATTGGAATTTCTACAACCTTGTCATCGTCATTTATTGAAAGCGATGGAATGAGGGCATCGAGACCTTTTCCGAGCCGCTTACTCATACGATATCACTTCCTTTGCGAGCTCTAAATACACTTCTGCTCCTCGTGAACGGGGATCATACGTAATAATGGACTGCCCATGCGAAGGGGCTTCACTAAGTCGCACATTACGCGGAATAATCGTTTGATACACCTTCTGTTGAAAATACTTCTTCACTTCTTCAATCACCTGGATCCCCAGGTTCGTACGAGCATCAAACATGGTGAGCAACACTCCCTCTATTTGCAGAGAGGTATTCAAATGTTTCTGCACGAGGCGGACCGTGTTAAGCAGTTGGCTCAGCCCTTCAAGTGCGTAGTACTCACACTGGATCGGAATGATCACCGAGTCGGAAGCGGTCAACGAGTTGATCGTTAACATGCCAAGAGATGGTGGGCAATCGATCAGTATGTAATCATAGTTTTTTTTCACCATGGCGAGGGATTTTTTCAAACGAACTTCACGTGATATGGTGGATACCAACTCAATCTCGGCTCCGGCAAGTTGAATCGTTGCAGGTATGATATGAAGCCCTTCAATCTGAGTTTCCACAATGGCTTCCTGAGGATGTACTTCATTAATGATGACATCATATATACAATTGGCCACATCTGCTTTGTTGATTCCGACTCCGCTAGTCGTATTTCCCTGAGGATCAATATCGACAAGCAGTACCCTTTTCCCGAGTGAAGCCAGTCCAGCACCCAAGTTAACAGATGTCGTCGTTTTCCCCACACCGCCCTTTTGATTTGCTACGGCCATAATCTTAGACAATTACTTCACCTCAAATAAAATAGGAGTCTTTTCTTGTAGGTTGTGAGATACAGTTAACTAAAAGCAGGTGGCTATCGTCCACACAAACAACAACTACCGTTCCGTTCTTCAAGCACGTCTTCAATACAGACGTCAACCAGCTCTATAGACAGAAAAAGCGGCCCCATTGCCGCCTTAAGCTTCAACTATTTGCGTTTAGGAATATGAATGACGATCTCATAATGATCTTCGTGATCGGCTTCTTTTGTTTTGATATCCATACCAGAACCAGATACCATATCAATGGATTGGCGAATCGTATTTAGCGCGAGTCTGACATCTTTGGTAAATGAAATGCGTTTGGACTTTTTGATTTTGGAAGCTTCCTTGTAAAAGGCAACTCTTGCTTCGGTTTGTTTTACGTTCAGCTCTTTTTCAATAATCTCGCTGAGCAATTTCATTTGCAGTTCTTCCGAGTCCAGTGAAAGCAAAGCTCTTGCATGACGTTCGGATATTTTCCGTTCCATCAGTGCAGTCTTAATCCCTTCCGGGAGTTGTAACAACCGAATTTTATTGGCAATGGTTGATTGGCTTTTGCCTAATCGCTGCGCAAGACTCTCTTGCGTCAATTGGTGAAGATCAATCAACTTTTGATAAGCAACCGCTTCTTCAATAGCCGTGAGCCCTTCACGCTGCAGGTTCTCAATCAAGGCAATGGAAGCGGCCTGAGAGTCATTAAATTCGCGCACAATGGCTGGAATATGCTCTAGTCCCAGTTTTCGAACCGCACGCCAGCGACGTTCCCCGGCAATAATCTCATATGATCCATTCCGCACACGGACAACAATGGGTTGAATGACTCCATGGGTTTTAATTGTCTGCAACAACTCATCAATTTTATCATCGTCAAAAATCGTACGAGGTTGATAAGGGCTGCTTACTATTTCACCTACCGGAATTTGTTTCACTTCATCTCCGTTATTGCGCTCCGCCAAACCAAACAACTTCGAAAATTGTTCTTTCATTCCGTATATTACCACCTAGTTTCGTAATAGCTCCCGCAGCAGTGCAGGTGCTTCCTATTCTATATGCGACCCCTCATATGTTGTCGTTCTTCGAATAAGTTTTGCTTTCTACATCCACGTTCTGATGAAATGTCTATACTTCTTGCCAAATCTATTTATATATAATCTATGATCTCTGATACACAGGATCGGTTACTTCTATTCTATCATCTTTTCTATCATAATCCTATTCTAACCTATTCTTTAAACCCTCCTAATTTTCCTGCTTTTCATCCGAGCATCTTGTCGGTTTTACCCTCGTTTTCTCCTTTTTTTATCGGTTTATTTTTGAAATGATACTCGCTTTGTATATGTATCTGAAAATAAAAAGAGGATGTTTCACGTGAAACATCCTCTTCAATATTTTTCTAGTCTGACTTACTAAATGACAAAACTAATTATTTTATAATCCACCCACAAAGTAAGCAAAATATATTGGTTTACCCAACATTGATTTACTGTACCAATGGTGTCTTGAGTGGAGTCCCCGGTTTACGAGGATATTTGTGAGGCGTTTTATCAAACTTTTGTATCAAGATGATATGACGGGCTGACTCTTCCACTGGCAGCTGGAATGGATGAACGGCTTTTACCCGTCCTCTCAGCTGATTGAAGCTAAATTCTGCTTCCTTCATTTCTTCACGAGGGTCTCCGCCTTTCATTGCGGCAAACATCCCACCTTTGCGAACGAAAGGCAAACAGAATTCATTCAGCACTGCCAGCTTAGCTACTGCGCGCGCAGTAACCAGATCGTAGCTGTCCCGATATCCGTCTTTGCGCCCCAGCTCCTCTGCCCGGCCATGAATTAATTCAACCTCGGTTAGACCGAGTGTATCCACGACATGCTGCAGAAAGCCAATGCGTTTGTTGAGCGAATCAATAATGGTCAGCTTTATATCCGGGAAGCATATCTTGAGCGGAATACCGGGAAAGCCTGCTCCAGATCCAATATCCGCAAGCTTTTCCACTTTGGTCATATCTGTATAGAAGGCCAGGGATACCGAGTCATAAAAATGCTTCGTATACACCTGTTCCCGTTCCGTTATCCCTGTCAGGTTCATCTTTTCATTCCAGGATACCAGCTCCTGAAAATACAGTTCGAACTGTTCCAGCTGACGTTCATCAAGCTCCAAACCATGCTCTTTCAGTCGAAGCTGCAATTGCTGTTGAATATCGTCCATTATTGTCCCCTTGCTGCGGTTACACGGTTATAGTGCTCCAAGTAGACGAGCAGAATGGAAATGTCCGCAGGAGTTACCCCAGCAATCCGGGAAGCCTGCCCAATTGAAATGGGGCGGATCGTGGATAGTTTTTGCTTCGCTTCCATAGCCAGACCATGAACATCATTATACTCAATCGTATCCGGAATTTTCTTTTTCTCCATCTTTTGCAAACGTTCCACGTGGATCAATTGTTTCTCAATATAACCCGCATATTTGATTTGAATCTCTACTTGTTCCTTCATATCTGCTGTCAGTTCTACCTCAGAAGGTGAAACCTGTTCAACCCAGTCATACGTAATTTCCGGACGACGCAATAGGGTAAGCAGTGTGCTTCCATCCTGAATTGGAGTCGAGCCAAACTCTTCAAGCTTCGGATTCACATCCGCAGGGCGTGCTTTAGCCGCTTTTAGACGTTCAACTTCTGCATCCACTTTGGCTTTTTTGTCGAGGAATTTAGCATAACGCTCTTCTGAAACCAGACCAATATCATGACCAATCTCGGTCAAACGCAGATCTGCATTATCATGACGAAGCAGCAAACGATACTCGGCACGTGATGTGAGCAAACGATAAGGCTCATTTGTTCCCTTCGTCACCAGATCATCAATCAACACGCCAATATAGCCTTGGGAACGATCCAAAATAACAGGCTCTTTGCCTTGTACTTTGCGTGCAGCGTTAATCCCAGCCATGATCCCCTGTCCTGCCGCTTCTTCATAACCGGAAGTACCATTGATTTGTCCGGCCGTGAACAGACCTGGCAGACGTTTGGTTTCAAGTGAAGGCCAGAGCTGTGTAGGTACCATCGCATCGTATTCAATGGCATATCCATTACGCATCATTTCCACTTTTTCCATTCCGGGAATCGAGCGAAGGACGGCAAGCTGAACATCCTCCGGCAGACTGGTAGATAGTCCTTGTACATAGTACTCTGAGGTATTTTTACCTTCTGGCTCCAGGAAAATCTGATGTTTCGGCTTGTCGCTGAAACGAACAATTTTGTCTTCAATGGATGGGCAGTAACGCGGTCCGGTACCTTCAATGACACCCGAGAACATCGGTGCACGATGCAGGTTATCATTAATGATCTGATGGGTTTCAACCGAAGTGTAGGTCAACCAGCATGGCAGCTGTTCATTTTCAGAAGACTCTGTCTCATACGAAAAGAACTTCGGCTCATCATCGCCAGGTTGAATTTCCGTTTTGCTGAAATCAATTGTATCCTTATGCACACGAGGTGGTGTACCTGTTTTGAAACGAACCAGATCGAATCCAAGTTCCCGCAAATGCTCGGACAATTTGAGTGAAGGCTGTTGGTTGTTCGGTCCGCTTTCGTACATCAATTCACCCATAATGACTTTACCGCGCAGATATGTGCCTGTAGTCAAAACAACAGCCTGAGCACGGTACTCTGTACCCGTCTGCGTTACTACCCCCACACATTTCCCGTCTTCGACGATCAAGCGATCCACCATGCCTTGACGCATAGTGAGGTTGCGCTCGTTCTCCATCGTTTCTTTCATTTTGTGCTGATAAGAGAACTTGTCTGCCTGAGCACGCAGAGCGTGAACTGCAGGACCTTTCCCTGTGTTGAGCATTCTCATCTGAATAAACGTCTTATCGATATTCCGTCCCATCTCACCGCCAAGCGCATCAATTTCGCGCACAACATGTCCTTTAGCCGGTCCCCCAATGGATGGGTTACAAGGCATGAAGGCCACCATATCCAGATTTATTGTAATCATCAGTGTTTTGGAACCCATACGGGCTGCGGCCAGTGCTGATTCCACACCCGCATGTCCAGCACCAACGACAATTACATCATAGCTGCCGCCATCAAAAGCCATTCTTGTTTACCTCCTTATGCCGCAGCACATTTGAATCCCATGCCCACGGTCTATTGTAAAAATATTGAATGCTCTCCCTATTCAGCTGGGGACATTCCGATCTATATCAAGCCATCAAGTCTGTGATTCCTACAGACGTCATTGCCATGCTGACCATTCACAAGAAAATGGACCTCATTATCATACTACTTTTCGCAGAAAGTATGTTTGTTCATTTTACTTTCCTAGACAGAATTGGGAGAAGATCTGGTCAATCAATGCATCATGTGCCGTATCTCCCACAATCTCACCAAGGTGCTCCCACGCCAGACGCACATCAATCTGAATCATGTCGATTGGAATGAGCTGTTCAGCAGCTTCATATGCGTCAATCAAGGACTGTTTTGCCTTTTTGAGCAAAGCAATATGACGCACATTGCTGACATACGTCAAGTCAGCCGATTCCAGCTTGCCGCTGAAGAACAAGGTCGAAATGGCCTCCTCCAAACGATCGACACCCAGATCATCCTTCACTGACATCGGAACAAGGCGCTCTTCCGGAATGTAGCGAAGCAAAATGTCGCGGTCAGCCTGCGGAGCTAAGTCCATTTTATTCATAATGATAATTGATTGTCTACCGCGGATTTGTTCCAGTAATTCGATCTCATCCTCATGCAATGGTTCTGCCGCATTGATCACCATCAACAACAGATCTGCCTCTGCTACTGCGGAGCGGGAACGTTCTACCCCGATTCTCTCGACAACGTCCATCGTTTCCCGAATGCCGGCTGTGTCCAGCAGCTTGAGCGGAATGTTGTTAATCGTTACAAATTCCTCAATTACGTCGCGTGTTGTTCCCGGAATGTCCGTTACAATAGCCCGATTCTCCTGAGCGAGCGCATTGAGCAAAGAAGATTTCCCTACGTTCGGCCGCCCTACAATTGCCGTCGTAATTCCTTCACGTAGTATCTTGCCCTGTTCTGCCGTTACCAGCAATTTATCAATTTCAGTCATGACCAGACTGGATTTTTCTTTAATAAAATCAGCAGTTAAGGACTCCACATCATGCTCGGGATAGTCAATGTTCACTTCAATATGAGCCAGCGTTTCCACCAAGGTATGTCTCAGATCACGCAGTTTGGAGGAGAGCTTACCCTCCACTTGTTTGAGTGCTACCGAGAATGCTCTATCCGACTTGGAACGAATAAGATCCATAACGCCTTCCGCCTGTGACAGATCGATCCGTCCATTCAGGAAAGCACGCTTTGTGAATTCACCCGGCTCCGCAAGGCGAATATTGAGCTGAAGCAGGAGATCCAGAACCCGCTTCACTGAGACTACTCCACCATGAGCACTAATCTCAACCACATCTTCTGTCGTAAACGAACGAGGTGCTCGCATTACCGTAACCAGTACTTCTTCAATCTTCTCCCCACTGCCAGGTTCAATGATATGACCATAGTGAACTGTATGAGATGCTGCTTGGGTTAAAGGGGTTTTACTGCGGAAAATTTTCTCCGTCTCCGATACTGCATCCGGACCGCTGACCCGGATAACTGCTATGCCCGCTTCCCCAACAGCCGTGGATATCGCTGTGATCGTATCACTGATCATCGTTATCTCTCCCTGCTCTATTTTAAAATGGTTGTCCTTACGGATCACATATGAATTTCACTTGTTAAATTCTTACCAATATACTTATTTACGAAAAAAGCAATGGCTTCTGCACCGGGCAGGAAGCCATTGCGTCTTCAATTTCGTGTTATTTCGTCATGATGACCACACGCCGATTGGGCTCTTCGCCCTTGCTGTACGTCTTAATCTGCGGGTGGTTTTGCAGTTTCGCATGAATGACCTTGCGTTCGAGTGGAGGCATCGGCTCCAGAACAACTTCCTTGCCAGAACGGATCGCTTGTCCAGCCAGACGTTCAGCCAGATCCTCAAGCGTCTTCCGGCGGCGTTGGCGGAAATTTTCCGCATCCAGTACAATTCGAACGAAACTTTCCGAATAACGGTTAGCTACAATGTTCGTTAGATATTGAAGTGCATCGAGCGTCTGTCCACGTCTGCCAATAATCATGCCAAGATCTTCCCCGGCAATATTGAAGATATGTCCATCCCGCTGCTTTTTGATATCCACTTCAACATCCAGTCCCATACCTGCTGCTACTTCTTTTAAGAAAGCAGCCGCTTCCTCATAGGGATTTTTAGCTGCGACATCCTCAAGTTTAGCTTCAACCTGAGGTACATGTGCGGCCGGCTCGACCCGCTGTGGTACAGCTTCGGGCACAGGCAGAAGTTTCACTTCAACTTTCGCCGCCTTTACCCCGATCAAACCCAGGAATCCTTTTGACGGCTGCTCTAACACTTGTATCTCGACCTTGTCCCGGCTCACGCCAAGCTCAGCCAATCCTTGGTTTACAGCATCTTCAACGGTTTTTCCTGACGCAATGACTTTGGTCATTTCGATTTTTTGGCCCCTTTCGACCCTTTTCCAGAGACGGTTGCCTTGCCACCGTTTTTGCGTTTAGCTCCATTTTTGGAGGAACTATTCTGCTTCACGTTGACTTCAGCCACGACTTTATCATTATTCCGGTAAAGGAAATAGTTTTGCACGATCGTGTAGATGTTACTATAGAACCAGTACAGCGGCAACGCTGACGGGAACTGGTAAGACATTACGAAAATCAAGATAGGGTAAACCCACAGCATGAACTGCATTGGTCCCACTTGCTGTGCAGGGTTCATACGCATCATCATCCATGTTTGAATGAATGTAGTGATCGCAGCCAGCACCGGCAAAATAAACAGGTGATCCGGTTCCCCGAGCTGGAGCCACAAGAAATCATGGGTTCTCAGACTGGAGTTTCCGTAAATTGAGTTATAAAGTGCGATGTAAATCGGCATCTGAATGATAAGCGGCAGACAACCCGCCATCGGATTAACTTTGTTCTCCTGAAACAACTTCATCGTTTCTTGCTGAACTTTCTCAGGTGTATCTTTATACTTGGCTTGAATCTCCTTCAACTGCGGCTGAATTGCCTGCATGGCTTTGGAGCTGCGGACCTGCTTCATTGTTAGTGGCAAAATTAACGTCCGCACAATCAGCACCATAACTAGGACAGCTAGTCCATATTCACCGTTAAACCAGTTGGCGAATGTATCGAGCGCCAGTGAGAACCAGTAAACAACATTGCTTTGCCAGAATGAGTCACTGTTTTTCAGATCTTCCGTCGTAACCCCGGATCCTTGCGGAGTACACCCCGCTAGTACGGTGACCATTGCAATGACTGCAATGAGGAGAATCCACTTCCCCTTTGATGTCTTCAATCGCGACACTTCATAACCCCTCTCTTAACCATTCCATTCCACCGTAAATCATACCATAATTAGGAGGACAAATAAACCGAAGCTTACCGTTTGTTAGGCTTAAGAAGAGCCGCTTTGCGCATAACGTGCAGCAGACTTTTCTCCATTTCCTGATAGGTCATGTCCAGCGCACCTTTTCTCACGATGAAGATCAGGTCCATCTGTGTGACAATCTCTTTTTCATGGTGCCTTATAATTTCCTTAATCATGCGTCTCATCCGGTTTCGTACGACAGCGTTTCCGATTTTCTTGCTGCATGATACACCTACCCGGAATTGCTCCGTATCTTTACGGCGGCAGCCATACACCACAAATTGATGATTGGCAAAAGATTTCCCATACCGGTATACGCGGCTAAAGTCCGCCCGGTTTCGCAAACGCAGTCTTTTATACACGGCGCTTCTCCTTGCTGTTCTCCACCATCCATATTGACGGAGGCCTCATTACTGATTTAGTATAGGCTTTCTTGAATAACGGTAAACTGTTCTAACGACAACTTCATTATATATAAGGAAACTTTTTTAAAAATTTCGTGACAAAGTTAGATCCTTTTTCAATAAAGAAATAGACACTTTCGCCCTTTTTCGCAGCCAATTCAGACCCGATCTATATCAGCATCCAGTCTGAAATGACTCATTTAAGAAAAAAAAGACCACCTCGGTGGTCTTCTCATGCATTAAGCACTCAGGACTTTACGGCCTTTCAGGCGACGTGCAGCCAAAACTTTACGGCCGTTGCTCGTGCTCATTCTTTTCCGGAAACCATGAACTTTTTTACGTTTGCTTACGTTCGGTTTGAATGTAGGTCTCAATGTATTGCACCTCCTTACAAGGAAATACTTATGTGATGAATCATTTTCATCTTCACAGAAAACACCTTTATACATTTAACCACGTACACCTGGAAAAGTCAACTCTAACCCACTTCACTTCTCCCTCTTTTTATAGCCTTTTCCAGCCTGCCCCTCAGAGCTCGTAACACTTAAGCAGATTTTGATTTGAATAAAATAATTTTTGAAACGAAAAAAGTTATCCCCAACAAGCCTCGCGCTGTCACTTCATCCATCACTCCAACGGTTATCCACACCCCAATTTGGACCTCTCGCTCATCTCTCATCCTCTACTTCATTAGCCAGAAGTTATTCACATGTGGATAACGAATTCAACTTCGCCTTTTTTTTTCGTATTGCCGCTTTCCTTTATACATCATTTTCCTCTTCTGAAGGCGATAAACTTACTGATTATTTTCTCAACTTATGTAGTACATTTTATTGTATGTTAGGCCTTGTTTAAAATTTAATGTATCCGCTTTAATTTGAAGGTTTACAAGCTTTCAAGAAAGGTGTAGGATAAAAATCACATCTTGTATACAAGTATACTTAAGTATTCATGAAGAGAATATCCGCGTTACTTTACACTCTTTTTGATTTACAAAAGTACTGAACTTTGGCTCTTTGAAAACGGTATTAGGAAAATAAGCTAAGGACTTTCGCTTCTTCATCAGGCAGCATGCAAACTGCAAAAAGGTTATGCTATGATCAGTGTACAGGTCCATTGGGATGAATTACCGAGTATTGGGCCTAGAGAACTGATTACTTGAATAGGAGCGTTAGCCATTATGTTGTTTCCTTCTTCCTGGCTGCAGGGAGCTTCCCGCGGGGAAGCCATCGCCTGCGAATTAAGGCTGCGCATCATCAGTGGAATCCTGCGTCCTGGAGAGATTTTGTCTGAAAATCGAATTGCCGCTGATTTTGACAGCAGTCGTTCACCTGTCCGCGAAGCACTGAGAACACTGTCGAATGAAGGACTGATTCGGCTTGAACGGATGGGTGTGGTTGTCCTTGGATTGAAAATCAAGGATGTTGAAGAGCTGTACGACGTCCGTTTTTTAATTGAAAGCTTTGTCCAGCAGCGATTAGCAGGGTCTGTTCCCGAGCAATTGATTACTTCGCTTCGTAATATACTGGACAAAATGGAGCTGGCAGGTCGCCATCAGGATGCTGTCGAATTTGCTTTTCAGGATCTGACTTTCCATGAGACCATCATTGAGGCAGCCGAGCATTCCCGTATTTCACATTTATGGAGAAGCATTCGTTATGTTGTCATGACGGTTATGCTGCTAACAACCCGCAGGGTGTTTGATCAGGGCCATCCAAAAGTAAGCGCTGTAATTCAAAAACACCGATTGCTGATTGAAGCACTAGAGTCAGGTGACAAAGCATCCATTCAGGCCGGCGTGCGTACGTACTTTCAGGATTCCGGCAAAACCCTGCATGAGAGCTTCGACTCCTGACAATGTCAGAAAGTTTATTTTTTCGACTTTGGTTTATATACTGACCACCGTCCGCAATCACATCCAAATGGATGGATTGTCATCTAAGTTGTCGACAAGTATACAAAATGCGATTTAGTTTCAATTTTTGGGCATGTTAAAGGGAGACAACCTTCCCTGACGGCGAATTCACTTGTAAGCGTTTATATTCAAAACAAAGGAGCATACATCATGAGCACTCTTTTTGGACTATCCCATAATGCAACATTGTTGGTATGGACATTGATTGCGATCGTATTTCTGATCGTATTGATCTCCAAATATAAATGGAATCCCTTCGTTACCCTTTTATTATCCGCTTTAATGCTTGGTCTGCTTGCCGGTATGAAACCCGCCGATGTGATCTCTTCCATTACAGGCGGACTCGGCGGTACGCTTGGAACCATAGCCATAGTCATCGGGCTTGGCACGATGCTGGGTAAAATGATGGCCGAATCAGGCGGTGCCGAGCGCATTGCAACCACACTAGTCGATCGCTTTGGTGTTAAACGTGTGCACTGGGCCATGATGATCGTTGGTTTTATTGTAGGTATACCTGTCTTCTTCGAAGTTGGTGTAATTCTGCTGATTCCGATCATTTTCACCGTTGCACGTAAAACCAATATGTCTCTCCTGCAGATCGGGATTCCGATTTTGGCCGGACTGTCGACTGTACATGGTCTGGTTCCACCACACCCGGCTCCAATGATCGCTATTGATGCATTCAACGCCGATTTGGGGAAAACCATTTTGTACTCCCTCATTGTTGGTATTCCGACAGCGATTATCGCAGGTCCTTTGTTTGGTAAGTTTATCGGCAAAAGAATACACACTGAACCGCCAGCGGAGCTGGCGGAGCAGTTCGCAACGAAGAAAAACACCAATCTTCCAGGGTTCGGCATTACCCTGTTTACGATATTGCTGCCCGTCATCCTAATGCTAATTGGCTCCATTGCCAATATCGTAGATCCCAATGCTACAAGTGGCTTTACAGTCTTCAGTGAATTTATCGGGCATGAGATTATTGCCCTGTTGATATCTGTTGTGTTTGCCCTCTTTTCGCTCGGCTTCGCACGCGGATTTACCAAACACGACATTTCCCGTTTCACCAGTGAATGTCTGGCGCCTACGGCGACCATCATCCTCATTATTGGTGGTGGCGGTGCGTTTAAGCAGGTCCTGATTAATAGCGGTGTCGGCAATGCGATTGCTGAAGTTGCCACTCACGCCAATATCAACGTCATTTTGTTTGCTTGGCTGGTTGCGGCACTGATCCGGGTAGCCACAGGCTCGGCAACAGTTGCCATGACAACGGCGGCTGGTATCGTTGCTCCGGTTCTTGCATTAACTCCAGGAGCCAATATTGAGCTGGTTGTACTTGCTACTGGTGCTGGATCACTTGTTTTGTCCCACGTGAATGACGCAGGCTTCTGGATGATTAAGGAGTTCTTTAATATGAGCGTCTCCCAGACACTGAAAACGTGGACCGTTATGGAAACACTATTATCCGTTGTCGGATTGATCTTTATTTTGCTGCTGAGTACCGTGATCTAAGACAAGATTGTATCTATTAGAAGATAAATTTTACTGTATCAAGGGAAAGAAGGATTACACCAAATGAAAAAATATATGATTGGCATGGATATCGGGACTACCAGCACCAAATCCGTATTATTTACGGAGCAAGGTGAGGTTGTGAGCACTTCCACTCAGGAATATCCTCTATATACACCTGCTCCTGATGTAGCTGAGCAGGATCCCGAGGAAATTGTACAAGCAGCTATTCGCTCCGTACGTGGAGTCATGGATCAGAGCAGTGTAAGTGCAGGACAAATCATGTTTTTGTCCTGCAGCTCTGCCATGCACAGTGTGATTGCCATGGACCAGGATCATAAGCCGCTCACTCGCTGCATCACGTGGGCGGATAACCGCAGTGCAGCTTGGTCAGCCCAATTACAGGAGAGTGGGCAAGGTCATCGGATCTATTTGCGCACAGGTACACCAATCCATCCCATGTCTCCCCTAACCAAACTCATGTGGCTGCGTCATGATGAACCAGACCTATTTAAGCGCACAGCCAAGTTCATCTCCATTAAAGAATATCTGTTCTTCCGTTTGTTTGGACAATATATAGTAGATCATTCCATCGCCTCCTGTACCGGTCTTCTCAACCTGGAACAACTGGATTGGGATACGGAGGCACTGGAGGTTGCAGGAATCACACCTGACCATCTCTCGAAGCTTGTGCCCACGACATATACAATAGAGGGAATGGACACCGAATGTGCAGAGAAAATGGGTCTCTCCCCCTCTACTCCTTTTGTGATCGGGGCAAGTGACGGAGTGCTATCCAATCTCGGCGTAAATGCCATCGACCCTGGAGTCGTGGCAGCAACCATTGGTACCAGTGGTGCCATTCGTACGGTCGTTGATCGCCCTGTTACCGATCCCAAAGGACGGACCTTCTGTTATGCCCTCACGGAGGATCTCTGGGTCGTGGGTGGGCCTGTGAATAACGGTGGCATGCTATTTCGCTGGGTACGTGACGAATTTGCAGCATCAGAAGTGGAAACAGCAAAAAGACTGGGCATCAACTCATATGACGTCCTCACCAAAATTGCTGAGCGAGTCAGCCCAGGCTCTGAAGGACTACTATTCCATCCTTATTTGTCAGGAGAGCGTGCCCCTTTATGGAATCCGGATGCCCGTGGTTCCTTCTTTGGTTTAACCCTCCATCACCAGAAAGAGCACATGATTCGTGCTGTCCTGGAAGGAGTCATTTTCAACCTGTATACGGTCCTGCTGGCCATGGAAGAACAGATCGGACAACCTACCTCCATTCAGGCTACCGGCGGATTCGCACGTTCCCCTCTCTGGCGTCAGATGATGTCCGATATTTTCAATCAGGAGGTCGTCGTCCCCGAGAGCTTCGAGAGCTCCTGTCTGGGTGCTGTAGTCCTCGGTCTTTATGCCACAGGGCGAATCAAGTCACTTCATGCTGTCTCTTCAATGGTGGGGACAACGCACAGACACACCCCTATTAGAGAAAACGCAGCAATTTACCGGGAACTGCTCCCGATTTTCATTCGCATTTCGCGCAAACTTGAAGAGGAATATGCAGATATTGCGGAATTCCAACGCAAATTGTCCTTAAGAACCAAGTAACGGTTCCCTCATTGAATCACCAAAAAAAGAGGTTGTTCACTTAGACCACACGCTGGCCTTAAGGAACAACCTCTTTTTTGTCCATATATTTGATTCAATTTTTTGATTCAATCTATTCTCCCCATCCGGCATTTACGCCGAATTTTATGACTTCCTTCCCCTATCCGGCCAGCGCTTCCACTGACCTCCTTTTAGTGTTAATCAGCTTGTCTGCCTCTACTATCATTGCTGCGAATCTCTGATGATTGCATACAACCCCAAATGAGGTTAAAGAGGTTAATTCAACAGATCCCCAAAACGATCATTCTGAATTCGTGGTTATCCACAGATGTGTTATTCACAACTCAGGAGTCATTTTACACACAATTTAGCGATTTTCGACGAACAACCTGTGTATAAAACATTTTGGCTTTTTGGGTCATCCTGTCGAAAATTAAACAATTTATAAACAATATATTGTGTTGTGATTAAAAATTATACACAAGTTATTGAATTTGTGGATAAAATCTCGCGATACGTTGAAATGCGGGGCTTCTTTTGCTATGATTGTATTACTTTTGGATGTGAATATGTGATCTGACCCATAATATTATCAACAGCCTGTGGATAAAGTTGTGAACAATTTTCCGTTGTTCATTCTTTTTTTGTTTTCGACCTGCGGGGGTTTGGGGATAAATTCAACAATATATCTCGTATTTCGACACTGCATCATGGCTTAAGCCACACTTGGAACATGTAAAAGGAGTGACAGTCTGTGGACAGCCATACTTCTGATTTATGGCAGCAAATTTTATCAATCATACAAAACAAGCTCAGCAAACCCAGCTTCGATACCTGGTTCAAAGCAACCAAAGCAACGAAGCTGAATGACAGTTCAATTGTCATTTCCGCGCCGACTACGTTTGCCGTCGAATGGCTGGAGAGCCGTTACACCAAATTGGTAGGCTCGACAGTATATGAACTGCTAGGCAAGCAAGTCGATGTGAAATTTGTCATCGAAGAGAACAAGCCTGCTGAACCGGATCCGCAGCTGCCGGCGCCAACGCCTACGGTAGTTCAGGAAGAAACGGTTCTCAGCATGCTGAATCCCAAATATACATTCGATACATTTGTCATTGGACCAGGCAACCGTTTTGCCCATGCCGCATCGCTGGCGGTCGCTGAAGCGCCCGCCAAAGCATACAATCCTTTGTTTTTATACGGGGGAGTTGGACTCGGCAAAACCCACTTGATGCATGCCATTGGCCATTACGTTTTGGAGCATGATCCGGGGAGCAAGGTTGTTTATTTGTCATCTGAGAAATTCACGAACGAATTCATTAACTCCATCCGTGACAACCGCGGGGAGAGCTTCCGTAACAAGTACCGGAATGTCGATATTCTGCTTATAGATGATATTCAGTTTTTGGCGGGAAAAGAATCAACACAAGAGGAATTTTTCCATACGTTTAATGCGCTGCATGAGGAACGGAAACAGATCATTATCTCCAGCGACAGACCACCGAAGGAAATTCCGACTTTGGAAGAGCGGCTTCGTTCCCGCTTTGAATGGGGACTCATTACGGATATCCAGCCTCCGGATCTCGAGACACGGATCGCCATTTTGCGGAAAAAGGCGCGTGCGGAAAACCTCGATATTCCTAACGAAGCAATGATGTACATCGCCAACCAGATCGATACCAATATTCGTGAACTGGAAGGCGCACTAATTCGGGTGGTTGCCTACTCTTCACTGACGAATCAAGACGTTACGACTCATCTGGCTGCAGAAGCATTGAAGGATATCATTCCTTCCAGCCGTCCTAAAATGATCACTATTCAAGACATCCAACAAAAGGTCGGCGAGTATTACAGCCTTAAGCTTGAAGATTTCAAAGCACGGAAGCGGACCAAAGCCGTTGCTTTCCCTAGACAGATTGCCATGTATCTATCGCGTGAACTAACCGATTTCTCCCTGCCCAAAATTGGGGAAGCCTTCGGAGGACGAGATCATACAACTGTGATTCATGCGCACGAAAAAATCTCCCAATCGATCAAATCCGATCAGGAGCTCTACAAAGTTATCAACAACTTAACCGAAAAAATTAAGAATCCAACCTGAACAAGTCCCAAGCCTATGCACAACGTGTACACATGTGGATAGGCTTAATTTTATGGGTTTGTACCCACTTATCCACATATTCAGTGCCCCTATTACTATTATTACTAAAAAGATCTAAAAGATATCATCTCCAAATACGCCGTTTAAAGCTCGGCCTTCGGCCTTTTGTTTAACACCTTTCAATACCCAAACAGCCAAAAAATCCGCTAGGAGTGAAACCATGAAAATCAGCATAATGAAAAGCTACCTGAACGAATCCATCCAGCATGTATCCAAAGCTATCTCCAGCCGTACGACAATCCCCATCTTGAGCGGGATCAAATTCGACGTTAATCATCAAGGTGTGACGTTGACAGCAAGTGACACGGATATATCGATTCAATCCTTTATCCCGCTTGAAGAGGGAGATAAAAGCGTAGTTCAGGTTGAACAACCAGGTAGTGTTGTACTGCCAGCCAAGTTTTTTGTCGAGATCATCAAGAAACTGCCATCCCAGGAAATCCACATGGAGGTCAAAGAAAATTTCAACACCTTCATCTCGGCAGGTGCTACCGAAATTCAGCTCGTAGGTTTGGATCCGGAGGAATTCCCGGTATTGCCAAGCATTGAAGAGAACCAAACGGTATCCATTCCAGGTGATCTGCTTAAAAACATGGTGAAGCAAACGGTATTCTCCATTTCCACCCATGAGACAACTCCAATCCTGACAGGTGTACTCTGGAGCCTAGCCGACAATGAGTTGAAATTTGTGGCAACAGACCGCCACCGTCTTGCTACTCGTTCAGCAATGCTGGATAATGCAGAGGGAGTGCGTTTCAACAATGTCGTCATTTCGGGTAAAACGCTGAACGAACTCAGCAAAATCGTGCCTGATCAAAATACGCTTGTGGATATCGTAGTCGCTGACAACCAGGTCCTGTTCAAAATTGACCGTGTCCTGTTCTATTCACGCATTTTGGACGGAACATATCCGGATACTTCTAGAATTATTCCGACTTCGTACAAAACAGAACTTGTTTTGGATACAAAAAAATTAAGTGAGTCGATTGATCGGGCTTATTTGCTGTCGCGTGAAGAGAAAACCAACATTGTGCGCATGCAGACAATGGAATCCGGAACGATCGAAATTTCATCAAGCTCTTCTGAGCTGGGAAAAGTAAGAGAAGAAATTGAACCGGCCGAGTTCACCGGTGATCCGCTGAAAATCTCGTTCAACTCCAAATATATGCTGGATGTGCTGAAAGTGGTGGAGAGTGAGCAGCTGATGATCGCTTTTACCGGCGTCATGAGCCCGATCATTTTGAAACCGCTGGATGACAGTCACAGCCTTTACGTCATCTTGCCTTACCGGACGACCAACTAACGAAAGGAAGATTCCAGTGAACCGAGTAACGATTCGTACGGAATATATTAAGCTTGACCAATTTTTGAAACTGGCAGATTGCATCCCGACTGGAGGCATGGCCAAAGCCCTGCTTCAGGAAGGACTTGTACGTGTGAATAAAGAGCCCGAGGAACGCCGGGGACGCAAGTTATACCCTGGGGATATCGTTGAGGTGGACGGAGAAGGCGCGTTCGAAGTTGCCGCAGAATAAACAGTTTGATCCCTGCTGCCTCCTGACGGACGGGATAAAAGGGAGGTTAACCGCTTGTTTGTCAACAGCATTGATCTGCAGCAGTTCCGCAATTATGAACATCTGAAACTGGAATCTTTCGGTCCAGTGAACCTGTTAATCGGGCAAAATGCCCAAGGGAAGACCAATCTTGCAGAGGCCATCTTTGTGCTTGCGCTCACCAAGAGTCACCGTACATCCCGCGACAAGGAGCTGATTCGTTTCGGTGAGGAACGTGCCAGACTTGCAGCAGAAGTCGACAAAAAGTATGGAACCGTCAATTTGGAGCTGTCTTTGTCGCAACAAGGGAAGAAGGCCAAAATCAATGGGCTTGAGCAGCGAAAGTTAAGCGATTTTGTCGGTGCACTCAATGTGGTCATGTTTGCACCGGAAGATCTGGAGATTGTCAAAGGCACACCGGGGGTACGCCGCCGGTTTCTTGACATGGAGATCGGTCAGGTGGCACCAGGCTACCTGTATCATCTTCAGCAGTATCAGAAA
Organism: Paenibacillus sp. 7516; assembly: GCF_002272715.1. Lineage (NCBI taxonomy): Bacteria > Bacillati > Bacillota > Bacilli > Caryophanales > Paenibacillaceae > Paenibacillus > Paenibacillus sp. 7516. The sequence continues at coordinate 26,326 of NZ_NPBI01000050.1, forward strand.
GTGCTTGTCCAGCGAAACAATCTGCTGAAGCAGTTATGGGGCAAGGATGCATCTGCCCAGACGATGCTTGAGATCTGGAATGAACAGCTGGCTGAACACGGTGTTAAAATCGTCAAAAAAAGGAAACAATTCATAAAGAAACTGCAAAAGTGGGCTGAAACGATTCATCAGGGGATCACCGGAGGCGGAGAAGTGCTGCGTCTGGCCTATCTTCCATCCTTCAGCGAAGCCGCTGAGGAAGATGAAGCTGTTTTAATGGACCAATTTATGATAAAATTATCACAAATGAAAGAGCAGGAGATTCGCCGGGGCACAACCCTTAGTGGGCCGCACCGGGATGACCTGTCCTTTTTCATTAACGACCGGGAAGTACAAACGTATGGTTCGCAGGGGCAGCAGCGCACAACGGCGTTGTCCCTTAAACTTGCGGAGATTGAACTGATCCACGAAGAAATCGGAGAATATCCGGTCCTGCTGCTTGACGATGTGTTGTCCGAGCTGGATCCTTTTCGTCAGACGCAGCTGATCGAAACGTTCCAGAGCAAGGTGCAAACCTTTATTACAGCTACGGGAATCGAGAGCCTGAACGTTGACAAGCTCAAAGATGCCAGTATTTATCATGTTCATGCCGGACAGGTTGAACGCTAAGGAGTGAGGGGACATGTACATTCATCTGGGCGGCGAGAAAATTATCCGTTCTTCCGAATTGGTCGCTATTTTTGATATATCGATTGAAAAATCCTCTAAAATCTCCAAGCAGTATGTCACGCATGCCGAGCAGGAAAAAACAGTGGAACGCATCGGTGAAGAGGAAGCCAAGTCTATTGTCGTGACCAAGAATATCGTGTACTATTCACCAATTTCCTCAGCCACGCTTAAGAAGCGGGCTCACATTTTTCCTGATCTTTAGAGCTCTACAGTTAGGGTATAGTATGCCTTCTGCTGCTTGTCTTTAGTTTGGACTACTTGCTGAAACGAAGCAAAGATGATCATTCAGCATGCATTCTTAGTTAACGCATATTTACGATATTGAATCTATAGAAGTAGGTGAAAGGCATGTCTATGAATCAACCGTCATATGATGCGAATGAAATTCAAGTCCTTGAAGGACTGGAAGCCGTACGGAAGCGTCCGGGGATGTACATCGGTTCCACCAGTGCCAAAGGTCTGCATCATCTGGTCTGGGAAGTAGTGGACAACAGTATCGATGAGGCGCTTGCGGGTTACTGTGACCATATTGAGATCAGTATTCACGAAGATAACAGCGTCACTGTCGTCGATAACGGACGGGGTATCCCTGTCGGCGAGCATGCCAAAATGAAACGTCCTGCACTTGAGGTTGTTATGACCGTGCTCCATGCAGGCGGTAAATTTGGCGGCGGCGGATACAAGGTATCCGGTGGTTTGCACGGGGTCGGTGTCTCTGTTGTGAATGCCCTCTCCGAAAAAGTGGTCGTTACCGTTAAACGTGACGGACATGTGTATCAACAGGAATACCGCCGTGGTGCGCCGCAGTATGACCTGAAAACACTCGGAACAACGGATGAAACGGGAACAACGGTTACGTTCCACCCGGACCCGGAAATTTTCACGGAGACCACGGTATATGATTACGAAACGTTGCTTACTCGTGTGCGTGAGCTCGCATTCCTCAACAAGGGTATTGGTCTTACGCTGACAGATGAGCGCACAGGTGCAACGAACTCGTTTATGTACGAAGGGGGTATCATCGAATACGTCTCCTTCCTGAACCAAAAGCGTGAAGTATTGCATGAAACTCCGATCTACGTTGAAGGATCCAGAGATAATATCCAGGTGGAAGTTGCCCTGCAATACAATGACAACTACACCGAGAATATTTATTCATTTGCCAACAACATCAATACGCATGAGGGCGGAACGCATGAATCGGGCTTCAAGAGTGCATTGACCCGGATCATTAATGACTATGCCCGCAAAGCGGGTGTAATCAAGGACAGCACAGGTAACTTGTCCGGGGATGACGTACGTGAAGGTCTTACAGCTATTATCTCCGTCAAGATTCCTGAGCCGCAGTTTGAAGGACAGACCAAGACGAAGCTGGGTAACAGCGAAGTACGCGGAATTGTCGAGTCACTGTTTGCCGAGAAGCTTCAGGAGTTCCTGGAAGAGAATCCTTCGGTATCCCGCCGCATTTTGGAAAAGGGATTGCAAGCGGCTCGTGCACGTGAAGCAGCACGTAAGGCCCGGGAATTGACAAGACGTAAGGGGGCGCTTGAAGTGAGCTCCCTGCCAGGTAAACTGGCTGACTGCTCCTCCAAGGACGCTTCGATCAGTGAACTGTACATCGTCGAAGGTGACTCTGCAGGAGGTTCTGCGAAGCAGGGTCGTGACCGTCATTTCCAGGCGATTTTGCCGCTGCGCGGTAAAATTCTGAACGTGGAAAAAGCCCGTCTTGACCGTATCCTTGGGAATGCGGAGATCAGGGCAATCATCACTGCAATGGGGACGGGAATTGGTGACGACTTCGACATTTCGAAAGCCCGTTATCACAAAATCATTTTGATGACTGATGCCGATGTCGATGGAGCCCATATCCGGACCCTGCTGCTGACATTCCTGTATCGTTACATGCGCAAAATTATTGAGGCAGGCTATGTGTACATTGCACAACCGCCATTGTTCAAAATTGAGCGCAACAAAGTGATTCGTTATGCCGGTTCCGAGAAGGAACGTGATGAAATTATTGCGAGTCTCGGTGAAAATGCGAAGTTCAATGTCCAACGTTACAAAGGTCTCGGCGAGATGAATGCCGGACAACTGTGGGAAACCACGATGGACCCTGAAAGCCGGACGATGCTGCAGGTTTCGATCAGTGATGCAATGCTTGCGGACGCGATGTTTGACACCCTGATGGGAGATAATGTTGAACCACGTCGTGACTTTATTCAGGAAAATGCGAAATATGTAAAAAATCTCGATATCTGATGATACGGGAAGAGGCGCCTGCTGGGCGCCTTTTTCACTTTAGTGGGCTGTTGAAAACAGGAAATCCAAAGGCTAACGTGCCCGACTTTTTTTCACTTTAGAAGAGGATGCTTGTGGTTTGGCAGCATTACGTGATGTTTTCTTTTTGTTGGAGGGCAACCTGCCGTAGGCAATTGCATATCGTTTAATCCTGCGATAGGCCTCTTTGTCAGGCAGTAAGCCAAAGGCATAGATACCAGGTAGTGTGTTGACCTCCAGGATCCAGGGGCGGCCTGTTTCATCGAGGGCAATATCAATACCGATCTCTTTGAGTCTTGGAAACGACTTTTGCAACTGAACAGCAGTATGAACACCAAGTCGGTAAAGCTCGCTGCGCAGCTTCTGTAATCCGGTTGCATGGAGATGGGGGAGAACCAGTTCTTCGAATGTGGCCAGCCGCCCGCCACCATGAATATTGGTTATGATTTTTCCCGGTGCAGCAATTCTGCCGAGAATGCCCGTCGTCTCCCAGTTGTTCTTCAGATTCTTTTGCGTGAGCACGCGTAAGTCAAATGGCAGATCTTCGTATTTGAGGAGAGGGATGCCCTGCTGAATAAGGTAAAGGTGTCCCTGAATTCGCTCTTCCAGAGCTTGATGGAGCCCCTCAAGAGTCGAATAAGACTCCTGTTTCGTGCCATATTGGAGCTGATAGGATGTAACCCGGAGTGAGGAAGTCTCCAGATCCTGTGAGTTGGATTTGGCAAGAGAGGATTCGTCAGTAATGTCCTCCTCTGCATTGGAGTGATCAGAGGTTGGAGGTTCACTGAAGGAGTGGACTGTTTTTACTCGCATTACCCCATTACCGTAGGTCCCATGGTCAGGCTTAATATAATTGAGCTCAAACAGTTCGGTCATCCGTTCAAGAGTTTGGCGATCGTATTTCCTTGTGACAGGGATATATTCATTCACAGTACGGCTGCGCTGCAACACAACTGTTTTGGTCCATTTGCTGGAGACACGCTGGATACTCAAGAAGCCACCAGTCCTTTCTTGTTTTTATCAAAGTTTCCTAAGAGCAGCAGTACGGAGAAATCAAAGGACAAGAGATGATATCAGTGGTATAATAGAGAAATATGACGTTTTGTGCGTTTGGCTGCACAATTGCTAGTTTGGACGTAGAACGGGAACGGCACCAGCCTTAATACACGCAGTACATATGCCGCTTTTCTAGCATTGTATGTGTAAACGGAGAGGAAGGCAGGGCTAATCCCCAGACTGCTTAAAGTTCCCGGAAGAAAGGCTATTACCCAGCGGACGTTTAATTGTGTAACTTTTGTGAAAGTAATATAATAAAGAGTAGCGTTCTTGCGCGGTTTTAGCCTTGTTAGGCTTTTCACATATACTATTTTAATGACTGAATGGAACGTTTGTTGAAGGACAAGAAGGAGGTCCAGCATGGCGGAAGAAATGAACTCGCAGATTAAAGATCGGGATATTGGCGTCGAGATGCGTGAATCGTTTATGGATTATGCGATGAGCATCATTGTTAGCCGTGCCCTGCCTGACGTACGTGACGGATTGAAGCCGGTTCACCGGCGTATTTTGTACGCAATGTCAGAGCTAGGCATGACACCCGATAAACCACATAAAAAATCAGCCAGAATCGTCGGCGAAGTTATCGGTAAGTATCACCCGCACGGTGACTCTGCCGTATACGAAACGATGGTACGGATGGCACAGGATTTCTCCCTGCGTTACATGCATGTTGATGGACATGGTAACTTTGGATCCGTCGATGGCGACATGGCGGCAGCCATGCGTTATACGGAGGCACGTTTGTCCAAGATTGCTATGGAGATGCTTAGAGACATCAACAAGGATACGATCGATTTCCAACCGAACTATGACGGTGAAGAGAGCGAACCTGTTGTTTTACCTGCTCGTTTTCCTAACTTGCTTGTCAATGGCGTCGGCGGGATTGCGGTAGGTATGGCAACGAACATCCCTCCTCATAACCTGGGAGAGGTGATTGACGGCGTTCAGGCTATGATTAAAAATCCGGATATTACGTCCATGGAATTGATGGATTACATTCATGGTCCAGACTTTCCAACGGCCGGTTATATTCTGGGACGCTCTGGAATTCGTCAGGCTTACCAGACAGGCCGCGGCTCTGTTACAATGCGGGCCAAAACGAACATCGAGGAAAATAACAACAAGGCACGTATCGTTGTTACCGAGATTCCTTACCAGGTCAATAAGGCAAGACTGGTGGAGAAAATTGCTGAGTTGGTTCGCGACAAGAAAATTGATGGTATTACGGATCTTCGGGATGAATCCGACCGTACCGGCATGCGCATTGTCATTGAGCTTCGCAGAGATGTGAACCCGGGTGTTGTACTGAACAATCTGTACAAGCACACGGCAATGCAGTCGACTTTCGGTATCAATATGCTTGCAATTGTGAATAAGGAGCCCAAAATCCTGAACCTGCGTGAAGTGTTGTATCACTACCTGCAGCATCAGATTGAGGTTATTCGCAGACGTACACAATTCGAGTTGAGAAAAGCGGAAGCCCGTGCACATATTCTGGAAGGTTTGCGCATTGCACTGGATCATATCGATGAGATTATTGCGTTGATTCGTTCCTCCAGCAATACAGACGCAGCCAGAGAAGGGTTAATTGAGCGGTTCTCGCTTAGTCATGACCAGGCTCAAGCGATTCTGGATATGCGTTTGCAGCGCCTTACAGGTCTGGAACGGGAACGCATTGAAAATGAATATAACGAGCTTATGGTCAAAATTGCGGAGTATCGCGAGATTTTGGCCAATGAGCATCTGGTACTTGAAATTATCAGTGAAGAGCTGCAAGAAATTCGTGAGCGCTTCGGTGATGATCGTCGTACAGAAATCACCATTGGGGAAGAAAGTATCCTCGATGAGGATCTGATTCCGCGTGAAGAGGTTATTATCACCATTACACACACGGGCTATGTGAAGCGTCTGCCGGTATCGACATACCGCAGTCAGAAGCGTGGCGGACGTGGAGTCGTGGGCATGGATACCAAGGATACCGACTTTGTCGAGCATCTATTTGTAACCAACTCTCACAACTACCTCATGTTCTTTACGGACAAGGGTAAGGTATACCGTCTAAAAGCTTATGAGATCCCAGAGCTTGGACGTACAGCTCGTGGAACACCGATTATCAACCTGATTCAGATTGAACAGGGAGAGTCGGTTAACGCCGTGATTCCGGTGCAGGAATTCGAGAGCGACAAGTATCTGTTCTTCGCTACCCGTCAGGGTGTAGTGAAGAAGACACCGCTTGAGGATTATACCAATATCCGCAAAGGTGGTCTGATCGGGATCTCCTTGCGTGATGATGATGCTCTCATAGAGGTTAAACTCACAGATGGACAGCAAGAGATCATCATGGGTACTTCACACGGAATGTCTATTCGTTTCTCGGAAGGTAATGTTCGTTCCATGGGACGGAGTGCAACCGGGGTAAAAGGGATCACGCTGGATGAGGGCGATGTTGTCATTGGTATGGATGTTGTCGATCAGGAGCTTGATGTTCTGATTGTTACAGCCAAAGGTTACGGTAAACGTACCCCTGTCAGCGATTATCGTATGCAGACTCGTGGCGGTAAAGGGATTAAAACCATTAACGTTACAGAGAAGAATGGTGCGGTAGTCAGTCTCAAAATGGTTAAAACGGAAGAGGATCTGATGATTATCACGTCGAGTGGTACATTGATCCGCATGAGTATGGAGGGCATTTCCACGATGGGTCGTTATACGCAAGGTGTGAAGCTGATCCATATTCGTGATGAAGATGCCGTAGCCACAGTCAGCCGGATTGACAAAAATGAAGAAGAACCCGATGAAGAGCTACTGGAAGGACTGGAAGCAGGAAATGCAGAAGGTACGGCAGTCAGCCCAAGTGAAGACGCAGGTATAGAGGCGGAAGCTGAAGGCGACGATTCTGATTCTGAGGTTTAAAATACCTTTACAGCATGACCCAGTCATGAAGTAGTGCAAGTTAGATATGAAGAAAAGAGGGGTTCCCATTCGGGAGCTCCTTTTTTATAGTCTCTCCTTGATATAAAAATATAGGAATATAGGATGTACAGCCTGATTTATGAGTAATATAATGGGAAATATCGTGAAAACCGGGACTATGGTCTTGTTTACCATTGAGAAGAACGAAGAGTGAGGAGAATTAACATGGGATTAATAACCCTGTCTGAAGTCAAACCTGGCCTTAAACTGGGGAATGACGTACATACGGTGCGCGGTAACGTTCTATTTCAGAAAGGCAAGGTTATTTTGCCTAAGGATGTAGAAGTTCTAAGAGCCTTTATGATTCACCAAGTTGATATCGAACAAGAAAGAGTCGGAACGAATGGTACAGGTACTAAGGCGGCCACTTCAAATAGTGGCGAGAAAAATGGGGATCAGATTGGTAAAGGTAGTATTGCCGTATCAGCCCCTGCAGTATCCTCCCTACACGAAGAGTATGAGAAGATGGTGGGATTAACCAGAAACGCCTTTCAATCCTCCCTGGCAGCTGAATTACCTATTTATGAGCTGCGCACTCAGCTCGAAGCCTTGTTTGTACATCTCAAACAATATAATGTACTGACTTTTAGCCCAAGAGTGATGCAGGAGCATGATTACGTTTATCATCATGCTGTACTGAGTGCAATGACCTCGTATCAGTTGGCTCAGTGGATAGAATTACCCTCCAAGGACTGGATGCAGGTTGCCTTTGCAGGATTGTTCCATGATATCGGTAACAGTAAAGTAGATCCACAGATTCTTCATAAACCTACTGCACTAACCGCTTCTGAGCAGGAAGAGATCCGACAACATACGAAGTATGGCTATCAGGTTCTGAAACAAGCCAAGGCCATTAATGAAGGAGCAAGGCTGGCAGCTCTGCAGCATCATGAGAAAGTGGATGGTTCAGGTTACCCATTACAGCTGAGCGGCACGCAGATCCATATCTATGCCAAAATCGTTGCCATCGCTGATATTTTCCACGCCATGACACTAGAGAAGATTTATCGTAAAGCACAGTCTCCATATCTCGTTTTGGAACAAATCAAAAGCGAGGCATTTGGCAAATTGGATCCTGCCATCGTCAATGTCTTTATTCAGCGTTCCACACAAATTCATAATGGTATTCGGGTTAAACTTAGCAATAATCAAATTGGCGAGATCATTTTCTCCGATCGGGATCATCCAACTCGTCCAATGGTCTCCGTGGAGGGAACTATCATTAACCTTATGCAACAGCGGCAGCTATACATCCAAGAAGTTATAGGATAAGTCTTATTCTTTATATAGGAGAGCCATTCGATTAGGAGTGGTTCTTTTCTTTATAACTTTTTTTAAAAAAAGTACTTGCATAA
>NZ_NPBI01000051.1:0-29898 GCF_002272715.1 Paenibacillus sp. 7516
TATTATTTTTTACGCGGGTGTAGTTCAATGGTAGAACTTTAGCCTTCCAAGCTAATAGCGTGGGTTCGATTCCCATCACCCGCTTACCGATATAGAGAAAAAAGAGATGATCATGATCATCTCTTTTTTTTGTGCTTTTAAGGTTTTCACAAGATTACATACTCTGCAATTACATCCTTTTAAACTTAAACAAATACAATTAACCCTGTAATATGTTGATTAGCAGCGTATAGAGCAGATTAGACTTTATTTTTAATAAAACGCTTACAAAAATATCTTGCCTATTTAGCCATGATGTAATACTATACCAATTAAGCGCTTAACCTTCATGGGTAAGGCGCTTGAACTTAACGTAGATTAAGCGCTTTACCCATGAGGGGAAAGGAGACGAAATCCATGACAACGATCCGGCTGACCATGGCCCAGGCACTGCTCCGCTATCTGGACCAGCAGTATATTTCCGTAGATGGTGTGGAGACCAAATTCGTGAAGGGAGTTATCGGTATTTTCGGACACGGTAATGTTACAGGAATAGGAGAGGCACTGGAACGCAGCCCAGGAAGTCTGACGTACATGCAAGGCAAGAATGAACAGGGTATGGTACACACTGCAGCGGCTTATGCCAAGCAGAAGAATCGCAGGCAAATCTACGCGTGTACCACATCGATCGGCCCAGGTGCGTTGAATATGATTACCGCAGCTGCAACAGCGACAGTGAACCGGATTCCTGTACTTCTGCTTCCCGGAGATAACTTTGCCACACGTGAACCGGACCCCGTACTGCAACAGCTTGAGGTGAGCAGTGATTATACCGTCTCGGCTACAGACCCATTTAAAGCGGTCAGCAAGTATTGGGATCGTATTGTACGTCCTGAACAGTTAATGATTGCTGTAACACAGGCGATGCGTGTTCTCACGGATCCAGCGGAGACGGGAGCGGTAACGCTGGCACTGCCGCAGGATGTGCAGGCAGAGGCGTACGATTACCCGGAAGCGTTCTTCGCCCGCAAGGTGCATTATCTGGACCGCCGCCCCCCGGTCCAGGCAGCCATTGAACGGGCCGCGGAGCAGCTGGCCCGTGGTAGGAAGCCGCTGCTGGTTGCTGGCGGCGGTGTGTTGTATTCCGAGGCGTCTGTTCAGCTCGCTGCCTTCGCCGAGGCATTCGGCATTCCGGTTGCCGAGACCCAGGCTGGCAAGAGTGCACTGTCCTGGGACCATCCACTCAATGTGGGGGCCATCGGGGTTACAGGCTCGCTGGCGGCAAACCGACTCGCGAGAGAAGCAGATGTAGTGATCGGCGTCGGCACCCGGTTCTCGGATTTCACGACGGCGTCCCGATCCGCTTTTCAGCATCCAGAAGTGACATTTATCAACTTAAACCTGAACGGTATGGATGCAGCCAAGCTGGGCGGGGAAGCCATCCTGGCAGATGCACGGGAAGGGCTGCAAGCCCTGCAAACGGCAATGCAGGTTCGAGGATACCGTAGCGGCTACGGCCCATCCGAAGTTGCTGACTTGCGAGATGAATGGAACCGAGAAGTAGATCGGTTATATGAACTAAAGCACGAAGCCGGCTTGGCACAGACCACTGCCGTTGGAATTATTAATCGGACCATCGATCCATCTTCCATCATTGTGTGTGCAGCGGGAAGCCTGCCCGGAGATTTGCATCGCCTATGGCGAGCGGCAGCACCGAAGACGTATCACATGGAATACGGCTTCTCCTGTATGGGCTATGAGGTGAGTGGTGCGTTTGGAGCAGCGCTTGCCGAGCCGGATCGGGAAGTATATGCCATGGTTGGTGACGGCAGTTACCTGATGCTGCATTCGGAGCTGGTGACCAGCCTGCAGGAACAGAAGAAGTTTACCATTTTGCTATTCAATAACAATGGATTCCAATGCATTCATAATTTGCAGCGTGAGCACGGCAGTGACGGATTCGGCAACGAGTTTCGTTATAGGGAATCGGAGAGTGGGCGACTGACAGGGGATTACCTGCCGATGGATTTCGCAGCACATGCCCGCAGTCTGGGAGCACAGGCATATCGAGCGGAAACAGCAGAGCAGCTGGAGCAGGCACTCAGGGATGCAAGGAATGAGAGTGTGACGACACTTATCGAGATTCCGGTTGTACCAGGGACCAATGCAGGAGGATATGAATCCTGGTGGAATGTTGGCGTGCCGGAAGTATCAACGGAAGAAAAGGTGGTAAATGCTCATCATGCAATGCAAGCCAGCCGTGCCAAAGCAAAGCTCATTTAATTCAGCACCGTTTATCTGAACAGACAAGATGCTGAACTCTAATAAAGGAGACGTGGAGCCATGAACAAGCTGCCATTTCAGCTCGGAATTCATCCGATCAACTGGGTCGGCGAGGATGTGAAGGAGCATGGGGACAATACGACGTGTGAGCAGATTCTGGATGATATTCAGCGACTCGGCCTGACCGGTACGGAGATGGGGCGCAAATATCCAACGGATCCAGCCGCACTGCGTGAGGAATTAGATAAGCGTAATATCCGTCTCGTTTCCCAGTGGAAGTCGGTATTGCTCTCCGACCAGGCATACCGGAAATCAGAGCTGGACAGCTATCGCAGACACACGGAGTTTCTGCAATCGATGGGCAGTACGGTGATTAGTACAGCAGAGGTCGGGGGTTCCCTACATTTTGATCCACGGCGGACTCCGCATGAGAAGGAAGTGCTGAGACTCAGTGAAACCGAGTGGCACATCCTTGCTGAAGGGTTGAACGAGGCTGGTGCCATTGCACGAGAACATGGATTGAAACTGACATACCATCACCATGGCGGCACCGTAGTGGAACGGCCGGAGGAGATCGACCGGTTGATGGAATTGACCGATCCTACTCTCGTTTACTTGCTTTATGACACGGGTCATGCCTACTACGGGGGAGCCGATCCACTTGCTCTGCTGCGTAAGCATTATAACCGGATTGCCTATATCCACTTGAAAGATATCCGTCCCGATGTACTGGATGAGGCACGGGTAGCACAATCTGATTTTGTCGGCTGTATTCGCAAAGGGGTATTTACTGTACCCGGGGATGGATGCATTGATTTTGCACCGATTCTGCAGGAATTGGTTGATCGGGGATACGATGGGTGGGCGATGCTTGAAGGCGAGCAGGATCCTTCCATTCATAATCCATATGAGTATGCGAAACGTTCCCTCTTGTACATGAATTCAATAATTAGGTAGCCCATCTGATTCGGCATGAGTTTAATATATTTTCCATAGGGTTAGGTAACGAAGGTGTTTTTCATATATGCATAGCAAAATACCAATGTAGACAGAAGGCGTAGTCGGAGAGAAGAATATATTTTATCTGGATCGGTCAGCACCTTCAATCTAGAACACTATTCCATTCACAGAAAGGGGTTCTGAGCCATGGCTTACGTTTCCTTTCCTGCTTCCAGGAAGACGGATTTTACCGCAATCGGAAGACTGTGCATTGACTTGAACGCCAATGAGATTAACCGTCCGATGGAAGAGACGATGACGTTTACGAAGTATGTAGGTGGATCTCCGGCCAATATTGCGATTGGCATGTCCAGGCTCGGCATGGAGACGGCCTTTATCGGAAAAATCGCCAATGACCAGATGGGAAGGTTTATCCATAGTTATCTGGAACGCAACGGAATTGATACGTCCAATGTGGTAACCGATGACACAGGAGCAGTGACAGGGCTTGCTTTTACCGAGATCAAAAGTCCAACCGACTGCAGCATACTGATGTACCGCGACCATGTAGCTGATCTGCTGTTACAAGCCCGTGAAGTCCAGGAGCAGCTGATCGAGGGTTCCAAAGTGCTGCTAATTTCCGGAACGGCTCTTGCCCAGAGCCCATCTCGTGAAGCGGTATTTCAGGCATTAACGTATGCCAAAAAGCATGGAACCGTCATTGTATTTGATCTCGATTATCGTCCCTACACCTGGACATCGGCGGAAGAAACAGCAGTGTATTACAACCTTGCAGCCGAAAAATGCGACATCATCCTGGGTACCCGTGAGGAATTCGACATGATGGAGACGTTTGACCATAATACACAGCGCAGCGATCAGGTGACCTCGCAAAAGTGGTTTGATTACTCAGCGAAAATTGTCGTTATCAAGCATGGCAAGGAGGGCTCCATTGCCTATACCCGCGAGGGGCTATCCCATCGTGCAGACAGCTACCCAGCGCGTGTGGTGAAGACATTTGGAGCTGGCGACTCCTACGCAGCAGGGTTCCTGTACGGATTAATGCAGAATTGGACGATTGAACGCAGTATGGCGTATGGCAGCGCAGCAGCAAGTATCGTCATCTCTAGTCACAGCTGCTCGGATGCGATGCCAACGGTGGATCAGGTGAATGACTATATTGATCGCTGCAATCGGGGCGAGATTACAGTGTCCTGAATCACTAAGGAATAGCTGCAACATATATAAGCGAAGGGAGACAGGGCTATGGGAAAAGGGATTTCGGAAGCGTCTACAACCGTGACGATGGTACAAAACTGGATCGGGGGTGCCTGGGTAGCCCCGGCGGCAACCCGAACCGAGCCGGTTATGAATCCGGCTACGGAGGAAATCATTGCATACGTACCGCTGTCAGAACAGGCTGACGTGGACCTCGCCGTCCAAACGGCAAGAGAGGCATTTCCATCCTGGAGCAGCACGCCAGTTCCTCGCCGTGCGCGTGTTTTGTTCCGCTACCAGCAGTTGCTGGTGGAACACTGGGAAGAACTCGCCCGGCTGGTCACATTGGAGAACGGCAAAAGTTATGCCGAAGCCTATGGGGAAGTGCAGCGGGGCATTGAATGTGTTGAATTCTCGGCGGGTGCCCCGAATCTGATGATGGGCAAGCAGCTGCCTGATATCGCCACAGGGCTGGAATCAGGCATGTATCGGTACCCGATCGGCGTTATAGGGGGGATCACCCCTTTCAACTTCCCAATGATGGTACCGTGCTGGATGTTCCCGCTGGCGATTGCGTGCGGAAATACCTTTGTACTGAAGCCCTCCGAGCGAACACCGCTGCTCGCAGGGCGCCTAGCTGAGCTGTTCAAGGAAGCCGGGCTTCCGGACGGTGTACTTAACATCGTTCACGGTGCGCATGACGTCGTGAACGGACTGCTTGAACATCAGGATGTTCAAGCCATCTCTTTTGTCGGCTCACAGCCTGTGGCTGAATACGTCTACACTACTGCATCCGCACACGGAAAACGGGTGCAGGCACTCGCCGGTGCCAAAAACCACTCGATCGTCATGCCGGATGCCGACCTTGACCTGACGGTGAAGGAGATCACCAGTGCAGCTTTTGGCTCAGCCGGAGAGCGGTGCATGGCCTGTTCGGTTGTCGTGGCCGTTGGTGATATTGCAGATGCGTTGGTACAAAAGCTGGTGGAAGCAGCAGACCGCATCACGATAGGCAATGGCTTAGATGAGGGTGTGTTCCTCGGTCCGGTCATTCGAGGTCCGCATAAAGAACGTACGCTCGGCTACATTGAATCCGGAGAACAGGAAGGTGCTGCCTTGATCCGCGATGGCCGCAAGGATGAAGCGGCAGGCACGTCCGGATATTTTGTTGGACCCACCATATTCGACGAGGTTCAGAGCAGCATGAAAATCTGGAAGGATGAGATCTTCGCCCCTGTGCTCTCCATAGCTAGAGTGGATACGCTCGAGGAAGCAGTCCAGCTGGCGAATCGTTCCGACTTTGCCAATGGGGCGTGCCTGTTCACTCGTAGCGGAGCGAGCATGCGACAATTCCGTGAAACGATTGATGCAGGCATGCTTGGCATTAACCTGGGCGTACCTGCGCCAATGGCCTTTTTCCCTTTTTCCGGCTGGAAGAAATCCTTCTACGGTGACCTGCACGCCAACGGTACGGATGGTGTTGAATTTTATACGCGCAAAAAGATGGTGACGGCCCGCTGGTAACAACCCTGGGCATAATCCAGACCAAGAGGGAGAGACCTCATCCGATAGAGAGCGAACAGGGACAGGGAGGATAACAAAATGGGCAAGGACAGAGTGAGAATTGGCATTATCGGTGCCGGGCGGATCGGTAAAATTCATGCAGACAATCTCCTGCGCAACCCGCATGCCGAAATTGTAGGAATCAGTGATTTGTTTGCGGGGCCTGAGCTGGAGGCTTGGGCCTCCGTACGGGGAATTTCGGTTGTAACGACAGACAGCAGTCAGCTTATCTCGATGCCGAACGTCGATGCTGTGCTGATCTGCTCCTCGACGGATACGCATGTACCCTTAATTGAGCAAGCAGCGAAAGCGGGCAAACATATTTTCTGCGAGAAACCGGTCAGTATGGATTTGGCTCAGACCCAAGCGGCTGTGGCGGCTGTGCAAAAGGCTGGCGTGAAGCTGCAAATCGGATTCAACCGCCGTTTCGATCACAACTTCAAACGGGTGCGGGGCCACGTGCAGGAGGGGACGATCGGCGATCCGCATATTATCAAAATCACTTCACGGGACCCAAGCCCGCCGCCCGCAGAGTATATCCGGGTATCTGGCGGGATTTTCATGGATATGATGATTCACGATTTTGATATGGCACGTTATCTGTCGGGAAGTGAAGTTGAGGAAGTATATGCCCAAGGGAACGTGCTGATCCACCCTGTTTTTGCAGAGCATGGAGATGTGGACACAGCCATTGTGACGATGAGTTTTGAAAATGGAGCCATCGGTGTCATTGATAACAGCCGCCAAGCGGTATATGGATATGATCAGCGTGTCGAGGTGTTTGGCTCATTGGGCAGTGCAGCAGCTGCAAACGATCATCCCAATACGGCAGAGATTAGTACAGCGGCAGGGCTTATGCGGGATAAACCGCTACACTTTTTTCTGGAAAGATACAATGAGGCTTATGTGCAGGAGACGGCCCTTTTTATTGAAGCGATCCTGAAGGATACACCTGTTACTGTCGACGGCCATGATGCGGTTCAGGCTGAACGGATTGCACTGGCTGCAAGGATGTCCATGGAACAGGGGAGACCTGTCAAGCTGCGAGAAGTCACTGGGGTGACAATGGAATCTCAAACTGCATCGCCCTAAAAATTCAATTCAGCGTTCAAGCTATTGCAGATGATGTTTCTCTATGGATAGAAAACTAGATTGCCAGGGCGCACAGAAAGGAGAGGCTGCAGCATGTCAGAACGTATCGTAAAACCGGCAGCACATTTGGAGGGGGACGACACGCTTATACACGTAACTCCAGAGTCTGCTGGTTGGCAATATGTTGGGTTTCAGGTAGTACAGCTTGCAGAAGGGCAATCCTTCACCCGTGAGAGCGGTGATCAGGAACTCTGTATCGTACTGCTCAGCGGGCTGGCCCATATAAGTACGCGTGAGCATGCGTGGGAGAACGTTGGGAAGAGAATGAGCATATTTGAGAAAACCCCTCCTTATTCCGTCTATGTCTCTAGCTCCGATCAGGTGGAGATCAAGGCTCTTTCCGCATTGGAAATAGCCATATGTGCGGCACCAGGCAAAGGAACATATCCGGCTCGTCTCATCACACCGGAAGATGTCGGAGTAGAGACCCGCGGGTATGGCAATTTGGAGCGCCAGATTCATAACATTTTACCGGAACAGAAGGAAGCGGACAGTCTGCTCGTCGTTGAAGTATTTACGCCAGATGGACATTGGTCGAGTTATCCGCCGCATAAACATGACCGGGATGCCTTGCCTGAAGAATCACTACTGGAGGAGACCTATTACTTCCGGGTACAGCCAGAGCAGGGGTTTGCCATTCAACGCATTTACACAGACGATCGATCTGTGGATGAGACACTGGCAGTGAACAATGGTGAAGTCGTGCTTGTCCCTTGCGGATACCACCCAGTAGGTGCTCCACCGGGATATGAGGTGTATTACCTTAATGTGATGGCGGGCCCGACTCGAACCTGGAAATTTTATAATGACCCTGACCATGATTGGCTGATGAAAAGGTAATTCGGTCTCATCAGCACCTTATAGTGTGGATTCGAGTTGCGTATGCAGATTTCCCCCTGCATAATGAGAAGAAAACGATTACCTATATATAAGGATCTTGTATATAGCACAGATGGGGAATTAACAATGAAAGCAACCATTTATGATATTGCACGAGAGGCGGGCGTATCCATTGCCACAGTCTCCCAGGTCATTAACGGCAAAGGCAAAATCAGTGAGAAGCGGCGCGCTGAGGTTATGGAGATCATGGAACGCCTTAACTATCAACCTAGCGCGATTGCAGCTGCACTTACAGGCAAGCAAACTTATACGCTCGGTTTGCTTGTGCCCGATATATCCAATCCGTATTTTGCCGAGCTTGCCAGAGCGGTAGAAGACCGGAGCCGCCAGCTGGGGTACAGCGTCGTGATCTGCAGCACGGATAATAAGGACGAGCGGGTAGAGCGCTATTTGAACCTGCTTCAGCAAAAAAGAGTCGATGGCATGATGATCGGAACGGGTATTGATAATGCCGAGATTTTGTCACCCCTTCTGCAGCAATCCATACCTGTTGCCTTAATCGCTCGTCAACTGCCGTCCCTCTCGGTTCACACCGTTGCGATCGATGACAGGCTTGGTGGCGCACTGGCTGCGCAGCATTTGCTTCAGTTGGGTCATACCCGCTTTGGGGTGGTGTCAGAGCCGCTCAAGGTCAGCAGCAGTAAGGAACGTGTACGCGGATTCCGCGAAGCAGTGGAGGAAGCAGGTCTTGCTCTTGAAACTTCCCAGGTCAGGGAATCAACCGCGGACATAAAATCAGCCAAACAGGAGGTGCTTGTGCTGCTCGGGCAAACCAACCAGCCAACCGGCATATTCTGTTGTAATGATATGCAGGCCATTGGTGCGCTGCAAGCAGCAAAAGAGCTCGGACTACGAGTCCCTGAAGATGTCTCCATCATCGGATTCGACAATACCATTCTCGCATCCGTGACCAATCCACCGCTCACGACGGTTGCCCAGCCTATTGAGGATTTGGGGCATCGTGCTGTGGATCTGCTGATCGATGAGTTGAAAGATGAGCATAAACGGCCACAGAAATTGGTTCTGAAACCCGAGCTGGTGATCAGAGAGTCAACGGGGGATGTCTCCATTCATTCTTGATTCAGGGATCCAGCATCACATCAGCTCGAGTGAGATATACAAACAAGCCGGATTCAACCTCGTAGGAGGGTGGATGCGGCTTATTCCGTTTGGATGGATGTATTAATATAGAACAATATATGGATGAAATGGTATACTGGAAATAACATAGGATATCCAATTTTTATACGATATAAGGATGAGAAAGATGGGTGATTTTATTAAAAGGTGGGTACTTCCTGCGTCCATATGTTTCATTGTGGGCTTATTGCTACTGGATTTTTCTTCTGGTCAGAAGGAGATCACTACAGAGTCAGCAGTTGAATCCCTCACACAGGATCCTTCTCAGACTAATGTGATGGACTGGGAAGTTACGAAACTATCTCCTGAACAGTTTCAAGAGAGATATACCGAACTTACGGGTGAGAGAACATCGAAGGAACCCGACAACCAGGAGCAAGAGTGCCAGAAGGCCGACACAACAGAGGAACAAACACCTTCACAAATCATGGAGTGCTACGACGCAGAGTACGCGGCCACTATAGCCCTGGAAGAGGGAATTTCAGCACAGGCAGGAGTTTTGGTACAAGTAAGAGAGGTCAGACTTGGTGACATGATACGAAAAGAGTTCTGTAAAGTGTACGATAACACCGGTTATCTCTCCTCCGATCATTCCAGCTCAATAGAACTTGTGGAAAATGTTGTGTTGGGTACATTGCAGGATCGCTCTCGATTACAGCTCAGTTTTAGTGGATACGTAGCACCCCCAGATAGAGAAGGAGAATGGGGAGCCCAGCATCAGAGGGCAAAGGATCCACAACATTTTAGCGGATCAGGATTTTTCCAACTATAGATGGATTCAGGCGCATATAGGTTAACGAGAGGGGGTCGATTTATGAATAGAAAAAGAAGGCTGATTATGGGGATCGTTGTTTTACTTGCCTTAGTAGCTACAGCGATACCCGTGTACATATCCCAACAACATACCACGTTTCGGGCAGAGGTTACGGATCACATGACCATGCTGGACAAATTCGACCGGTTAGAAATCACGAGATTTTCAAGTACATCGGGGGACAGGGAGGAAGTGATCATCAAGGATGCGGGGGAAATTCAGGACTTTCTGAAGGACTATAAAGACATTGAACTGAAAAAGATTAATCAGAAAGATAAAGAACGGGAATCTCCCTATTATTATGAGTGGCGTCTGATGATTAACAAAGAGGAACGTGAAATCAATGGTTTTGGAATTACCCTATATAACAAGCATTCAATGACGATCTATAACGGTAATGATACGCGAGATAAACTACAGGACTATAAGGTGTCGCAAGATATGAATTGGTACAAGATGGAGCGCCTCTTTGCCGAAATTAAGGAGGGAAAATCATGACCCTGTACCATGTGCGTCCTGTAGAGACGGAAGATGTTCCGTTCCTGTGGGAGATGTTATATGCTTCACTGCATACCCAGGGGGATGATGAACCCTTGGAACCTGGAATTGTCCATTCTCCAGAACTGTCCAAGTACGTGGAAGGCTGGGGAAGAGCAGGGGATTTTGGATATATCGCGGTAGATACATTAGGCAGGCGACTGGGTTCAATCACTTTACGTTTGTATGCTGAGCACAATGCCGGATACGGTTACGTGAACGCTGCTACACCAGAGATGGGCATGGCAGTCATTGAGGAAGCGCGGGGAAAGGGATTGGGCACTCTTCTGATGCAAGCGGCATTGGATGAAGCTCGGCAGAGGGGGATTCAGGCCGTGTCGCTGAGCGTAGATCCGAACAATGCAGCCATCCGTCTTTACCGGCGTTTTGGATTCGAGGAGATTGGGATGTGTGGTACATCGGTCACCATGTTATGTCGGCTTCATCCAGCCCTTTGAGTACTACGGGACAGGAGTCTAAATGGATCTGAACATAGAAGAAGCGTTTCCATCAGGGAACGCTTCTCTTATTTCTTCTCTTATTTCGTCAAAAATGCTAGTGCTTCATCATATGTTTCCCATTGGAATTCCGTCTGATGCTCCGATTCCTTGGAGATTCGATTCAGCTGCATCTTCGCAATGGCACTGCCGACCGCTACACTGGCACGTCTCATACCCCATTGTGTGAGCAGCTTTTGGTGCTCCACAATTTTCTCTTTGGTTTCCTGGGAGAAAGCTTTCATGTTTCGCATGTCCACCAGTACATCAAACGAATTATCCAATTGCTGCGCAATATGTTGAATTTCCCGATTCGTTTGTTCCACTTCTTCAGGGGAAACCATGCCATCCCAGATAATTTCAATAATAGGTTCCTTTGAATCCAAACGTCGTACAGACATACAGGCAACTCCCTCGTAAAATTATGTAATATATAAGTCTATTGACCTATTAATTATACCCGAAAATCGGGCGTTGAAACAAATTTTCGAGATTATATAATACTTATGAACTATTTTTATACTAGCAGAGTTAATTTTAGGGAATCTAGGATGAGAGTGAAATAGCCGCCCCAAAAATAATAGAGCCGCCCAGGTTAATGCTCTGGATAGCTCTATTTATTTCAGGAGACAAATAGGGGGATGCTGAGCTTGCCCCTGTGGATTGCTTCTTATATGACTACACGTTAATTAATATCCGATCTTCAGACTGCTGCCTTCTGTAGCTACTCCCTTGGAACGGGTAATCGGGAGTTTATGCTCAGCTGTAAACCCGAGGGTCTCTCCATCGTGCAAGGTGACGTCATTTTCAACCACATAGGTCATCGTCATAAACATCATTTCAAATACATCACTTAATGGGTTGGCTGAATGTATAATCTCGATCTCTTCTTTTCCGAAGTTACGCAATCCATACGTATAAGCTGAAGCGCCTTCCGCATTCTGATACATACCGATAAAAATCCATAGGGAAACAGGCAGCTCGTCCTGCTTGAGGATATAACTTGTCTCAACATACTGACGTGCCTCGACAACAAGTGGTGCCAAATATATGGCGAGTGCATGGTCCAGCTGTAACAGTGCACTTGCTGTCTTGGTAAACAGGATATGTCCCTGGATCGCATCCGGTGCGTTCAGAACAGAGACGATAATCTGTGATTGATGCCTGGAAGTAACTTGTTCGGCTTCACGCCACAATATATTTAATTTGGCGTTCTCCTCTACTTCCCGGTCAGGAACAGGGGCACCGATATAAGCACATACCACCTGCATCCCATCTACCTCAAAGAAAAGATTGCCCTCTTCCGAACTCTCTTCGATATTAATATCCCAATCCTTCTTCATCGTGTGGATGAATTGATCAAAATCACAGTCATCCTGTTCCAAAAGGACAAAACCAACAATGGTTTCACTATGTGAAGAAGATTCGACGGCTCCGCCTACAGATACAGGTTCCTTTTTGCGACGCCGAAGCTTGTCAAACAGTCCCATGAGACATTCTCCTTTCCAAATCCATCACGGTAATGGGTAGAACTGATTCCATTATGACCTTACCATACCATACTTTGGTCTGTAATGAATAAGGGCAGTGAGTTACCACTCAAGAGCTGATTAGAGGAAAAGCACCAGGAGCAATGCGATCATTGCTGGCAATCCTTGTTTGACGATAATAGACCGGGAAGCAGTTGCTCCTCCGTACAAGGCTGCGATGATGACACAAGCCAGGAAGAAGATCTGAATGTGCTGACCAATCACCGAGTCTGGATACACCAATCCCCAGATTAGCCCCGCTGCGAGAAAACCGTTGTAAAGCCCCTGGTTAGCTGCCAGAGACTTGGTTGATTCTGCGAATTGTGGTGTGAGACCAAAGGTTTTCATTGTACGTGGACGAGTCCACATAAACATCTCCATGATCATGATGTAAATGTGTTCAATGGCTACCAGAGCCACAAAAATTGAACCGATCAATACGAACACCTTGCTTTCTTTTATGTAATTTATTTCATTATCTTCTCAGTATAAATGTTTGCATCCACAACTTAAAGTATTAATTAAATTTTGCACAAATAAATTGGGTGAAATAAATATGGTAGGACGATTTAGCAAACAAATGATTGATTATTTACAAACAATAAATTATATTATCTATAAATAAACAAACAAACAATAATATAAATAGTTGTTTGAAAAGTCCGAAGGAGGAGTTTAAGTGTTTCGTAATCCATATGTCCGGACCATAGTCATTTCCCGATTACTTCTGCAATTGGGGATCTGGGTACGCAATTTTGCCATACTCTTATATGTGACTGATCTGACCAACAATGATCCGCAGGCCGTATCATGGATATCTGTGGCCGAGTATGCACCCATCTTTATTTTTGCAATAATCGGAGGAACCTTCGCTGATCGCTGGAGGCCCAAACATACCATGGTGTGGTGTGATCTGCTTTCGTCACTTTCTGCGGTAGTTGTGCTGGTTGCCTTAATGTTTGGTCCCTGGTATTCAGTGTTGTTGGGTACCTTGGTTTCAGCAGTTTTCTCTCAATTCTCACAGCCCTCTGCAATGAAACTGTTTAAGCAGCATGTCCCAGGTGAGGGGTTGCAGGGAGTAATGGCCATGTTTCAAACGATGGTTGCTGTCTTTATGGTGGTTGGTCCCATGATCGGAACGGTCATCTATCAGAACTACGGGATCGAAGTATCTCTTGTTCTTACAGCTGTGATGTTTCTGCTATCCGGGCTGGTTCTCTCTCGGTTACCTAAAGATGAAGTAGGAACTGCGGGTAAAAGTGTGCAGGGCTCCTTCCATCAAGAGCTGGCTGAGGGATTTCGATATGTGTACGCCAATGTTGCTCTGCGGACGTTGGTCATGACTTTTGCAGTATCCGGGCTGGCTGCAGGGTTGATACAACCGTTGATGCTCTTTGTTGTCATCGATAATCTGGGGCAGGACAAAACTTTTCTGCAGTGGCTGCTCATGGTTAATGGTGCAGCCATGCTGGTCGGGGGCGCAATCATCATGAGTGCAGCCAAAAAACTTCAGCCTCAAGTGCTGCTCGCTGCAGGTTTGCTGATCAGTGCGTTCGGAACAATCATGATGGGCTGGTCCACCAACATTCTGCTGACCATGATCGCTCAGGTGATTAACGGTTTCTTTTATCCTTGGATTCATGTAGGCATTCAGACGATGATTATGCGCAATACGGATACGACCTTCATTGGCCGAGTGGGAGGGGCAGTTACTCCGGTGTTTATGGGCATGATGGTCATTAGCATGTCGTTCGCAGGTTATCTAATGAATCAATTGAACCTAACGACGGTAGTTACCGTGAGTGGTGTACTCTTTCTGGCAGGTGCGTTCATTTTGTTGCTGATGCTACCTAAGGGGAAGGGAGTTAGCGGATCTCACGTGATGAGGAGCTCAGAGTAAGATCATTTGCAGGATCAACAAATGCCGATTGCTGAAGTCTGCCTGTTGGGTAATAATATACTCGAAGAGATGAATTGCTCATGGAAAAGAGGAGGTTGGCATGGGAACCGTTCAATTCGTGCTGCTTGCAGATGATCCATCGACGTTTGTTACGCGGACCGTACCGTTAATTGATATTGAGCTTGCTGGAATACCGGGAGACCGTCATTATGGCCTGCTGCGTCCCGCGGACTCCAGACAGAAGATATATAAGCGGGGCACGACGATTGCCAATCGTCGGCAGATTAGTATTGTGTCGGAGGAGGAATGTGCTCTCATCGCAGAGAAAATGAACATTCTCGAAATTCGTCCGGAATGGCTTGGTGCCAATATGATGGTTCGTGGCATTGACCGCTTAACTGAGCTGCCTGCCGGAACGCGGCTTCTGTTTCCTGACGGGACAGGTTTGATATGTGAAGGGGAGAATCTTCCTTGTGTTCATCCAGGGAAAGTGATTGAGCAAGTCTATGAACAGGATGGTTTGCGCAAAAAATTCGTGCCTGCCGCCCGCAAAAAACGTGGTATTGTCTGCTCGGTTGAAAGGGAAGGTGCAATCCGTACTGGTGATACGATTGAAGTTATACGCCTGTCCTGATATTTGGGGGCAGGTTTTTGCGTGATTGAATGTATTCTTCGGGTGTACTCCCGATAATGGATTTAAAATCCTTGATGAAATGAGGCTGATCATGGTATCCAAGCTCCTGAGATAGCTTAACCAGATCGCAGTGAAGACCGCGGTCAATTAGTTCGGCTGCATTTTGCAGTCGGTAGAGCTTGATTACCGTTTTGGGGCCGATTCCTACATACTGATTGAACAGGCGCTGGAGTTTTCTTGTATGAATGTTCCAGAAAGACGACAGATCATCCACTCTCAACAGTTCCCGGTTCAGTTCAATCTGCTGCACGATATCGTGAACCAGTCTCGCTTGGGTATCCTCAGCAGGAAGGTGTGCACATAGAAGCTGATCCATGTAACTGACTTTATCGATATCACTGCCATCGGTGAGCAGTTGTTCTTCCAATGATGCTGCGCTGACGTCAAGCACACGGGAAACTTCCAACGGTCGTTGACACAATGATGAGACGGGGAGACGAACAAAGGGATAGAATCCTCCCGGTCGAAACTTTACGCCAAACACCTGCCCCTTTCCGCGAATGAGATAGGAGAATTTGCGTCCGGAAGGACCGAAGAAAAATGTGTTGCCCCGCTCAACGACCAGATTAACACAGGGATTGGGCACCACATGCTGTGGATAGGATTCAAGACCTGTTAGATCCCACGATACCATCCAGTAATGTTTAACAAAAGGACTGAGCGCTTCCGCAGGAGCATGCCGTGTCAGCTCATATCTTTTGTTGCCTTCGTCCAGTTGGAGCAGGCCCATGCTGGGCCTGCTGATATGGGTTGAGGATTCCATCTTGTTCATCTCCTCTGTATTTAATGTGGCTATCCCTGTGGTTGCAGGTACAGAAAAACATGGGTGTTGTAGGGTCACTTCTGCTCTCGAAACAGCAGTGCTCGAACAGCAAAACGTGGCAATATAAGCTGTCTTCGCCATCTTGAGGGCTGGCTGAGCAGCCGGTACAACCATTCCAGATTTAGCTTTTGCCACAAGGCCGGAGCACGTTTGGTCTTGCCTGCGACGATATCCAGGCTTCCTCCGACGCCAATGGCTACACGAGCATTCAGCAGATGGCGGTGTTTGTCGATCCAGTGCTCGGCATTCGGTGCTCCGAGTGCGACAATAAGGAAATCTGGTTGTGCATTGCGAATTTCCTCCACAATGTGTTCTTCCTCATCCGTTGAGAAAAACCCATGGTGCCTGCCGCTAACAGTTACACCCGAATAATTCTCCTCGATGACTTCCACTGCCCGTTGACTAACCTTCTCTTCTGCTCCAAGCAAATAGAAGGACCAATTTTTCCGGTTTCCCTCTTCCAATAAGCGGAATAACAGATCACAGCCGGTTACCCGCTCAGTCAATTGACCGCCTCGGAAGCGTGAGACCATCACGATGCCTGCCCCATCAGCGGTCACCAGTCCGGCTTGATCCACAATCGCCCGGAGTGTTTGGTTCTTTTGACACGACATGACGATTTCCGGGTTTCCCGTAATGACATGAAAGAGTTCAGTGCTACGCTGAGCTACAACATCACCTAGAATGGTGACGGTCTGCTCCATGGTAAGGTTGGGAAAAGGAATACCCATAATATTCGTAGTTTGGCTCATGTTTTGCTTCCTTTCTGATCACGCCCCACCAATGAATAGGGGCAAGCTCATGGTACCACTGCTGTTATTTCATTCCATTTTAGTATATCTGATCTTCTGGCAAAGAACTATATGGTTCAGTTATCAGTTGTGAAAAAGGCAACTTGCTAAAGCAAAGCACGGACTTTCCTTATCATTTTGTGATATATGGATTGGACTGTCCGGAGACTGCAAATGGTTTTAGGTTTTCTAAATTTGTTATTCTCTCTATAATCCTAATCTTATTTTTCCGGTTGTCGTGTTTTTACAATACGGAGTTAGGGGTATAACGATAGGATAGGAGTGCGAGTTGGTAGATCGCATATCCATTGCATAGAGGAGTGAGTTCATGGAATTAAAATATGAATTTTATATCAATGCCGGGCTGGAAGACGTGTGGAATGCCCTGATCTCACCTGATGGCACACGAAGCAGTTTCTTTGGCAGTGAACTTCGTTCCAATTTTCAACCAGGCCAGCCGTTTGCTTATGTAGGACCAGGTAATGATGGTGCTGAAACCGTCCATGTGTATGGTGACATTTTAGAATTCGAACCTTTATCCAGACTCAGTTATCGGGAGCATCCCGGACCCTCGTATCATGCGAATCATACAGATCTTGAATCCAGAGTGGTTTTCCAGCTCGAGACCGTGGGCGAATGCACCAAACTGACCTTGATCAATGATCAATTTACAGAGAATCATCCTTCCTATGCAAGCGCGCAGAGCAGCTGGTGGATGATATTAAGCAGTATCAAAACCTGGGCAGAGACAGGAAAAACGTTGGACTTCGGCTGGTAAAATAATACAACAAGTCGTCACATAAAAAAATCCACCGAATGGCAGCTTGTGCCTTCGGTGGATTTTATTTATCTATCTTTTAACGGTATCGATTGAATTATACTTGTTGAACCTTGATCAGGTTGGTATTACCGGATTGACCAATAGGTACACCTGCGGACAACACGATAATGTCACCTTTTTCGATATAACCCGTTTTGATTGCGTTACGTGTAGCAGATTCAAACATTTCATCCGTTGTCGTTACTTTGTCGCCCATAACCGGGATAACACCGGAGAGCAAACAGATTTTAGCGAGTACTTCTTCATGCTGAGTAACGGCGATGATCGGTGCTTTCGGACGGTACTTGGAGATCATGCGTGCCGTGAAGCCACTTTCTGTGGAAGTGATGATCGCTTTGGCATTCAGTACAAGAGAGGAACTTACAGCTCCCTGACTGATAACTTCCGTAATGTCGGCTACTTGTTGAGCGGACTTTTGACCGAATTGCTCTTTGTAATCGATCATCGTTTCAGCACGACGTGCAACAGCAGCCATTGTGCGAACAGATTGGACAGGGTATTTACCTGCAGCCGATTCACCGGACAGCATGACTACGTCTGCGCCTTGAAGAACGGCATTCGCTACGTCGCTGACTTCGGAACGGGTTGGACGCGGGTTAACTTGCATGGATTCCAGCATGTGGGTAGCAACGATAACCGGTTTACCTGCACGGTTACATTTGTCGATCATTTCTTTTTGCATCATAGGTACGTCTTCAATCGGTACTTCAACCCCGAGGTCACCACGAGCTACCATGATACCGTCAGAAGCTTCAATAATATCGTTCAGGTTGGTCATACCTTCCTGATTTTCAATTTTGGAGATAATCTGCACGTGCTCTGCACCGCGTTCTTTCAGGATGCTGCGAATTTCACGAATGTCATCGCCTTTGCGAACAAAGGAAGCGGCAATGATTTCGATATCGTTTTCGATCCCGAATCCGATGTGCATAACGTCACGCTCGGTTACACCAGGCAGAGTCGTTTTGATTCCTGGCAAGTTTACACCTTTACGTGGTTTAAGAATGCCGCCGCTGATGATTTTGCAATGAATATCCGAACCTTCTACAGAGAGTACAGTCAGGTCTACCAGACCATCGTCAATCAGGATGCGATCGCCAGGCTTCACAACGAGATTCAATTCAGGATAGTTTACGGAGATACGCTCTGCGTCACCCAGGATTTCTTCCGTTGTCAGAATAAGCTCTTTGCCTGCTTGCAAGTGGCAGGATGCTTCTTTCAGTTTGCCGATCCGAACTTCCGGTCCTTTGATGTCCATCATAATAGGGATATATTTGTTCAGTTCGGAAGCGGCTTGCCGGATGTTGTTAATCCGGGTAACGTGGTCTTCCAGCTCACCGTGAGCCATATTCAGACGGGCCACCGTCATGCCTTCCTGAATCATTACTTTCAATGTTTCGATCGAGTCACAAGCAGGTCCCATAGTACAAATAATCTTTGTTTTCAACATGCTGATTTCCTCCTCATATTTTGCTTATGTGTGTATTGTAGCGTTTTCTGTCGAATCAGGGTATGAACTATAGTACAATGATTGGAGTATAGTCCAGTAATGAGGTGAGTTATGATCACTCCGTTAGAAGTAAGGCATATTAATGGCGTCGGTTGGTACGAAGAAGCAGTGCAAACCGAAGGAACCTGGCGGCTTAGCTTGGTTACATATGGGAAATGTGTATATTGGGTGAACGGCGAGAAACAGATTATGGAGAAGGGTGAATTGTTGTTGATTCCCGGTGATGTCTCCTATTATGGCAAAAGCATTCCTACGGTAACGCACACTCAAATTGTTGTCCATTTGCAAGGAGATCACGCCGATGGATTGCCTGCATTAGAACGGGCAGAAGTGTTACGGCATAGACCTGGATGTTACGAGCTGATTCATGAACGCATGAAGGCGATTCACCAGCAGTGGCAGGAACGTCCTTCTTATTATGTCATGATGAGTCAGGCCTTATTGATGGAAGTGTTGATTTATGTGAATCGGGAACTGGATCGGGGAGTTATTCCACCAGAGAAACATATGCATGCAGAGCGGATGAAACGATACATTGAGCGCCATTACCGGGAAAAGTTAACGAAGGATGATCTCGGAGATGCGATTGGCAAGACACCCAATTATGCTGCAGCGTTGTTCAAAAGCATGACGAATCAAACGATCAGCCAGTATGTGCATGATCAGCGGATGAAACGAGCGTTATATCTCCTCACGGAGTCACAGTTGTCCATTCAGGAGATTGCGGAATTTCTTGGTTATCGGGACCTGTCGTACTTCTACCGCATTTTCAAGCGCATAACCGGAACCCAGCCTTCCGACTGGCTCCATGAGCGTCCTCCTGTGATTTGAGACGGAACTTTAACCCTGAAGGTGAGTCGGTTTTTGGTTTCTTCTATATATAGATGTGAAAAAAAAGAGGGCCGCTGGCCCTCTTTTGATTTCATGCAGCATATATCCTTTGCTGCTTGTAGGAATGATTAAGCATTGCTGCTTGTATTGGTGGCACCTACACGCTGCTTCGTTTTTTTGCGGGCAAGGCTGCTGCGGGCCAAGACTGCCCGGACGGCCCAATACGCTGCTTCCGCAAACAAAATACCGCCTGCAACATCCAGCAGGGAGTGCTGTTTTACAAACACCGTTGAAGCAATGATCAGCCAGAGCCACACTGACCAGGAGATTCGGGCGAGTGGTCGGAAATTCAAATGCCGATTAATGATTATAAACAGCAGATAACTTGTGAGGCAGTGAACGCTTGGAAAACAATTGAATGGAGCATCATTGGCATAGATGAACTGAACTAACGTACTGCTCAGATCCGTTCCGCCAACCATTGGCCGCGGGACATGTGTTGGAAAGACTGCAAAACAGATGTTGGCCGCGATGACCCCGACATTATAGGTCAGTAGTGTGCGCCAGAATAACGATTTATTCGTCAGGCCCAGATAGATAAAGCCAAGGTATAGAATGGGCATCCAACTGATGTATGGGTAGATGAATTCTTTGATAAATGGAATTTTTGTATCAATCCAAGCGTAATTGTAGAAGACATTGTCACCCGGATTACTGCCAAGAAAAACATATATGGTGCCTTGAAGTGGTATGCAGAGTATAGCCAGCAGATGCCCCCAGCGCAGAAATAGTTCCTTCATATTGACCCCCTGATTTGTTATGCATCATGCACGTTCGTTACTTTTTACCGTTTCTCTCTATATAAGACGCTGCAGAGTAGCTTTAACCCTGCAGCCAATATCTTTCGTACTACTATGATGACAGTTTCGAACACAAGCCATACCTGATTTTAGGGGAAAAGAGGATGGAGAAAGTCTCTATTTTGTTACTTTTATATTTTTATCCAAAAAAGGATATTCGAATGCTCACTGATATGATACAACTAAATTGTCATATCAAGTTCGCATGACAACGACAAATGATAATGAAATGAGGCTGATTCACCGATGGCAACCCCGCAAACCGGAAAAATACCATCGTTCTCCGAACGCAGACCGGTACTGGCTGTGATTATCATTGAACTGCTGCTCTTGCTTGCTGTATTTGCAGCAGGGGCTGTGGCGACGGTGAAGCAATTGGATTACACTTCGCCAGTGCTTATGTCCTTTACGCCGATGGCTGTTGTACTCATCATTTATCTGACCCTGCGGCGCAGGTGGGCCGAGACGGGATTTCGTTCCCTAAGAACCATCCCGGTTCAGCACGCAAAGTATTATATTCCGCTACTCCTTGTACTGGGTACAATCGCCCTGAAAGGTTTTGCGGAGCTGACTTTAGCGAAAGTGACCTTCTTTATCTTTTTCACGCTGCTCGTTGCCTTTGTGGAAGAAACCGTATACCGCGGACTTATATTCAAAACATTACTTCGCAAGAGTGCAGTGGCAGCGGTAGTGACCTCAGGCATTTTATTTTCCATTACACATATGTTGAATGCACTCTCAGGTCAAAGTATGGCGGATACGATGCTGCAGCTGATCTATGCATTACTGCTTGGTGTTGTACTGGCACTGTTAATGCTTAAAAACGGGAACATCATTCCCTTGATTCTGTTTCACTTCATACATAATTTGATCCAGTTCCTAAGTGATGACCTCCAGGATACGAATACTCTTCCTTATGATCTTTTCTTGTTAATCGTTCTTGCTGTTCATTGTGTATGGTTGATCTATGGTGCTCGAAAAGAAAAAAGAATCTCTGCCGATGCGGGAGCTGCTGGACATGAGGTTACACATTAGATCATTCCTAAGGCGACTTGGTAACCGCATTTAGCACTTGTAGTGTACTCGTGTTATACTTCAGTCTGGCGGTAGGGGGGACAGGGGATCCGGGTTCATGTGTCAGCCCCTTTCGCACATTAGAATAGAAGCAGGTGATTAAGGATGGAAAAAACAGCACAGGAAGTCGCCGAGTGGATGGTTCAGGAGATTAAGTTTACCGGAACATTGAAGCAGGAAGCTGCAATTGAATACGTGAAGACTCATTTTGGTGATGAATTTGTTTTTGTTAATGAGAACGGGAATGCTTCTTTATCCAAAGAAGTAAAAAAAGCATTCCGAAAGCTCCATGGCGGGCAGATTGCCTGGGATCGGGATGCCTTTATGTGGGCTTGGACGTAGGTTCATTTGGATATATAGGCAGAGTGAATCTAATTGGAATGGATATGCATGCCAAAATATTTTATAAAAAATGTATAAGTTGGTTCGGATCTGCATATCCTTTCATAAGACCGCACAGCAGCGGATGTGCTTTTGAACAAGACTTGTCCACTGCAGCACGAATAACATGTATTTCCAAAGCTGTTTGAAAAGAAAATACAAAGATTTGCTTTTTGGCAGAATTAGAGTTATAATAAGAACAAGTTGTAGAGAGAGTGGAAAACCTAATTCACATATTGTAAAGGGCGATCACTTATAGGTTATGACTGGTACCTTTTTCAATGTGTGAATTTTTATTTGCTTGCTGCAAAGAACAAAGGAACATGTTAATCTTTATTTGGAGGTGTAATTCACATGCAAAACGGAACAGTAAAATGGTTCAACGCTGATAAAGGCTTCGGTTTCATCGAAGTTGAAGGCGGAGAAGATGTATTCGTACACTTCAGCGCTATTACAGGCGAAGGCTTCAAAACGCTGGACGAAGGTCAACGCGTGCAATTTAAAATTGTACAAGGAAACCGTGGTCCTCAAGCAGAAGAAGTTGTAAAACTGTAATTAAAGCATAGCTGCCTTTAACATGTTATAATGGTAAAGGCAGCTTCTTTTTTTTGAGCAGATAGATGTAAGTCGGCCCAATAAGTTGTCGAGGCAGTAGCCGAGCGGGGTCAAGACTTCCGCTAAGTATAGGCTTCTGTGAAATAACGTCGGTTAGATGTTTTTCCATAACAAGGGGGTAGAAGTCATGTATAATCGCAAAAAGCCATTGGAAGAAATTCCACAAGCGGATGCGGCAATCTGGGAGTGTACGAGTGATACGTGCAAAGGATGGATGCGGGACAATTTTGCGTTTGATAGCGTGCCTACTTGTCCGATATGTGCTTCTGAGATGGTTAGCACGACTAGGATGCTGCCATTGCTTGAAAATTCGAACAGTAACATGAAGACGATGTCTAAAGGAAATCGGATTTAACATAGCTTACCCGCCTCTAACGAGGTGTTTTTTTTTAATTTAGACCTGACATCTTGTGCAAAGGTACGGGTAATGAAATATGAAATTCCCGGCATTCGTTTTGGCGAATGCCTTTTTTTTATTCATTTTGAGATATTCATGTATAACAAACACCCCTCATGGCAGTACCATCATGAGGGGTGCTTCAATTTCAATATGGCCGGTGAGTGTAATTGCTTAGATGAAGAGGAATGGGAGCAGCAATAATGTGGTTACCAGCGCAAGATCATATCCGGCCCCGTATCCGTAACCCCCGCCGTACCCGTATCCGTAAGGGCCATAAGCGGAAGACTTTACTTTTTTTGCAGTAACTGTGTTGTTTTTCCCTTTTCTGCGGAGCTGCTGTTTGGATTTTACAGAGCACAAGCGTGGGCCTTCGAAACTTCCGCTGACATAAATCTTGCCATCCCGGCAGCCTCCAAGTGTACCGTATATGTGCTTGCCATCTTTCATAATCATACATACTGGGCGTCCAACGTGCGGAGACACCGTCTCTTCACATACCGGATGAATTCTGTGCATGCATATCCCCCTCAGATTTTGCGGTTTGCCGCTTGGAATCAACGGTTTGTATATCATAGTAAAAAGAGACTGAATTGGTATGGACGAGTACCCGGAAAATGTATAGGGATGTGCCGCTTTTGCCAATGCTCCATACACTGGAGGGAGGGAAGGGGGCTGGAAACATTGGATTATCATGATTTACTGGCTAAACTTGGTGAGGGAAGTGCACATCCTGGCGGATTCACGGCAACAGTGCAATTAATCGATTCCTTGTCTCTTCCTGAACGGGGGCAAGTATTGGAAGTAGGATGTGGTACAGGGAGAACGGCATGTTATCTCGCTCGAAATGGGTATCGGGTGACGGCGATTGATCTTCACCGTCAGATGCTGGAGAAAGCAGTCAGAAGAGCAAGACGTGAACGGTTGGATATTCGTTTTATTCAGGCGGATGTCACTGCGTTACCTTTTCCGGATCATCAATTTGATGTGGTGTTTGTAGAATCGGTCACGATATTTACTCGCTGGCGCGCTGCGCTCTCCGAATATAAGCGGGTTTTGAAACCAGGAGGGCGTTTGATTGACAGGGAGATGGTTTTGAGCGGACGGAAAACTGAGCTGATGAGCCGCAGGTTGAAGCATTTTTATGGAATGAGGACACTGGCCACCATGACGGTATGGAAGAAGCGACTCAAACAGTGCGGATTTACCAGAGTGTTGGTTCGTGAGCACTCTCGCTCCATGGGGAAATGGGGAGTGGATCATGATCCGCACCGGGAACTGGACATGGCTCTGTTTGAGGACGAACAGGTCCGGCGCATGAGTGAAACCAATGACCAATTGCTGGCGAGATACGGTAAAAGGTTGGGTTATGCCGTTTTTGATGCAAAGGTCCCGCCTGACGAGAGATGAATGCTGATGAAGGTGAACTTAAGCGTAAGTTATTGGTGTGAGAAAAGGATAAGGCAACTCACAGGGTGAGTTGCCTTTTTGTACTGCAGTTTGAATGCCGGCCCGGGAAGCCATTACAGCATATCGTTGTCGATAATTCGCCAGTGATGTTTGAGGAGGGACTCCAATTGAGGTTTGTCGTTGGTACGGAAGGCGTTAAGAATCTGGCGATGTTCCTCGTTAACCTCCTGAAGAACCCCGGATAACTTCGATTTGTTGTCACTTACATACGACTGGCGAATGAAGCTGTTTTTCAATGTATCCAACATTTCAATAACGGTTGAATTGCCACATCGCCGGATGTACAAGTTGTGAAATTGATATTGGTCTTTACTATAGGCGGTAAGATCGAGCTGGGCAATGTCTTCATCCATTCTTGCGATAAGTGCTTCCATCTCAAGTAGGTCTGATGATCTCAAATGATCTGCTGCGAGTGTAGCGGCGAGAGCTTCCAGTACCCCGATGGCCTGGGAGAATTCAAGCTTTTTACCAGAATCAAAAGGAGCAACAATAAACCCCCGGCGCGGAATATATTGCAGCAGATTGTCTGATGCAAGCTGGAACAGTGCCTCTCTTGTCGGAGTGCGACTGATGTCCAGCTTTTTGCATATCTCTGCTTCGTTGATCTTCTGATTGGGGAGCAATGTTCCGTCCTGAATCTTCTGGGCGATATAGTCGTAAACGTGATCTTTCAAGGAACGGTATTTAGGTAC
Organism: Paenibacillus sp. 7516; assembly: GCF_002272715.1. Classification (NCBI taxonomy): domain Bacteria; kingdom Bacillati; phylum Bacillota; class Bacilli; order Caryophanales; family Paenibacillaceae; genus Paenibacillus; species Paenibacillus sp. 7516. The sequence continues at coordinate 25,431 of NZ_NPBI01000051.1, forward strand.
TTCCATACCGAATTCCCCCTTCTGTATATAGTAATGATAGGATGTGTGAGCTGGGCCCAAGTGTGGTGCGCCGTTCAGGTGTTATAAGTTTTTATCATCTTAACACCGAGGGGGAAGTTGGGCAAGCTAACTTAAATGCCTATTTAATGTTATATAAGTGTTAGATATATCGCCTAAAATGGAATATAAGTCCATAAATGATTGAAATTTATTGCTGAAAATGCAAATGTTTGTTAGTATAACTTACATAAAATACCTTATATAGTACTATGTATATTGTATACAGATTTTAGATGTGTATCATTCCAAAAAAAGAATAGGGGTATGCTCTGTGAAAAGAATTCTTTTACCGGTGTTGTTGTCATTGATGGTTGTTATCATGTCGGCTTGTGGGCAGGAACAGACAACGGGTAATCCTTCGGCTCCAGCATCAACCGCTGAAGATGACGCAACAGAGAAGGAAGTCATTGTACTTGGTACCAGCGCAGATTACGCACCCTATGAGTTTCATAAGAGCATCGATGGCAAAGACACAATAGTCGGTTTCGATATCGAGATTGCCAAAGCCATTGCGGCGGATATGGGAGCCGAGTTGAAGATTGAAGACATGGATTTTGATGGTCTCCTCATGGCGCTGGACACTGAAAAGGTGGATTTTGTGATCTCGGGCTTAACCCCAACCGAAGAGCGAAAGAAAAACGTGGATTTCACGGACATCTATTACTATGCAGAACAGGCAGTGCTTGTCCGGGAGGGTGAGGGTGGAACGTTGGGCTCATTGAATGATCTATCAGGCAAACAGATCGGTGTGCAGAAAAGCTCCATTCAAGAAGGGATTGCTCAAGGGATAGATGGTGCCAAACTCACATCCCTGGCGAAAATTCCCGAGTTGATCCTGGAATTGCAGACTGGCCGCGTGGATGCACTCATTTTGGAGAAGCCGGTAGCGGAACAATACGTGAAAAACCAGCAGGGACTTGTCTTGTCGGACGTAAAGATTGAACAAGCTGATGATGAAGCTGGATCGGCAATTGCCGTCAAAAAAGGAAATCAGGAGTTGGTGGAACAAATTAACGCTACACTCCAAAAGCTCAAAAGTAACGGTGACATCGAACGTTTCGTCATTGAAGCCAATGAGTTGGTTGGGGAATAAGCCTGGCGAGTGAGGGATATGCCGTGAATTTAGATTTTTCTTTTTTATCGGATCATTGGCAGGATTACGCAAGAAGTGCGTGGGTGACGTTAGAATTGTCTTTCTTTGGCGTCCTGCTGGGCACCATCCTTGGGGTATTGATCGCACTATTGCGTATATCACATGTTTGGCCAATCAAATTTTTGGCATCAACCTATATTGAACTCATTCGGGGCACACCGATGCTGGTGCAAATTCTTATCATTCACTATGGTCTGACGGTGATCGGCATCAACTTGCCGGCATTTATGTCGGGGGTTGTGGCGCTAACCATCAATAGTTCTGCTTATATGGCGGAGGTATTTCGGGCAGGAATCCAGGCGATTGACAAAGGACAGACGGAAGCTGCTCGTTCACTTGGTTTAACCCATGGCATGACACTTCGCTACATTATACTGCCTCAGGCGTTCCGCAACATGCTGCCGGCAATCGGTAATGAATTCATTATCATTATTAAAGATTCTTCCCTTGTCTCCATGATTGGGATTGCCGAAATTATCTACACGGCCAGAGCTGTTCAAGGCGTTACCTTTCAACCACTCGCCCCGCTCCTCGTGGCTGCTGCACTCTATTTTGTAATCACATTTACACTGGCTAATCTGCTTGCCTGGATTGAACGGAGGCTATCCGCTTCCCATTAATCGAGGTTTATCCACGGTACCAAGGGCTATGGTGGATTTAGCTGTGAAGGGGTCGTAAATGGAGAAGGCGAAGCATACATTGATATTGTATTTTGTATACAGATCGGCAGGAGGTGCTGGGGGTAATGTCAGACTCTCAAAAATGGTTGGAATGGTCGGAACAATATGCTGCGCCTAACTATCATCCGCTCCCGATTGTCATTGAGACAGCCGAAGGGGTTTGGGTTCAAGATCCTGAAGGTCGTCGATACATGGATATGCTAAGTGCCTACTCGGCGTTGAATCATGGACACAGGCACCCTGTGATTATTCAGGCGCTGAAGGAACAGGCTGACCGGGTTACGTTGACTTCGCGGGCGTTTCACAGCAGTGCAGCCTCCCTTTTTTATCAGAAACTCTCGCAATTTACGGGCAAAACGAAGATTCTTGCAATGAATACGGGTGCTGAAGCAGTAGAAACGGCGGTTAAGGCTGTGCGCAGATGGGCCTATCGCTGTAAAGGTGTCCCTGAAAATCAAGCTGAAATTATCGTCTGCTCCGGTAACTTTCACGGAAGAACGTTGACAGTCACGTCTTTCTCATCCTCAGCTGCGTACCAAAGGGACTTTGGTCCATTCACGCCCGGATTTCGCATTATTCCTTATGGAGACATCGATGCATTGAGGCAAGCGATCACTCCCAATACTGCGGCGTTTCTGGTGGAACCGATTCAGGGTGAGGCAGGTATAATCATCCCGCCGGACGGATATCTTGCGGAAGCTTTTGAACTATGTAAGAAAATGCAGGTGTTAACGGTGGCGGATGAGATCCAGACGGGTTTCGGTCGAACGGGACGCCGTTTTGCTTCTGATTGGGAAGGGGCAGTGCCTGATCTCTGGATCATGGGTAAAGCGCTTGGTGGAGGTATTATGCCGATTTCGGCTGTGGCGGCGGATGCAGAGATCCTTGATTTGTTCGAGCCGGGCTCTCATGGTTCCACCTTCGGTGGTAATCCGCTTGCTTGTGCGGTGGCTGTTGCGGCGTTGCAGGTATTGGAAGATGAACGACTGGCGGAGCGATCGGAGCGTCTAGGGAATTATTTTATGAAACATCTCAAGGGGATTGGGAGTGCAGCGGTAAAAGAGGTGCGCGGAAAAGGGTTGTTTATAGGTGTTGAACTTCATGTGCCTGCCCGCCCATATTGTGAGCAACTAATGACAGCAGGATTGCTGTGCAAGGAGACGCATGAGACTACGATTCGTTTTGCACCCCCTCTTACCATAACGGAAGATGAAATCAATTGGGCAGTAGAAAGAATTAAACAGGTCTTAAGGGATTAAGGGATGGGAGCCTGGATAGGCGGATGTGAGATCGGTTCTAATTATAACTCATTGCTTTAGAAATAAGCCGCGAAGGGGCTGATCTGTATGGGGAATCATAATGCGGAAACTGTAGGCAAGCTGGAAGCCGCCATTGCAATGGGGTCGAGTTCTAAGGAGCAGCGCCAGGTGGCTGTTATTAAAGTTCCTTTTGGCCTCGCGGGCGCGCGCGGGGGTGCGGAGTTAGGTCCGGATGAGCTGATTACAGCTGGGCTGAAGCGGGAGATTGCGAGACTCGGATTAGTGCTGACGGAGGAAGTGCGTGTGGATTGTCCGTTGGTAGCTGATACACCAATTGAGCGTAACCGTGCTAAGTATTTGCGTGAAGTGCGTCAGGTGAGTGAGCGGGTGTGCACCGAAGTGTCCCGTGTGGTAGCAGGGGGTGTGTTCCCGCTTGTTCTGGGAGGAGACCACAGCGTGGCAATCGGTACTATAGCGGGGTTAACTTCTCATTATTCCAACTTGGGTGTAATCTGGTTCGATGCACATGCTGACCTAAATACCGAAGAGCGCAGTTTGTCCGGTAACATGCATGGGATGAGTCTGGCTGCGGCACTGGGACATTCGGCATTTAATTTATCCCATATCCCTGGGGTTGGTCCATTTATTAATCCTTCCAATCTGGTGTACGTCGGGTTGAGGGACATTGATGAGTATGAGAAAGAGCAGATTAGAGCACATGGAATCAAAAGCTTCACCATGCATGATATAGATCGAATGGGAATCCAGTGGGTTGTCGAACAAGCGGTGGCTGTGGCAGGAAAGGGAAGTGACGGGATTCATCTTAGCTTCGATATGGATTGCCTTGATCCTCGTGAAGCACCAGGGGTAGGTACACCAGTCCCGGGAGGGTTGAACTACCGTGAAGCGCATTTTGCACTGGAGCTATTAGCTTCCACGAATCGTATTACCTCTATGGAACTTGTGGAGGTCAATCCATTATTCGATCATAATAGACACACTGCGAGGCTGGGGGTAGAACTCATTGCGTCGCTGCTGGGTAAACGCATATTGTAATGAGTTTCAATGGAGTGGGAATATCGCATGGTCCTAAGCAGTCTCTTATATAGAAGGAAAGGGTTTTATGAAAAGCCGGAACTGAGTCTCGAACATACCTTCCTTGAAGAAGGGAGAGAGGCTTGTCTGGCTTTTTGTTATTCTCTTAGTAAACGTGATTGAGTATGCCGGAATATGATCTTACATATAGAAGGTAAGAAAAGTGGAAGACAGGGATAGAAGTATGGTTTTTAATTTTTTGAAAAAAGTACTTGCATAAT
>NZ_NPBI01000052.1:0-595 GCF_002272715.1 Paenibacillus sp. 7516
CGCTCGTGTTCGAGCTGTCTCTTCCCTTGGTTTGCTTGCGCAAATCCAAAAGTCGTTCCATTCGATCACTCGCTCATACAGTATCACTAATATTTGAAACTTGTTTTAACACAAGTTCAGCTAAAAGGAATGTTCTAATTCGCAATTTTCGTTTCGATATCTAGTTTTCAAAGAACAAGCTTGAAATCTTGTTGGTGGAGCCAAGCGGGATCGAACCGCTGACCTCCTGCTTGCAAGGCAGGCGCTCTCCCAGCTGAGCTATGGCCCCATATCAAATTATGAAAGTGTAAATGGTGGGCCCTGGTGGACTCGAACCACCGACCTCACCCTTATCAGAGGTGCGCTCTAACCAACTGAGCTAAGGGCCCGTATATTATTATTGAAACCCAATAGGGTTTACGCTTGGCGGCGTTCTACTCTCCCAGGACCCTGCGGTCCAAGTACCATCGACGCTGAAGGGCTTAACGGTCGTGTTCGGGATGGGAACGTGTGGAACCCCTTCGCTATCGCCACCAAACGTTTGAGAGTTTGAGCTCTCAAAACTGAGCAACGAGTGAGTAACTAGCCGACCTGGCTAGATTTTAGATTTGAATGT
>NZ_NPBI01000053.1:0-584 GCF_002272715.1 Paenibacillus sp. 7516
GCATCCTGGTAGGATTCAACAATGTTTTGGAAGTATGGATCCAGAAGCAGGTTTTTGAGTGCTGCATCTTTGTCATATGCTTCTTTGATGTTTTGCAGGAACTGCGAACGGATAATGCAGCCGCCGCGGAAGATCATTGCGATGTTACCGTATTTCAGATCCCAGCCATACTCGTCGGAAGCCGCACGCATTTGGGCAAAGCCTTGTGCGTAGGACACGATTTTACTTGCGAACAATGCTTTGCGTACACTCTCGATGAACGCTTTTTTATCGCCGGAGAATGCTTCAGTTTTCGGTCCGTTCAGGATTTTGCTCGCAGCTACACGCTCGTCCTTCATCGCGGACAGGAAACGGGAGAATACGGATTCCGTAATCATGGACAATGGTACGCCGAGATCCAGCGCGCTTTGGCTTGTCCATTTGCCTGTTCCTTTTTGTCCAGCCGCATCCAGAATAACGTCAACCATTGGTTTGCCGGTTTCCGGATCGTATTTGGAGAATATATCCGCCGTAATCTCGATCAGATAGCTGTCCAGTTCGCCTTGATTCCACTCTGTGAAGATTTCGTGCAATTCCTCAACGGA
>NZ_NPBI01000054.1:0-418 GCF_002272715.1 Paenibacillus sp. 7516
GCTCCGGTTTCGATTTCTCACTTCCCTTGGTTTGCTTGCGCAAATCCAAAAGTCATTCCAATTCGATACCATCGCAAAGCAGTTTTCACTATTTATTGAAACTTGTTTTAACACAAGTTCAGCTAGGATGATTGTTGATCGGTCACTTGAACCGAACAAGCATTCATCCCTAAAAGGAATGTTCTAATTCGCAATTTTCGTTTCGATATCTAGTTTTCAAAGAACAAGCTAAATAGACGAAATTCTTTGGTGGAGCCAAGCGGGATCGAACCGCTGACCTCCTGCTTGCAAGGCAGGCGCTCTCCCAGCTGAGCTATGGCCCCTCAAATTCCATCAAAACTGAACAAATGGATAAGTAACGATGTTGCTGTCGCAGGTTCAGTGAACCTGCTAATTTGAATGTTTCCGCTATGGGAAA
>NZ_NPBI01000055.1:0-393 GCF_002272715.1 Paenibacillus sp. 7516
AATTGTTTTCTTCATCAATTTTATTTATATGACGAAAAAAAATCACTTCTTCATTTCTTTCCTCAAAATGATTAATTAAGTCACTTATCTTATCAGTAATTGGGGAAAATTCACCTTGATCCAAAATTCCATTTTGCAAGTCTAAAACCAATAGAGCCTTTATCATCTTTTATACACCTCCTATCACTTCAATACATTTTTTCAAAATGTTCGTACAGATATACTGGTCTTTTTTCTGTGTATCTAAGCTAGAGTTAAATTCCATTAAATCAATCCCTATTATATTAAATTGTTTCAGTTTTTCTATATAAGATAATATTTGCTCGATTTGCAGACCAAATGGTACAAGAAAACCTGTCGAGTTAAACTGAACTGGGTCAATAACATCAAAAT
>NZ_NPBI01000056.1:0-294 GCF_002272715.1 Paenibacillus sp. 7516
TGTAGAAAACTAATAAACACCTGCTATTCATAATAAACCTGTGCTAAAAATCGAATAAAGACGTGATAAAATCGGGGAGAGGAAGAATGGAGAAGGGGGAAAACCCAGATCCATCAAGCCTTTCCCCTGTTTTTCTATCAAGACATTATTCAGATTATAATAAAGTTGTGATACAAAAAGTTGAGTCAAAAGTGGAGAAAAATACGGTTTTTTAGCATGACTTTATTTATGAGGGCAACGGTGGAATGCGGGTTTGAGTGCTGTTTTTTAGCAGGAGTTTATTAATTATGAACA
>NZ_NPBI01000057.1:0-278 GCF_002272715.1 Paenibacillus sp. 7516
CGCTTGCCCCCTACGTATTACCGCGGCTGCTGGCACGTAGTTAGCCGGGGCTTTCTTCTCAGGTACCGTCACTCCTTGAGCAGTTACTCTCAAGGACGTTCTTCCCTGGCAACAGAGCTTTACGATCCGAAAACCTTCATCACTCACGCGGCATTGCTCCGTCAGGCTTTCGCCCATTGCGGAAGATTCCCTACTGCTGCCTCCCGTAGGAGTCTGGGCCGTGTCTCAGTCCCAGTGTGGCCGATCACCCTCTCAGGTCGGCTACGCATCGTCGCCTT
>NZ_NPBI01000058.1:0-272 GCF_002272715.1 Paenibacillus sp. 7516
TGGAGCAGGAGCAACCGGCGTTACTGGAGTGACTGGGGTCACAGGTATAGCAGGTGTTACAGGCGAAACTGGGGCAACAGGGATCACGGGTGCGACAGGTGTTGGTTTGAGTGGCGTGGTACCATTTGATCCAGCTGTAGCGCCGACGTATCCAGCAGGTCAAGTGGTTACGTTCAACGGAAGTACCTATCTAGCGACTGTTCCTGCACCGACCGGGACACCCGGAACTTCCCCAGACTACACATTATTGGCGGGAGCAGGGGCCACAGGTA
>NZ_NPBI01000059.1:0-269 GCF_002272715.1 Paenibacillus sp. 7516
AATCTAAAATTAAATAAGGCTCGGTAGCTCAGTCGGTAGAGCAGAGGACTGAAAATCCTCGTGTCGGCGGTTCGATTCCGTCCCGAGCCACCTTTTAATCCTGGAGGATTAGCGAAGTGGCCAAACGCATCAGACTGTAAATCTGCTCCCGTACGGGTTCGGTGGTTCGAATCCATCATCCTCCACCAGTTTTTATGAGTCATTAGCTCAGTTGGTAGAGCACCTGACTTTTAATCAGGGTGTCGAAGGTTCGAGCCCTTCATGACTCA
>NZ_NPBI01000060.1:0-264 GCF_002272715.1 Paenibacillus sp. 7516
TTTCTCCGCTACCCCCTCCTCATCCCCGCACTTTTCAACGTGCGTGGGTTCGGGCCTCCAGTGCGTGTTACCGCACCTTCACCCTGGACAGGGGTAGATCACCCGGTTTCGGGTCTACGTCCACGTACTACACCGCCCTATTCAGACTCGCTTTCGCTGCGGCTCCGGCTCTTCACCTTAACCTTGCACGGGAACGTAACTCGCCGGTTCATTCTACAAAAGGCACGCCATCACCCCTAAATGGGCTCTGACTTCTTGTAAGCA
>NZ_NPBI01000062.1:0-260 GCF_002272715.1 Paenibacillus sp. 7516
GGCTCATATGAGTCATTAGCTCAGTTAGTAGATTTACAGCTTCTTGTTTGTTGAAAGCTATTAAGGCCCGTTGGTCAAGGGGTTAAGACACCTCCCTTTCACGGAGGTAACAGGGGTTCGAATCCCCTACGGGTCATAACTTTACTTCTTAAAGCAACAAGGGGATGAGAATCCCAAAGGTTCGTCGGAGGATCATCATCGTTAGCAACTGCTACGCAGTCTCGAGCGAAGTGAGAGTATCCCCTGCGGGTCATAGATAC
>NZ_NPBI01000063.1:0-257 GCF_002272715.1 Paenibacillus sp. 7516
AATTCCAATCGAACTCGGAGATAGGTGGTTCACCCCGAAATAGCTTTAGGGCTAGCCTCGGAAAACAGAGTCGTGGAGGTAGAGCACTGATTGGGTGCGGGGCCCGCAAGGGTTACCAAGCTCAGTCAAACTCCGAATGCCATAGACTTACTTCCGGGAGTCAGACAGTGAGTGCTAAGATCCATTGTCAAAAGGGAAACAGCCCAGACCATCAGCTAAGGTCCCCAAGTGCGTGTTAAGTGGGAAAGGATGTGGAG
>NZ_NPBI01000064.1:0-252 GCF_002272715.1 Paenibacillus sp. 7516
TACGGGAGGTAAGATGAGTAAAAAGAAAAAGAACGTTCTATTATCCTTGTTTTGCATAGTCGTTTTATTTTTTGTTTATTACTTTTTTATAACATCAAGCACTGTGACTGTCGGTACAGTAGAGAAAAAATTTGTACAGAACAATAAGAACTATATTGAAGTTACACTGGAAATTGGAGAAACAAAAAAAATCAGGGTCCCTGAAATTGTTTGGCCTTTAATTGATGAAAGAAAAACATATTTTATTAAATA
>NZ_NPBI01000065.1:0-224 GCF_002272715.1 Paenibacillus sp. 7516
GTCAATAACATCAAAATCAATAGATATATATATATTATTCCCTAATTCTTTTATACTATCAATTAAATTAAACGTATTAATTTGATCAGGTGAGACTACCACATCTTTTTCATTTAATACTTTATTAAATAGATTTTCTCGAACTCCTATGTGAAATATTTTTTTTATGTTTTCCATCTTGTTAATCTCACACACAAAGTTAGCATGATTTATATTTTCATAAT
>NZ_NPBI01000066.1:0-206 GCF_002272715.1 Paenibacillus sp. 7516
CTTGATTATGCTTCAGGGATGAGAATCCGTTTTTGGGTTCGTCGGAGCATACACTTCGAGAGCATCAGCTTCGCAGTCTCGAACGAAGTGAGAGTATCCCGTCGGTTCCGCCATTTATTATTAATACCGCATGCGGACGTGGCTCAGCGGTAGAGCATCGCCTTGCCAAGGCGAGGGTCGCGGGTTCGATTCCCGTCGTCCGCTCC
>NZ_NPBI01000067.1:0-203 GCF_002272715.1 Paenibacillus sp. 7516
GAAACCCTTTTGGGTGTTTTATAACTACATAATGTGGCGGCGTAGCTCAGCTGGCTAGAGCGTACGGTTCATACCCGTGAGGTCGGGGGTTCGATCCCCTCTGCCGCTACCATAAAACGCCGGTGTAGCTCAACTGGTAGAGCAACTGACTTGTAATCAGTAGGTTGGGGGTTCAAGTCCTCTCGCCGGCACCATAATACGAT